>JBJXGI010000091.1:0-8009 GCA_046153645.1 Elusimicrobiota bacterium | reverse complement strand
ATCAAAAACGGCGACCCCATTCCCGGCCTGCCAGGGAAAACGTGGAATATTCTCAGCGACCTTCAACTCAGTCCGGAGGGAACAAAAGCGTGGGTGTGGGTCAAGTTAGATGACAAATATCAAATTCTCGAATGCGACCGAGACCTTACGACCGGTGCCTTATCGAACGCCAAACCCCTCATCAAAAACGGCGATCCCATTCCCGGCATGTCAGGAAAAACGTGGAATATTGTCAGCAACCTTCAACTCAGTCCGGAGGGAACAAAAGTGTGGGTGCGGGTCAAGTTGGATGGCACATTTCAAATTCTTGAATGCGACCGAGATCCCACGACCGGTGCCTTATCGAACGCCAAACCCCTCATCAAAAACGGCGACCCCATTCCCGGCCTGCCAGGGAAAACGTGGACTATTGACAGCAACCTTCAACTCAGTCCGGAGGGAACAAAAGGGTGGGTGCGGGTCTTTTTAGATGGCAAAAATCAAATTCTCGAATTGACATCGAACCAACCCCAAGGAGAGACGGGGCAACCAAAAACTCCCGCTCCCCTCCTCTCTTCTTTTTCGGTTGAAACCGTCATCGAAAAAATAGTCGCCACATTGGGGAAAATGCTCAAAAAAGAAAAAACTTATTACCCGTTGGATGTTGAAAAACTAAAAAAAATGAAACCGGAAGACTTACCATTTATATCTACAGAAGTAGGTGCGCCTGTTCAATCCGTTGCCTATAGCCCCGATGGAAATTATCTAGCCGTTGGGCATCATAAACAAGATGCGACCGATACAACACCTGCAGTCCCAGCAAAAATTATTTTGTTTAAGCGTGAAAACGCTAAATGGGTCAAAACAAAAGAATTTGTCGGTCACAGTGACCATATACAGGAGATCGCTTTTAGCCCGGACGGACAAACGCTCGCCTCGGGAAGTTGCGACAATACCATTAAACTCTGGGATGTCAACGCAACAACCAATGACAAAGGGGTCGTGAACACTCCCCTCAAATCGTTTAAAGGGCATAAGGATAGTGTCTATTCCCGTGCTTTTAATCAGACAGAAAAGGGGATTGTCTATTCCCTTGCTTTTAGTCCAGATGGAAAAAACATCGCCTCGGGAGCTACGGACAATACCATCAAACTCTGGGATGTTAATGCGGATGCAGATAAAAAAGGCGTCGTGAACACGCCCCTCAAATCATTTGAAGGTCATAAGAGTACTGTCTATTCCCTTGCTTTTAGTCCAGATGGAAAAAACATCGCCTCGGGAAGTTGGGACACAACCATCAAACTCTGGGATGTTAATGCGGATGCAGATGAAAAAGGCGTCGTTGAAAAACCCCTCAAATCATTTAAAGAGCAGGGGATTGTCTATTCCCTTGCTTTTAGTCCAGATGGAAAAAACATCGCCTCGGGAAATTGGGACACAACCATCAAACTCTGGGATGTTAATGCGGATGTAGATGAAAAAGGCGTTGTTGAAAAACCCCTCAAATCATTTAAAGGGCAGGGGATTATCTATTCCCTTGCTTTTAGTCCAGATGGACAAACACTCGCCTCGGGAAGTAATGGCAAAACCATCGAACTCTGGGATGTCAACGCAATAACCAATGACAAAGGGGTCGTGAACACTCCCCTCAAATCATTTAAAGGTCATAGGGAGGATGTCTATTCCCTTGCTTTTAGTCCAGATGGAAAAAATATCGCCTCGGGAAGTGCCGACAAAACGGTTAGAGAATGGACTCTTCCTGTTTTGGATCCTGTCACTGTGACTAACAATTCAAACAATTCCATTCATTTTCTAGAGACTCTTAAACTTAAGTTCGAGAAATTATTAGACAGGAATAAGTTGCAGTTTAATCCTTTTCTCTCTATTGCTGTTTTGGGACTCATGTTCATGGAATCGCTGCCTGCTGGAATAGTAGCGCTCATCAGCATTTTATTTTTAATTGTTCTTTTCCAAGATAGGGTTCGAAAAGGAAAAAAATCGTCCCTTCCTCAAGTGGAACCTTCGGGCCTTTCGGATTGGGGATCTTTATCTTTTGAACAAAAAGGACGTCATGACGAACCTATCACACATCAACTTTCTATTGTTCAAGTAAAAACGGCTGAAGAAATTTCAGCTCTTATTGGCACCCATGAACAAAATAAAAACAAGAATGATCTATTGGTTTTTGTTGGGCCGAGTTCACTCAAAGAAAAAAATAAAAACTATTTATTCCTCTCAGAAGAAGAACTAAGGAAAGTAAATTTGGGTGAAATTTCCCTTTCTCAGGTTATTCAAAAAGCCCTTATAGAAAACAAAAAAAAGAACTCTGAATTCATTGAAGCCTTTATCCATAAAACCCTTCAAATCAAAATATCCATTGAAGAAACCAAATGGACTGCTGGTGGAGAGGTTATTATAAATGGAAAAAACCATTCACTAGACGATCAATTCATTCAAATTTACTTAAGAGGCGAGCTCTTCAAAAACCTCCCTCAAATAAACGGCAATTTATCACTCAACGACTTCTTCAAATCCCTCGAAGATGCGCTTGTTGCTGCGTAATGGCAACTCCTCACCCCTTAACAGCACTCTTTTTAAGATACTGCATATTTTCCTGGAAAATATGCAGTATACTAATACCATGAAATTTAAACGCGCTATTGATCCATTATTGCAACAACAGCTAACAAAACCTGGAGGTATTTTTCTCATGGGACCTCGACAGGTGGGTAAAACAACACTAATTTTAGATGTCATTGGAGAAAAACCTTTCTGGCATATTCGACTTCAAGAGTATGGATTATTTCAAAGTTATCTTAAAGATCCCGGATTATTCAAAAGACAGGCATTGCTCAAACTCTCAGGAGCAAGTCCCAAAAAACCACTTATTCTATTTTTAGACGAAGCACAAAAACTACCTGGAATTCTAGATGACTGTCAGTGGATATTAGATGAGCATAAAGAGAAAGTAAGAATTTTTATTACGGGTTCTTCAGCAAGAAAATTAAGACGACACTCGACCAACCTTCTCCCTGGACGAGTTAACATGAAAAACCTCTCTCCTCTTCTATGGCAAGAAATATCAGGACATAAACATTCTCAACATATATTTGATTTTTCAGGAACGGGAAAAAATATGACTGTAACCTGGCCTTTTCCCTGGGAAGATATTTTTATTTATGGCAGCTTACCTGGAATTCTTACTTTGCCTGAAAAAGAAAGAACCCAAATGCTAAGTTCTTACGCATTGGGCTATCTAAAAGAAGAAATTCAAGCAGAAGCACTCACTCGTTCATTGGATGGTTTTTCTCGCTTTCTAGAATTGGCGGCCCTCGAATCTGGGCAAACAACTAATTTTCAGAAACTGTCTAGAGAGGTGGGACTTAGTCTGAATACAATTAAAACCTATTATTTACTTTTAATTGACACCTTAGTTGCCATTGCGCTCCCCGCTTATTCGAGAAATACCCGAAAAAAAGTAACCACAACTTCAAAAATTTACTTTTTTGATGTCGGCGTAAGAAATGCGGCGGCTGAACTGCCCATTTCAAAAGACTTATTGAAAGTTGATCCTGGAAAACTTTTTGAACATGGGATTGTTTTAGAATTTTTAAGACGAATTGATTATTTCTCCCCCACAACAAAAGCTTATTTTTGGAGAGACGACTCTGGGGCGGAAGTTGACTTCTTAATAGACACAAAAGAAAAACTCATTCCCATTGAAATCAAATGGACATCGAAAACAACCAATCTCAAATTGAAAGGCCTCAAGAAATTCATGTCCGAATATAACGTTCCTATAGGATATGTAATTGGCAATTTCCCTCAAGCAGAACAAATCGAAAAAAATATTATTGCCCTGCCCTGGTGGTCAGTTTAATTTTTAATCGAAAAGCTGCTTCTATAACAATTTTATGAGAAACATGAAGCGGTTGAATTGAATTGGCAACAACTTTTAAATATTTTCGGACCCTGCTTTCAAAAAGAGTTACATTAGGCCAGGATGCTTCTTGTGAAGAAGGCCAAATAAACCCAATAGCCCCTTCCCGCCAAAATCGTTCACTCATTTTTCTTGTTCCAGAATAAATCCGAGTAATAACCTCAGAAGGCCTGAGTTTAAATTTTGAAAGTGTTTTAGGATCATCCAAGTTAATCAAATGAGAATAATCGCTTAGTTCATAAGTAGCCAATGAAAGGATATTGCCAGTTGGAGAAATAAAATCAGCATTCTCGAGAGAAGACCCACTAAATTGACTTAATGATTCAACAACAGCTGATAACTCTATTTGGGAAGAATAAATA
The DNA here is from genome assembly GCA_046153645.1 of Elusimicrobiota bacterium. Lineage (GTDB taxonomy): Bacteria > Elusimicrobiota > Elusimicrobia > F11 > F11 > JBJXGI01. Next base: position 3,728 of record JBJXGI010000091.1, on the reverse strand, counting down.
ACGCCATCAAGATCGGGAATATCATGCCGTTGAGAACCTTGGCGTTTTCTTGGGACATATAACGGACCACCTTCTTTGAAAAAAGGAACCCCCTGATGCCAGGGAAAAACACGATACAATTTCATTACAAATAAGCGCCCGTTGAAGCAGCTTCTATTGCAACATCAACTTCGGACATTCTGCCATCGCTAATAAATTCTAAAGGCGTATGATGACCAAGAAATGGATTATTGGCAGTGAGCCACTTTGTGGCTGTCTCTGGGCGATAAATTCGCTCTAATTTGGCCAACACATATCCTAAAGCCATTAATTTTTCTTCATTTTCTCCCGTTGGTTTTTGAGACCCTTTTATCCATCGACCTATTGCGGCACGATTTACTTTCATAACTCGAGCTAAACCGGAATGATTTCCAAATCGGTGACTTAATTCCTGAGTGACTGCTTTTGCTGTCATGGTCTCCATTCTATTTCTCCTGGTATAATTTAAATTATTATAACCCGCCTTATTTTAATGCGCAACACTTTTTGTATCGGAAGAAAGGCACGGTACCGAGGTTTTATCTCTCCAAGAGCGTTTTTAGAAACCCTGAGTCTTGTCGCCATTTGGGGCGCACTTTAACAACCAATTCCAAGTAAACAGGTCGACCGAGGCGGTCTTCAATTTCTTTGCGCGCTTTTTGGCCTAAATTTTTTATGGCTGAGCCTTTGTTTCCAACCAGAATTTTTTGTTGACTCAGTGTTTCAACCAGAATAACTGCTTTGATCACATCTTTGCGGCCTTTATTTTCAACAAAATCTTCAACCAGTACGGCACTGGCATGAGGAATTTCATCTTTATATATGTCAAAAATTTTTTCTCGAATAAGTTCTGACACATAAAAACGTTCCCAACGGTCAGTGACCTGATCTTTCGGATAAAAAGCGGGCCCCTCAGGCAAAGATTGCAGCAGTTGGTTACGAAGTTCAGGAATTCCTTTTAAAATAAGAGCCGATACGCGGAGAAACTTAGCCAACTTCCCCCCCAACATAACATTAATTTCTTCAGATATTCTTTTAACGATCTCTTCATTAAAATGTAAATCAATTTTATTGATCACAATAAAAACAGGCTGGGGAATTTTGCCTAATGTTTGGGCGATTAATTTTTCATCTTCGGTTAATTCTTTGGCTTCCAATAACCATAAAACAACGTCAGCATCGTCATACAAAGACTTAAAAATTGCTTTTTTCATATAAGACTGCACTTGGTCCACGGGTTTAAGCCATCCGGGGGTATCAAGAAAAATGAGCTGTTCGTTTTTTGTTGATAGGATGCCGAGAATGGATTCCCGTGTTGTCTGTGGTTTTGGGGAAACAATCGCGAGTTTGGTGCCTAAAAGAGCATTCATTAAAGATGACTTTCCCACATTGGGTCTTCCAACAATAGCGATGTAGCCACTTTTATGGGGCTGTTCAAGCATAGGCTTTCCTTAAATAAGTTGAGAAAAATTCATTGGCGATTATTTTTAAAGCCGGATAAAAAGTGTTTGTTTGAGAAACAATTTTTTCAGCGTTTTCACTCGCCGATAAAATGTACTGAGCATCATCCACGCACCAATTTTTAATCATTTCAGGTGTTGCTTCCAAATGAAATTGAAGGCCGAGTGTGTGGTCGCTTAATTTAAAAGCTTGGTTTTTGCAATGAATCGAAGAAGCCAATAAAGTGGAACCCAGAGGAAGATCAAAGGTATCACCATGCCAGTGAAGAACAGTTATTTGAGAACCATTCCACTCAATAGGGTGCCAGCCCACTTCTTTAACAGGATTTTTGAATACTTTGGCACCTAAGGCCTTGGCGATCAGTTGAGAACCCAAACAAATTCCCAAAACAGGTTTATTCATAGAAATAATTCCCCGAATGAGATCTGTTTCCTGCGCTAAAAAAGAATATTTTTCTTCCTCATAGACATTCATCGGGCCGCCCATGACAACAAGACCGGAAACCTCATTAATAGAAGGAAGAGGGTCTCCCTTAAAAAGGTAAATTTCTTGAAAAGGAAGGTTTAAATTCCTTAAGGCCTCCAAAATAAGGCCGCCTGTTTCTGTAGGGCTATGATAAAGAAGAAAGATCATAAGAATCCAATGTGTTTTTAAAATATCCTCTTGTTATTATTTCTCAAACGTGTATATTTATTTTAAGCCTAAGAGCAGTTTTACCATTTTAACGGAGGATATTTTGTCAAACGCAGTTGATTTAAATCCAAAAGATTATGTTTCCGCTTTAGAAATCTTAAAAAAAATTGATTTCCTCTCGGGCGTTTCTGAAGATGAATTAAAAGACATTTTATTCTCCTTACAGAAGCAAACTTTTGAGCCCGCCCGCACTATCCTATTTCAAGGAGAAATTGCCAATCGTCTTTTTATTATTTCAAAAGGATCTGTTTCAATCACCACAAAAAGCAAAGGGTCAAAAATTAATTTGGCCGAGCTCAATACCAATAACTATTTTGGAGAAATTTCACTTCTTACGCCTACCTCCGCAACAGCCACTGCCACAGCAGGCTCTGACGGAGCGGAGTTAATTATTTTAACCCACGACTCTATGACTCGCCTTTCAAAACGGATTCCTGATATTCAATCGAGAATCAAACAAGTTATTGATTTACGCATCGCTTCCAAAAATAAAGCCAAAGAAGCTGAAGAAACAGCTTGAAAACACGCTGTTTATGCGTTATTTTTGTATCTCATGTCTAAAAAAATTCCTTTTTTAACAGAAGTTATTATCGGGCTATTGCTAGGAGGTACAAGTTGCGGAAGATCTCGATGCACTCTTCCGATGTAGCCGCGCGATTCACCTTGCGGCGGTAGGCGTCCTCCCGTTCCTGGTCATTGCAGGCCTCAAGCTGATCAACCGAATCGGAAGTCAGTCATTCGCTCCATCCGGACGATTCGTGTTGCGTGCGTCGTTTGGAATGTCCACGCTCATGATTCCTTTTATCCTCCATGAGTTGCGTTTACAATCGCCAGAATGCCGGCGCGTATGGCCCGTGGCAGGTTCGGCCAAGCGCCGATCACCGCCGACAGGTCCGGATCGGAGGTCGTCGCCGGGGGCGGTTTGGGGTCAAGCTTGGGGGAAACTGCGCCGCATTTTGCGCCGCCTTCGGCCGCTACCCCAATATCTCCCGAGGAATTCATGGGGTGTTCGGGGCCGACCCAGCCCATGGACAGGAAGCAGAAGTCGAAAAGCAGAAAACAGAAAGCAGAACGAACGAAAAAGAACGAAGCATTCTGCAGAAGTCAGATGTCACCGTGAGCAACAGTAACGTTTGACAATCAGCCGCGCGGTGGCAACCCGCGGCGATCAACCCCAACAGCGCCGCCGACCAGTCGCTTCGTCAATCGTGCTGAAACTCCGGTCGTCCGTTGATGACGGCTTTCGTAAACGTGATCGCGGCTTCCGTCACGGTGTTTCCTTGTTCATCTACTTGCGTCACGTTGGGAAAAGTCTCCACGAGCTTCGCGTGATTGTCCTGGTACACGATGTAGCCGTTCCAGCGATCGTGGGGTGGATGGATTCTGTTGGTGATTGAATTGGGGTCATGCACGCCGCCGCGCGGGCCGCGATTGCCCAGCACTGCCCACCCCGTGCTGAGCGTTTCTCGCCAATTCTTCAATTTGTTTTCGCCAAGCAGCGGCATGTGGGCATACGACACATGCGACAAGACATGCAGGTCAGCGCTGAATCTCTC
>JBJXGI010000088.1:0-9166 GCA_046153645.1 Elusimicrobiota bacterium | reverse complement strand
AGGGCTACGAGCCTCTTTTTTTCTTTCAAAAATATTAACGAGGAGAGCGGTTACCAAAAAGGTTCCTAGAATAATACCTCCCATCAATATTATGGAGAGCTTTAACTCTTTTAATTTTTCAAAAATTCTTTTCATTTAATATCTCCTATTGCTAATTCTTTTCCCTCAAATCTTCCCATGCCTGCTCTTTCACCATGTCCAACATTACTATGACAGTGAACACACTTAAGTGATTTCCAATTAGATTTATCTGCCCCAACCAAATCATGAACCATCGAATCATGACAGCGAATACAATTATCTTGAAGAATGCGGCTATTTTTTTCATTGATCATAATAGGCTCATGAAAATCTTGAAACGTAAATCCTTTCGAATGGTGATACCCATTTTCCGCTTTAGCTATATACTTTGGAATCAAATCATGAGGCAGGTGACACTCCACACAAGTGGCTACAGTATGATGACTGGCCTTTTGCCATGAATCAAATTGTGGCTGCATAATATGGCAATTAACACAGGCTTTAGGATCTGTGCTGAAATATGAAAGGCCTTCTGCATAGCGAAAAGTATAAAGGCCAACTCCAATAAAAACCCCGATAGTCAAAATAAGGATAGAAAACCATCGTTGGTTCATTTTGAAAACACCGCCCTTACTTTCTTAGACAATAGGGGGCCGCTCTTTTTATTTTTATTCCATGCTCCTAATAGGGAAGACAATTGAAGAACTGTTGATTTTTTTAGCTTTTTTTTCATGACGACATTCATCTTTTTCCATTCATAATGAACAAGACAAGGATGAACATTTGAACATTCCGCTAAACCCATAACACAGTTATTGAGCGGAGATTTTTTTGAATTGTCTGTTGTTTGAATAACATCCAAAAGAGAAATTTTCGATGGGTCTTTTCGAAAAACATACCCCCCTTTAGCCCCTCGAATAGAAGAGATAAACCCAGCATGAGTTAACACTTGGAGTACTTTTGCCATATAAGTAGGTGATACCCGGCATCCTTTGGCAATAGACCCAATACCCACCGAATGGCCTAAAGGAAAAGAGGCCATATAAGAAAGGGCTCGAATGGCGTAACCACTGGTTTTTGAATAAATCATTGCATTAAAATTTGACGGAACTCACTTTAATCAGGATATGTATATCCTATAAATTAGGAAAGAGGCAAGTCAAAAAAAATTTTTGGAGAAAACTCAGGAGAACCGATACCGATAAAAAACAACAGCGCCAGCGATGATGAGTCCAACTAAAAGTAAAATAACAAGATATTCTAAAAAGTCCATCGGACGGCTTTCGAGTTTTTTATAAAGGCGAACAGATAACCACACCCCCAAAATACCAGGGACGATCCACCAAACACTCATTAATTGTGCAGCGTGCCCGTGTAAATGCTCTGTTTCTCTCGTCCATTTTGAATAACGAGAAACATGCTCAGCGAAGTAGATGGCTAAACCAGCCATAACTGAAGCCAAACTTATTAGAAAAATGATAATGGCCGTTACCTTAGAATCTTTGGGTTGAGGCTCATCCTCGAGGGAATCTAATTGTTTCGGATAATTCGAATAATAAGCGGAAAATTTATTCAGTAATTGCTGACACCCAACAGCGCCCATCACATAAGCCAACATGTAAACGATTCCAACGGCAACAACTGAACCTCGATCTAAAAAAGACATTGGCATCAAATTCAACAAGAAAAAAAGAGGTGGCAACAAGAAAATCCAGTTCAGTTTCCCGATAATTCTAACATCCCCTTTGACGGGATCAACAATAAGCTCCGGCCTCATTAAAAAAAATCTCCAATCGTGACGCGAACTCCCCTCACCCATAATCCAAACCTTTCCGGGTTCAACAATCTTAAACTGAACATCATTTTGATATCTTTTTTTAAAATATTCTTGAACCTTGTCGAATTTATCAGGAAGATTTCCAAAAAAAGAAATGGTTTTCGAATAAACAGTAAACGCATATTCAAAACAAAGCGGAGAGAATTTCTTAGCCAGCTCGCCTTCTATATAAACCAAAACAAGGAAAATAATAAATAAAAGAATGATCATATTTATCCCTCGCTACTCATAATGACTCCACATAGAAACAATTTTAACCACATGCTCTTTTTTGAGCACATAATAAACCAATCGATGCTGAATATTAATGCGTCGAGAATAAGCCCCAATAAGATCCCCCATCAATTTTTCAAATGAATCTGTGGGTTTAAATGGGTTTTTAGAAAGAGTATTAAACAATTCATGTACTCGATCTCGAAAACCTGACTTTTCAAGTTTGCGATAATCTTTGACGGCTTCTTTGGTTAAGACGACTTTCCAGCTCAAAGTTTATCGATCGGAAGGCAATTGGAGAGAGAGGTTGTTTTGCCTTTTAAAATCTTTTTTCGCATACCTGGAATGGAAAGCAAATACAAGGTTTCTTGAACAGACCGATAATCTTCTTCCGATATGAGAACTGCGTTTCCCCGCTTGGTTGTGATCTGGACAGGCTGATGAGAGGTACGAGCCTGATCAACAAGCTTAAAAATATTGGCTCTGGCTTGGCTAGCAGTAATGGTTGTCATAAAAACCCCCCTCAGATAAAAATAATGTACAGGATGTTGTACGTATTGTCAAGAGAGATTTCTGTGGTTTTACCCTGAATTTGAGCTATAACTTTTCAAGGTTCGGCGCCAAATCATTTGGGCCAAGAAATGAACTGAAAGCCCTAAAATAAAGGCGTAAATCATAAGTGGCAGTGTCATTTTTTTTAGTAGGGCTTGAGCGGGGAATGAGACCATCACCCCAATCGGCACAACAGTAATAAAAACAATTCGCATAAAATCGTTATAAATACTCACAGGGAACCGCCCCAGAGACATGACGTCTCGATAAATCCAAATGGCACTTTCAACTTCTTGTGTTTTGACAGAAAGTGCCCCTACCATCACATGAAACGCATAAGAAATAATAATCGCATTCATGAGTAAAAGAACATAGGCAATGATGTTAATAGGGTCAATGGGTCCTGGTAAACGAACAAAAGCCCAACCGATGAAAAAGAAAATGGGAACAAGAGTTAACAAATCTAAAAAATCAGTTCCCATCACAGAAATTCGGAATAATAAGTGCACAGGTTGGGTTAGGTACTTATCGAAGTCGCCCTCTTCAATTAGTGATTTAATACCATAGATACCACGAAATAAAAATTGCCCTCCCACATCAATTAGGTTAAAGGTCATAAAAAACAAAACAATTTCTGGCGCGCCATAACCATTTAAAATGGGCACTTTTCCAAAAAGCGCCGTTAAATAACCTAAGAAAAAACCAATTCGTAGTAATTTTCCAATCAGATATCCCACAGAACCCAGTGGCGTTGCCATTTGCGTTTTAAAACTATTCATGACCAGTCGAAACCAAACGTGAAGATAAAATTGAAGCATTTTCATTATCCCCCCTCAGCACCATAAAACTTGAGCCCTTTATGCCAGAGCCATTTAAGCGTGAGGCCTAAAAACAAAATCCAAAATATTTGGGCTGAAAAAATCTGCAGAAATAAAGTTGGAGTTCCCTTTCCTAAATAAAGCATAACTGGATAATAAACGAGATAAGGAAACGGAGTAAACATCAAAATTTTTTGAGCCACTAGGGGAAGTACATCAATAGGGAAAAATGCACCAGCACAAAATTCTAAAACAATTTCAAAACAAAACCGTGGCCCCCACGATTGAGCCGTCCAAAACCCCATAACACCCAAGGCATAACTCATTTGAAAATAAAGAATCATCCCTCCTAAAACCGCAACCAAAAACGCCAAAAAACCTTGTAAATCAACCGGCCCTAATAATGGATAAGGAATAATAAAAAGAATTATCAAAAGTTCAACGGAAGAAGAGATCAAGTGTAAACTTTTATTGGCAATATCTTGAACCGCCCAATATTTCATATGAGACAGGGGCTTTAACAAAATCTCCGAAATCTTCCCTCGAGATATTTCAGAAGGAATGCGATCGGTAACACAGGCCAGTACCAAGGCTCTTAGAAAAGTCATCAAAAACAAATACGTCATCATTTGGACCTGCGTGTAACCCATGACAGTCGTTCGCCCACTAAAAACGGCATTCCAAAGAAAGTACAGAGAAATAAGAATACTGAGGGCACGAATACGCTCAAATAAAAACTCACTGCGGGTTTCAAGCTGCTTTTGTATAGAAATTCCAAAAAGCGCCAAGGTTGTTTGAAACATTTAAACTGCGCCGTCCTTGAAGATTTTCCGAATCACGTCTTCTAGCGGGGCTTCTTCAATCGTTAAATCTTTCACTTGGGTCCCTTTAAGCACATCCGCTACAACTCGGGCTACTTGATCACGCGGAACACTCCATTCAATTCGAACAGGCGAAAAATTCTTGACCTCTCCAAATTTACTCGCCATTTCTCTATCAATAGGAGAAAGCAAATCGGCAACGACCGTTTTATCCTGCATGAAACGATTGGTAATCGTGCTTAAATCCCCATCAAAAAGAATGATTCCGTGATGAATAACAATTACTCGCTTACAAAGTGATTCAATGTCACTCATATTGTGACTGGTAAGCAAAATCGTTGTTTTTTTGGTTTGATTTATTTCTCTCACAAAATCACGCAATGTTTTTTGCATGACCACATCCAAACCGATCGTTGGTTCATCCAACAAAAGCAATTGAGGCTCGTGAATCAGCGAACAAGCCAATTCCATTTTCATTCGTTGACCTAAAGAAAGCTTTTTAACAGGGACATTCCATAAGGGGTTTAAATCTAATAATGCATGTAATTCATCGCATCTTTTTTCAAACTCTTTTTGTGACAATTTGTAGATTGCCGCATTCAATCGAAAGGTATCCAAGGCGGGAAGCTCCCACCACAACTGATGTTTTTGCCCCATCACAAAGGAAAACAGCTTTAAGAATTCTGACTGTTTCTTAAAGGGTTCAAAACCCATCACTTTGAGGTCGCCACCCGTGGGATACAAAAGCCCTGAAAGCATTTTGAGTGTTGTTGTTTTTCCCGCTCCATTGGGGCCTAAAAAAGCCACGAGTTCTCCAGGTTCAATTTGAAAATTGATCTGTTTAACGGCGGGAATGGCTTTGGTTTGGCGAACAAAAAAACCTTTTATTGAACCTAAGAAGCCTTCTTGGCGTTCTTTGACAAAATATGTTTTGGTTAAAAGGCGAGCTTCGATGAGTGACATGATGTTTATTTTTTTACAGGTATTATTAAGAATGGATTACGCAAAACAAAAATATTTGGCTCACCAGCTTTGCTTCCCGTATCAAAAGTGTTTCTGGAAACAAAAGTAAACCATTGACCATCAGAAGAAAACTGGATTTCAGAAATTTGAGCCGTCAATACTTCCTTTGATTTACCTGTTGATAAATCAATTAAAACCAATGTTCGATCATTTTTTTGGCCTTTCTTCTGAAATATAAAACCGACAAACCGTCCATTCCCACTGATAAAACCTGCAGAACTTCGGCCCGCCCAAATTCCTGTCGATAGTCTCTTTAATTTTTTAGAAACATCATCCCAAAGAAAGATATCTTGAGCATCCAAAGATTGGGTGACAGGTGCTTTTATTCTTTTCCTTGTTTCGATAAGAACTTTTTGACCACTTCCATCAATTTCAAAGTTAATGGTAAAAAAATCGGTGGAAGGAAAACCATTTTTAGAAAAATCAATTCGATTTATAGTCCCGCTACTCCGGTCTAATTGATAGATAAATGTCGTCAGAGAACTTTTAGGAACACGAATATCTAAATTGGTGGCCGAAGAAAGAAAATATACTTTCGAAACATCTGTCGACATTTTCAATTGAACACAAGGGCGATTGGCATAAGTTGAAAATGTAGAATGGCTCACCAATTCCAGCTGCTTATTTGTTCGATCATATAAATAGACTTGTCGAATGGGATCCGGCGGTGAGGAAGTATAAAAAAGCGAATTCGATGTAAATGTGACGGTGGATCCATCCCAGGAAATTTGAGGGAAATGATCTTCTCCCCCTTTTTGGGGAATTTCAACATCGGGCATTAATGGTTGGGCATAAAGATCGCCCTGTTGCCAAAAGCGAATATGCGCGAATCTCTCAGCAAAATCTTTTATAGAAGCAGGGCGCTGCGCCTGAAAAACAATGTGTTGACCTGAACCTGACATCGACGGTTGAGTGTTAACCCAGCCAGAAAACTCTTTCGAAATGAGCTTTAATTCTCCCGTTTGCCGATCAAGTCGATATACATCAGACGATCTATTATCGTCTTCCACCACTAAATTTTTTACGGTTTCAAAAACAACATATCTACCGTCATCACTTAACCTGGGTTGGCGACTGGGGCCTGGATAAACGAGATCAATACTTCCAACGACTTTTGAAATCCACTCAACTTGCGGGGCGGCATATATGAGAGGTGACAAAAAAAGAATAAGAATAAAAACCTGGATCCCAGTCTTCGCCGGGATGACAGCCTTCCAAAAATTTTCTTCGCTCATTTTCACTTCTCCATCCACTCCCAGGCACTTTGATGGGCATCATGATGTTCAACATAATCAAGAAAATCTTGATAGAACTTGTGCCGCGAAATAGTGGCACTGTCCCCAATCACAATTAATAATCGTCGAGCGCGAGTAACCCCTACATTCATTCGTCTTGTATCTGAGAGAAAACCAACTTCCCCTGTCGAATTACTTCTAACCAAGCTAACAATAACAACTTCTTTTTCCCTTCCTTGAAAGCTATCAATACTTCCAATTTCAACATCACGAGCCACATTCATGGCTTTTAGTTTTTTTACTTGGGCGACATAAGGCGTGATAATAGCCACATCTTCCGATTTAATTCCCCCACTTTTCAATCGATCTAAAATCTTAAAAACCAAATTGGCTTCGCCTTCATTCTCACGACTTTCGAGTAATTCATTCCACATTTCTTCGTAGCCTGTTCCAGCCGTATCAATGAAAACCAAAGGAATGCGCGTTAAATCCGAATCCGTCACACCAGGAAGTTCATTGGCGGTATGCGCTTTCACACTATCATCGGCAATTAATTTCCCTTCATAAAATTCTTTTGATGAAAACCCCATAATGGTTTCATGCATGCGGTATTGGACTCTTAAAAGAGTCTGAAGTTCCTCTGGCAAAAATTCCTTCATTCGATCAAATAAGGTTACAGCAAGACCCTCTTGCGCCGCTTTTTTGGAATATAAGGTAGGTGGTAACTGACAAGTATCCCCCGCAAACACCACTTTTTTTCCATACGTAATGGGCACCCAGGATAAAGGCTCAGTCGCTTGTGAAGCTTCATCCATAACGACCAAATCAAATTTATGCTTATTTAACATTCCACTGATGCCCCCATGCGTGGCTAAAATAACTTGCGCCTCATTTAATATTTGACGCCTTACCGCAAACTCGTCATCCATGGCTTGTTTACGCATCTGATCAATTAAAATAGAAGTTTCTCTTTTTTCATAGGCCGTATATCCCCGACCTCTTTTTAACTGCGTAAGGAGGCGATGTCTTGCCGCGTGCAATTCTTTTATTTGGTCTCGAAGAGGATGCTCATCTTCAAGGGCCGATAACGTCACATGTCTCAAAGGTTCTAAAATTCGGGCGGGATGCCCCATTCGAACAATCCTTAAACCCCAAGGAAGAAGTTTCTCAACCATATTATCGACAGCAATATTACTCGGAGCTGAAGCTAAAACCTTTTGACCATTTTTGACTGACTGAACAATTAATTCAACTAAAACTGTTGTTTTCCCGGTTCCAGGAGGACCATGAATAAGTGCCACATCTTCAGCGCCTAAACATCGTTTCACCGCTTGCACCTGAAACTCATTTAGTTTTTCATTATAAAGATTTATTTTTTTGATTGTTTCAAAACTGGGTTGTTTATTGGCTAGTAGAATTTCGCGCAATCGCATCAGATCGGACTTTTGTGTCCTTAAGACTTGCCCGATGGCCTGACGCATTCTTTTGTAAGTCGCATCAGAACCCAACATATCTAACTGACAAGAACTATTGGGAAATTCATCTGGCATGGCGCCATTGATGGCTATCGTCACTTGAAACTCGCCCACTTCGTATAAAGTGCCATCCATAGGTTTCATATGGGTAGCACCTGGAAAAGACAAAAGAACATTATCGCCTTGGTTCATGGCATGAAAGGGTGAAAGTCCTGCGGAAGGTCCATCTTTAACGGGAGAAAATCGATTTAAAACAAGAAGTGGAATTCCCCCCACCCCTACATCCTCATCAATAATTTGAAGTTTAGTTACCGTTTTACCTAAAGCTTCTCGAACCTGGAGTGGGTATTTTTCTAATTCACGCTTATTTTGTTCTTTTTCGGCTTCTTTTTCTATCTCAAGTAAATCTAATAATTTTTCAAAATGGGGTTCTTTCTCGATGGTCATGAACACTAATATAGGTTATTTGAGTTCTAAATGGGAAATCCGGTTTTCGTGATTATTAAGACGTTCTTGATGAATCAAGCGGGCGTAGTCTAAATTCTCACTTTTCTTAGCAAAATCATCGAACCGACTTAAAATAGTATTAACAGCCCGATTTAAGTCTTCTTTGGAAGCGGCTCGTTCCTCAAGCCTTAAATGCGAAGCCGTTAATGTAACAATTGACTGTTCTAATCGATCCAATCGGGTCTCAACATTCTCAAAACGTTTGTCAATCTGAGAAAAACGCTGATCAATTTGATCCATTTTTTCCGTAAATGTTTTCTGGGTCACACATTGGTCAATCCTCTTATTAACTCGGTCCATCGTTTCTTTGAAGGTTTCTTGAGTTACGCACTGATCAATGCGTTGGCTCATTTGATCCACTTTTTCGCTGAAAGTTTCCCGAGTTACACACTGAGCAATGTAATGACTCATTTGATCCATCTTTTTCGCGAAGGTTGTATTGGTAACGTATTTTTCTGTTTTCATAATATTTTCTCCAAGTTTTATTTGGAGGGGAAGGGCACGATTGTACCTAAATTTATTTTTATTCCCAACAATTAGTCTTATCCAATACAAGATGAGCCCCAAAATAAGTGTGATTCCAATGCAAGATGAGCCCCAAATAGGGGACATTCCGTGCGTCATAATAGGAGGCTATGACAATCGACATGGACGACTCAAATAT
>JBJXGI010000082.1:0-14098 GCA_046153645.1 Elusimicrobiota bacterium | reverse complement strand
ATATAAAAAATATTCCTGATTTCCTTTCGGTCCTTTCAGCTTGGAGAGACTTTCTCCTTCACACTTAAATCCCGCCGTTAACGAAAAATCTCTAATTTTTTTAACAGCAGACAACCTCACACTTTCATCTAACACAACACCCTTTCTCAAGAATGAGGGCTCTACTTCAAACTGAGGTTTTACCATGGAAAGCACTATTGTGTCTTTTTTTACAAGATTTTTCACGTAAGAAAGAACGGAAACCAGAGAGATAAAAGAAACATCAATAACAACCAATGAAATATCGGATGATATTTGAGAAAAAAGTAAATCTTTTATATGAGTTTCTTCTATTGAAACAACTCTCTCATCTTTACGAAGCTTTAAATCTAATTGGGCTTTTCCCACATCAACTGCATAAACTCTAGAAGCTCCCCTTTGAAGCAAACAATCCGTAAAACCACCCGTGGAAGATCCCACATCAAGACAAGTTTTATTTAATGGATCGATTTGAAAATGATCTAGCGCACCCTCTAACTTAAAACCGCCTCGAGAGACATATTTTTGAGAAGGAATAAACTCAATAGATTGATCAGAGCCAATCAATGTACCGCTTTTATTGATTACTTTTCCATCGACAGCAATTTGACCGGCCATGATAATGGCCTGAGCCTTAGAAAGAGGTATTTCTTCTTGTTGAGAGACAAGTTGATCGAGGCGTTCTTTTTTAGAGGAAAAATTCAAACAACAGGTTGCCAGTTTGAGGCGTGAATCTTTTTGACGGATTCAGCGATGTTTTCTGTGGTGAGACCTACCAAACTTCTCAATTTGGGTTGAGTTCCATGCTCAATAAATCGGTCCGGAATTCCAAGGCTGTAAACTTTAATATCTGTTCCTTCTAAATATTCTTTTATGGCGCTTCCAAAACCGCCAGCAATCACATTTTCTTCAACAGTAAGGACAGTTTTAATCCCTTTTAAGGTGTCTAAAAGCCAATTTTTATCAAGAGGTTTAACAAATCGGGCATTAATCACTTTCACAGAAATCCCTTGAGTGGAAAGCATTTTTGCCGCCTCTACTGAGGGTTGCACCATATTTCCAATGGCAAAAATGGCTGTTTCTTCCCCTTCTTGAAGCACTTCCCCTTTTCCCCAGGGAATAAGGTTTAAGGTTGTGTCTAAGGCAACACCATAACCCGCTCCACGAGGGTAACGAATCGCCACAGGCCCTTGTTTATAATTTAAAGCTGTTTTGAGCATATGTTGAAGTTCATTTTCATCTTTTGGAGCCATGACGGCAATATTGGGAATCATTCTTAAATAGGAAAGATCAAATACTCCATGATGAGTGGCACCGTCATCCCCCACGAGGCCGCCACGATCTAGACAAAACACAACGGGTAATTTTTGCAAGGCAACGTCATGCTCAATTTGATCAAAAGCGCGTTGAAGAAAAGTGGAATAAATCGCGACAACGGGCTTTGTCCCCCCAGCGGCAAGTCCTGCCGCAAAAGTAACGGCATGTTGTTCTCCCAAACCAACATCATAATATCGTTCTTTAAATTTATCGCGGAACATATCCATCCCAGTTCCTTCTGGCATAGCAGCGGTGATTCCCACAATTTTTTCATCATCTTTGGCAAGCTTGCATAAGGTTTGACCAAACACTTTGGTATAGGAAGGAGGTCCATCGGGCGCTTTTTGCATTTCGCCGGTTTCAGGATTAAAACGAGTGACGCCATGATATTTAATAGGGTCAGACTCCGCTTTTTCATACCCTCGGCCTTTTTTCGTTACAACATGAAGAAGTGTAGGCCCTTTTATTTTTTTAATCGCCTGGAGAACTTCAATGAGTTTGGGTAAGTCATGCCCATCCACAGGACCAAGATATGAAAAGCCCATTTCTTCAAACAAAAGACCAGGAAATAAAAGTACTTTGACTCGTTTAGCAATACGGAGAATGTGTGATCCCCAAAAAGTCGTCCGAGCCAGAAATTTTTCCACACGGGCTTCTAACGACTTCACCAATCCCCCTGTTAAAAACTTAGCTAAAAATGCGCCCGCAGCCCCTACTCTATGAGAGATAAACATTTGGTTGTCATTTAAGACGACCAACATATCAGTTCCCAAATGACCGGCATTTTGTAGTCCTTCAAATGACATTCCTCCAGTGATAGAACCATCATTGACGATGGCAACCACTTTATGGTCTTGTTTTTGCACGTCACGAGCGGCTGCAAAACCAACGGCGGCTGAAATAGCAGTTGAGGCATGTCCGGCTCCAAATACATCATGCTCAGATTCTGAACGGTTTAAAAAGCCACTGATTCCGCCAAATTGTCTTAAGGTATGAAATTGGTCCCAACGTCCGGTTAAAAGTTTATGCGCGTAAGCTTGGTGGCCAGTGTCCCAAATTAATTTATCTTTTGGAGATTCAAACACATAATGAAGCGCGACCGCCAAATCCGTACACCCCAAAGAAGCGCCTAAATGCCCCCCTGTTTGAGAAGTAACTTGAATAATTTTTTGGCGAATTTCCTTTGCGACTTCAGTTAATAATTCAGGTTTTAAATTTCTAATATCGTTGGGATGTTTAATCATGTGGTGTATTGGCATCTTTCCTCTTGAGAGTGTAGATTCGACGAAAAACTTTCGCGTATTCTGCCTTTATTTTCATGGATAATCAAGAAAAACTGCGTTGAAAGAGGATTCCCCTCTCCCCGCAGGGGAGAGGGCCAGGGTGAGGGTTTAAGCCGCTTTTTCTAGAAGCTCAAATCGATAACGCCCTCGATCAAAATCAACCGGACCAACGCCAGGAAGAGGAATTATTAACGGCGAAACAGGTTCAACGGCTCCAACGCCTAAACTCTCTGGCTCAGGAACTATGCTTTTAAGCCGTCGAAGAACAGCTCTATTGTCACGGTTGTGAAACAAACTGGGTGCGATGAGTGACAACCAAAATGCCCATTCAACTGAAACTCCTATAAGAATAAACCCTGTATAGGAAACCACGTAAAGAAAAATGACTTTCCAACTAAAGATGACATCGTTTTTAAAAGAACGTTGCTTAGTTTTATTGGATTTTATGTGGTGTAATGCTGGAAAAACAACACCCTGAATCAGAAGCCCGCCAAGAAGAAAAAGAATTCCGCCCAGCGTGAAACCTTGCGTAAAAAGAACAGTAAAACCATAACCCAACATTGAAAGGAAAATAAGAGATTCGACAGGTCCGGCTACATTTTTGTCAAAAAGTTCGTCTAAATTTTCATTCCCGAAAGAAACATCCCAAGCAGCACGCAGACTTTTCGTTGTTTTTACATGGGGTTCTCCAGGTGACTTAAAGGCTTTAAACTCTAAACCAACAGATTTGTAAATTCTTCGAATGGTTTGAATGAGTCTTTTATAAATCCCGTACTTTTCAAGGGTAACAAAATTACCAACGACGGCCATTCTTTCTTGAAATCGAGAGGCTGCTACATAAAACCGACTTATGCCTTCTTTTGACGCTAGGAATCCAATTTCATTAGGTTTATTTGATCTGACCATGGATAAAATTACCACAGGCCCCTCATGCCCTTGTGAACTATCAACGGTTCTTACTTCAATATGATTTTTCTTTTCTTCTTCAACTTCCTCTTCTTCTCCCTTAAATATATTTTTCACATCATCCCGAGAAATTTTTCTCGTATGAGGTTCATGAAGGTTAAGATCATAAAGAGGTTGAAGCAATGTAAAAATATCTTCAACTTTTTTGGTTCGAATCCCTTTGCCGTTATAGACATCATCCAATAAATTCCAAATTTTATCGACGTCTGCATCAACGATATTTCTTCCCTGAGCACTATCAAGATGATTTTCTAAAATTTCCTGAAACAAATCCCATTCGGTTCCACTTAATACTTGCTTAGTGGTAAGGTCGTTTAGCACCGCGACAACGGTTAACACCTCTCCAATCAAAGCGTTTTGCGCGCTGTAGGGGGTAATAATTAAAATATCTTTTGGTTCATAAAAAGGAAATTCTCCTTCCTCCGGCCTCAAGAGCTTTGTGTTTAAATAATGAGTGACGGCTTGAACCACACGTCCAGCTTCAGCAAAATTTCGGAGAGACCCTTCTTCGGTTTTTTCTTCGATTCCTTTTGGTTCATGAATAATCATGAGTGAGTCTTCGTGAAGGGGTGTTCTATTTTCTGCTGTTTCATAAGTTAACAACTCACCATGAGATGAATCGGGCATGAGTCCATTTAAGAGATCAGCAAAATACCATGGTCCTCGATAAACCATTCGCAATTTCTCAAAAGAATCCGCAGAAACAGATCCATTATTTTTCCCCAACAATGATTCCAATATTTCCATCCATCGAATAGTCGATTCGGCCATTTCTTCTAAAAATGACACTCTGGTTGATGTCAAATAGGGAGAATCCTTCGCAAATAGTTTTTCTAAATCATCTGGAGTTACATAAACTCCATGAGAGACCCAAAAATCAGCATCCAATGAAATATCGGTTTTAAAAATTTTTAGCCCCTGTTTCATTTGATCTAAAATTTCTTTTTTATCGGATAGGTTTGCACCATAGGGAGGCAGTTGATCATGATCTCCTATAGAATACAGAACGTCCGCTCGCAGTAATTCCATGGCGGCCAATTCTTCGGCCTTGGTTAATTGCCCACTCTCTTCTAAACACAAAACAATTGGTGTATAAGACCGAGATTTTTCTCCTTCACCATTTTTATCAAAGATAATTTTTTCTTTCATCAACATGTTGGACAAATAAGAATAATAGTCTCTCACGTCGTTCATAGGCGCACCGGTCAAATACAAATCAAATAATTTAAAAATAGGATCGCCAAAAAGCCCATCCGCGGTTGAAATATAAACAAAACCAGGGGGAGTTTGCCTTAATTTTAAAGCCATTTCTCTTTTTTCAATAAATTCCCACAAATCTTTTAGTCGGCGAGAGTGATAACCACGCAGTGACTTCACAATTTTTTTATCCACCGCCGCAGCTCTAATAAAAGGAATTTTATTAATAAGTTTTTTGGCCAAATTATTGGCCGCAAAATGTGTGTGGCTTAAGGCAACAACAATATGTCCTTCTTTGGTTAATTGATGAGCTTCTTCAGCAGATAATGTTGTTTTCCCGCTCCCCGGAGACCCTTGAACCACCATAAATCCTGGTTGGCCTTTTTTAACTTTTTTAATAATTTTTTTAACAGCACTCTGTTGAAACGGGTCTAACTTGTCGTTAGCAAATTGAAGAGAAGATTCCGGAATTCTAGGATTATCGGTAGGGGTCGTTTTCCCTTTCCCATTATCTTTTCCTTTAGAAAACACTCCTTCCAGATTGGCCAAATTAATTTGAAGCCCCAGCATTTCATTTAACAAAGGGTTTCCTGTATTGGGAACATCCAAATTAAGACCAACCCTATCAACAACTTTTTCAAGCGAACGAATCTGGGCAACTAATTTTAAATCATCAATAAATCGCAAAAGATGACTTGATGTTGACCGATTAATCTCACTTACAGTGAGCAAATCAAAATCATTTGAATACCTGGGATCTATTTCGAAAATAATCCCTGGAGGGAAAGTTTTGAACTTTGCATATTCTGAAATACTCCCCTTGGGATCTCTCATCCCCACAAACAGAACAGGGACCCGCATTGGTTTTTTGGAAGGAATTTTTAAAACAACTTGGTAATCCTTAATAATACCCACATTGGTTTTGGTGAATAGACTTCCATCACTTGCTGAAAAAACTGCCATTTTTTTACCGTTGGGCTCTGGCAAATTGAGTTCTTTGATAATAAGATATTTTTTCCTGGTCCTTTCATCCACATAAACTTGAAAACCCGTTGATGAAAACTGATAAATGGGGACAGTTTTTACTTGCCCAAAAGGAGTGTCAACTTGACCCGCTTTCTCTTGTTTGTATTCCTGAGCCGCTCGCTTAAGCTGTAAAAAAGATAAGTTGGATTGCAAATCTCTTAATACTTGTACCCCTCGAACTTTAATAAATCCTTTAAAAATAGTTCGAAGGGAACCTTCTTCTCCACTTAAAAATACTTTTGTTTCAAGAATAATGGTAACCAGGTTTTGAATAAGTTTCAGCTCGTTAAACCCAATTTCTTTTTGCCTTTGTTTTAGCCATTCAGTTGAAAATTGCAGTATCCAATCCCGAGTTGGCTTGTGTTTTTTTGATCTTTTAAATATAGACTGAATTAAAGGATAAACCCCATTGTCTCCAAACCAATTTTTTTGAGTCGCCGCATCTTTTAACAAAAGGTAAGCGCCGTCAATTTCTTCTTTTGATTTTTTAACTCGATCTTTACTTTTATCAACCCTTAGAATACGAAGATTTGGCTGGGTCAGGATTCCATCTAACTCAAAAAGCGCTTGCTCAGCTTGTGATAAATCTCCCTTGATCATTTCATTTTCAAAAGAACCTATTCCTTCAACGACCTTAACAAGAAACTTGGCAATATTAGAATGAGTTTTATTGAGAGGACTACTTCTTATATCCGATAATAACTTTTTAATGGACTCATCATCCGTAATTGAATCTATTCGTTTTAAAAAATCAACCAAGTAAGTCAGAGTTGAAATGAAAGATTCAATTTCATTCACAGTCTTAGGATCATTGAAATAGGGAAACAAATACCTGGGAACGGAACGAAGAACTTCATCTAATGTTCCCAAGTTCTCCAACCTTAATAAACCTCTTAATTGTTCAGCCGTTTTAGGAATAAGAATCCGTGCTTCTTGATAGGGCTTTAGTAAAGCCTCTACCTGTCTCAATAATGTTTCTGGATATTCTATTCCCCTCAGATGAACCTGCGCATTTTTCAATTGTTCTTCAGCCTCCTTGATTTTCTTTTCTTTGATGAGTTCTGCAATCAAATAAAACCATTGATCTGGCGTCATTACATTGAATAATCGTCTTCTTTCATCATCAGTCTTTATTAGTGTATACCTTAAAATTCCCGCTTCTGTGTAACCCAAGAGAACTGACAAATCCAATAATCGGATCATGTTTTTTTCGCTAAACCCTGAGAGAGTTTTCCATGAAGTATCATTATCTTGAAAGTAATTTTTAGTGTAAGCCCAAATAGCATCTTTAAATAAAGGAAAAATTGAACCGGAGGTTAGCAAGTTATGTAATGAAAAATCATTTTGAAAATACGATGGGGCTCCATTTAAAAAATCCAGCATGTATTGTTTTGCTTCTGGTATTTGCAACTTATACGCTAATATTAGTTTTAAATCTAACTTTTCCCCTGGATCAAGCTTGCAGAAATCTTTCTCTTCAATTTTTTGTAGTAATTTTTGAGGATCGTTGAAATTATCAAGTACATATTTAAGAAAACTGACTTTCAACTTAAATTCTGGGTCATCATTTTTTTGAGCTAATTTTTCAAAAACAGGGAAAGAAACAGTCCTAACAAATTCAGGGTCTTCTTCTTTTACGAGAGCTAACAGCATTGCAAACGGGAACAGAAACCCTTCCGCGACTTTAGTTCTACTATTTTGAAAAGATAATTCAACATAATAAACCAAACTCTCCAATTTTTCTTTAGAAGATTTTTCCGATGAAAAAAACGATTCAAAAATTTTGGCAATTCTCAGTTCTTGATCAGAAAAACCATTTTCAGCAGAAATTTCATTTCTTAATCTTTTAAGCGAATGGGCCCAAGATTCAGTAGGGTTTAGCAGAAAAATGGCAAAGATAAAATTCCCTCTTAAAAAATCTCGAAAAACACCATTTTGCCCTATCCCTCTTTTCAACATTTTTATTATTGTTGTTATTTCCCACTTAAACATACTTAAGTAAAAATCTAAAAAACTACCTTTGTTTATTTCAACAATGAAATTCACATCTTGATCTATTTTTCCACTCAATATAACTCGAGAAACTTCTTCCGATAAAAGAGCAGAACAATAAGTGCCCAAGTTCTTTGCAAATGTTTCGCACTTCTCAAGTATTTCATCAACACTTGCTATCAATCCATCACGAAAAACAGAAGGAGAACTTTTTTGAATTAACTTAAGCATCTGGCTGGAAACTGAAATTGCATCCAAAAACCATCGTCCCGTAGGGTCTAGATGAGACACAGCGGGATAAAAAGCATGAGAATAAAAGGTTAAGTTTTCTATCCCTTTCCCTGTTGAAAATAATCTCGAATACAAATCTGCAACTCTTAAAGCAAGAATATAATCCCGAGAACTGCCTAATTCCCCCATAAGTAAAACTTTTTCCAACAAATCGGAAAAGACAGTTTTTGCCGCTATATTTTTTACTCTATCCGTGGAAATTCTCTCAATATTTCCTTTTTCTATTGATCCTGACATCACTCTATAAACAAGCTTCAATTCGTTTTTAATTTCAAGAACTCCCGGCCAAGTTGACATAAATTCATTTTCAGAATCGTCGAATTTATAGTCATCTGAAGAAAATGGGATACCTAAAACATAAGAAATCGTTTCAATATTTTTCATTGGCTGATATGGCGCTGGATTAAACACAATATTTTTATTTTTTTTATCTAAAAAGAGATTAAGAAAAAGTCGTAATTCTTCTGAGGCAGGTTTGAGCCAAGAGCTTAATTCATCATCTTCTATGCGACCCAGCAATCGAAAGTAAAAAAATGACAACATCATTTTTTCAGCATCTGTCATATAAATATTTTTACCTTGAAATAACATGAACTTATTAATAACGGGCTTAAGAAATTGCCAATCAATATGAACAAGGTCTCGCATAAAAAAAGATATTGATTCGAAATATGCTAATGAGTAGGGAGAATCATATACCAACTTATGCAAACATTTAAAAACTTCGTCTAAATCAGGGGTTTCTTTATTCAATCCTAACTCGATAAGAGTTATCACAGAAATATACTTACTAACCCATGGGAAAAAAGGGGTTTTCTCAACCAAATCTTTCTTTATTCGGGCTAATCCACTTAAAGGGTCTTTACTATGAAGACTTTTCCAAATTTCTTTTTCTAAGCGGGAAGAAGAATAAATAGAAATGCTTTCTATTTCTGAAGGCTCCCAGTTTTCATGAACCGAATTATTATCGCCACCTTCTTTCTTATTAGCCGCGTTGATTTGAGACTTTTTGGTTACCAACAAAATTTCATCAACTTCATCAACAATGGGAAAAATAGGAACGTTTAGTATCTCCCGCTCACCATTTCTTTCAACAACGTCTTGTTTGATCACAGCAGGTAAAAATGGGTTAAGCGTTGATAAATCCTGGTCACCAGGTATTTCCAAACCATTTAGGAGTGGAAATGATCTTGTCGAAAATCCCTCAGATGTCGATGAAGACAAATCTTTAAATATCAATTGAGCAACGGATATATATTTGAGGTTAGATTTTTTTATGGCAAGTTCAATGAGATAATCCATGAACAGTCTTTTTACTATCTTTTCCTGAATAAGAGTTCGATCATCATCACTTAACAATAAATAAATGGCATCGATCACTCTTTTGAGACCTTGTTCATCTGGAGAGCTGCTCTCACGTTTAATTTGTGAGTTTTCCCACAAAATACCCAGAATAGCCTTATTTCGATTTGAGAGAGACTTTTTAAATTCAGATTTTTTTTCTAAAAAAGATAAATAAGCCGAAAGATAACTTAACACCAATGAATAAGACCTATCTCGGTAAAGATCAAAAAGGAATGGAATAAAATCATAATTAAAAAGTTCTAATTCTTGAGGGGTAAGATTTTTGGTTAAACGGGAAAAGTTAATAGCGACATAACTTTGCTTCCCATCATAAAGCGCGATATTCCATTGGGATGCTTTTTTAGCCGACTCCGAATAAATGAAATACAATTGTGGCAGGTTACTTTTTTTACTCACCGAAAGTTTTAAAACATATTGGGACATTTTGAATACTTCAGCTGGGAATTTATCAATCCAATCAACATTCAAAAAAGGGGCTGTTAAGGAATATAAATATTCAGACAAAGTGTTACCCAAATAATTTGCAGGATACGCCTCGACTGCCTCCAAAATACCCATTAAAGAAAAATGCACGCGTCCATCATATACAACTAGTTTTTCAAGGTATTCCTGAAGTCCAAATTTAATTTGCCCTAAATATGAATCATTATTTTTAAAAATAAGAAAATTAAGCGCACCTTCAATATGGAATTTAATAAATGGTTGAAATTCCTCATTCGTTAACCCATCAAAACATTTTTCAAACGCTTTATTATAAAAACAGAAAGGTTTTTTTGTATCTTCAAAATCAGAAATAATTTTAACGCCTTCATAACCGTCACTATTGGTATTGATCCAATGATAAAAACCCATCAAGATGTTTTGAGTTATTTTGGGGTCTTTTAGTTGATAGGACAACAAAAGAGATTTAGACACGATCTGTGATAGATCTGGCCGGTCTTTTTTTAACTCTTCTATAAAAACCTGAAGTAATTCACTTATTTCAGGTCGATTTATTAAAGTGAAAATACCGGCAATAAGCTCAATAGATCCCACTAATGCTGTTTTACGTTCTGCAGAAAGTTGATGAAGTTCTTGGAAATTTTTTGAAATTACGAATAACACTTCATAAAAAGGTCGCAAATCACCTTTTTCCAGCAAGCCTGGGGCAGAAACCAAAATAAATCCTGGGAGAGGGCCCATCCCTTCTTCTCGCGCTGGTAAAAAATCCCTAAATTCACGGTCTAAAATATCCTGCAATACTGAAAAATCTGATTTTTTCGCTATCAACTGCGGCGTCATCCCAACTACTTTAAGTAAAGCATTATAAACGTTTGGAAATTGCTTATTTTCATAAACTAATAAAGAACGAATCCTCGGATAAAACTTTTCAGCTATTTTATTTTCAAAACCTAATTTATGGCCTAATTTTAAATATTTAACCAAGACATCTATATAAACAGACTTGGTTCTAATTAAATCGGGATCCTCATGAATTAATCCAATCCATTGATCCGAAGCAAAAGTTAACAATTTTTCAATTCGGTCAATATTTCCATCTGAATAAAATTTTTCATTTTTTGCCAAGTACGCCATCGCCGCATGAAATTTATTAGTAAATACTCCAAGCAATTTCATCTTTATTAAATTACTTGAATCGAGTTTTATAGCTTCCATCAGATTTTCAAGAATAAGCAAATGAACATTGAAATCAGGAGGATTGGCATCCGTAATGGCTTTTAAAAAATAAGAGAACTGTCTATCATCTAGTTGGTTAACCAAGTTCAATATAATTGATGGATATTTGATCACGTTATCTACCAAAGAAAATGATCGGGGCATGCCAAGTGCTTTTTCTTTCATTCTGTCAAAACGTATTTTTAACTCTCCCGACGATCCTACCTCGTCAAGTTTTCTACTAAGAATATCAATCCCATCTGCAAAAACAACTTCCAACTCAGCTTTCCGTTTGGTATTTTTTGTTTTCTCAATCAATTCATAATACTGCTCAGTGAATGAAACTAAATTTATGACACTCTCTATATTTTCCAATCGAACTAAAAAAAGGAGAGCCCCAAATTCCTCATCACTCATAATATCGACATCAAAATCAAATTTAGACACATCAATAGGCTTAAATTTCTCAACCGATAAGAGAAAAATGTTATCACCAAAAAATAATTTATGAATAGCCATATAAATTTTGGATATAGGAGTTAAAGGGCTTTTCATTGATCGAGACTTAATAACGTTTTGATAGGTTCGAATGTGCCATTCGTGCCAGACCATAATAAGAATTATTGCGAATGATAAAGCGACCCACTCATTTTGAAATAAATCTTTTGCTGTCAAAAATACCCCTGTGGCGGATAAAAGAACAAAAACACTCATAACAGTTCGATATATTCTCCCCCCATCTCGAGGATGATTTCGAGGAAATAAATACATCTGAATGAAAACCCCCAAAACCAAAAGGGTTGGGTTTAACGTGACAAGTGCAGCAGAAAAAACACTTAAATATTGAAATGTTTCTTTAACAGAAGGTCTCAATAAAATTTTTCGAGTTGTTGACTTTATTTTTTGAAATAGCGGTTTGGCTATTTTCTTTTCTTGCTTATTGGCTTTATTCATCCACACCTCTTCAAACTCTCCAACAGGATCGCCCATTTTTAAAAGTGGTGCTGTCCCCATTTGGATAGGATGAGACAAAAACAACTTCCACCGAAGAAAAAACTTTTCCAAGAATGATTCTTTTTGGGCAAACGCGCTTAAATAAATATTGGTATCTTCAAACTTAAGACTGGTTATTTTAGGGCGAACCACTGAATAATCCACGTTATTAGCTTTTAAAAGGTTTTCTATTTTTTGTGTATGAAAGCCCCCTAAGACAACCCGTCCTAATTTATTTTTAATGATATGTTTGACCATGTCGGCACTTCTTAAATCCGCAATACGGTAAAAATCTTCAAATGGGGCTAGTAAAGATTGATCTCTGAGAGAAATGGGAATATGTTTCATTGAATTAAGATCTAACGGGGCTTTTCTTTTTTCCCATTTATCCCATTCTTGCGGTGTCATTTCAAACTGGGCAAGCTTTTGAAGTAAAAGTTTATACTGACGCGCCTTAAAAATATTATGGGCTAAAGGAGGGCATTTCTTTAATAAAGATTCAAAAACGCTTTCTTCATGAAGACTTAATTCATCATAGATAGATTCCATTTTAAGTGAATCAACCAATGACAAATAACGGTAATAATCATTCAAATGTGGAAATTTATTCAGCTTAATACCACGATCCGCTGCATATCTAAACAAAATTGAAAAAGGCCCACTCCATTTACCTTCGGCATTGGAAACTTGAAGAACCAACTCACGAATAAACAACTTCTCTTTTGATGACATTTGGACTGCTAGCTGTTCGATAAAACGATCTTTATCATTTTGAATATTTTTAAAATTAAGACCTTTTTCTAATTGAACCGTTACTAAAAAAGTCTCCAACGACAACGGAAGATCCTCAAATTCTGATAAGACTTTTATGTACTCAGTGAGCGATTGTTTTTTATTTAAATAAGACTCCTGAACTTGGATTAAGTTAAATAACGAGGAGGGATAATATTTTTTCTCTTTTTCCAGTAATTCTTGGCCCCAGCCATTCAATTCTTTTTTTATTTTCTGTTGGTTTAAATTCGCTTTTTTATAAACATCTACATGTTGTAAATAAAGAGCTGACGTTTCAATTCCAATAAGCTTTTCTGAAGGCATCGTAAGCCCATAATATTCTGCTGCGGCTATTTTATTTTCATTTAAAAATTGAGAAGCGATATCTTTCGTTATTTTTGAGTTTGGAAGTTCGTGGTATAAACTAAAATCAAATTCCCCAGTCCCGCCTTCAACTCCAATCGGGCGTTTATCACGAAACAAAGAAAAAGAAGTGGCAATATTCCTTTGAGCTTCTGGATGCCCGTGAATATCTTGAAAAATAATAACGGGAGAAGCCCCGTTCTTTTTAAAATCATGAACTCTAAAATAAGGATTTGAATTTAAAGCGGCCGTTAAAATATTCGTCCACGAAAAAACAATCAACAAACCAACCAATATTATTTTTTTAATTTTATTAAGCATGTGAAGATAACACTTGAGCTAAGGAGCGAATTCTTTCCCAATTTTGAAGCTCAAGTGGCGCAGAAAGTAATGAATCAAAAAGTGGAAACAGGTCCATTCCATAAATCAAAGATAGGTTTGGCGATACCGAAGGTGTCTTTAATACCTGAAACTGAGGAAAAAAGCCCAACGCCAACATCTCTTTAGAGATATTCTGGGTTCTCATAATGCTATTCAAAACAGACTCCAATGAAATTTCAGAAATAAAAACTGTTTCATTTTGATTAATGAAAGGATCTGAAGATAAAACAAAAACAATCTGTTGGGACAAAGCTGGATTCTTGCCCAACCATAATTTCGCCATATCAAAATCATACTGAGAAGAAACCACTGCAAAAATCTTCCTATCCTTTGATAACTTAGACGATAAGCGTGCCAAAGCTGACAATTGATTTAGATTAACTTGAACAGGTACCACTAAATTTTTATTTCCTAACCGAAGAGAAAGCTCACGCATATTCTGATTTATAAATAAACCAAAAATCCATTCCACCCATTTC
>JBJXGI010000081.1:0-8280 GCA_046153645.1 Elusimicrobiota bacterium | reverse complement strand
AAGATGCTCAAAAGAAAGATTTGGAAGGAAAGTAAAAGCGATGAAATCAATGATAATGGAACTGAATAGATTAAATGGCTTTGGGAAGGGTGGAGCTCGCCCCCTATCTGCCCAAGTTAAAACAATCCATTTACCAACAAAGAAAGCCCATTCAATTAAATGCAATAGCACATAAACACCCCAGCTCCAAATATAGGCGGTTAGCATGTCTTTTCCTTGCAATATCAATATTCCTTGGACGGTGAAAACCAAGGCATTTTCAATTAAGGGTCCCCAAAGTGTGTTGTAGCGACTCCTCATTCGTGGTATCCAGTCCAATAAAATACTACGCAATCCTAAAAGCAATCCACCCCTGGGGACGGTTTCAGGTAAAGTCATATTACGCACATCTTCTTCGGGAATAACTCTCAACTTCACCATTTCAATAAACCATTCGAGCATCCGATTATAAAAAGCCTCGTTGTGTGTTTCCTCTCCCGTTCTTTCCCACGCATGAACATCTTCGTGCACAATGAGTTCTAGAATTTCCCAAAGAATCTCATAATCCCCCTCTTGTGGAATTGGATTGATTTGAAGCCGTTCAACAAACTCTAACCATCGGCGAACTTGCGGCGCGTCTAAATTCAATGCGAGCCAGCCAATGTCCATAATAGCTAAACGTGGAACGTTGGGAGTACCGAAACTAACCCGATATTCTCCTGATATGCCATTTTTATTGAGCAGAGGCGTCATCATTTTTGAAATCAATTTACCTAAAAGTTTTTGGGGTACCGTTTCGGCGTCCGGATCTTGAGCATTCCACGTGTCACTTTCTGCGCTTTCAATTAGCCTTCGCGAACCTGAAGAAAGCGCATCCTGAATTGATTTCTGCCATAGATCTGGAAGACGTTCCATACTCGGGATTTCTTTTCTTGTTTTAAGAAAAATCCCGATTCGTTTTCTTAGTTCATATAAAGATATTTTCTCACTACGGTCTTCATTCCAAATTTCTAAAGCACAAACGAGTTGCGCCGTATATTGTTTTACTTTCAAAACATCTACGACATCGGCGTTGTCAAATTCCTCCCAAGAACCTTGGTTAAAAAGAGTTGCCACCTTATCCACGTCATCATTCATTGGCATCATTAAATGCTCCGGCCTTCCAAAAAAGTCCTTTGGAATTTCTTCATGGGCTATCTCATGAGCTATTGTCTTCAAAAGCGCGGCCAAAACTTTTTTCTGCAATTTTCCAATATATTTTTCTTTCTCTGCCAAACCTGACCGTTCACGATTCAGAGGAATCGACGAAGGCAAAATAAGATTCAGTTGAAGGCGGTCAATGACTCGTTTTAGATCAGCGGGCAACAAGGAAAATAGGTCAGGATCTTGATGTAAATCCATAACGAATAACCCCGCCTGCCAAACTCCTCTATGCCCTGAGACTTGCCGGGTAAAACTTAGGTTTTCTTTTTCATCCCATGGCTCAAAACCCAAAACGGTGATGTCTTGGTCAATTGGCACCCCATCGACTTTTAACGAAACCTTCTTACCAAGCGTGCGGTAATAAGCCGCTAACGTACCTGCGTACTTCTGAACCTTATCGGCTATCAAAACCGTCGCGACAGCCACACGGGTATTCATCTCGTCAGGTTCTCCGTTAAAAATTTGATACCAACTCATTACAGTTCCACTGAAAGATCCATTGACTTCAATGAGAGATGCCTCCCATTTGCCATGGACATTCTTTTTGGCTTTTAGGACGTAATGCAACGAATCCCCTTTTTTGCCGGTAACCAATTCTATTTGGTCGGCACCATTTAAATTTTTATACCACCCTCGGCCAAAGTAACCTTGAGTGGCGTTGTCTCCTTCTTCAGCCGAGGTTCGATCCAATGCCAAAAGAAAATGCAGGATATCGTGAGCATCCATCCCTATACCGTTGTCACTAATAGAAACTTTTAGGGCAAGTCCTTTATTAAAAGTAATGGGAAATGTATTGACCTCTATTTCCGGGTCAACATCGGCTTTAAAAGCCGCTTTCAATCCGTTCTGAATATTTTCTCGAATCCAATCGCTATCGGCTCTGTCTCCGGTTATTCGCGCTATTTTATTTTCCGTCGCTGGATATCCGCTAACGAAATATAAAATCCGCTGAATATCCGGTAGTCGCCACACTGGTGAAGTGATATTGCCTCTCACTCCGGCCAACGTAGACAAAGGGCCGCTCCACATGGATCCTGAATAAACTTTCTCTTTCTCAGCAGGTCGAATTTTCAAAGCAAATTCTCCCCGAAGATAACGCACTATAAATAATTCGAGAGGAATGTCACTCGCCTGTAAAAAAGGGGAAAGGAGAGCAAACCCGAATTTCACCACACCCATTGACCGGGTTTTCTCTTCAGATAAACTTTCCAATAAACTTCGAGCAAACTTGATATCAGAACCAATGAGGACGAGCACGCGCAGCACGATGGAATTGAACGTCTTATCATCAAAAATATTTTCGGCTACGCGTCTCAGTAACGACCCTATTACTTGTTTGAAAGCATTGTTTTTATCAGAAATGGCCTGTCCAATTTTCTCTTGTGTTTCTTTTTCGAGACGCTTAAGAGCGTCCCCTGGGACAAATGCCAGCAAGGAACCCATATTTGTAAGTTCTTCTCCGCTCCAGGAAAAACGTAACATGTTCATCATCATGTGATTTTCTTGTTCAGGAGTGGAACCACTCACCGCCAGGAAATGATTAATCCAACTTTCTTCCTCCTTAGTAAGATTTTTAGCAGAGGTACCACTCAGCGCATTTATAAGTAACAATCGACTATCGTTGAGAGAATCCCATTTGGCTAACTCTCTGTAAAAAACATAAATTCTATCTCCCATCAGCGTGACAGGATATATCGCACCTTTGTTGGATAAAATTGGTTTTAAATTCCCAGACCCCTCATAGATGAAAAGAGTGAATCCTTTTTCAAACTGCGCCATAAAGTAAAGCCGATCTTTTATTTCATAAACTCGGGAGTCGGACCCACCCAAAAAAAATGTCTCTAGACTTTCTGGATTTTCACTTCTAATTATTGAATGACGCCAAGGAGAATCATCACCCATTTCCTTTGATGCCACGTAAACATAATTACCGACAATAGACACGCTTATTTTTTCTTGTCCAGACAAAATCAACTTATCATTCCCTTCCTCATCAATGACCCAAAGATTATGAGAATTATTTTGAACACGATTCAAATAAACATAATCTCCGCGCGTATTTAAATCATTAAAAGAACGTTTCTCGTTTATAACTTTATTAAAAATTTTTGTATTGCCTGTTTTATCGATCATCCAGACAACCCAACGATCATGCTCTAATACATCTAGAAAAATTTTTCCCTTATTTTCTTCCTTAAAATTAATTTCGTTTTTATTCGAAACAATAATTTGAAGATTTCCCGATTCGTCAATAAAACCGGCATTCCACTTTCCATTTTCTTTGAAATTAAAATTCAGTCTCTCTTTGTCGTCATTATCCCAAAAAGTTATTTCTTCACTGTTAAACACCGGTGTCAGGGAGCCATCTTCTCTAAGGAGAGACATTATTGAACGTCCATTTTCTTTTCCATGAATAAAAACACGACCAGTAAACGTAATTAAACGATCAGGAACAAATGATTTAGGAAATGGAACCGAACTCAAGATTTCGGTCTGGTCTTTTTGAATCACCGAAAGAAACCACGAGCCACTTTCCTTAAAAATAAAATAAGCCCGGTCATTTATAGCCTCTGGTTTGAGAATATTTTCTTTTTTAGATAAATACACTTGCTGAGGACCGGATTCACCTAAAGCAACCAGACTGTACTCATTCTTATCTTTATAAATCGTATAAATTATCCCATTAACTTCTCGAGGAAAACCTTGGGATTCTCCGTTTAAAGCTATTGTTCTTGCCTCCCCATTTTTTTTCAAGTAGCAAAAAATATCTCCTTCAGGCCTCCGACCCCATAAAATATCTCGATTATCGGTGACTAAATTTTTCTGCATAGCAAAATTTCCCGATAGAATTATCTTAGACGAGCCTGTTCTATCTCTAAAAATAACGTGCTCCAAATGTCCATCTCGAATCATTACAAAATACCCATCTTCTTTTTTTCCAGCATTAATTCTACTGAAGGGCTTTTCAAAAACTTCTTCGTACCCATCTAAATCTCTTCCAAGAAGACGCTGTAAAGTCGCCCATCGATTCAATTTATCTTCATCTCCCGGCTGAGGCCCTTCTGATAACATTTGCTTAGTAATAATGGGATTAAAATGATCTCTTTGATCAGTAGGAATTATTGAAATTAGTCGTTGAATATCCATATCAGTGGAAGGAGTGGCTTGTTGATTGACGATCTTATTCGTAACAGTGGATTTAGAACGGATTCCGCTTAATTCAACTTCCGTTTTGTTTTTTTCCCCATAGTGGGTCCAAAAATTAAAAAGTAAGTTCAGTAACAACGGCCCCTTTCCCAAAAAAGATTTAGACGTATAATCCGAATATGTTTTCTCATCAATAAACAATTGCCGGCCATTACGAAAAAAAATGGCACCAGGTTTTAATGGTAGTGTCCATACCGATTTAAGGCGTGATGCCACTTTTCGTCCTTTGATTCGCCCAGGGTTGAATTCAAACAGATCCCCTCGTAACGACAAGGCGGCAAGATCCGTGAAAGTAGCGGGATCAAGGACATCAATTAATTTGTTCGGCAATACAAGCCACTTCGGGTCGATTTTTAAAACGGCATTGCGAATTTTTTCACGCGCGCGATTGGGAAGGTCGTCTTCCAAAAGCTCAGATTCTCTGGAACGTTCTGATTCCCATAACGTATCGATAACGCCGACCAACGCGTTTAATACTGGAGATATCTCTCGAGGATGTTTCATAAATTCTTCAACAAGCTTGTCTAACAACTTATTGATGGCGCGGATTGTTACCCTATCCAACTTAATTTGATCTCGGGATTCCCGTTGAGCGGCCGCCGTAGGGAGATCAATTACCAATTCCGGACTTTGACTCGACCCTATAATTTCCAACGTCTCCACTTCTGTTCCACCGACCAGAATTCTTACTGTTGTCTGGTCCGAAGCGCCGGCGGCAAATAACAGTTCCATTCCGTTTGTGGGATCAGCTTTCTCTAAATGAGAAAGCTGAAGGGCTTCAGCAGTCCGATTCGATGATTCATAGGGCACAACCAAACTTTCCATCAGTGGAGAAGATAAACCCGGATTACCTTCCTTGAGAATATCCATGCCGCGTCCAATGTCTTTGATGTGCAATTCTTTGTCCCCGACAAACCAATATCGAACAACTTTATCTCTTAGTCGATAACCCGGTGTTTTTCCATCAATTGTTTTTAAATCTTCGAGAGAATTTATCAGACTGCCTTCTTCTTTCCCCTTTAACAACAAACCACGTCGCGACCGTCCTAATTTTCGCTTGATCCAATTTTCTCCCGTTCGCATGTCGATTGCACTTACCGCCTTTAGCAGGATCATTTCTGTCCCGATGGATTGAGGAGAGTCGAATTCATTTTTAAAAAAATTAACGCGAATAACGCCATCGACCCTCTTATAAGTGACCCGGAATTGTATTGTTGGGCGACCCATTGGAATGGTTAAAAATTCTAATTGGTCTCCCTCGTCTCTTAGCCAACCGACATTTTGAAATGATCCCACCCCGAATCGTCCCAAGGAATCTCCCATCGCATCGAAGCCATTGTTGATCGCTTCCACCCACCCTTGATACATATTTTGAGACTGGCGGTGGAGCAACGTTTCCAACCGTGCGGGTTCTGCTGGAAATCCAGCGCTCAGCACTTCTGATAAAATATTGTTCAGTTCATCTCCCAATCCAGACTCCGGAGTACTGTTCTCCAAGGCGGATGTAAATCGTCTTCGGAAGTTTTCCCCTTGATCGAATGGAAGATCTCCGATATGCTCCATGAGGCTGATATAAACCGACAAGTCATAACCGTCCACAGTGTAAAAAGGAACCTTGCTCTTTTCTTTTGAAATAATTGAAGCAAACGGCATATATTTTAGAAATCCCATCAATTTGAACGCATGATAAGAAGAGTGTGTTGTTAAGGAAAAAACCGATGCCCACCAAAAGTCAAGAAACAAAAAAGGTGAACCAAAAATCAATCCGATCGAAAACAACTTTTTAAAATCTCCATTTTTCCTGTCTGGGTGTGATGCTGCAAAAACCGCTGCGCTGATCATCCAGGAAATCAAGCGTGCCAACCAAATTGTAAATGGGTCTGAGAAGCCCATATAAACAACCACCCAAGAGACCAATGGAATAAACCATTGAAAAACCACTTCCCACCAAATTCCAAAAAGAAGATAGAGCGATCTCGAAGGTGTAACTTTATCTTGAGCTGCATTCGATTTTTTCAAGATCTCAACATGCAACTGGTAACGCTGCCCAAGATAAGAGAACATAACTTTTGATGTTTTTTTAAATCTCGCCCAATACGATCCCAACCAACGCAAGGCCGTCCCACCTTCACTGATGTGAAGGTCTTTGGGATAAACAAATAATTTTTTTGCTTCAAACATCTTATCCAGTGATGTTTTCTCACGCGCAAAAAAAGAAAGGTAAGCGCTTGCGGCGCCGTCGCCTAACTTGGATATTTTGGGAGTAAGTAGAACGTAGGACCTCTTACGTTCTTTTAAAAGTTGTGTGATCAGCGGAGAGTGAAAGCCGCCCGCGATAAGAATGGGCGCGCCACCATTCCGCTTCGTTGCGTTTTTCATAAGACGACTTAACATGGCGTGACTGCGAATGTCCGCTTGCCGATAAAACTCTTCGAAGGGTTTTAAGACTGGCATCTTTATTGGTGCCATTTTGATGCGTTGATATTCATTCCACTCAGCGGAAGACAATTCAAAATTGATCAATTTATTCACCAACATAGAGTATCGGCTCTCTTGAGCTAACTTTTTTTCTTCCGAAGTTACCGCGAACGTTTCGACAATCTCATTTTCAAGGTCTCCTAAAGCATTAAATAAAGAATCTATCTTGATTCCATCAGAGAGAAGAACGTAGCGAATATAACTCTGAAAGGTGGGTGTTTTTGTTAGATCCACCCCCTTTTGTGCAAAAAGCGTTTTTAAGATGTTGTAATAAGTACCGAATCCTTCGCGACCCATACGATATGCGAGGCTTTCTGTCATCAATGACCTTAATTCAACTTGAGATAATTTCATAGACAGTTTTTTAAATGCAATTATCCGCTCTCTTTCAACCTGTTGAAAATCCAATGTTGATTCGAGTTCGTAAGCCTTCAAAAATTGGGTTATGACAGAAGATTCTGCTTTGGATTTTTTTATTTGATCCAAAGCGCAAATGTAGCTGCCGATCGAGATATTTTTCTCCTCGTAATCTAAACGTAATTTGTCAAAAGCCAACATCGATTCCGAAAATATTTTTTGTTTTCTCTCTTTCAAACTTTGAGCAATTAACAGCAAATCTTTTTGGACTATATTTTTAATCAAACCAGACTCCAAATAAGCGGTCACGTTGGCGTCGTAATGAACACGATCGTCGACACCTACAAAAAGAGGCGGCTCGGCCTTGCTTATAATCCCAACATAGGAGGGGGCCGACAGAATTCCATTTTCAAAAAAGGACTGAGTTATCTCTCTCCCAATCTTTTTATCGGGAAGAGACCGAAAAGGACCAAAGTCAAAAGTATCAAATGCCCCTTCGATACCAACAAATTCAATTTTTTTATGATCAATAAGCGCTTGAAGGACGGACGCAATATTATTTTGAGCCTCAAGGTTAAGATGTACATCTTGGAGTATTACTACGGGAGGTATTTTATAGTCTAAGCCCTCATAAGTGTCTTGCACAAAAACAGCGTCTTGGGGGAGTGTTTCCACAAACTCCTTGAAACGAAGAGGTGTTTGTGTGGTCCATTTCATTTTCTCTCCAAGGGAAATATTAGGGAGAGCCAGCATACTCTTTTGACGTTCAGTCCAGAAATTCGTCTCAACAGCAGAAGCAAAAGCCACATGAGTTACGAAATAAGCAATGAGGATGGGAATAGTTAAGAAGCTAAAGTGCATGCATCTAATATAGCCGCACTGAATTAAGAATGCATTAAGTTTCTGTTAAAAAAATTTAAAATTTAAGCGGGGCAGTTGCGAAATGAGGCCTATTTTCGAGCAAGATTGATTCTGAGCATTTCTGACGGGAAAAATGCGATTTTTGACGAGAAAAGGCGCTGTTTTTTGATTCTAACCGCGATCCAAACGCTGTGA
>JBJXGI010000101.1:0-48578 GCA_046153645.1 Elusimicrobiota bacterium | reverse complement strand
TATTGATGGTATTATCCTAACAGAAGGTTCTGCTGAACCCTGGGGACCTAAATGTTTACGCGCTTCAACCGGAAGTATATTTAGAGTTCCTTCTTATTCGGGTTTGAAATTAAAAGATGTTCTGGATTTACTGAGAAAGAGTTCTGTAAAAGTTTTTGCCGCCGCTTCTGATGCTAAAAATAATCTTTATAAGTGTGATTGGTCTCAGCAATCGATTGTTTTGGCTTTTGGTTCTGAAGGAAGTGGTTTTAATTCTGATGAATCCTTGCTTTTTGAAGATTCTATTCGTATTCCAATGAATGGAAAGGTTGAGTCTCTTAATGTTAGTCATGCGGCTGCTATTTGTATGTTTGAAATATATCGCCAAAGATCCCTGATCCTGAAGTGAAAAGAGAAAATAAGACGATTCTTGTTGTCGGTGAATGTATTCAGGTTGACGGAAGTCGCCATCTGTATTAATGTCATTCAGTTGGAAACTAGGAGGTACATTTGACTCGGGAAAAAAGAAAATCGATCAGAAAAGATTCTAAATTATTTGTGGAAATTTCTTCTGAATTTGGGGAGCATATCGGCAGAGGTGTTGTTCAAGATGTTAGTTTGGGGGGGCTTGGGATCTTCTCTGAGGTTGATTTAGAAAATGGAAGGGAAGTGATCTGTCAAGTTGAGATCCCGCTAAAAATTAAAGGTAAAGTTGTAACCAGGCTCTCTCAAGGGCAAATGAAACGATATGGCCTTATTATTAAAGATCAAGGGTTTCTCGAAAAGCTTTTTTTTAGAATGCTCTTAAAAGGCCCCTTACATTCAAGGAAGGTTTGATATGAATCAGAAAAAAATTCTCATATTGAGCGGGTTACTTATATTTTTAAACTCTGCTAGTCATTCTAAGTACAAAATGACAAGTTCTGGTGTTGTTGAAGTTAAAGAAAATGAAAGCTCGGATGAGGCGACTAAAGAAAAGATACCCCCAAAAACAAAAGTCATAGAAGAAAAGAAAATAAATAAAAATAAAGTTGATCAAAATGTTTCTCATTTTCAAAAAAATGTTCAAACTTTTAAAGATGAAAAAGAAGTTATTCTTAATTTAAGCAATCAATTTTCTTTGTCTGTGGATAGAATTCGTTATTTTAGAAATATAAACTTTGGATATGCGGAAATTGTCCCTGCTTTGGTTTTGGCGAGGGAAGCTCAAATTGAACCGGGTAAGGTTTTATCTGCTCGCATGGAAGGTAAATCATGGAAAAATATTTCTAAGAATTTCTTTGTGGACTTTGACAATATTTCAAAAGAAGTTTCAGATATTTTAACCCCAATTAAAAAATCTCTACCTGCTTCTCTTATCCAGGCTCGACCGCAAGTTTCCCATGCTGAAAAATGAGTGAAATAAAACCGTCCGTTGGATTTATTGGCCTTGGAATTATGGGGTTTGCGATGGCTATAAATGCCAAAAAGGCAGGGTTCCCTGTTCGGGTTTTTAACCGCTCCTCTCGCCCGATTGCCAAAGCACTTGAAGCTGGCCTTCACATAGAAAAATCTCCAAAAGAGTTGTCTGAGAAATCAGATGTTATAGTTACGATGGTTTCTGATCCCCATGCCATTCATAATGTCCTTAATGGAGAAAACGGAGTTTTTTCTTCTCAAAATAAAGGAAAAACTCTGATTCAAATGAGTACACTTGATCGAGCAACAACTCTTTCCGTAGCAGCGCAAGCGATCTCTTCAGGGATGAGTTTTTTAGATTGCCCCGTCACGGGAAGTAAAAAACAAGTTGAAGCAGGGCAACTCATCTTATTAGCAGGCGGGGATTTAGAGCTCATTAAAAAATGCGAAACACTTTTATTGTCAATGGGAAAGGCCATTGTTCATGCGGGTGTTATTGGACAGGGAACTGCTTTAAAATTATGTATGAATTTGATTGTCGCTCAGTTGACTACTGCCTTATGCGAATCAGTGGCATTAGCACAGCAGCAAGATCTGGATGTGAAGAAAATTTTCGAAGTTATTCATCACAGTCCTGCTCTTAATTGCGGTTATTTTCAGATCAAAGAACAGGCTTTATTAACACAAGATTTCTCTCCGGCATTTTCATTAGAAAACATGCTTAAAGATGTTCGGTTTATGGTTCAATTTATAAAGGAAAAAAAGCATTCTCTCCCCGTAACTGAAGCCGTATGTCAATTAATGGAAAAAGCTTTACAGGCGGGCTTAGGGAAAGAAGATTTGACCGCAATTTTTAAAATTTTGAAATAACATATTAATTGGAGGAATTTACTTTGGGAAACGTATCTTGGAAAGAAATCATTATCGCCGGTTGGCCGGTATTGTCTGTTCTTCTTATCTGTTCAATTATCACACTCGCGATTATATTTGAGCGTTGGAAAGTATTTTCTAAAATCCATTCAGACTCAAGACCATTTCTGAAATCAATTCGAGATGTTCAAGATAAAAACAAGATAATTCAATGGTGCGAAAATCAAAAGCAGCAGCCGTTGGCTCTGTTGGCTAAATCCATCTTTCTAGCTCAAACCAGAGAACAAATGGAGCGTCATCAGTATCGTGCCATACAAGCCAGTGTTCAACATCTAGAAAAAAATATTGCATTTTTGGGGACCATCGCGAGTGTCGCTCCCTTTATTGGGCTTTTAGGAACTGTTATTGGAATCATTCGGTCGTTTCAGGCCGTTTCTATGTCATCGGCTGGAGGAGCAAGTTCAGTGGCCCTTGGAATTTCAGAGGCTTTGGTGGGAACGGCCGCAGGTTTGGTGGTCGCCATTCCGGCTCTTTTGGGTTATAACCATTTTGTGAATAAAATGCGAATTTTAACGCAAGATTGGGAATTATGTGGCTCAGAAATCATTGATATCGCGCTTTCCAAAAAGGATTAATTATGAAAGTGGGCCAATCTCAAGGAACAGGAAAATATCACATTCAAGCCGAAATCAACATGGTTCCGCTGATTGATATTGCTCTTGTCCTTCTTATTATTTTTATGGTGATTTCACCCATGCTTGTGGATTCACAGCTTAAGGTAAATTTACCAAAAGTAACCACCGCGACGAGTTCCGATGAACAAGCATTAAAAGTTGAAATTGATGCTTCTGGTCGACTTGGGTTTGAGGGAAAAAATATTTCTTTCTCGGATCTCAAACAAGTGCTTTATAAAAAATTACCTCCAGGACATAAAGCGTCACTTCTTATTCAAGCGGATCAAAATGTTTCTTTTAATTCCGTTGTTGGGGTCATGGATCTGGCTAAACAATTAAAGGTTGAAAAATTAGGAGTTGCTGTTTCGCCTGAATCGATTAATCAATAGTGAAAAAATACCTTCTTTCATCTACCGTTATTCATTTTGTAGGACTTCTCGTGGTTCTTTTTTCGCCTTTATTTAATTCTACTCCGAAGTTACTTTTGATTGATGGGTTCGAATTTTTAGGTGATGGCGGCGGTGGTGGAGGCAGCGGCGGAGGCCCCAGTGGGGGAATGAAAGAAGAAAAAATGGGACAAGTCGTTCCTCAACCGATAAAGGTTCCCATTCCAGAAAAAGCGGCGCCTGTTCAAAAAGCGATAAGAGGTGAGGAAACTTGGGCAGTTAAGAAGGATAACAAGAAAATTGAAATAAAAAAGAATATGAATGCTGATGAAACCATTGAAAAAGGTGATGAAGTCAAAGAAGCCAAAACAAATATTATTCGAAGAGGAACTTCTGTAAATGAGAAAGCAGGTCAGGGAGGATTTGATTTCGGTCAAGGTGGAGGAGATGGG
The DNA here is from genome assembly GCA_046153645.1 of Elusimicrobiota bacterium. Classification (GTDB taxonomy): domain Bacteria; phylum Elusimicrobiota; class Elusimicrobia; order F11; family F11; genus JBJXGI01. The sequence continues at coordinate 44,819 of JBJXGI010000101.1, read as the reverse complement.
TCTGGTAGTGGTGGCGGAAGCGGACGTGGTATCGGTATTGGGGTTGGGGACGGAACAGGGGCTGGGTTCGGGTTTGGAAGCTATTTAAAAGTATTACGTTCTCGAGTGTGGTCAGAATGGACCCAGTCTGCCCTTTTTGGATCTAAGGATAGTTGTATTATTGGATTTACTGTTAAAAGAAGTGGTGATATTGAAGATATAAAAGTTGAAAAAAGTTCTGGAAACGCAAATTATGATTCAGTGGCTTTGAGAGCTGTTCGAAATTCTTCTCCTTTACCGGCTTTGCCTTCTGGTTTCCAAAAACCTGAGCAGCGTTTTAGAGTTCAGTTTCGACTCACTGAATAAATTTAAAAACCAATGAAAATTTTAATTATTCAACTTCGCAGAATTGGTGATATATTGCTTACCACCCCAGCAGTATCATTTTTGAGGAAAAAATTTCCAGAGGCTCAAATTGATTTTCTTTGTGAATCCATGGGATTGGAAGTGTTAAAAAATAATCCTTATTTAAATGATATTTTGATTTATGATAAAAATAAACCATTGGAGCAGATTCGAATTGTCCGCCAAAAAAAATACGACGTTATTTTTGATTTCTTAAATAATCCAAGGACTTCTTATCTTAGTGCTTTAAGTGGCGCCAAAGAAACGGTAGGGTTTAATTCTTCTTTTCGTTCGTTTCTTTATAAGAAAAGGATTCCTGTCCCAAAGGCTCCCGAGTATGTTCCTAAAAGAAAAATAAGAATGATTCAAGAGTGGTTGGGGGAAACTGAACAAACTACTGACCCGCTAACGCCTCAGTTATTTTTAATAAATGAAGATGAAAAATTTGCCTTAGATTGGATGAAGAAGGAGAATTTAACTTCAAAATCTTTTACAATCTTGGTTCCTGCCCATCGCCACCCCATTAGAGCTTGGAAGGGGAGTGGGTTTCGAGAAGTGGGATTAGATTTGGTTGATCGGCGAAAAGAAAAGGTGTTCTTAGCTTGGGGGCCTGGCGAAGAAGATGTTATTGCTAAGGTGAGACAAGGAATCGAATCAAAGCTTCCTATATTGCCTCCAACTCATTTGAGACAAATGGCAGCTATTTTCAAGGAGGCTAAGTTGGTGGTGACCAATGATTCTGGGGCCATGCATTTAGCTGTGGCTGTGAAAGTGCCCACTGTAACAATTTATGGGCCCACTCGACCGATAGATTGGAATCCGTCCTTATCAGGAGATGTGGAAGCAGGTCGGATACATAAGGTGATTAATTTGATTGAATTAGATTGTTTGGGTTGTCATTTATCCGTATGTCCGATTGGTCATTTATGTATGGAAAATTTAAATGAGAAAAAAGTGTTAGAAAAAGTAGATCAACTTTTAGAGGAGAATTAAATGGAAAATAATAAAGGTTTAGGTGAATTGGTTGCGTCTTTATGTCAGGCCAATTCGGTTTTATGGAAAGAAGAGGATAAAGCCAGAGTGGGTAGTGATTTGGAAATTGCGCAAGCTAAAAAAAATATCGACAAATTGAATCAACAAAGAAATGATTTTATTGAAAAAATTGATGAATACGTTATTCAATTGGTCCAAAAGGTTAAATGAAATGGCTGAAACAATTGGCAGTTTAGTTGATAAAATTTCCATTATGGGTTTAAAGATTCATTATATGGGTCTCCAAATTGATAGAAAAGATGCCACCGAGGCTCATCGTCAGGCCTGTTCTCAGAAATCAGAAATTCTTAAGATTCAGCAAAAAGATTTGTCAGAAGAATTAACACAGTTATTTCAAGATGTGTTATCTGGACAAAAACAACTTAAAGTTTACCGACAATTTAAGATGTATAACGATCCCAATTATAGAGCCAAGCAAACTGCCTGAGTTTAGCCCTCTTATTTACTCAGTTCTGTTGAATGATGATAAGCTCGACTAATAAGTTCTAGTGGGGTGGCTCCATCTCTTGGATAAATAGACCAGCCTACTTTTGGCATTAACAACATCGGTTTATTCGGAAATAAAAAGTCATAAACGATATCAGTCCATCTAGAAGCAAGGTCATTATATTTTCCATTTCTAATAACTTGTTGAGTTAAAACCACAAGCCTTCTGGCAATGGTGTCTACCTGCCCCACATCAATATTGTCAAAAACAAGTCCTAGCCCATTTTCAAAAATCCCAACAAACTGACTTGGATGAACCGCTTGCCGAATAGAATAAAACAGCTCTCTATAAAGGCTATTTAGTACATGGGATGGTCGCTTTTTCTTGAATTGATCAATATTTTGCAACTGGAGCAATATAACGAAAAACCCTTTATTGGTTGAATCGCTTTTGCGCATGGCTGTTTGAATCTTTGAAACGAACTCACTTGCATTTGCTGCTGTCCCCTGTGTTTTGACTAATGTTTCTTTTATCATGATCTCACCACCGTTCTAGTTATTTTATAGATAATGCCGGTATCGAAACGGTGTCTTATCACAAATATTTGTTCATTATCGACGAAAAACAAGATGACAAATTGCACATAAATTCGCCTCAAAAACTAACGTCATTTATTTGTCATCTAAATTTCAATGGTTTGGCATGGCTCTCCATCTATGTTCGGGTTATGAAAAACATTGATTGGATTAAAGAAATGATAACAACCGACAGACACCAGCCTCTAGCACTTGTGGCCAATGAAGTGATGTACACAGTGTTCTTAAGAGATTTCTATAAAATGCCTGACGTTAACTTTTCTGAATTAGCCAAAGAAGACCCTTTTATTAAGGCTTTATTCAATTAAGATGTAACTTAAATCACGCGCCTATTTTAAATTTGACCTGGTTTATTTATCAAAATTACCGCAATATTTATAAGGAAGAATATTGACGACTGTTTTCATTAAAAGGTGGGCGCATGAAACTGACGCAAATAGTTGGAGCGAATCTGTTTTTTATTTTATTCCTTTCTGGGTCCGTCCATAGTTACGATGAAGTAAAGGTTGAAAAAGTTGTTCCACTCGTTGATAAAAAAATGGAACCATCCAATTTGGTTCTATCTCCCAATAATGAAATTTGGACAATCAATCAGTCTATTCCAGCACTCCAGCAAATAACCGAGGATGGAAAAATTAAAACCAATATTATTTCTGGAAAAAAAGATGATTTTTTATTTTCAAACCCAGTTGATTTTGATTTTACCGCTGATAACCAAATCGTTGTCGCCGATCCAGGGAAAAATAGGGTTGTTTTTTTAATGAGAAGTGGTGCTAAAAAATCAAAACCTACGATTTCAAATGTTATTCCTGCGGAAAACGTTTCGTGTGTGGCGGTGAGTCGAGATAACGTTTTAGCCGTTGGTTTTAACGGAAAAAATTATGTTGATTTTTACTCGTTTGATGGCATTTTATTGGCTCGTTTAACTTCTCCGCAAAAAAATCCGCTGGTTTCAGCAAATGATTTGACTTTTTCAAAAGATGGAGTGTTGTGGGTGTTGGATGGTAACCAAGGAAAGTTACACCGTTTTTCCTCTGAACGAAAATGGCTGGGAGTAACGGAAGGCCTGGATGATGCCCAACGTTTTACAGTAAATGATTATGGTTTCGCTTATGTATCAACATCTAAAGGCAGATGGAAAGAAGTAAATAATCAAGGGGTTGTTACGGGGACATTTGGGACCAAGGGAAAAGCACCAGGTCAGTTGGGAGGGCCAGATGGATTGGTTTTCCTTGATGAACAAAGATTGGCGGTTCTTGAAAAAGGAAATCACCGCTTTCAATTTTTTCAAATAGAAAACCGCGATAAAGGAGAGGGACTTTTTTTAGGTCCGGCCTCCTATGTCCAGGTGAAAAACGTTGGATCCTGGGATTTACGTCTTGATTTCGCATGGGCACTTTCAAATGGATCACTCCTCATTAATAATAAAGACAAAAATTCTCTTGATTTCTATTCAGCAGAAGGAAAGTTAACTAAATCGATAAAGGGTAAAGAAAAAAAGAAGGTTATTTTTCAAGATGTTACTTCTGTCTTCCAAGATGCTGATGGAAAAATTTGGTTATCAGATCAAAATGAAGATTCAATAAAAAGATTGTCTGAGCTTGAAGGGGTTGATTTGTCTATTGGGAAAAAAGGTAAAAAAGAGGGTAGTTTGAAAAACCCGTCTTTTTTCAGTCTTCGTGAGGATAAAAGTATTGTTGTTGTAGATAAAGGCAATTCACGTATTCAAGTTTTAGGTCAAAATGGTTTATTCCAATTTACGTTGGGAAAACAAGGGAAACTAGAAGGTCAATTTTTGTCTATTAATGGATTGGTGTCCAATCAAAATTATATCGCGGTTTTAGATTCGGAAAGGAAAGTTGTTCTTTTTTTCGATCATAAAGGAAAATTTTCTTTTGAAGTCAAAGCAGGGCAAAACCCTCAATCACTCGCTAAGGACTTCGGCGGTCGTTTTTTCGTTCTTGATTCGCAAGATAAAAAAGTTCGCATTTACAATGCGATGGGACAATTCCTTTGCGATTTTACTGCCTCTGGTCATTTTATTGCTTGTGGTCCTGAGGGAAAATTATTTGTTGCTGATGAAAAGAAAATTAATATTTATGAGGTTTCATTGATTCCAAGAAAGATTTCTGACATAGATGTTATTGACCAACAGGGGGATCTCAGTGTTCAGTGGTTAAATAGTCCTGAGGCGGTTTCTTATAAGATTTATGTGAGTTCGAATAATTCTGATTTTTCATATCGTTCTTCTGTTACATCAAGCCCTTATCTCGACTCTCATGTCCGATCAAATCTGAATTACCGTTATGCGGTTGTTGGTATCAATTCTCAAGGCCAAGAAGGCACTTGGTCTGTTTCAAGATCAATGAGACCTTCTAAAAAGAGAGATCTTTCATTAATTGCCATTGAAAAATCTGAGTTTAAGCCTATTTTTACGGCTTCCTACAAAACATACTCTAAAAAACCAATTGGGATGATTGAAATCCAAAATAATGACGAGAAATTTTTTAGAAATGTAAAAATATCCCTTTCAATGAAAAAATATACCGATTTTTCTACTGAAATAATTATTCCTGAATTGTTGGCCGGAGAGAAAAAACAAATTCCAGTGCCCATAACTTTGAATAATCAAGTTTTGGAGTTAACAGAAAATACGCCAGTTCAAGTGGATGTTCGACTATCTTATTATGAAGATAACATTGAAAAAAGTGTGACACAAAACGCACCGGTTGAACTTTATTCGAGGAACGCTATTTCTTGGGATGAAAAATCTCGATTGGCTTCATTTGTTACTCCGCGAGATGTTCCGGTTGTTGATTTAGCAAGACAAGCCATAAAAGCATTTTTGGTTCCATTAAAAGCTTCGACTGTCACCAAACCATTGGCGAAAGCGGCCTTGATGTTTGAAACATTAAACGCGATTGGTATTTCTTATGTGTCAGACCCATCCACACCATATTCTGAAATTTCATCTAAAAAAGATGCACTTGATTTTGTGCAATATCCTAGAGAAACGCTTAAAAGAAAAACAGGCGATTGTGATGATACCACCGCTCTTTTATCTGCTTTGTTAGAGAGTATTGGAGTTGAAACAGCTTTTGTTGATACCCCTGGGCATATTTTCCTTATGGTTAACCTTGAGGAAAATAACCCTGAAATGATAGGTCTTCCAAAAGAAAAATTTATTGAATATGCCGGAAGTTTTTGGGTTCCTATAGAAACAACTCAATTAGGAAAAGGATTCCAACAAGCTTGGCAAACAGCTTTGTTGGAAGTGAAAGCGGGAATGGAAAAAAATCAGGTGGAATTCGTTCGGTTTTCAGAAGCCTCTCAAAAGTATGAGCCCATTACATTACTAGAACCTTTTAATCATAATATTGATTTTCCAGAAAGTGCTGTTCGCCTTCCTTTTGAAACCTTTATGAATAAAATTCAATCCGAGAAATACAGTTATCAGATTGAACAGTTAAAGCAATTAATGGCGGCTCATCCTCAAAATAAGATGCTCGATATTCAGATGGGGATGGTTCATGTTGAAGGTGGAAAAATTTTAGATGCGAAGAAAATTTTTGAATCTCTTAAAAACACAAATATACCTGAGGTGAAGTCAGCGGCTCTAAATAATCTTGGGAATTTATCTTATTTAGATGGTAAATATGCAGAAGCCAATTCATTTTATTCGCAATCTCTATCGGTGACACCTCAAGATGGGGGAATTATGTTAAATCACGCCAGGAGTTTCTATAAACTTGGAAAAGGTGATGATTGTAAAAGAATTCTCTCTCAGGCAAAAGAAATTCACCCATCTTGGAAAGAATTTGTCTCTGATTTGCCATCTGAATTATTACCCTAAAGGAGAATCTATGAAAAAGAAAATTTCTGCATTTCTGATTTTGACACTTTTTGTGGGTGGCACCGAAATTCTTATGTCTGGTGAACAAAGCTCAGTGGTTAAAAGTAAATATAAGAAAATGAATAAAATGAAAAAGAAAAAATCATCGATTAATATTTCCAAACCGGTCACTTCTGAGGTCGCTCCTGTTGGCAATACGGTGAATGATCAATCAAAAAAAAGTGGAATGAGTTCTTGGCTCATGGAATTAAAAAATAAAATTGCACGGAATAAAGCTAAAAACAATAAGATTGTTGCCGTTGGTGCCGTTAGAGGTGCTGAAATCGAAGATGCGCCGCCACTTTATTGGAAAGGGAAAACTTCTGAGAGCGTTGTCTCCCAAAATGAAATGGATGATTTTGAAAAAGCTGTCGACATGTCTATTCAAGGTGATGGTTCCGCTAAGTTATTGTTTGAAAATTTCATAACCAAATATCCACAAAGTTCCTTGGTCGCTGATGCCAATGAAGCTATTTTAAAGATAAATCAGCCATAAAATTAATCCTTGCCAAGGTATCAAGTGCGTAGGTTATAATAGCGCTCCCCCTCCATATCCAACATGTGAGGTTTATATGAAAAATAACTCAGAAAAAAATATTACTAAGTCGGAATTCAAAAAAGAGATTAAAGAGTTACGCAGTGAATTTGGTCAAAAATTTGAACAGATGGACCAGAAGCTTAATCAAATTGATGAAAAATTCGACTCTAAAACAAACAATTTGGCTTTAGCCATTGTGAGAATTGAGCATCGACTCGATTCTGTCGAAGAACGAATGGCGACAAAAGATGATATTCGAATGTTAAGTAATCAAATCGATGGATATGCCAAGCAATTTGATGTTTATCTTAAAAAAGCCTATTTTCACGATCATCGATTTAATGAAATAGATCCTATTATTCAAGATCATGAAAAACGAATCTCCTGCCTCGAATCAAAACCAGCTGTTTAAACTAGCGGCGTAAAGCCGTTTTTTTTCGTAATATTCAGCTCTCAAATGGAAATAAAAGAATATCAACGTATTTTAAAAGAACGCATTTTTGTTTTTGATGGCGCAATGGGGACAAATCTTCAACGATTCAACCCCACCGTTGATGATTATCAAGGGAAAGAAGGCTGTACAGAGGTTTTGTGTTTTTCTAGGCCTGATTGGTTAAAAGAAGTTCATGCGTCATTTTTTAAAGCAGGGTGTGATATTGTTGAAACCAATTCATTTGGTGCTAACCGCATTGTCTTGTCCGAATTTGATCTATCCGATAAAGTAATTGAATACAATAAAACAGCTGCTCAAATTGCCAAAGATATAGCTCGTCAATTTTCTACGCCTGATAAACCTCGGTATGTTGCAGGTTCCATTGGACCTGGGACCAAACTTCCTTCCCTTGGACACATCGATTTTGATTCGTTACGTTTTAGTTATGCTGAACAATGTGAAGGCTTATTGCTGGGTGGAGCTGACCTTTTGCTCATTGAAACCTGTCAAGATTTATTACAAGTAAAGGCCGCTATTAATGGGGCGCTTGATGCGCAGAAAAAACTGAAAATTCAAGTACCATTGAATATACAAGTGACCATTGAATCAACAGGGACCATGTTGGTGGGTAGCGATATGGCCACTGCCATTTCTGTTTTGGAATGTTTTCCCGTTGATACAATCGGACTTAATTGCGCTACTGGTCCCAGAGAAATGAGCGAACATGTTCGTACTTTGGGGCAACTAACAGATCGTTATATTTCGGTTCTTCCAAATGCGGGGCTTCCTGAAAATGTTGGAGGAAAAGCGGTTTATAAGTTGACCCCTCAGGATTTAGCGACACATCTTGTTGAATTTATCCAATTACATGGAGTCAATGTTGTGGGAGGATGTTGTGGTACAACGCCTGAGCATTTAAAAGAAGTTGTCGCACAAGTTTCTAAACTGATTCCACAAACGAGAAATATAAAAAAGATGGCTACCGCGGCTTCTCTTTATATGACCAATAATATTCGCCAAGAACCACCACCCACTATTATCGGCGAGCGAACAAATGCCAATGGATCAAAGATGTTTCGGGATCTTTTGCTTGCAGAAGATTTTGATTCAATGGTGAACGTGGCCAAAGAGCAGGAAGCCGAAGGGGCTCATATTTTAGATGTGTGCACGGCTTATGTGGGACGAGATGAAGTTCGTGATATGACTGAAACGGTAAAAAGATTTGCGCTTCAAACCCGTGTCCCTCTTATGATTGATTCAACCGAAGCGCCAGCGATTGAGGCCGCATTAAAACTCTATGGTGGAAAATCTGTTGTTAACTCTATTAATTTAGAAGACGGCGAAGAACGCATGGATAAAATTTGCCCGATGCTAAAGACTTATGGAGCAGCCGTTGTTGCTCTTACAATTGATGAAGAAGGGATGGCCAAAACAGTTGATAAAAAAGTTTCTATTGCCAAAAGGATTCATGATTTAGCTGTCAATAAGTTTGGTTTAAAACCTGAAGATCTTATATTTGATGCTTTAACTTTTACTTTGGGCAGTGGTGACGAAGAATTTCGTAAGGCCGGAATTGAAACCATTGAAGCCATTCGAAGGATTAAAAAAGAACTTCCAGGTGTATTTACCACTTTAGGTGTGAGCAATATTTCTTTTGGGTTGGAGGCTCATTCAAGAGCCGTATTAAACAGTGTATTTCTTCATTACGCCATTGAAGCCGGTTTAGATTCGGCTATCGTTAATGCTAAAAAGATCATGCCTCTTTTTAAAATTGAAGAAAAAGGACGCGAATTAGCTCGACAATTGGTTTTTGATGAAAGAAAATTTTCTTCTGATGGAACCTGTGTTTTTGATCCTCTCAAAGAGTTTATGGCTTATTACGCCGGTGCGAAAGATGAAACATCTGTTTCTAAAAAGGTCGAACCAAAGACGGTAGAGGAAAACCTAAAACAGCGGATTATTGATGGAAATAAACAACACATTGAGAAAGTGTTAGAAGAAGCGCTTGGAAAATATTCTGCTTTAGAAATTATTAATACCATTCTTTTAGATGGAATGAGAGTTGTTGGTGAATTATTTGGAGCAGGCCAAATTCAATTGCCTTTTGTGTTGCAATCCGCTGAAACGATGAAAGCGGCAGTTAAATATCTTGAGCCTCATATCCCAAAAGTGGGGGGGGCTACCACCAAAGGAACCATGGTATTGGCCACAGTGAAAGGTGATGTTCATGATATTGGGAAAAACCTTGTTGATATTATTTTATCCAACAACGGATACAAAGTTGTCAATCTTGGAATTAAACAACCCATTGATGTCATTTTAAAAGCAGCTGAGGAGCACCAACCCGCCATTATTGGAATGTCGGGTCTTTTGGTTAAGTCAACGGCGGTTATGAAAGATAATCTTGAAGAAATGAACCGAAGGAATATTAATTATGACGTTGTTTTGGGTGGGGCGGCTTTAACCAGAAAATTTGTTGAAATTGATTTGCGTCATCTCTATAAAGGGAAAGTTTTTTATGCGCATGACGCGTTTTCGGGTTTGAGAATAATGGATGAGTTGAATAACCCTCAAACAGAAAAAAAACTGACTGGGGTCTATGATTCAAATAATATTCCGAAACCTCTTGTTCCTACTCGAGCTATGAAAGATGAAGAGGAAACTAAGGGCAACATAATAACGGTAAAAAAATCTTTAATCGTGGCAAATGTTCCTATTCCCAAACCGCCATTTTGGGGCGCGAGGGTCATTCGCGGGATAGATTTAAAAGAGGTTTTTCCTTATATAAATGAAACGGCTTTATTAAAGGTTCGTTGGGGCTTTAAAAGAGTGAGAGAAACCACTCTTGAAGAATATAATCAAATGATGTCTGAGAAAGTATATCCGCTTTATGAAAAATGGAAACAATATTCATCTCGGGAAGGTATTTTTAATTGTCAGGTTGTTTACGGTTATTTCCCTGTTCAATCAGAAGGAAATGATTTGATTGTTTATCACGATGATTTTAAAACTGAGAGAACAAGGTTCAAATTCCCTCGTCAGGTGAAAGAACCATTTTATTGTATTTCAGATTTTTTTAAGTCTAAGGAATCTGGTGAAATGGATGTTCTCGGTATGATGATTGTTACTATCGGAAAAGATGCAACTCCGAGAATCCAGGAAATATATAAGAGCAATCAATATACCGATTATTTATATTTACATGGTTTAAGCGTGGAAACCGCTGAGGCACTGGCAGAGTATTGGCACAAACGAATGCGAGAAGAATTGAATATTACTGATCAAGATAGTAAAAATGTCCGAGAATTATTTCAGCAAAAATATCATGGGTCTCGTTATAGTTTTGGTTATCCTGCTTGCCCTCATTTAGAAGATCAAACAAAAATGTTTGATCTCCTTGAGCCACAAAAGATTGGGATTAGTTTGTCGGAAGAGTTTCAATTAGACCCCGAACAATCAACATCTGCGATTATTGTTCATCACCCTCATGCGAAATATTTTTCAATTGAATAAAAAGGAAACATAAATGATATCTGCACTTCTAAAAGTTTTTGCGGGAACAAGAAACGAGCGTTATTTGAAAAGTATTAATCCGTTGGTTGCTCAAATTGCCTCATATGAGTCCACGCTTTCAAGTTTATCGGATGAACAATTAAAAAATAAGACTGAAGAATTTAGGGATCAACTCAAGGGCGGAAAATCATTAGATGATATTTTACCCGAAGCCTTTGCTGTCGTAAGAGAAGCATCTAAACGGACTATTGGCCTTCGTCATTTTGACGTTCAAATGATAGGTGGTATTTCCCTTCATCAAGGAAAAATTTCTGAAATGAAAACCGGTGAAGGAAAAACGTTGGTCGCTACTTTAGCTGCTTATTTGAATGCCATTGAAGGTAAGAGTGTTCATGTGGTGACAGTCAACGATTACTTAGCTAAGCGTGACTGCGAATGGATGGGGCCTATTTATAAATTTTTAGGGCTCTCGGTTGGATTTATTCAGCATGATATGCCGATTCATTTACATAAACAAATGCATGCTTGCGATATCACCTATATCACAAACAATGAATTGGGTTTTGATTATTTACGCGATAATTTAGTGCGAAGGGCAGAGGATCGCTCTTTGCGTCCTTTTAATTTCGCCATCATAGATGAAGTTGACTCCATTCTCATTGACGAAGCCAGAACTCCGCTTATTATTTCTGGTCAAGGTGATCCCGCCACACAAAGATATTATACCGCTGATAAGCTTATTCCTCATTTAAAAGGCCGCTTTATTACAGAAAAAGAAGAAATCCAGGCAAAACAAAAAGGGGAAGACTTAGGCGCGGGGTTTGATTTTATTGTCGATGAGAAGAATCATACTGTTGTTTTAACGGAAGAGGGAATCCAGAAATGCGAGCAGCTACTCAAAGTGCCTTCTTTATATGACGATTTAGAAAATGAGTGGGTTCACCACATTACGACAGCGTTAAGGGCACATAATTTATTCAAAAAAGATGTTCATTACGTGTTGAAAGAAGGGGAAGTGATTATTGTTGATGAGTTCACTGGCCGATTAATGCCAGGTCGAAGATGGTCGGATGGGCTTCATCAAGCAGTGGAAGCCAAGGAACACATGAAAATTGCAGAAGAAAATCAAACCTTGGCCACCATTACCTTTCAAAACTTCTTTAGGTTGTTTAAAAAACTTTCTGGTATGACTGGAACGGCCCTTACGGAAGCCAATGAGTTTTGGGAGATTTATAAGTTAGACGTGGTATCGATTCCCTCTAATAAAGTCAATATTAGGAAAGATTTTCCTGATCGAATTTTTCGAACAGAGCGTGAGAAGTTTGAGGCCATAGTTATTGAAATTGAAGAGCTTTGGAGAAAAGGACAACCTGTTCTTGTTGGGACTCGTTCAATTGAAAAATCAGAATCATTGGGGGCGATGTTAAGGCGCAAAGGCGTTCCCCATAAAGTATTAAATGCTAAATATCATGAGCAAGAAGCTCAGATCATTGCACAGGCGGGCCGCAAAGGATCAGTGACAATCGCAACCAATATGGCTGGTCGTGGAACAGATATTTTATTGGGTGGTAATCCACCTGACGTTGTTGAAGCTGATGTTATTCGAGGGTTGGGAGGGTTGCATGTTTTGGGTTCAGAGCGACATGAATCTCGCCGAATAGATAATCAACTTCGAGGTCGTACGGGACGACAAGGGGATCCTGGTAGTTCGCGTTTTTATTTATCTTTAGAAGATGAACTCATGCGATTATTTGGGTCTGAAAGAATTTCGTCCATTATGGCAACCCTCGGTATGAAAGAAGGCGAAGATATCCAGCATCCTTGGATCAACAAAGGTGTTGAAAATGCCCAAAAGAAAGTCGAAGCCATGAACTTTGATATTCGTAAACAAGTTTTAGATTACGATAATGTTGTAAATCAGCAGCGGGCCGCTGTATATCGTTTAAGAAATGCTGTTTTAGATAGCCCATCTATTGATGATAGGTCCAAAGAAATGATTTTAGAAGCCATCGAAGATCGTCTTTTGCAAGTGGCTCCTAAGAATTCTGATCCAGATAAATGGGACAGCGAAACATTAAAAGCCTGGCTTTCAACCACATTTGGTGTAGAACTGAATGTGGATATTTCCGAAATTAAAAATGAGGAAAATTTAGAAGACCGTGTTTCTGAGTTAACGGCACTTGCTTTTCAAGAGAGAAAAACTGCTTTTGGCCAAGAAAATTTCTCTGGAATACAAAAAGCCATTTTCCTTTCAATTCTAGATAATGTTTGGGTGGAACATCTCACTTATATTGAGCAATTGAGGAAAGGAATTTTCTTGCGAGCCTATGGCCAAAAAGATCCATTGATCGAGTTTAAACGTGAGGCTTTTAGATTGTTTGAGAGCATGATGATTCGTGTGAGAGATACTTACCTAGAATATATATTTCATATTTCACCGAGCATTGAAGAAACAAGAGTTCAGTCTGCACCAGTGCTAAAAATGGTCACTGAAAAAGAAGAGTTATCTCATACTTTGGTTCATTCTCCTCAAGCTCAAGCGGAATCTCATGTAAAAGAGAGTACTTCCGGCGTTGTTCCACTTCCCAATCAAGGGTCGGGCTCGGTTGCTAAAACGATGCCGAGTGTAGAAAAAATTGGCCGAAATGATCCTTGTTTTTGCGGGAGTGGGAAAAAATATAAAAAGTGCCACGGACAATAAGTTCAATTCTATGGCTTATCTTTACGCCATTGCTTGTGGTGTTTTTTATTCCCTGGCGTTTCCTCCGTTTAATATTTCATATTTAACCTGGATCGCCTTTGTTCCTTTATTTGTAATCTCATCACCCTCAATATCCCGTTTTTCAATTTCAAACCTAAAACTAAAATCTTTTTCTTTGGGATACGTGGCTGGTTTTATAGCCAATTTGGTTATTTTTTATTGGTTGTGGGATACTTTCCACGCGGCGGGGTTAAACCGAATTACAACATTCTCATGTTGGATAGCGCTTGCGGGGCTCATGGCCGTTTATTTTGGTGTATTTAAATTATTGGTAGATGCTGTTCCGCATGGTTTTTTAAAGTATTTTTTTTCAGCTGCTTTATGGGTGTGCCTTGAAGAGATAAAAGGTTTTGTTGTCACGGGGTTTCCTTGGGCTCTTTTATCTCATAGTCAGGTTCATCATTTATATTTGATCCAAATTAGCTCTGTTTTTGGTTCGCCTGTATTGTCTTTCCTTATTATAGCTGTGAACATGTCTATAGTTGGGTTCATCTCATCTTTTCTGTTTTCAGTGAGTCGATTACGCAGTGCAGGGTTTCATTTTATTTTTATTTCTTTTCTTGTCCTGTCAACGGTCCTATTTGGTTTTTTGCGAGTCCGGCAGTCTAGGTTATTGGAACCAAATGCCAAATCTATAAAAGTTGCTTTGCTTCAAGGAAACGTAGACCAGTATTCGAAGTGGGATGATTCTCACGAAATGTCTATTCGTAAAACCTACTATGATTTAATTCAACAAACCCTTAAAGAAAAAGTGGACTTAATTATTTGGCCGGAAAGTTCAATTCCAGGTTGGATTCCAAATGAACCTTTTTATATGGATTGGCTCAAACATTTAGTGGAAGAGTCTGCTGTCCCCTCTATTGTGGGAGCTGTTTCTCAATTGGAAAATCGACATTTGAATTCTGCCTTCCTGTTTTCATCAACGGGAGACATTCAAGCGCAATATTCGAAACAACACCTGGTTCCTTTTGGAGAATATGTTCCGTTTGGAAAGATTTTTTCGAGGTGGATTCCTTATTTGGGACAGTTGGGGCAGTTTGATCGTGGTCGATCACCTGTTATGTTTTCTGTTCGAGATATGCTTTTTTCTCCTTCTATTTGTTATGAGGCTATTTTTCCTCGACTTATGAATAAAATGAAGAAAAAGGGGGCTCAGGTTTTTGTGAATATCACCAATGATGGGTGGTTTCTAGGTACTTCGGCCCCCGAACAACATTTTAATACCAATATTTTAAGAGCCGTTGAAAATGGAATTCCACTGGTTCGCGTGGCCAATACAGGGATCTCTGGAATTATTTCTCCTGTTGGTGAAGTTGTTTGTCAAACGCCCCTGCTCACTAAACAATTGGTTATTGCGGATCTAAAAGTGTATTCAGTTAAATCCCACTTTTCTTGGGGAGAACGATTATTTTTGTTTTTCAATTTTTTATTGATTTTGTTCGTCTTTCTGAGATAGAAATTTCTTTTTGATATACTTTTCCCATGTCTAGAGAACTACGCAATCAATTAGAAGGCTTATCAAAAAAAATCCTTGATATGGGGAGGTTTCTTTGACGTCCCCGGCAAGAGAGAAAAAATAGTTAATTTAGAAGCAAAATCCTCAGATCCTGAATTTTGGAGTAATGCCATTCAAGCCAAAGGCGTTATGCGAGAATTGAATCTTGCTAAGGATACTGTTAAAAACTGGGAAACACTTTCTTCACAATTAAATGATTTATTGGCTCACCTTGATTTGGCTGAAGAAGTCAAAGATGAAAAAGAAGAGTTAGAAGTGGCCCAATTATTAAAACCCCTGACACAAAAAATAAGCGATCTTGAGATTCAAGCGCTTTTGAGTGCCCCTTTTGATAATTCAAATGCCATCTTGACCATCCATGCAGGTGCCGGGGGAACAGAAGCTTGCGATTGGGCAGATATGCTCCTGAGAATGTATTCTCGTTGGGCTGAACGGAAGGGAATTAATTTTGAAATTACTGATTTTTTAGATGGTGATGGCGCGGGTATTCGCAGGGTAACGGCAATTGTAAGCGGTCCTTTTGCTTACGGGTTATTAAAAGCCGAGATGGGAGTACACCGGTTGGTGCGAATATCACCCTTTGATTCAAATGCTCGTCGACACACTTCTTTTGCCTCCATTGATGTTATCCCAGAAGTAGAAGATGAAATTCAAATTGAAATTAATGAGGCGGATCTTAAGATTGATACCTACCGCGCTTCAGGAGCGGGTGGTCAACACGTAAATAAAACGGAATCCGCAGTTCGAATTACTCACGTTCCAACAGGAACAGTGGTTGCTTGTCAAAAAGAAAGATCCCAAATCAAAAATAGAGAAACAGCGATGAAAGTTCTTAAAGCAAAGCTTTATGATCTTGAACAAGAGAAACAGCGTGCGGCCATTGAAAAGCATTACGATGAACGTGGTCAAATTGCTTGGGGACATCAAATCCGTTCTTATGTTTTTATGCCCTATCAAATGGTAAAAGATTTAAGGTCAGATTTTGAGACCAGTCAGGTTCAAGGGGTCTTGGATGGAGAAATAGATTCCTTTATCAAAGCTTATTTGGATTGGAAGGCCACTAAAAAAGATGCTACACTGCAACCATAAATTTTAATTCAGGAGTAAACGGTGGCAAAAATTTTAGTTGTGGATGATGAAAAAGACGTTGTTGAACTACTTAAATTTTTACTTGAAAAAGACGGTTATCAAGTGATAACGGCTTACAATGGTCGGGAAGGCTTAGATTTGGCTCGAGCAGAACTTCCTAATCTTATTCTCCTTGATGTGATGATGCCTGAAATGGATGGTTATACCGTTCAAACTCAGTTATTAGCGAGTCCAAAAACGAAAGATATTCCTATTATTATTCTCACCGCCAAAGGGCAATTACGAGATGTGTTTGCAATGTCTGCCAATGTTAAAGCGTTATTAGAAAAACCGTTTGATCCTAAAACACTTCGACAGAAAATCTCAGAATCCCTTCAAGCCAACTAATTTTCTTATGACGACTCCAACCCAAAGCGACAATTCAGCCGCTATTGATCAAATTATTAGTCAAAGACGAGAAAAAAAAGATCGTCTCATTGTTGAAGGGAAAACTCCTTACGGTCATCGTTATTTAAGATCTCATACCATTGAGGAACTCATTCGAATATTTGATCCGAAAATTCCTAAACAAAGTGATCAACCTCATGAACTAGACCCAGAAATCGTTAAGATTGCTGGCAGGATGATGACTCGCCGTGATATCGGAAAGCTTTGTTTTGCTCATATTCATGATCGAACTGGAAAAGTTCAAATTAAAATAACGAAGCAAGACATTGGCGAAGAAAAGTACAAAGAATTTTTAAAAGATGCCGATTTGGGTGATATTGTCGCGATTACCGGGCAAATGACGCGTACAAAAACGGGCGAGCTTTCTGTTCATATGAACTCCTTTGAAGTTCTGTCTAAGTCACTTAGGCCCTGGCCGGAAAAATATCACGGCATTACTGACGTGGAAACTCGTAGTCGTCAAAGAGAATTAGATTTGGGAACAAATGAAGAAAGCAGAAAGCGTTTTTTAAACCGAACAAAAATCATCTCTTCTGTTCGTCAAACTTTAGATGGCATGGGGTTTATTGAAGTTGAAACTCCGATGATGCAAGCTGTTCCTGGCGGAGCGGCCGCAAAACCATTTACGACTCATCACGAAGCGCTCGATTTAGAGCTTCATATGAGGATTGCACCAGAGCTTTATTTAAAACGCCTTATTGTGGGCGGTTTTGAGCGTGTATATGAAATCGGTCGCGCTTTCAGAAATGAAGGAATTGACACCCGACATAATCCTGAATTTACCATCATGGAAGTTTATCAAGCTTATGGTGATGTCAACGATATGATGGATTTAGCAGAGCTTCTTATCCAAAATGCTGCCAAAAAAATTGGTGTAGAAAAAACAACTTATAGAGGCGAAGAATGTCTTATTTTGGAACCATTTGAACGCGCTTCTTTGGTTGATCTTTTTAAAAAATATTTAGATTTAGATTATATCGAACTATGTAAAAATGGCGGTTGGTTTGAGGCTGCCAAATCAAAAGGACTCAAAGTTGATTCTGATTTAACAGAAAGGAAATGTTTTGATCTTCTTTTTGATGAAAGAATTTTAGTTCATTTTAAAAAACCTACTTTTGTTTTAGATTATCCAACGGCGTTTTCTCCTTTGGCTAAAGTAAAACCAACTCAACCTTTGTTAGCAGATCGATTTGAATTATTTGTTGCCAAAGAAGAAGTAGCCAATGCTTATACAGAGCAAAATGATCCTGATGAGCAGCGTAAAAAATTTTCCGCCGAACTGGCCAAACGCCAAAGTGGTGACGAAGAGGCCATGCCCGTTGATGAAGAATTTTTATTGGCGCTTGAGCATGGAATGCCTCCGGCCGGTGGGCTTGGTATTGGTATTGATCGACTGACAATGATTTTAACAGGCACCGATTCTATCCGCGAAGTTATTCTTTTTCCTCTTCTTCGACCTCAATCTTAAACATGTTAGCAACTGCTTATCTTGCCAGAAGGTACCTTTTGAATCATCGACCGGGAGCCTTCGGATGGGCCATTGGTTGGTTAGCTACCGGAAGTGTAGCTGTTGGAGTAATGGCGCTTATTATCACACTTTCTGTCATGACCGGGTTTAGGGAAGATATTCGTAGTCGAATTTTGGGAATCCAACCTCATATTATCTTAACACCCTTTACAGGAACACTTCCTGATCATCCATCTCAAATTAGTAATCTCTTAGAACAGAATGGAAATATTTTAGCTTTCTCTCCTTTTGTTTCAGGTCAGATATTAATTGGAAAAGGCGCTTCAAGTTCAGGTGCGATATTAAAGGGAATCAATCCCGCTCTTGAACCTCGTGTGGCCAATTTAGAGGGGAAGTTATTGGGCGCGCAATGGAATGATCTCACCATTAAAAATGATCGACCTGATTTTCCTAAAAATAAAATATTTTTGGGTACTGAGCTTGCTAAAAATATCGGTGCCAGAGTGGGAGATAAAGTTTGGGTTGTGACACCCGGTTCAGTTGGTTTAACCCCTTTTTCCATTCCTAAAGCTCATGTTTTTGAATTTTCTGGTGTGGTTCAGAGTGGTTTATATGATTATGATTCCGCCCTGGCTTATATGGATTTAGAACCTTCTCAACGTGTTTTAGATATGAAGAGTGGAATTTCCGGTTTTGGAATGCGCATTAAAAACCCTGATCAAGTTGAAACAATCGTTCGCAAATTACAGTTAGATCTAGATGGCACTTATTGGGTTCGCTCCTGGTTATCTTTAAATAAGAATCTTTTTTCTGCCCTTAAGTTAGAAAAAACAGTCATGTTTATTATTTTAATTCTTATCACGGTCGTGGCAGCGGTCATGGTTGTTACCAATTTGTTGTTGAGTATTAGTCAAAAAATAAAAGAAATAGGCATTTTATGTGCGATGGGAGCTACTTCTAAAACCATTCATAATATTTTTTTGCTTCAGGGATTATTCATGGGAACCTTGGGAACAATGATTGGAGCGGTTTTTGGTGTTGTTGGCGCTCTCGTATTAAAACATTCGAATCTGATTTCTTTGCCTGCTGATGTTTATTACATAGATAAGCTTCCTGTTAAAATTATATGGGGAGATATCTTTTTGGTTGTTACTGTTGCGATTTTGATTGTGCTAATTGCGACAATTTATCCTGCTAGGCGGGCTTCAAAAATTGATCCTATTGAAGCCATTCGGTTTGGGTAATTATGAACTCAAACTCCTTTGTTCTTGAATTAACAGATATCTCTAAAAGTTTTGGAAACCTGCACATTTTAAAAGGAGCCTCTCTCCAGCTTAAGAGAGGGGAAATAATTGCTATTTTGGGAGCCTCAGGGGTTGGAAAATCAACATTGCTCCACCTTGCTGGGCTTATGGAAAAACCCACTTCAGGTGAAATTTTTATCGATAACGAAAAAGTTCTTGAGTTGTCTCACGAAGAAAAATCTTTTTTAAGGCTTTCCAAAATAGGTTTTTTATTTCAATTTCATTATTTGCTTCCTGATTTTTCTGCGCTAGAAAATGTCATGATTCCTGCGCGCCTTGCCAATGATAATTTGAATGATGCAGAAAAAAAAGCTCGAGAGTTGTTAACTAAATTAGGGTTGGTTGATCGTCTTTCTCACCGTCCTTATGAGTTATCTGGTGGAGAGCAACAGCGGGTCGCATTTGCAAGATCAATGATGAGAGATCCACATATTTTGCTCTGTGATGAACCGACTGGCAATTTGGATGAGGCTTCCGCTTTAGACATGTTTCAACTCATTCGAGAAAGTGTTTTAGAAAAAAATATGGCCGCAATCGTGGTCACTCATAATGAGGGGTTGGCCAAACATACAGATAAAATTTATCATTTGAAAGAAGGCAAATTGGTTTAGGAGAGATGTCAATGTCCGAAAATATTATTTTTATCGATGGAAAGTGGTTGAAGAAATCACAGGCAAAAATTTCTGTTTATGATCATGGTCTTCTTTATGGTGACGGTATTTTTGAAGGAATTCGTGCCTATAACGGTTCTGTTTTTAGATTAGAAAAACATTTGGCCAGGTTAGGCCGGTCCGCCAAAATGGTTTCGTTGAAAATTCCGCTGTCGCTCTCTTCACTGGGAAATATCGTTAAGTTAGCGCTTAAAAAAAATAATTTAAAAGATGCCTACATTCGTTTGTTAGTGACTCGTGGTGTTGGTGATTTGGGGCTCAATCCTTTTGTTTGTAAAAAACCTTCTATTATTGTGATTGCGGATAAGTTGGCCCTTTTTCCTAAAGAGTGCTATGAAAACGGGTTATCGGCCATTATTGCTAAAACCATGAGAAATATTCCACAGGCTTTAGACCCTAGAATTAAATCAATGAATTACCTCAATAATATCCAAGCAAAAATTGAAGCGGTTCGAGCCGGTGTTCCGGAAGCGGTCATGTTAAATAATCAGGGAAATGTTTCTGAGTGTACGGGAGATAACATTTTTATTGTGAAAGGCAATACGATTACAACACCTCCTGTTTCCGCTGGAGTATTGGAAGGAATCACTCGTGAAGTTGTGATGGAACTGATTACTAAAAAAACAGGTTATAAATTATTAGAGAAAGATTTTAAGTCTCAAGTATTCTTCAATTGCGACGAAGTATTCTTTACAGGGACAGCCGCCGAAGTGATACCAGTTACTAAAATTGATAATAAAAAAATAGGTTCTGGTAAGCCTGGAATGGTAACACTGGGTCTTATTCGGTTATTTAGAGAGGTTATTCAAAAAGAAACTTTGCTGTAATGTGGGGAACCATTTCTTGTCGGAGATGTTTTTCTTTACACTTGGAGTTTTAAAAAAACATGGCAATTTTTCAATACGTTCTCTAAACTCTTTAAAGTGACTGTAGAATAAATGTTTCAATGTTTTAAATTAGCTATGATAGTGAAGATAAAAAATTAAGATGGACCCCAAGGAGGAATAATCCGAATGTCAAACCGGTTTACTGAGAGAGCGCAGCGCGTTATTCTTATTGCTCAAGAAGAAGCAAAAAGGCTCAATCACGATTATGTTGGAACAGAACATTTGCTTTTAGGGCTTATTGCCTTAGGAGAAGGTGTTGCTGCGCAAGTCCTTGCTAATTTGGGGGTTGACTTGCGTCGGGTTCGCACAGAAATTGAAAAGATCGTGGGCACCGGTGATAATGTTATGTTGCTCGGTGAAATTCCATTTACACCTCGTGCCAAAAAAGTTTTAGAGCTCGCTGTTGAAGAAGCTCAAAACATGGGACACAATTATGTCGGTACTGAACATCTTCTGCTGGGTCTTATTCGAGAAGAAGAAGGTGTTGCCGCGCGTGTATTAGAAAATTTAGGGGTTCGTTTAGATGTTGTGAGGGAAGAAGTTATTTCTCTTTTGGGAGAAGGACAGCCTCAGGCTTCACAACCTCAGCAGCAAACCACCACCGGCTCTAAAAGCAAATCAAAAACGCCAACTTTAGATGAATTCGGTCGTGATTTAACCGTTCTTGCAAGAGAGAAGAAATGCGATCCAGTTATTGGTCGTCATGATGAAATTGAAAGGTTAGTGCAAATATTGGCTCGGAGAACAAAAAATAATCCTGTTCTGATTGGTGATCCTGGTGTAGGAAAAACAGCGATTGTAGAAGGTTTGGCCCAGAAAATTGCCGGGGGAGACATTCCTGAAATTTTACAAGGCAAGCGAGTGATGACTCTTGATTTAGCCGCGGTTGTTGCTGGGACAAAATATCGAGGGGAATTTGAACAACGCCTTAAGAATATCATGGAAGAAATTCGTCGAGCCAAAAATCAGATTATTCTATTTATTGATGAATTGCACACCGTTATTGGTGCAGGTGCCGCAGAAGGAGCTATTGATGCGTCTAATATGCTTAAGCCCGCTTTGGCTCGTGGAGAGTTACAGTGCATTGGTGCGACGACATTAGATGAATATCGTCGTCACATTGAGCATGACGCTGCCTTAGAGAGACGTTTCCAACCCATTAATGTTGAGCCACCAAGTGTGGACGATACTGTTAAGATTTTATCTGGTTTAAGAGAAAAATATGAAACTCATCATAAAGTAAAGTATGACGATGAGGCTCTTAAAGCTGCCGCTGAAATGGCAGAACGGTATATAACTGATCGGTTTTTGCCAGACAAAGCCATTGATTTAATTGATGAAGCAGGGAGTCGATCTCGACTTCAAATTTCCACTATGCCTAAAAGCATCAAAGATCGCGAAGGGGAATTAGAAAGTCTTACAAAAGATAAAGATTCTGCTATTGCTTCTCAAGAGTATGAGAAAGCGGCACGTTTACGAGATCAAGAGAAGGAGATGAAGAAATCCATCGAAGACTCTAAAAAGAAATGGCGCGCCAGTAGAGAAGAAACTATTCCTGCAATTACATCTGAAGATATTGCGACAGTTGTTTCCATGTGGACGGGTATTCCCACTAATAAACTAACAGAGAAAGAAAGCGATAAGCTTTTACACATGGAAGATGCTCTTCATCATCGTGTTATTGGTCAACAGGAAGCCATTCGAAGTATTTCTCAAGCTATTCGCCGTTCTAGAACTGGCTTGAAAGATCCAAAGAAACCAGTGGGAAGTTTTATTTTCATGGGTCCAACTGGAGTTGGTAAAACTGAGTTGGCTCGTGCTCTGGCTGAGTTTTTATTTGGAAATGAAGAATCACTTATTCGAATTGACATGTCTGAATATATGGAAAAGTTCTCGGTTTCTCGTCTCATTGGAGCGCCTCCTGGATATGTAGGATATGAAGAAGGTGGTCAATTAACCGAAGCGGTTCGTAGAAAGCCCTATTCTGTTGTTTTGTTGGATGAAATTGAAAAAGCGCATCCCGATACTTTTAATATTCTTCTCCAAATCATGGATGATGGGCAAGTTACTGATAATCTAGGTCATCGCGTTAGTTTTAAAAACACGGTTATCATCATGACTTCAAATGTCGGTGCTAGACTTATTTCTAAGGGTAAATCGGTTGGATTTATCTCAAATGATGACACTGAAAAAGATTATCAGGCGATGAAATCAACTGTGATGGAAGAAGTGAAACGTCACTTTAATCCTGAATTCATTAACAGAATTGACGATATCATTGTGTTTCATCCTATATCGAAAGACGACGCGAGAAAAATTCTTGATCTAATTCTTGATCGGGTGAATAAAAAACTTGCATCTCAAGATATCGTTCCAGTTCTCACTGAGGAGGCCAAAGATTTCTTGGTTGACCAGGGGTTTGATCCCAATTATGGGGCGAGACCTTTGGTTCGCACCATCCAGCGGCACTTGGAAGACCCTCTGGCTGAAGAAATTTTGGCCAAGAGACTAACAACCGGTGGAAAGGTTTTTGTTGACCTTGATACAGAGGCTAAAAAACTCATGTTCAGTCCCACACCAATTAAAAAAGCCGTTCGAAGCTAAACCGGTCTTAGTTGTACTAAGAAGGTAGTTACGAGATGATCATTAACTCTTATAATTACCTCTATGTCTCGATTCTGGAAAGCTACTAAAAGACTTACTAAAGCTGCATTGCCCATCGCCATCTTCATATGGTTGGCGATGGGTTTTTTATTTAATCGTTTTGCTGGATCTTTGGTTGAAAAAAATGCTCAAGATAGATTTGGGTTAACTGTTACTGTCGGAAAAGTTTCTACTAATTTTTTAAACGCCTTAAATTTCCATGATGTCGTTATAAGAAGTCCTGCTTCTGCTTCCATAAAAAAAATCCGCTTATCTTTTCAACCTTGGAATTCTTTGCCTTTTTTTTCAGGTCGGTATCCTGTATTTAAAATCCTCATATCTGAGCTTATTGGCGATATCGATTTTGATTTATTTAGAACACCCAAAAAAAATGAATTTACTTTTTTTTCTACCCCATATCCTCTTCGATTTGAAATTGAAAATTCTTCTTTAAATCTTATATCTGATCAGTATTCAGATAACTTAAGGAAAGTAACTGGAACTATAGATTTAAATACAACTTCAGCGAAAGGAACGCTTCAGATGTTTTCAGGTGTTTTAGGTGAATATAAACTATCAGGAATTATTAATACCAATCAAAACTGGGAAGCGACTCTTAAGGCAAAATCAATTGCTATTGAATCGATGAAAACATTTTTCCAAGAAGAAAATACTTTGAAATATTTAAAAGGTTTTTTTTCTGTGGATTCTCATGCTACTGGGGTTGGATTTTCTGGTTTTGAAAACCTTTCGTATAAAGCGATTTTCAAATCTGAAAAACTTTTTATTCGATCACCTTTTTCTAAAACTTTTCTTCCCATTCAGGGGAAAGTTCAGTTGGTCCCGTCTGCACTAGAAATTGAAAATTTCAATATTGCAAGAAGTATGAATATTCGTGGAAAGATTAATAATCCCTTTAAAAATGCTGTTATGGATTTAACCTTACGCGGTGAATCGGTTAACATTGATAATCTGCTTTTTGAACCTCGTGAAAATGCTGAAGAAAAAGAAGAAACACCTATCTTATGTGATTTCAACGGATCTGTTAAAGGAGAGATCAAAAACCCCATTTTCATTGGGGATTTTTTAATTAATTCTTTCGCTCGAGGAATTCGTTTTCCTTCTTTAGGAGGAGCAGTTTCATTTAATAATAAAAGTTTAAAAATTGACGCTCATTCCTCTAAGGCCAAAATAACTGCAGAAATTCCTGTCTATGAAGGAAATCACCAACCTATTAAAGTCAATATTCAAGGTCTCGATTTATCGGGTTTTGCGGGATTAAATGGTTGGGGAAATGTGGATGGCGTTTTTGATGCCAGCATACTTTCTTATCAAAATGAGGATCAGTTTGATGCGCGTGGACAGTTCTCGCTAAAACAATTTAGATGGGGACGATTTCGAAATGAGGAGACCTACTCAGGTCTCATAAAAATAAAAAACAATAGTTTAAGTTTAGTGACTGAAAATGACGCTTTTGATGTGTTTGTGAATAGAAATAAAAATAATTTGCAGATCCAAGACGCGCATATTAATTTAGGGAATAATTCACGATTAGAAATGAATGGGGATGTTAACTTCGTGGATAATTTAATTAATGTTTTTGTGAATGGTCGTGGGATTCCCCCAGATGTATGGCCTCCTTTGGTAAGTCGATTCCCGGATATTAGTGGTCAAGTCGATTTTGGTGGAAAAGTCGAAGGTTCTATTCAAAACCCAAATCTAAGTTTATCAACGCAGTTTTCAGATGTAAGACTTCTTAAGGATGGTAATATTTGGCAAGGAAAAACAAAGCTAAATTGGACTCCTCAAAGTCTGTCCTTAACAGAAATAAAATTAAGTGAAGGTTATGTAGGTGATTTCGCGTACTTAAAAGAAAAAAAACAATCAAAAATTAATATCAATTTTATTGATGCCAACCCTCGTTTTATCTTTGAGATCTTTAAATCCACTCTTTCTGTTAATGGAGTTCTAAATGGCGGATGCTACTTAAAATTAGAAGATGAGGCTTCCGTTGGTGTTTCGACTTTTTCTATTTTAAATGGGAGTGTTGGTGGAAAAACGTTTGATGAAGTCACCTTTTCCGCGAATTTAAAAGGAAATCAGATTTCACTGAATAATTTTTCGCTCCTTTCAGAAAATAAGTCTTTAGCTCTTTCAGGGAACGGAAAAATAATCGATAAAAAAATAAATTTTGATGTTTTGTTGCAATCTCAACGAATGGGAACCGATTTTTTGTTTTTTGATGGCGAAATAAAGGGGCGTGGAATTTTTGATTTTGCGCGTAAAACACTGACAACTGATTTAAGTGCCCCTTTGTTTTGGATAAATGATTATCAATGGGAAGATCTAAAAGCAAAAGTAGACCTTGGAATTTCATCTTTAAGAGTGTCCGCAAAAGCCAACGCTGAAACTTTTTTTAATTTTCATTTAAATCGAATTTCCAAGAAAATAAGCGGAAATTTTTCCTCTCAAATAAAAGAAGTTGATGATCTCTTAACTAAATTAACACGCTCTGAAACAAAGATGGTCCTCCCAAAAGGTTCAGCGGTGGTTGAGTCTTTCATTTCGGGGGTGAGTGAAAACCCACAAATAAAACTGCATGTGACGTCTCCTAAATTATTGTGGAGAAATGAAGAAGTGAATTTAGATTTGCTTATGCAAGTGAATCATTCGACGATTAGTATTGAAGGGGCGAAAGTGCTTTTGGGTTCTGGTGGTGAAATATTTCTGTCAGGGGTTGTGTCTGAGTCGGGAATTTTGAAATTGGCTCTTGAAGGGGCGGGAGCTCATTTGACTCTCAATTCAGTTGCTCATTTGTTGGAATGGCCCATCCGTTGGGATGGAGAGACCAATGCCAAATTTGAAATGAAGGGAAGTTCAACTGCAAAAGAAATTTCTATCGCTTTTGATGGTCGCCATGATGGTTTTGGGCCTTTCAAAAAAGAAGGTCGCTTGTCAGGTAAAGTGATTGGAAAAAATAAAGATTGGGATATTTCGGATATAAGAGTGACAATCGGAGAAGGTTTTGCTCAATTACGCCCTGGAAGTATGGTTTATTTAGATAAAAATAGAACTGGGAAGATTCATGTCTTAGCAGATGCAAGAAATTTAAAAGCTGGTATTTTAACTCTATTTGGGGGAGTTGAAATAATCGGTAATTGGGATAAAACAAAAAACATAAATGGCTCCACTTCACCTATAGAATTGGATGTTTTTGCTCGAGGATTATGGGTTAATCAATTTTATTTGGAGGGGAGTGTCACTCGTTTACAACTTTTCCCCGGTCGATTAACGTTGATCCCGATTCCGGGTTCCGGTATTGAACTAAGTGGTGCTGTTTTTTATAAGGATTATCCGGATATTCGGGTTAGTGATTTTAGATTTTTAGAGAAAGGTCAAAGTAAAATTCAATTAAATGGATATGTTGGTTCTCCAAAATGGGATTTTGATTTGGTGGGCAATGGGATTGATGCCAATTTTATTCGTAGTATTTTTGATACCAATTGGCCGGTCTCTGGTCCCATGAATTTTGAGATTAAGGGAAGTGGATCTAAATTAAAACCGCATCTAAAAGGAAATGTTGCATGGAATAAGGGGAAGATTGCGTTATTCCCTTTAGATGAGGCCAAGGCCATAATTGACATTCAGGGAAACTCTCTGAAATTAGAAAATTTAAAAGTTACCAAGAATGATGGTTATCTGGTTTCAGGAAATTTAAAATTAGGAATCAACTTGAATAATAATGACCCTATTCCAGATCCTGAAATTTCTTTAAGCATCGAAAAAGGGAATCTTGGAATTCTTCAGGATATTTGGTCGGCTTGCTCCAAATCAAAAGGAAATTTTAATGGAAATATTTTTGTCGGCATGAAGCAAGGAAAGCGTGTTATTGATGGGTTTTTAAAAGCCGATAAAATTTATCTTGAGTCTGATTACACAACATCTTTAAAAAAAGGTGAATTATCTCTTCGTTTACAAAATAATTATTTATCTGTTGAGTCTGGGAGCGCTCAAATTGGTACTGGTAATATTGAACTTGGCGGATCCGTTGATTTCATTGGGACAACTCCTGTAAATTATAATTTGACACTTAACTCAATAGGAGACAATGGAATTGATATCCGGATCCCTGAGTTAGCCATTGCCCCAGGTCCGCTCTTGAGTAAAATTAGTTTATTCAATCGAAAGCTGGCAGGTGTTTCGAGAGGGAAACCTCGTTTAGCCCTTTTTCTTAAGGGGCCGGCACAATCGCCTCAACTCGGGGGCGAAATTATTTTGGAAGATACTGTGTTTACATATCCACCTCAAGAAAAAAATCGTGGTTCTGCAGAGAGTTCATTTCTTTCAAAATGGTGGGATTCATTTAAGCAAGAAGTAAATTGGGATTTTACACTTTTAACGGGAAATAAAACTTGGTATCAAAATGATCGGGTTGATTCTAGCGTTAAAGGGAAAATTCGAATAAAAGGAAATTCTCCCGGTATTTCCGTTGTCGGTCAAATCAACACAACACAGGGTGCGATTGTTTATGGCGGTAGTGAATTTCAAATTATTGATGCCACCTTGGAATTGATTGATTCAAAAGTTGATATTTCTACCTCATCGCCAGCTACGAATATTGTTTATTTAAAAGCAAAAGCTCAAAAAGAAATTTATTACACAGATCCTTATGGTGGAAATAATCAAGACGTTATAACCATGGTTGTGGGCCGAGCTCAGTTAGGGGAAATTGAACCTCGTTTTATTTCTAAAAACAATCCCAGTTTATCTTCTGAGCGAGCTTTGAAACTTGCGCTGGGAATTCCTATGTCGGACCCTATTGAAAATAGTTTGTTATTACCCGAGCAAAGAGATCAACAACAGAAGAGTCAATTCAGTAATGACACAATGTTGCGTTTGGGTTTGGTTCAATTGTTAGATTCCAGTTTAGCATCTCCATTGGCCCGTGCATTAGCAAAAAACACAGGATTGGTTGATTTTATCCGGGTTTCTTATCAGGAAAAAGACCCGTTGGCTGATCAAGAATTTAACCCCACTGAGCCAACAGCATCAACAAATAATAATATTACGCAAAATCAATTTCTCCGATACGCAAAAGGGACAAAAGTTAAATTTGGCAGAGAAATCACCGACAGATTATTTGCTGACTATAGTTTTCGAGTTGATGAATTAAACAACCAGTTTGATCTAAGACATGAGGTCGAATTGGCTTATAGGATTCATCGTAATTTTTTTTTAAGAGGAATCAGTGAATTGGATACGGCACGTACTTTAGGCCGATCACCTGACCGACGCGCGCTTATTGAAAATCAATGGAGATTTGGCCTTCCAAAAGTTAAAACTCAAACAAATTTGAATGAAAATATTCAAAACAAAACTAGTTCTCAAACGAAATAACCCAATCTTTTATTTGTTATAATCCTTCACTCAAAATTAAAATGAAAACACCATCTATAAAAGCCCTATCATGCAATTTAAAATAAATCGTTCCCAGTTTTTTAAGGGGTTTTTATTCTCCTATCTTTTCATTTTAGTTCCTGTTTTTTCTCAAGAAATATCTCCCAGAAATATTGAAAAGAATTCACACTCGCCAAGCACAACAGGAACTGCTCAAGACGCAGAAAAACAAATAGTTGGCGATATTGAATTCAGAGGAAATACTCTAAATAAATCACGTTCTTTAGAAAGAAAAATAAAAACCAAGCGTGATCAAATTTTAGATCGGAAAAAATTACAGGGTGATGTAAAAATTCTTTTTGAAACAGGCGATTTTGATGATGTTTCAGTAGAAATAGAAGAAATGAATATTCCCGATTCGAAAGCTCGTAAACAAGGGAAAGTTGTCTTCATTGTAAGTGAGAGAGCCATTACTAAGAGGATTGATTATAAGGGCAACCGGAAAGTTCGTTCATCTGTTTTTATAGAAAAAATTCAATCTAAAGAGGGCGATCCCTTTGACCGATTTAAAGCCGCCTTAGATGAAAGGACCATTCTTGAATATTATCGAGATGAAGGTTATGCCAATGCGAAGGTGGAACACTATACATCTATAGATGATAAAAATAAGAAACTTATTTTGACTTTTTTCATTATCGAAGGTGAACGAATTATGGTTCGGAATTTGAGCGTGTTAGGTTCTAAGAATTTTTCAGAAAAAGCGCTTATTGGAAAAATGAAAACCCGACGAAAAAAAGTATACAAAGAAGAAACCCTCAGCCAAGATCAAATGAAATTATTGGCTTTTTATAAAAATAAAGGGTTTTTAGATGTTGAAATTTCTTCTCCTAATGTAATTATTAATCAAGAAAAAAATGAAGCGTCGCTGTCTCTATCTGTTGTGGAAGGGTCCGAATATAAAATTGGAGACGTTAGTTTTGAAGGAGCGACTCTTTTTACTGAAAAAGAACTTCGTAAGGCTGTTGTGGTTAAAAAGGGGACGTTGTTTCAACAAATCAAGTTAGATGAGACGGTGGCTAATATTTCTACTTTGTACGCGGATAAGGGGTACCTGAGAACATAAGTTGTTGCAGATCCTAATAGGAATGTTGAGAAAGGAAAGGTTGATTTTAACGTTAAAATTGCTGAAAGTTCGGTGGTTTATGTTGACGGAATTTATGTCGATGGAAATACTTATACGAAAGAATATGTTATTAAAAGAGAAGTTTTACTTAAGCCCGGAGATGTTTTTGCTGCCAGCCGTATGCGCCGATCTGTTGAGAAGATTTATAATTTGGGGTTTCTTGAAGATGTTCAGGTTGATGTTCAGCAACCTCGCGACCCGAGTTTGGCCGATATTATTTTTTCTGTAAAAGAGGGTAAGCCAGGTGTTTTTTCCGCGGGAGCCGGTTTTTCTAGTGTGGATCGATTTGTTGGTTCACTGCAAGTTCAACACACAAATTTATTTGGGAAAGCGCAGCGTTTAGATTTAACTTATGAATTTGGTGCCAGACGTCAAAATTTTGAGATCGGTTGGACTGATCCATGGTTTTTAGGATATAAAATGTCAGGTGGAGTTGATCTTTTCAATACTGTGCGAATTCGAGATTTTCCAGGTTTTAGAAGTTCCTTCCGAGAGCGAAAGCGTGGAGCTTCTCTTCGAGTTGGCCCACGTATAACGGATGATTTAAGTTTACTTTTCTCTTATACCCTTCAAACAACCGAAGTTTACGGTGTTGACGCCAATATTAAAGAAGATTTATTCCCGACATTTGGTATTCCCAAAGACGATGCGCTGCAAACCGATTCTATTTCTCAAGTTAAATCGAGTTATTTATCTGAATTGGCTTATGATAATCGTGATAACCGGTTTGATGCAACAAGGGGAACTCGCAATTCTTTTTCCGTTGAATTGGCGGGTGGTCCTTTTGGCGGAGATATTCATTATTATAAGCCTCAAGTCAGTACGGCTTGGTATTTTCCAACTTTTTGGAAATTTGTTTTTTCCTTGAGTGGTCGAATGGCTTGGGCTAATTCATTTTCTCCCTCTAAAGATGTACCTTCCTCTGAGCGCTTTTTTTTAGGGGGAGCCGATACGGTGCGTGGATATGATAATAACTCCATTGTTCCTAGGGAAAAAGAGATAAACGAATTTGGTCAGTCTGACCTGCGCAGAATTCCTGGGCGTGTTATGACCTTATTTAATGCTGAATACAAATTTCCTATTGTTCAAGAACGAAATAAGACCATTTTCCAGGGGGCTTTTTTCTTGGATGTTGGAGGGGCCTGGCTAAGAACAAAAGATATTGATCTTACAACTGGGGTGTTGGATAATCGTATGAAGGCTGGAGTTGGGTTTGGTT
The DNA here is from genome assembly GCA_046153645.1 of Elusimicrobiota bacterium. Taxonomy (GTDB): domain Bacteria; phylum Elusimicrobiota; class Elusimicrobia; order F11; family F11; genus JBJXGI01. The sequence goes on along the minus strand of JBJXGI010000101.1, from coordinate 13,398 downwards.
TTAGGTTTAAAACTCCTGTTTTCCCTATTCGTTTAGATTTTGGGATTCCGCTCAATCCAAGAAAAACAGATGATACAAGGCAAGGGGATTCCAAGGGTTTGCAGCCTTATTTTACAATCGGTAACGTTTTTTAGAAATTTTATCTAAAGGAGATAAATATGAAGAAAAATCATTTGGTGCCATCATTTTTCTTATTAACTTTTTTTTCGATTACTCTTTATTCCCTAGAGATTCCACTAACGGGACAATCAGGGACCGTTTCAAAAGGGGCTTCTATTGGTTATGTTGATATGGAGAAAATTTTTCAAATATATCCTGAAACCGCCAATGCCAAAGAAGATTATTCAAAGCAACTTCAGAAAAAACGATCACAGATTGCTGATAAAGAAAATGAGCTTAGCGAATTAAAAAAGCGCTTATCTGTTTTAGAATCAACATTAAAAGATTTAACTTCCGGAAGTTCAGCTATTCCGCCACAAGATCAACCGCAAGCTATTAGTGATTTAAAAAAACAAATTGATGAGAAAAAAGCTGAATATGAAGATACGCGAAAACAAGCCTATGACGATCTTGCTGCTTTTGAAAGTAAACAGAGTGAAATGATTTTAGGGAAAATTTATCAGGCTTTGAAGGATTTAGCTCAAGAGGAACAAATAACAATTGTGGTTGATAAATCGTCTATCCTTTATGGTTCTGGTAATATTGATTTAACTCAAAAACTACAAGAGAAGGTTCGTGGATTTTAATGGAATTGTCGCTTGGGCAAATTGCTCTTTTTCTTCAAGGGGAATTGAAAGGGGATTCTGCCTTAAAAATAACCGGAGTTTCAGGACTTAAAGAAGCTAAGCCCTCAGATATTTCCTTCCTTAAAGATTTGAAAGATATAGTAAATCGAAAAAATTTAGAAAATACGAAAGCAGGTTGTGTGATTGTTCCTATGGGAGTTGAGCAATCAAATCTAAATCTTATTGTGGTTAAAAATCCGCTAAAAGCTTTTGCTCAGGTTTTGGAGGTTATTCAAAAAGAAAAAGATGGTTCTCCTGTTGGGGTTCACCCTACTTCTTATGTTTCACCCACTGCTCAAATAGGAAAAGATGTTTTTATCGGCCCACTTTGTGTTATTGAAGATGGCGCTGTGATTGGCGATGGTTGTCGGCTTTTGGCTCAAAATTTTATTGGAAAAAAGTCAGTTTTGGGCGCTGGGACAAAGCTATATCCGCAATCTGTTGTTCGAGAAGAAGTGACCATTGGAAAGAATTGTTTACTTCATTCAGGTTGTGTCATTGGTTCTGATGGATATGGGTTCTTTTTTGATTCCGGAAAACACAATAAAATTTCTCAGGTTGGAAATGTTATTTTAGAAGATGATGTGGAAGTTGGTTCTTGCACAACCATTGATCGCGCTACCACAGGGTCCACTATTGTTCGCAAAGGAACAAAAATCGATAATTTAGTTCAAATTGCGCATAATGTGGATATCGGTCAACATTGTTTGATTGTTGCTCAGGTTGGAATTGCAGGATCAACTAAATTGGGGACAGGTGTTGTGTTGGCTGGTCAAGTAGGTGTGGCAGATCACGCGAATATTGGTGATGGGGTTCAAGTCGGGGGCCAATCCGCTGTGATGGGGGATATAAAGGCAGGATCAGTTTTATTTGGATCGCCCGCTCAACCCATTCAAGAAAATTTAAGACAGATGTTTCTTATTAGAAAACTTCCCGATCTTTTTAAAGAAATAAAACAAATAAAAGCGATGTTAAAGAAAAATGATTGAAATGAATATTCAACAAACAATTGCTTCGCCTATGACCCTCAAAGGTGTAGGTTTGCACACTGGTCGTAAATGCGTGGCTCAGTTTTTTCCTGCCCCTGAAGACCATGGAATCAAATTTGTTAGAACAGATTTGCCTGGGAAACCATCATTTTTGGCACATGTTAATAGTGTTGTCGATGTTGTTCGCGGGACTACCTTAGGAATGGGCGAAGGCCGGGTTTATACGATTGAACATGTTCTCTCGGCTCTTAATGGACTTGAAATTGATAACTTGCTTATTGAGATGAATGAAAATGAACCTCCCATTTTAGACGGAAGCGCAATTGGTTTTATTGAGGCGATTGAAAAAGCTGGGATTCAAAAACAAAATAAACAGAGAGATTTTTTTCGTGTCGATCAACCTGTTGTTTATGAGTCGAACCAAACTTTGATTAAGATTGAGCCCGCTGATCATTTTGAACTTCACTGTGAAGTATCATATGACCATCCATTAATTAGAAATCAAAAACAATCTTTTGTTCGAGGAGATGATTATTCAAAAGAAATTGCGCCAGCACGCACATTTTGTTTTGATTATGAAATTGAATCTCTTAAAAAAAATGGTTTGGCTAAGGGCGGATCTTTAGATAATGCGATTGTTATTGGACCTGAAGGAATTTATAACCCCGATGCCAAATTGCGTTTTGAAAATGAATTTGTACGTCATAAGATTTTAGATCTTATGGGTGATTTGATGTTGTTGGGGAAACCCTTAAAAGGAAAAATAACAGCGTTGCGTTGTGGGCATGGTCATAATGTGAAATTTTTAAAGCAATTGATCAACTCTCAGAAAACCACCGCTTCAGCATAAGTCGTCATTCTCCGCTTCACTCAAAATGCTAAAGAAACACCTGATTTTTTAATATCACATTAGAGGAGATTTTTATGGAAACACAACCAACAGTTAAACCCGTTCCTGTTAGGACATTAAACGTAACTCAAATTATGGATGCCATTCCGCACCGTTTTCCATTTTTACTTATTGATCGCTTAGATATTATTGAAGAAGGGAAGATTTGCATCGGTCGAAAGTGTGTAACAATGAATGAACAGTTTTTTTGTGGACACTTTCCCGGTTATCCTATTATGCCTGGTGTCTTGATTGTTGAGGCAATGGCTCAAGCTGCGTGTGCTATGATGTTCTCAACTCCTCAGATGAAAAATAAATTGGCTTTTTTTATGGGATTTGAAGAAGTTAAATTTAGAAAACCTGTTGGTCCCGGTGATGTTCTTGAACTTCATATTGAAATGCTTCGGACCGGCTCTCGCGCTGGAAAAGCGAAAGGGATTGGTAAGGTCAATGGTGAAACCGCGACTGAAGCTACTTTTTCCTTCGCTATTACTGATAAAACAAACTAAAAATGTCAGTAAAGATTCATCCTTCATCTGTTATTGATTCTTCGGCCAAGTTTGGTGAAGACGTTGAGGTGGGGCCTTTTTGTGTCATTGGCCCTAATGTTCAACTGGGAGATAAAACCAAACTCATTTCTCATGTTTCGATTTCTTATACGAAAACGGGAGAATCGTGCGTTTTTTATCCTTCTTCATCCATTGGGTTAGAACCACAACATCTGGGATATAAAGGGGAGCCTTCTTCCGTTGTCATGGGAGATCGGAATGTTTTTCGAGAAGGAGTGACTATTCATAGAGGGTCTCCTGCAGAAAACAGTATAACCATTTTGGGCAATGATAATTACCTCATGGCTTATTCACATGTTGCTCATGATTGTAAGGTTGGAAACAAAGTCGTGATGGCTAATAATGTTCTATTAGCGGGTCATGTGACGATTCAAGATAATGTTTTCATTAGTGGGGCCGCGGCTTTTTATCAGTTTTCACGAGTGGGAAGAGGTTCCATCGTTTCTGGTGGAACGATGGCGATCAAAGATGTGGCGCCTTTCTGTATTGCTCAAGGAGACCGAGCTAAAATTCGTGGCTTAAATATTGTTGGAATGAGACGTTTGGGAATGGACCGAAATTCTCGTGAACTCATTAAACGCGCCTATAAAGCTATTTTTCTTAATGCGCTCACCATTGAAGAGGCCTTAAAACATCCTGATGTAAATGTTGACAACGAATTTGTTAAACAGTTTAAAGAATTTTTTTCTCAAAGTAAAAGAGGCTTTTTACGGCCTCCCATTGATGCCATTTCAGATGAGGCCGTTGGAGATGATTTGTTGTGAAGCCCCTTGGATTACTTGCTGGAAATGGGCGTTTTCCCTTTTTAGTTGCTCAAGAAGCGCGAAAACAAGGCCGATATGTTGTGGCGATTGCTTTTATTGAAGAGGCTGACCCAGCTCTTGAGCAAGTTGTTGATAGCATTCATTGGGTTTATATTGGGCAAATTAGTAAATGGGTTAAAATTTTCCAGTCTGAAGGCGTAGAAGAAATTGTGATGGCAGGGTTGGTCCGGCATAGCAATATGTATGCTGACTTAAAAAAATTTCATCCGGACGTTCGGGCTCTTAAACTTTTTTGGAAACTTCGTGATAGAAAGGCCGATACCTTATTGGGCGGAGTTGCCGATGACTTGGCTAAATCGGGGCTTAAACTTTTACCTTCCATTATTCATTTAACCAGCTACTTAGCTCCAGAAGGGGTTTTAACCAAAAGAAAACCAAATGCTCAAGAGTTAGCTGATATTCAATTCGGCTATAAATTAGCCAAATCAATGGCTGGTTTAGATGTGGGGCAAACAGTTTGTGTTCGAAATAAAGCTGTTATTGCTGTGGAAGCGATGGAAGGAAGTGATCGCTGTATTCGCAGAGCAGGAGAAATATCGAAAGGTAATTTTACAGTTGTTAAGGTTTCTAAGCCGCAACAAGATCTTCGTTTTGATGTTCCAGTGATAGGTTTAAATACGATTGAAACATTTCAAAGCGCTGGTGGGGGGGTTTTAGCTATAGAAGCTGGAAAAACATTGGTACTTGATCAAGAAAAAGTCATCAATTGGGCCAATGGGGAAAAAATTTGCATTGTGGGAGTAAAATCATGACCAAAGTTGGTGTTATTGGTGTTGGACATCTGGGCCAGCATCACGCAAAACATTTGGCTACAATGGCTGGTGTAGAATTTATTGGGTTGTTTGATACGAATATCGATCAAGCGCAGGCGATTGCAAAAAAATATAACACCAAGGTTTTTAAATCTCTTGAGGAAGCCGCTCAAGCTTGTGAAGCGGTAACGATCGCTGTCCCAACTCCCATTCATTATCATGTCGGAAAATATTTACTTGAGAAAGGTATTCATTGTTTAGTTGAGAAGCCTCTGACGGCTAATTTAGAAGAAGCTGAAGAACTCATTGGTATTGCTCAGAAAAATGGGCGAGTTTTACAAGTTGGTCATATTGAGCGATTTAATCCCGCTGTTATAGAAATGTCTAAACATGTTGTAAACCCTGCTTTTATTGAGGTCAATCGTCTTGGGCCCTATGATCCTCGAGTGTCTCACGTGGGCGTGGTTCTTGATCTTATGATTCATGATATTGATATCATTCTTTCTCTTATAAAAGAACCTATCGTCAGGCTCGATGCGATAGGCGGTAAAGTGATTAGTGAGCACGAAGATATAGTCAAAGCAACGCTTTATTTTTCTGGCGGTTGCCGGGTTGATTTATCTGCGAGTCGGGTAACAATAAAAAAATATCGAAAGATTCGTATCTTTCAACCTGATGCTTATATATCTCTCGATTATTCTGAACGGAGTTTACGCATCTTTCGAAGAAAGGGAGCTAACATTAAATCCTTAAATGACATATCTATTCTGCGTCCGAGGCTTCCTAAAACAGATCCATTAGAGCGCGAATTGGCTCATTTTGTTCAATGTGTTAAAGAAGGGAAAAAACCTTTGGTGACTGGAGAACATGGGCGAGATGCTTTGGAAATTGTTTATGAAATATTGAAAAACATGAAGCTCTATGATGCTCCTTTGATGGCTTCCAAGGTAAATCGTTGAAAAGAATTTTAATTGTCGCGGGCGATCCTTCCGGAGATTTGCTTGCTTCAAAATTAGTTGAATCTCTGCGAATTTTAGATCCTCAAATTTATATTTCCTCTATTGGTGGAGAAAATTTAAAAAAAGTAAGTGACCAATTTCTTGTTAACATTGTTTCTCAGAATGCTATTGGTTTTGCCATTTCTCCAAAGCAAATATTTTTCTTTAAAAATATATTAGATAACGTGATCATCCCAGAACTTAAGAAAAATAAAATAGACGCTGTTATTCCCGTTGACTTTTATGGATTTAATTCCAAAGTAGCTCAAAGCGCGAAGAAGTTTGGGTGTAAAGTTTTTTATTATGCGAGTCCGCAATTCTGGGCCAGTCGACCATGGCGAGCCAATCGGTTGCGTCATTTTGTTGATTTGTTTTTATGCTTATTCCCTTTTGAGTTAGATTTTTATAACAAAAGAAAATTGCCTGCTGAATTTGTCGGACATCCGTTGTTAGATCAAATTCCTGATGTGTCTCATTGCTCCTATTACATGAAAGTGGAACCTGTTATTGGAATGTTACCGGGGAGTCGAAAAAGTGAAATTGTAAGACATCTCCCTTTAATGGTGGAAGTTGCCAATCAAGTAGCCAAAGAATATCCTGGAATACGTTTTTTAGTCTTTACTGTGCCTCATATAAATAGGCAACTCTATCACGATATAATTTCCGGTTATGGGAAAAGCAAAGCATTAATTGAGTTGATTCAAGATGTAAATTATCAATGGAGGACGCAACTGGATTTAGCGATGACTTCATCAGGACTAGAGACATTGGAAAACGCGCTCTTAGGAATTCCGATGGTGGTTATATATAAAATGAATCTGATAACTTATTCTATCGCTAGGGCCCTTATTCAGGTCCCCTATGTAGGAATGCCTAATTTACTGGCAGGAAAAAAAATTGTTCCTGAATACATCCAGTCAAATGCTACCGCTAAGAATGTGACAAAATCACTTGTTTATTGGATTAAAAACCCTCATGAGAGGAAAAAGCTTCGAGATGAATTGCTGGATTTACGTTTGTTATTTGGAAATCAAGGAGCCTCGGAGCGGGCAGCAAAAGCCATTTTAGGCAGAGTTGCTTAATATTTATGATATTTTCAAAATTACTTTTTTATTTAAAAAAAACCTGGATTCGGTCTTTAGTGGCTTTTATTTGTATGGCCTTAGTGGCGGTTTTATCTACGGGAACAATGTGGGTGCTAAAGTATATTATTGATCGAGCGATGGTTGAAAAAGATTTTTTTGCATTACAAAATGCAGTTTGGCTTATTCTTATTTCCATTTCTTTAAAATCAATTCTCTGGTATTCCCATACTTATTTATCTTCTTATGCCGCTCATTCTGCCTCTAGAAATATTAGAGACGATGTGTATAAACACTTATATTCCCTCTCAATGGGATTTTTTAATGCAAAAACATCTGGTGGAATCTTATCACGGTTGACTAATGATGTCACTATTATGCAAACGGCGTTATCCAATGGACCCACCGTGGTTATTCGAGATGGACTTACGGTATTGGGTCTTATCGGTTACTTGTTTTATTCCAACTGGAAATTTTCGCTCATGTGTTTTAGTGTTCTTCCTGTGGTTGGGATTGTTTTAACAAAATTGGGTAAAAAAAGTCGCAAAGCCGGACGAGAAGGGCAAGAGCGAATGGCCAGTCTCTATGAAACCATTCATGAGGCACTAGCGGCGATGCCGGTGGTAAAAGTTTTCCAAGCTGAAAAAAGAGAAATGGACGATTTTTCCAAAGAAAATAGAAACTACTTTAATGTCATTATGAAACTGGTTCGAATTGAGGCTCGCTCCAGTCCCATTATGGAAGTATTAGGAGCCCTTGTCTTAGCACTCATGCTTTTGATTGGGGGGAAAGATGTTATTAATGGGGATTGGTCTTTGGGTTCTTTTGTGTCGTTTGTTGGAGCTGCTATGTCGCTCTACAATCCCCTTAAAAAATTCGCCAATGTCAATGTCCAAATTCAACAAGGAATTTCTGCTGCTGAGCGAGTCTTTAACTTAATGGATCAAAAAGGAACTGTTCAGGATAAGCCTCATGCTCTTGAACTAAAACCAATATCTAGGGATATTGAATTTAATAATGTGTCGTTTTCTTATCCAACTTCCGATCATGTTCTTTCTCAAATAAATCTCAAGATAAACAAAGGAGAGGTGATCGCGTTGGTGGGGCCTTCTGGTTCAGGGAAAAGTACAATTGCACAACTTCTGCTGCGTTTTTATGACCCCATTGCTGGATCTATTTCAATTGATGGGAATGATTTGCGGGATGTTTCTCTTCAAAGTTTGAGAAAACAAATTGCTGTCGTCACTCAAGAAACACATCTTTTCAATGAAAGTATTAAAACGAATATCAGCTACGGAAAACCGGATGCAACTCAAGATGAAATAGAACAGGCAGCCAAAGCCGCCTATGCGCATGATTTTATTGTAAAACTTCCTCATGGTTATGACACAATCATTGGAGAGAGGGGGTCTCGAATTTCTGGTGGAGAGCGTCAACGGATTTCAATTGCACGCTCAATTCTAAAAAATCCCGCTATTTTGGTTTTAGACGAGGCCACCAGCGCTCTTGATGCCATATCGGAAGAAGCGGTTCAAAAAGCGTTAGATCATTTGTTGAATGGTCGAACTGTTCTTATGATCGCTCATCGATTTTCGACGATCAAAAAAGCGCATAGAATTTTGGTTTTAGACAAAGGTCAAATAGTGGAAACAGGATCTCATGAGAAATTAATTCAAACTCCAGGGATCTATCAAAAACTTTTTGATTTGCAAGCTTTGATATAGTTTTTTATGAAAATAGAAGTGAACGGTCAGATTGAAAACGTTAAAGACGGTATCAGTATTAAAGAATTCCTGGAAACGAAAGGTATTAATTTCAATGTCGTTGCGTGTGAACTGAATTTGGAAATTATCAAACGAGCTAAGTTAGGAGAAACTTTTCTAAAAGCCGGAGATAAACTTGAGATTTTAAGAATGATTGGTGGAGGATAAATTTATGTCTGTTTCAACTCTCAATGAAAATGATGTATTAAAAATTGGACGTTATACTTTTTCTTCTCGACTCATATTGGGTTCGGGTAAATATTCAACTTTGGATACAATGAAAACATGTTTGGAAGTTTCAGGAACAAATATGGTGACAGTGGCTATTCGAAGAGTAAATCTGCAGGATCAGTCTGAAAGTTCCTTTATGAATTATATTCCAAAGGGAATGGTCATTCTTCCTAATACCGCAGGGTGTTATAACCTCAATGACGCCTTAAGAACTTCACGACTAGCAAGAGAACTTTTGGACACTGATCTGATTAAGTTGGAAGTATTGGGCGATCCCCAAACTCTTCTGCCAGATACTGAAATTCTTTTAGAAGCGACAAAAATCCTTGTAAAAGAGGGGTTTACTGTTCTCCCTTATACAAACGATGATCCTATTGTTGCTAGAAAGTTAGTGGACGCGGGAGCGGCGGCCGTCATGCCTTTAGCAGCACCGATTGGTTCAGGTCTTGGTATTATTAATCCTTTTAATATTCGCTATATAAAAGAAGTTGTTACAAGTGTCCCTGTCATTGTTGATGCCGGAGTTGGAACCGCTTCGGATGCCGCTGCAGCCATGGAATTAGGTGTTGATGGGATATTAATGAATACAGCAATTGCAGAAGCAAAAAATCCTATTCAGATGGCCTTGGCCATGAACCTTGCAACTCAGGCTGGACGAAAAGCTTTTCAAGCGGGAAGAATGCCCAAAAGAGAAAAAGCCTCTCCTTCGAGTCCTATTCAAGGAACAATTTCTGAAAAATAAAATCCTTAATTTCGTCATTCCCGAATATCTCTATCGGGAATCTATCTTTCAAAAAATGAGAGATTCCATGGGGATGACGGTCTTGAGTTTGTTTTTTTTATTTATTTCTTATTTACAAGCCGCTGATCGTACCCCGTTGCCATATTATGTGTTTGATTCTGAAGGAGTGTCTGCTGATACAATTTCTCGTGGGAATACTTTTGTATCGAACATTGGTTCTTTTTCTTCGGGGTCTGAAAATCCGGCAAGCCTTTCTTCCAATTTAGATAATTCCGCTCTTACGACATTGTTAGTTAAAACCAAAAGCAGTTTTTCAAAAGAAGTTGAACAATCTCAAGATATTCTTCATGGAAATATGATGCGTTACCTTTCTATGGGAGGAGAAAAAGGATTGATTTTTTTTGAACCTGTCTCTCGGTTGAGAAGCAGCGAAACATTTACAACGGGTACTTTTCCTTTTGAAAATAGAACCACAGAATTCAATTTGAATGCCATTGGGATTGCAGGAGGATCAGCCTATAAAATAGGCGATTTTGGAATTTCTTTATCGTATCTCTTTGGAAATATTTCTGTTAAGGAAAAAAGACCCTCACAAAATGAGATTTTTACAACCGATACAACCAATGGTGTTCGAATGAATTTTGGGTTTCGTGTTCCCTACGGACCCTTTATGGTTGGATTAAGCGCCCAAAATGCGCCTGCTTTTTTATGGTGGAAAGGATATAAAAGAGATCAACTTCCCACGAAACTTCGCGCAGGAACAACTTTGCGCTTAGGTCATGGAATACTTATTTCCATTGATCAAGAACAAGTTCTTTATAAAGAAGGATCTCTTAAGAAAGACTATACCTATATAGGAAGTGAATCCTATGTCGGTTCTCGCGGTGTTGTTCGTTTTGGTGTTTATGGAGAGAAAATTGATAAACCTGAAAAAAGACATTATACGACTGGGTTTACTTTTAAATTACCCCAAAAAATGAATATTTCCTATGCGTTGGATACTTTTAAATTAAACGGAGAAAAAATCAAAGTATCGGTGATTTCAGTGTTATTTCCTATCCACCCTTAACCTCTTTTTATGGCGACTTACTCCACCTCATCGCCCCCTTCTCCAGTCAATATAAAGACTCCCATTCAATTCATTAAAGGCGTTGGTCCAGATAGGGCCGAACTTCTTAAAAAGTTGGGTTTGAGTATTGTTGATGATCTGATCTCTTTTTTTCCTCGTACTCACCAAGATCGTCGTTTTATATGGGTAAGTCATTTACAACCCAATCAAAAAGCGGCTGTTCAAGGTAAAGTTATCTCTATTGAGATAAGGCAAGTCGGTAAGATGTTAGGGCAAGCCAGAGCTGTTATTCAAGACGCAAGCGGAACTCTTCCTATTATATGGTTTAAGCGTTTATCTTTTAAATACGATGTGTTTCAGTCTATTAAACGGATCGTAACTGAAGGAAGTACACTTTTCTTTTATGGCAGTATTGAAGGCGAAAAAGATGGAATTCAAATGCAGTGCGACGATTTTGGGGTAATTGATCCATCAGAGAAAAATAATACACCACAGCTAGTGCCTGTTTATCCTCTTACAGAAGGTGTGCAAGAACGATGGTTGAGGAGTTTGATGTTCTCGGTTGTGCCTATGTTTGCACAAGGTTTAACTGATTGGATACCAAACGCATTAAGACAATCTCAAGGTTTAATTCCTCTAAACGAAGCTGTTCTAAGTTTCCATTTTCCAAAGGATTTGAGTTCAAGAGACCAGGCTCGACACCGATTGGCTTTTGATGAATTTTTTTTATTGGAATTAGCGATGGCTTTAAACAGGCAACAAAGAGAAAGCCATGCCAAAGGGTTTGTTCAACTGCCGACTAAAAAACTACTAACACCTTTTAAAAAAAAATTAGGTTTTGAATTTACCAAAGCTCAAGTAAAAGTAATCAACCAGATATTTAGAGATATGTCCCAACCTATTCCTATGAATCGATTGTTACAGGGTGATGTCGGTTCAGGAAAAACAGTGGTGGCCTTATCTTCGGCTTTATTAGCGATAGAAAATGGAAGACAAGTGGCCATTTTAGCTCCCACTGAAATTTTAGCAGAACAACATTTGGTTGGTTTTCAGAAGATGTTGGAGGGTCTTCCTATCGAAGTTGACCTTATCAAAGGCTCTCTTTTGGCGAAAGATCGAAAACGAGTTTTGACTGAGGTTAAATCAGGTAAGATTCAAATATTGGTGGGGACGCATTCTATTTTAAATGAAGCTGTAGAATTTAAAGAATTGGGTCTTGTTATTATAGATGAGCAACATCGGTTTGGAGTGCGTCAAAGAGCAAAGTTGAGTTTAAAAGCGTCAACTCTCGCTGAAGGTAACTGGGTTGAGCGGCTTCATCCTGATGTGTTAATTATGACGGCAACTCCCATTCCTCGTACGCTGACGATGACGCTGTATGGTGATTTAGACGTCAGTATTATGGATGAAATTCCAGAGGGACGCTCACCCATAAAAACTCAAATAATTTATGAAAAAGACCTTATGAGTAAAATCACACATGCTGTAACTCATGGACAGCAGGTTTATATGGTATTCCCGCTGGTTGATGAAGCAAAGAAACGAAAACCCGAACAAGAAAATTTACCTAAATCAGTTAAATTAGAATTTGAACGATGGAAGAAAATTTTAAACGAGTATTCAATTGGACTCATTCATGGACAAATGAAATCTGAGGAAAAAAATCGAGTGATGAATGCCTTTAGAAAAAAAGAAATTTCAATATTATTGGCAACTCCCGTTATTGAGGTCGGAATTGATGTTCCCAATGCCACTTTGATAGCGATTTTTAATCCAGAAAGATTTGGGTTTTCTCAGTTACATCAACTGAGAGGACGGGTGGGAAGAGGCTCGGTTGCTTCGGAATGTATGCTCATTAGAAATGAAGGAGAGTTACCCAATCAACGATTAATTACTTTTAGTCAAATTTCAGATGGATTTCGCTTATCTGAGGAAGATCTTAAATTAAGAGGTCCGGGAGAAATTTTAGGTGAGGCTCAACATGGTATTCCATTTTTTAAGGTGGGAGATTTAATTAAAGATGGGTTGTTAATTGCACAAGCAAGAGAAGCAGCCAATACTTTAATAAGAGGCGAGGTCTCTCTGACTTTAAAAGAATATGATCTAATTAACCGCGAGCTTCATCGAAAGTTTGGGAATAAAATTCATTTATCAAAAGTTGGATGAGACTTTAAGGAGAATCGAATGCCAAAAATAAAAAGGGCCATTTACCCAGGAACATTTGATCCTGTGACAAAAGGGCATTTGGATATTTTAAAAAGAGCTTCAGAAAGGTTCGATGAGATCATTGTCGTGTTATCTGAAAATACTTCTAAACAAACACTTTTTAGTTTATCTGAAAGATTGGCTTTCTTAAAGAATAGTGTTTGTAAAGAAACCTATAGTTGCCCTGTTTCTGTTGAGTCGTTCAGCGGACTTTTAGTGTCTCATGCGCGGAAAAGAGAAGCCCATACTTTAATTAGAGGACTAAGAGCCATCTCGGATTTTGAGTATGAATTCCAAATGGCATTAATGAATCGTCATTTAGCAGCGGAAATCGAAACAGTATTCTTGATGCCGGATGAAAAGTATGTTTATCTTTCTTCTTCTATTTCAAAGGTTGTTGCGAAGTTGGGGGGGGACTTAAGCGCTTTTTTGCCCGCAGATGTCATTGAGGCTTTAAAAGAAAAACGTATTGTATCTTGAAATCAAATCGTAAAGAAGGT
>JBJXGI010000099.1:0-81292 GCA_046153645.1 Elusimicrobiota bacterium | reverse complement strand
AAGCCAAAGAAGCTGAAGAAACAGCTTGAAAACACGCTGTTTATGCGTTATTTTTGTATCTCATGTCTAAAAAAATTCCTTTTTTAACAGAAGTTATTATCGGGCTATTGCTGAGCAGCGCCGTTGCTTGGTCTTTTTCTAAGCAATCCGGCATTGTTGAAACCCTGAATTTAAAAACCTACGACGCCCTTTCAAAATTTAAAAAACCAAAAACCAACACAGACTCCATTCATATTGTTGAAATCGATGAAGCGTCACTCACCAATTTAGGAAGATGGCCTTGGCCAAGAGCTCTCATGGCTCAGCTGATTGATGAAATTTCGGGAAAGGGCGCAAAAATTATTGGACTTAACGTTCTTTATAATGAAGAAGATCAAAACCAAGGTCTCGAAGAGATTAATAAACTCAAAGCTGAATTCAGTCAAATCTTAGGAAGTTATAAACCCATCCTGCAGAAAAAGAAAATAAATATGGAAGGTCTTCAAAATTTCCTTGAAAATGATCTCAATCGATCCTCCCAAGAATTAAACGGAGATGCCATTCTCAAAGAATCAATTCAACAAGCGGTCAATGTTATTCTCCCAATGTATTTTCAACCTGGAGACTCTTTAAGTGAAAGCTTACCCGCCTTACCAGCCTACTTCGACAAAGAAAAAAGCCTTGTTGGACTTGGAAAACTGAAGACAAAAATTCCCCCAGCCTCCGCGGCCAGCCTTCCCTTAGACATCTATGGAGAATCGGCTCTTTCTACAGGACACAGTAACCTTATCCCAGATTTAGACGGCACTATTAGACGAATTGCGCCTGTAATGAAATATGGTCCAGCGATTTATCCTTCCTTTGGACTTGAAATAGTCCGCGAATATTTAAAATATCAGAGAGATCGCCTTGATATTGACCCTGAAACAGGCACAAAGTTACTTTTAGGAAAAGCTTCTATTCCTCTCGATGAACAGGGTCTCACTTATCTTCAATTAGCTGGCCCTGCGGGAAGTTTCAAAAGAATTTCGGCACTGGACGTTTTATCTGGTGCCATTGATGAGAATGGATTAAAGGATAAAATAATTCTTGTTGGCGTAACCGCCCCTGGGGCCGCCGAAATATTTGTTGTTTCCGGTGGAGAAAGATTCACGGGCCTCGAAATTTGGGCCACCTTTATCGAAAATATTCTCAATCAGAGATTTATTACACGCCCCCCTTGGGCGCATAAAATGGAATGGGGTTTTTTGTTATTGGGGGCCCTGTGCGTTGTACTCATTATCCCTTTTATTAGAGCGCGTTTTTCTGTTCCGATTACCGCCATTATCTTTGTTTCGATGGTGGCGCTCAGTGCTTTTCTCTTAATTAAAAAAAGTTTCTGGGTTACTCCAGCTTATGCAGCGGCTTTAATCATTACTGGTTTTATTATCTTAGTTGGAAAAAGACTCATCTTTACAGAAAAAGGAAAAGAGTTGGTTGAAGCTGAAGGCGTTGAAACCAATAAAATGTTGGGCCTTTCATTTCAAGGGCAAGGAATGTTGGATTTGGCTTTTGAGAAATTCCGAAAATGCCCAGTTGATGACCAAATGAAAGAGCTCCTCTACAACTTAGGTCTCGACATGGAAAGAAAAAGACAATTTTCCAAAGCTGCCGCCGTTTATGAACATATTTCAACCGTTGATATTAAATATAAAGATATCGCTTCAAAAATTGAGATGTTGAAAAAAGCCGGCGAAGGGGCCGTCTTTGGTGGTATTGGTAAAAAAGGCGCTGACGCCACAGTCATGGTGGAAGGATTGGGACAGAGCACAACCTTAGGTCGTTATGAAGTTGTTCGAGAACTGGGCCGAGGTGCGATGGGAATTGTTTATCTTGGAAAAGACCCCAAAATTAATAGACAAGTGGCCATTAAAACCATGCGCTTTGAAGAAGATATGGATGAAATTCAAGCAAAAACGGTTAAAGACCGCTTTTTTAGAGAAGCCGAATCAGCAGGGAACTTAACACACCCCAATATTGTCCGAATTTTTGATGCTGGAGAAGATCAGGACGTCGCCTATATCGCCATGGAATTATTAGAAGGTGAAGATTTAAAAAAATACACTGAAAAAGCGAATCTTCTTCCAATTCAAAAAGTTTTGGAAATTGTTTCTCACATTGCCTCAGGATTGGATTATGCTCATAAACAAGGAGTTGTCCACCGCGATATCAAACCTGGCAATATTATGCTCCTTAAAGATGAGACTCTTCGAATCACAGATTTTGGAATTGCTCGCATTCAACAATCTTCAAAAACAGCCACAGGGGCCGTACTCGGAACCCCCGCCTATATGAGTCCTGAACAGGTCAATGGAAAAAAAGTAGATGGAAGGGCTGATATTTTTTCACTTGGCGTCACCCTTTTTGAACTTCTAACAGGAGAAAAACCATTCCAGGCTGACAGTATTGCCGCGTTACTCTATAGAATTGCCAATGTTGAACCCTCTGACGCGCGCGAATATAATCCAAATATTCCTGTATCAGTTATTAATATAATTTCTAAATCGCTTCAAAAAGACCCCATTAATCGATATCAATCATCCGGAGATATGTTTATGGATCTTCAGATTTGCTTAAGAAAATTAAAAGATCCAAATAACACAGAAGAGGTACTTCCTCCTGTTATTAAAAAAACTGAACCAATCGAAAAACCGCTATCTTCGAATGAAAGCGTTTCAAAAGAGAAACCAATTGATTCAAAAATTGACCCAAAAATAGAAAACAATAAAGCCGTATCAAAAGATGATTTTCTTTCTGAATTGGAAAATACCTTTAAAAGTGAAAAAACGTTGGCTATTGAAAAAACAGTTACTTTTGATCCCAGCACAAACCCAGGGAAAGATATTCCTTTAAACCCAAATATTGAAAAAAAATTTCAACCTGATTTTCCAAAAGATAATCCTGAACAAAAGTAAATAACCATGGGATATTCAATTAAAATATCGGGAAAAACCGACAAAGGAATGAAGCGCAGTAAAAATGAAGACTGCATGCTTATAGATGAAGATTTGGGACTCATGATTGTTGCCGATGGCATGGGTGGACACGCCTCTGGAGAGGTGGCCAGCCAACTGGCCACGTCCATTAGCAGTGAGCAATTAAAACGGTCTCTTCAAACGGGCCATGTTCCTGTTTTTTTTCACGTACCAAAAAACCCACAATTAGATCCAAGAACAATTATTCTTGGCGACTGTATAAAACTTGCCAATAGTGTTGTTAACGAAGCCGCGCAAAAAACCGCAGAAAACCATAACATGGGAACGACCATTGTTGTGGCACTCTGCTTAGAGAACAAACTTTCCATTGGCCATGTGGGAGACAGTCGGCTTTATGTTATTAGACAAGGAAAAAAAATAAAACAAATCACCGTTGATCATAGTTTCGTTCAAGAACAAGTCGACAAAGGACTGCTCAAAGCAGAAGATGCGGAAAAATCTGACATGAGAAACATGCTTACTAGATCCGTTGGCATTTCCGCTGATGTTGATGTGGACTTAAATGAAATTGAACTATCTCAAGGCGATTATATTCTGTTATGCTCTGATGGGCTTTCGAAAATGTTAGATGACACGCAAATTGAAAATGTTTTCTATACTAAAACCGAGCCGCAAGAAATTGTTGATCAACTCATTGATTTAGCCAATCAATCGGGTGGATTAGATAACGTAACAGCCATAGTTGGCCTTATAAAAGAAGAATCTAGCGCTTGGGGCAACTTAACTGAAAGACTCAAAAAAATCCTGAGATCAAAACCAAAGAGGAATTGATAGATGGCCAAGATATACGTTAAATTTAATTCTGCCGTTATTAAAGAAATCCCCATCGATAAAGATGAAATTTCAATCGGCAGAAAACCGAACAATGATATAGCTATTGATCACCCCACCATTTCAGGATTTCACGGCAAAATAAAGAAAATGGGCGATCATTATATTATTGAAGATTTAAACAGCACCAATGGAACCTTTCTTAATGGACAGAGGATCAAAAGTGGTCGAATCAAACATAAAGATCAAGTTGGAATTGCCGGACATGTATTAGAATTTATTACAGATAAAGAACCAGATAATCTACCCGCTCCCGTTGAAAATACACCCGATCTCAATCAAGAGGAACCTAAAAAAGACTCTATAGAATCACAACGTGAAATGCTGAGAAAAAGTTTAGGTCTCCCCCCAAAAGAGGAATCTTCTTCTATTTCAGAAATTCAAAACAATTTAAGCCCCGAGCCGCCAAAAACAGATCTAAAATACGGTGTGATTCGCATTGTTTCTGGCGGGGTCAATGGTCAAACAGAAATCCTTCTAAAAGACCTTGTTACCTATATTGGTGGGGCAGATCAATCTGCTATTAAAATCAAGGGTTTTCTGGTTCCTGGTCTGGCCGCCGCTATCAGTCGCCGACCTGAGGGCTATTTTTTAAAAGCCGTCAAAGCAGGGTACCCCAAAGTGAATGGAACCCCTGTAAAAGAGCAAATTTTCCTCGAAAATGGCGCTCTGATTGAAGCCGGCGGAACAAACATGGTTTTCTATCACAATGACGCAAAAAAGACCACCGACGAAGAAAAAGGAGTATAATGAGTTTAGAATTGATTGCAGGACGGCCTTTATCTTCCTAACCAAAAAGCCCCCCGTGTATCAAATATCTCATTGAAAACAAGCCAGATGCTTGTTAAGTTTAGGCCAAGTGATGATATCTCGAATAAAACGCATCTTCTCACATCGATTCACCTTCATGATTGTTTCTCATGGGGCGAATAAACCTATTCAAATTAATTTCCATTTTTCAGTTTTTCTTACTTTGTTTGCCCTCTGGACAGGAGTTACCATTTGGGGCTCTTATTTGTCGGCTCAACACGTAGACTATTGGAGAACACAAATATCCAATCGAGTTCTCCAAATGAAAATTCAATATTTAGTCAGTGAAATTAATACCTCTCGCCAATACCTAGACGAGGTTAAACAAGTCGACCAAGAACTCAGGCAGATTTTGAAATTTCAAAAAGAAGTGGGAACAGGTGGACCTACCATTTTAGATCAAAAAGAAATTAATCAAACTCTTCGCCATAGATCATCTCATTTTTCATGGGAACAATTGGTCAACACTTCCGACTCCTTTAAAAAAGAAACTCAAACAAGACTTTCCTCTTATGAAGAACTTTCTAAGTTAATTGAAACGAAACAACGAATGTATCGAGCAAAACCAACCAATTGGCCCTCGCGTGGACATTTAACTTCTCACTACGGAAATCGCATGTCTCCTTTTGGTGGCGGCTCTGAGTTTCACCCCGGAATAGACATTTCAGGCTCATTAGGAACACCTGTAAGAGCCACTGCAGATGGAACCGTTCAACTTTCAGAATGGAAAAGTGGTTACGGGAATTTAGTGGTTATCAATCATGAATTTGGCTATTCCACTCGTTTTGGTCATAACAGTCGACTTATCGTTAAGACCGGTGACAAAGTTAAAAGAGGTCAAACCATAGCACTCATGGGAAGCACAGGGCGTTCATCAGGCGTTCATTGCCATTATGAAGTATGGAAAAACAATGTTCGATTGGACCCCATGCCTTATCTTAAAGCCAGTGACTTAGAGAAAAAAGCTATTTTGGCTCTAGAAAAAGCCGAAGATAGTGGACTTGTAAAGTCACCACAACAACCAACCCCCATCAATATTTTTTCTTTTATTATCGATAGACTTAAAATAGCGAAAACTCTTATTGAATCTAGTGAGGACTTTCTTTAAGATGCGCTCGGGAGGAATATATGTCTTTTAAATTCGGAAAAAATGAAAATATAGAAACCATCATTGGGCCAGAAACTCAAATTGAAGGTTCCCTTCAAACCGGTGAATCATTGAGAATAGATGGAAAAGTAAATGGTGATATTACCGCCGAAGCTATCGTGATTGGTGACCACGGAGCTGTTATTGGAAATATTTCAGCCAACAGAATCACTATTGCTGGAAAAGTAAAAGGCAATGTAACCGCGACAACGACCCTTGAACTACTGGGAAAATCTCAACTTTTAGGTGATATTAAAACCGCTAAGCTTATTATCATCGATGGCGCTCAATTCGAAGGTCAATGTCAAACGGTTAAAACAGATGGAAAAGTTCTCGAACTGAGCCCTCAAGATTTCCCTCATGAAGAAAACCAAAAACGTCCTCGCCAATTAAAAGTTGTCGGCATGGATCATAAAGAATAAATTTACTATTCTTTAGTCATGTTCAGTTTCTTCCGCAAACATAAAAAATTTGTTTTTATTTTCCTGTGTATTTGTGCTGTTGCCATGGTGTTTTTTGGGGTAGGAACCTCTTCAATGGGTACCTCAGCAAATGATGTAATTTTAACTGTCAATGGTGAAAAAATCAGACAAAGACATTATGATCAAATTTTAAAACAGATCATCCGGCAGCGCCCCCCCACTTCAGAAGAAGAACGCTTTCAATTAGAAAACCAAACCCTCCAAGAAGTGATAAGACAAGAAGTTTTTAATCAGGAATCAGAAAAATTTGGAATTCAAATCACCGATCAAGATTTACAGTTAGATCTGGCCTCTATTCCTGCTTTTCAAAAAGAAGGAAAATTTGATCCTGCTACTTACGTTCAATCAGTGCGTCAAATTTTTGGTTTATCATTAAAAGATTTTGAGACAATTCAGAAGAAAGATTCCGCGGCCAGAAGATTAAACAGACTTCTCTTTAGCTCCATTCATGTGACGGATTCAGAAGCCGCCGAAGAATTAGCCAACAGATTAAAAACCGAAAAAGATCCGAAAAAGATCAAAGAATTAAAAGACAATCCCCATCAAGTTAAAGAGCAGATAAGAAATCAGGAGTTTAATCTCGTTTACGGCGATTGGTTAAATCAGCTCAACTCTTCTTTAAAAGTTAATTTTGTCTCAGACACTTTCAAAAAAAGGCTTCAACCACCAACACCGCCTCAACCCTCAGCGCCGACGGCTCCACCTGCTCAATAGTCGTTTTACAATCTTTACTGGTAACCCCACAACATTGTCATAATCTCCCACAATTTTCTCAACAAAAGGATCTTTCTTTTGTTGAACGGCATATGCGCCAGCTTTGTCTAAATGTTGAGTTGATGCTCGTCTAATGTCCATTTCACTTAATTTTCGAATCTTTACGCGTGATATTCCGACCTTTGAAATTATTTTTTTACCACCGTGAGAAGAAAAAGCCACTCCGGTATAAACTTTTTGCCAATGACCAGATAATTCTTCAAGAATACGCTTTGCATGGACAGCATTTCGGGGTTTGCCCACAACATGACCATTGATATAAACAATGGTATCGGCCCCTAATACAAGTTGTTGCGGGTATTTTTTGGAAATAGCAATTGCTTTTTTAATAGCCAATGCTCTGACGAGAACACCGGGCGGTGTTTTTGAAGGCATTTTCTCAGAAACTTGACTGGGAATAATTTCAAATTTAAAACCGGCAGCGCGTAAGAGCTGTTTTCGTCTGGGTGACCCGGAGGCCAAAATAAAATCAATCTTAGATGATATGGGCTTTTTGGAGGGCATCTTTATAAACGGCTGCCAATTTCACATATTCAGAAGGACGTTTAAGAATCATTTCTAACTCATTGGGAGTCAAAGCTCGAATGACCCGAGCGGGAACCCCAGCTGCCAATTGACCAACAGGAATAATGCCCCCCTCTCGAACCACGGCCCCTGCGGCCACCAAGCATTTTTCTTCAATTATTGATTTATCCAGCAAAATAGCACCCATGCCAATAAGTGAATAAGATTTAACAATTGAACCATGAATAACAGCGCGGTGTCCCACTGTTACTCCTTGCTCTAATTTGACGGGCATTCCATGACTTGTATGAAACACACAACCATCTTGAACATTAGATTCTTCTCCCACTTCAATCCAGTCAACATCGCCCCTGAGAATACATCCTCCCCAAATGGAAACATGTGCTCCAATTTTGACTTTACCGGATATTTCCGCGGTGGGATGAATAAAAGCGCTGGGATGAATTTGAGGAGAATCAGTTCCAATAGAAAAAATCATTTTTTAACCCAACAAAGTGACTAAAATCGCTTTTTGTGCATGCAGTCGATTTTCAGCTTGATCAAAAATAACAGAATGTGGATCTTCAATGACATCATCCGTTATTTCTTCACCTCTATGAGCGGGTAAACAATGCATCACCAAAGAATCTTTTTTGGCCAATTTGAGTAACTTTTGATTAATTTGATAGGGAGAAAAAATTTGTTTTCGACGCTGTACCTCTGCTTCTTGTCCCATAGAAGTCCAAACATCGGTATAAACGGCGTCGGCTCCTTTCACCGCATCTTTGGGATCTTGCGTAATCTGAACCGATCCTCGGCCTTTTTGAGAGAGTTTTTTAGAAAGTTGAATATAAGTCGATAACGGCCAATAACCACGCGGACAAGCCAATGTTAATTTTATTCCCAGGTGAGAGGAGGCCAACATAAGTGAATGTGCCATGTTATTTCCATCTCCAATATAACACAAGTGAAACCCTTTTAAATCTTTGACGGAACTCATTTTCTTTTTGTCCATGATGGTGAGCAAATCCGCCATCACCTGGCATGGATGTTCCATATCTGTTAGTCCATTAATAACAGGAATACTGGCAAAACTGGCCATTTCTAAAATATCTTCATGGCGGTGGGCACGTATAACAATCGCATCTAAATATCGAGAGAGAACTCTTCCAGTATCCTTTGGAGATTCTCCACGTTTAATTTGAAGGGCATCTGCGGTTAAAATAAGCGGATTTCCGCCTAATTGTGAAACTCCCACGGCAAAAGAAACAGTTGTTCTTGTTGATGGTTTTTGAAAAATAAGACCAATGGTTTGCCCTGTTAATTCATGTGATAGTTTTCTTTTTTTTAAGTGGCGAGCCAGTGATAATATCTTTCCTATTTCATCGGCTGAAAAATCAGCCATTGAAATGAAATCACGTTTTTCTTGAATCATAAATTACCTGGACCAATGAGGAGTAAAAGATTTTCCTTTATTAACAAAAAGAGGTTTAGGATCAGAGCCATCGGCTGACATCACAAAAAGTTCGCTTTTTCCTTTTCTTGTAGAGGTAAAAACAATAGATTTTCCGTCCGGAGACCAAGCGGGATTTTCATTATTGCCTTCTCCCCAAGTGAGCCTGCGTTCAATACCGGTTAACACTTCAATTGAGTAAATATCAAATCCACTTTTTTCACCTTTAACATAAAGGATATTTTGTCCATCAGGGGACCAAGAGGAAGAATCACAATGACTGGCTGTTGTAATCCGCCTTAAACCCGTCCCATCGGTATTAATGACATAAATGTGTGGCGCACCAGCGCGATCAGAAGTAAAAGAAAATTGTGTGCCATCAGGAGAAAAACTAGGAGCAGTGTCGGCCGTTTGAGCATCCGTTAATCTTCGTTTGATATTTCCATTTAAATCAACCATGTAAATATTGGGCGGGCCATCCAACGAAAGGGTAATCGCAAATTCTTCATTATTGGGAGCCCAAGAAGGTGAAACATTAAGCCCAGATCGAGAAGAAACTTTGCGCCTCTCAGTTCCATCAGAATGAATCAAATAAAGATGCGGATTTCCTGATTTATAAGAAGTGAAAATAATTTTCGAACCGTCGAAAGAAACGCGTGGAAGAATAACAATAGAATTGTCATTCGTGAGTCGTTTGGCATTACGCCCATCATAATCACAAGTATAAAGCTCTTTGCGTCCTGTGGCGTCATTGACAAAAACAATTTTGGAGGAGAATATGCCAGGCTGCCCAGTGAAATATCTAACAATCTCATTTGAAATTTCATGAGCTAGCTTCCGCGAATCATTTTGACTCCCCCCTCTTTTAATATTTAAAACATCTTTAGCCGCTTTCGCGTCATAAACTGTGGCGGAGATTTCTAACCATCCTTCTGATTTTTGTTTTATGGATGTCATTAAAACGGCATCGGCTCCAATTTTTAGCCATTGAGAAACTTCAGATTTTTTTTGAACGCTGGGGCCGCCCTTCAGTAAATTAAAAATTTTAGAAAAGGCTAAGTCATTATAAACCACATCTTCAATAGCACTAACGACACTGGGACTGACGGTTTTATCAGCAACTAAAAAAGAAGGGAACCCTAAATTATATTTATCTCCGGTACGATCAATGGTGAGATTAATGGGATTAGAACCAAATATAGGAGAAATAAATAAAAAAAGAGAAAAAATACCAAGGAGTCGTTTCATACGGCTATTTATTTTCTAGAGAGCGAATTTTATCTTGTGAAAGGCGCGCTTCAGATGAATTAGGATAATTTTTTAAAAGCGCTGAAAACTCTTCTTTGGCTTGAGAAATTTTCCCTAAACTTTCATATAAACTTGCTTTCTTAAAGAGAGCCACTGAGGCCAATGAGTGTTTGGGAAATTGCTCAAGTAAAGAATCAAATGAATAAAGTGCCGCGTCCGTATTTTTTAATTTTACGTAACATTCCCCCATTTTTAAACGCGATTCAGGAACCTTATCTCCTTTCGGGAACTGTTTAATATAAGATTCAAAACCTTTATTGGCTTCTTCGCAACGATTACGGGAGAAATCTGTATTGGCAAGGCTAAAGATGGCGCTTGGAGAAGGTTTTTCCACAAATTTAGATCCAGATAACAATTCAATCTGAGAGTCCATTCGAGCTGTTAAGGAGGATTCAAGATCATCAAGGCGAACGGACATTTGAGACATTCTCTGCTGATAATCACCCAACTCAGTTTGTAACCGTGCCAATTGACCGCTTAAATCTTTAATCTCTTGGAGCAAATCAGCTTGAGTGGTTTGAACATTCTCAGTTTGATCTGTAACATTTCCCAATCGTGATTCGATGCCTTTTTGAATGGTAAACAAATCAGTTTGAATCCCTCTCAAATCTTCCCGAGTCACGCAAGCCGATAGGCCAAGGGCAAGAATAGGTAAAAAAACTTTTAAAGAATGAAACATCATTAAATCTCTCCCAATCCGTCATCCCCGAATGACGGCATTTTTATTATTTCATCAAATCAGAATTCTTAACGCTGATGGCTTGGGCGTTTCTTACTTTGGTCGAACCACGTCTATTTTGTGCCAAACAAGCGTCCGTTTGTTCACCACAAAGAGGACGTTCTTCACCGAAAGAAATGGTTTCAATTCTTCCTTTGGCGATTCCTGAAGTAATGTAATAACTTCTTAACGCATTGGCTCGTCTTTGACCAAGAGCAATATTGTATTCAATGGTACCGCGATCATCACAATGACCTTCAACTCGAACCGTTACGGACTTAGGAAGTTTTTTCAAAATGGCCACGTTCTTACGGAGAGCGGAGCGACCGGTATCATCAAGACTGGCCGAGTCATAAGCAAATGGGGCTAAAGCCAAGGCCGGAATTTCAGTCCAATCTTGTGCAATTTTAATGGTATCAGCATCAAGGGCGGCTGCGTCTTGCGCGTCTTTATCGGCCTCTTCCTGATCTTGTTGTTCAGCTTTCTTTTCGTCAATACTCAGTTTCTTTTTCGGTGGACAACCTGTGAGTGAAAGCATTCCAAAAACAACAGCAAATAAAACAAACATGTTTGAACGGATCTTCAAAGTACGCCTCCTAAAATATATAGAAAATAAAATTTAATTGAGATGACATTATAGACAAAACGCGAACAAGAAAGCCATGAAAAATAAGACACAGTACCGACAACTCGCCGTCATCCCCGAAATTCTCAATCGGGGATCCAGATTAATTAGATTCCCGACCCGCCTGCCAGCTGGCGGGCAGGTAACGACATTCGGGAATGACGCGGAACAAGCAGGGGACGAATATATTGTGCGGTGTAAGATTCTTTGACCATCGAGACTTCCTCTGGTGTTCCCTCCGCAACCAATCGTCCTCCTCGATCACCACCTTCAGGTCCCAAATCAATAAGCCAATCGGCGGTCTTAATAACATCTAAATTATGTTCAATGACAACAACCGTATTTCCCGCATCAACCAAACGATGTAACACATGCAATAACTTATCAACGTCAGCAAAGTGAAGCCCTGTGGTCGGTTCATCGAGAATATAAAGAGTTTTTCCCGTTCCTCGACGAGACAGCTCTGTGGCGAGTTTCACTCGTTGCGCTTCGCCCCCTGATAAAGTTGTGGCAGATTGTCCGAGGCGCATATAACCCAGCCCCACATCAGACAATGTGGTTAAAATTCTTGATACCATAGGAATCGCTTCAAAAAACGCCATCCCTTCCTCAATCGTCATGGCTAACACTTCAGCGATACTTTTTCCTTTATATTTTACGGCAAGAGTTTCTTCATTAAAGCGCGCTCCTCTGCATATATCACAGGTAACATAAACGTCAGGCAAAAACTGCATTGAAATTTTTAGTGTTCCATCTCCTTCGCAATTTTCACAGCGCCCACCTTTTACATTAAATGAAAACCGTCCCGGGCCAAAACCACGCCGCTTACTTTCCGGAAGTTGTGCGAATATTTCTCTAATCGGGCCATAAGCGCCTGTATAGGTAGCCGGGTTTGATCGAGGCGTCCGCCCAATGGGATCTTGATCAACGACAACCACTTTGTCCAACTGATCCATTCCCTTAATGATTTTGTGTTTTCCCACTTCTTCTTTAAAATCATGAAGTTTTTTGGCTAAAGCTTTATAAAGAATTTCATGAACAAATGTAGATTTTCCCGACCCAGAAACGCCGGTCACAGCGACAAAAATTCCTAAGGGAACCTTGACGTCAATATTCTTTAAATTAAATTGAGCAGCGCCGTATACGTTTATAGATGAAGTTGAAACTCTCCTCTTTGCTGGCACAGCGATTCCTTTATTTCCTTCAAGGTATTGACCGGTGATAGATTTTGGGTCACTTAGAACTTGCGCTGGTGTTCCTTGAGAAACAACACTTCCTCCATGAACACCGGCACCGGGGCCCAAATCAATGAGCCAATCTGCCATTCGAATGGTTTCTTCATCATGTTCAACAACAATTAAAGTATTCCCCGCATCGCGAAGACGCGTTAAGGTGTTTAATAATCTTGTGTTGTCTCTCGGATGAAGACCAATGGTGGGTTCATCAAGGACGTAAAGAACTCCCACAAGACCCGCTCCTATTTGAGTGGCCAAATGAATGCGCTGAGCTTCACCGCCCGCCAACGTTCCACTTTCACGGTCAAGAGTCACATAATCAAGTCCCACACGAACAAGAAAATTAAGACGAGAGTTTATTTCCTGAAGAATTTGACGGGCGATTATTTTATCTCGGTCAGACAGTTCAATTTTCTCAAAAAAATGTTCTGCGTTTTGAACGTCTTTTGCACAAATATCAGCAATGGAGAGGCCCTTTATTTTGACCGCAAGCGCTTCATTTTTAAGGCGCGCTCCTTTACAATCTGGGCATTGGCGCTTGGACATAAACCGAGTTTGAATTTCTTCTTTAACAAAAGCGGATTCCGTTTCCTTATATCTTCGCTCTAAATTATTGATGACGCCTTCAAAATCTCCATCCCCGTATAACACAATTCGTTTTTGATTTTTGCTCAATTGATTCCAGGGAGTGTGCATTGAAATGCCATTTTTTCGAGCGACACCTGACAAAATATCTCCATAATAAGAAGACCAGGACTTCTTCCATCGATTGGTTCTTGTTGTAACGGGGTCGGCCCAGGCGGTTAAGGCTCCTTCTTCAATGGATTTTAACGGATCTTGAATAATTAAATTTTCTGATACTTTCACTTGAACTCCCAAACCATCACAAGAAGCGCAAGCACCATAAGGGCTATTAAAAGAGAATAGTCTGGGTTCTATTTCCGGAAGCGAAATTCCGCATTCAGGACAGGAATGATGTTCACTATAAAGTTTGATCCCCGCTTTTCCAAAGTCAATCATCACCAACCCTTTACCTTCTTTTATCGCGGTTTCAATAGAATCACTTAACCGCTCTTTATTGGCAGCGGATACTTCTACACGATCGACCACCAATTCGATGTTGTGATTTTTAAATCGATCGAGTGAAATTTTCTCTTCTAAACGAACTATTTTTTCATTAACCCGAACTCGAACAAAACCACTTTGTAAATATCGTTTGAAAAGTTCGACGTAGGTTCCTTTTCTTCCTCTGACTAAAGGGGCCATGATGGTCACTTGCGCCCCATGTCCATGAGAAGTCACATCATGAATGATTTGTTGAACACTTTGGGGTTTAATGATTTTTCCACATTGAGGACAATGAGGAGTACCCACACGAGCAAAAAGAAGCCGCAAATAATCATAAATTTCAGTAACAGTTCCCACCGTAGACCGAGGATTATGAGAAGGCGCCCTCTGTTCAATGGCGATGGCTGGAGACAACCCTTCAATAACATCTACATCTGGTTTATCCATCATTTCTAAAAACTGCCGCGCATAGGCGTTTAAGGATTCCACATACCGACGTTGACCTTCGGCGTAAAGCGTATCGAAAGCCAACGATGATTTACCAGAACCGGAGAGACCGGTAATAACAACCAACTTATTTCGAGGAATTTCTATAGTGATATTTTTAAGATTATGAGTTCGCGCACCACGAACAACGATTTTTTGATCCATGAAGGGGTCCTACTTTATTATTCGATGATTTTCCCTGCCCAAAGCAAGGTTAAAAATTGTTCGACCGGCATCACTTCAACACCACTATTCAATCGACGGTACCGAGTTTCATGAGAAACAATTAATTTTCTCTTTAACTGACATTCTTCTGCCAGTGCTAAAAGCCCTTTGGCATCACTTTCAGAAACATGATTTTTCGATTTAACTTCCACCGCCCAAGAGTTTCCGATAACAAAATCAACCTCAAATTGAGAATGGCTTCGCCAATAAGTCAGGGGATAATCCAACCGATGATAATCAAGAAAACATTTCATTTCAAGATATATTAAATGTTCCAAAGCTCGACCATAGGGTTCTGAACCTTTAGAGATATCGTCTAGTTTTTGCAAAAGCCGCGCAACGCCTAAATCGAAAAAATAAAATTTCGAGGTTGCCACAGGTTTTCTTTTTTTTGTTTTCTGATAGGGAAGCAATGTATGCCCTAACAAAGTATCTTCTAAGATTTGGTAATGCTCTCTCACAGTTCGAGGAGGAACTTGAGCATCATTTCCCACTTCATTAAAATTAAGTTGTTGACCATTACTGAGGCCTGCCACATCTAGAAAACGAGAAAAATTCCCAATGGATCGAGTTAAACCTTCAGATTGGATTTCTTCTTTTAAATAAGTACCAACATAAGCTTTTAAATCTTCTGCAAAATCAGGAGAATCAATGATTCCTGGTAATCCTCCTTTTTTCATTCGTTCTAGAAGCCTGGGATTGCCCAACTCAGGGCTTACTAGAGGATGAAGAGAACAAAACCAAGCGCGCCCACCTAAAAGATTGGCTGAGCCTCTTTTCAGTTTTCGCGCGCTACTGCCAGTCAAAATAACCCTCAATGATTTGTTCCGGTCTAACAACAACTGGATTTCATCAAGAAGAGAAGGCAATTTTTGAATCTCATCAACAATCAAAAGATGGTTTTTTTCAGGCAAGGTTTGGCGAACGTATTCAGGGTTTTTGCTCAATTCTCTAAAGGTATCTGCTTCTAATAAATCATAATAAACCGCTTCTGGAAATTGTGTTTTCAATAAAGTGCTTTTCCCTGTCTGGCGTGGACCTAAAAGAAAGAGAGATTTACGTTTAATGAGACTTGAAAGGGGTATAAGTCGTGTATACATATTGCATCTATTATGCCGAATTTCATGAAATTCGGCAATAGAAATGCCGTTTCCCCACCCATAAAAAAAACGGCCAGAGAGGAGAATCTCTGGCCGTTTTTAAGCGTGGGGTCCCGAAAAGAGACTGTTATATTTTATGCGTTCATGAGTGCCACACGAGCGGCTTCAAGTGTGTCTTCAACAGGCACCATGTACCATCCAGCATTGGCAATATTCATGAGAATTTGAGCCACCGCTCGCAACTGAGGATCGAGTTCAAAATCTCCTGGTTGGCGATCAATAATTCTGAAACTGGCTTCACCAAATTGGCCGTTTTTGAATTTTTGGAGAGCGATCGTTATTTTATTCGCAGTTAATCCTTGAGCTAAAGCAACATCAATAGCAGCTGAATATAGCTTCACACCTTGCTCATTAACAGGAACATCGGTATCGTTCATTTTAACTGTGATATCCGAAGCGCTTACAATGGCTTCAATTTGAGCCATTAAGTCTGCGTCTATCATTTCAGTGTTATGTAAAACGACCATCGCGTTCTGAGAGAGATCTTTGTTCAAAGATTTTTCTGCAGCCAAATCTTTTAACAATGCTTTCAAGTTTTCAACATCTTCAGCAGTTTTTGCGACGTCTCGTCCTATGTGAATGACACTTAAAACATCTGTTTTACCTTGTTTGTTGAATTCATTTAAACGGGTATTAAAATCAGCTGGCGCCGTATTGGCAAGAGCCACAAGATACCTAAACACGTGTGTCAATGTTTGTTCAACAGAGGCGTTACTGCCTCGGCGAGAAACAATCATTTTGGCCGCTTCATTGACAACATTGATAAGGCGTGGGTCGTTTTTGCCGCTTAAATACCGGCCTTTGGGTGCAAGACGAATAAGATCTTGAGCCAACTTTTGTTCGGAATAATTAAGATTTTTAGAATTCGAAATAAAAGCATTTATTCTTCTTTGGGTTCTATCAGATAAATAATCCGATAAACTCATCAAACCACGAATAACACCGGCTGTGAATAAAAATGCAGTTGCAGTGATAAGAAGGGAGGTACCACTAACCCCAGCATAAGCACTCATGCCACCAATCAAAGCAATAATGCCTGCCCACAGTGATAAACGACTTGTGGAAGCTTGAGGCATCAAAAGTTTTAAACCCATAAAAACCAAACCCGCCGCCGCTAAATGAGTGAGCGCGGGAATATAAGGGGCAAACGCTGCAAAAATTTCTTGAGATGCGCCTTCAGCACTTAAGAAAAGACTGCCAAGTAAACCAACTCCCACAAGAGCAGGGCTGTTGACACGAGTGGTGCGGGGAGTAGCCTTTGAGGCATTTTTTGAAATAATGTTTTGAACGATTCCGCTAAAAGTGGGGTTTCTATTTTGATCTTCTTTACTTTTAATAGGTCTTTCAACAGCTGCTCTTTCTTTAAAAGTATAAAGTTTAAAGCCTTCTTGCTGTGCGAATCGAGACTTTAGCACACTTGTGGCATCACCAGAATATGCCTCCAAACCAATCGATGTTCCTCTTACAGTTAAATATTCTGGAATTTTTGATTCATCTAGCTTTCGTAATCCATCTACTGAAATTACGTAGAACATTCTGCTAATAGAAGGCCGCGCAGCAAAAGGAGATAATGGAGTTGTATCATCCATTGCAATTTTGTCTCTTAAGATTCCAAACAAGGAACTGAGAAGGCCAAAGGCACCTCCCCCTTTTTGGAAAGTTCCATCTTCTTTGCGAGGATTTTCAACCATTTCAAGAACCATTTCGGCTCCTGTTTTTTGCATGTCGGTGATAGCCGCATCCCATCTTTCTAAACCAACAGGGTCGCCCATCATGTGCATGTCATTGACTTGCCCAAACATCACGTGTTCAAGTCCATTTTTATTGTGTTCGTCCATGAGAGAGGTTTTAAGTTTTTTTAATACACCATTCCTTAACTCATAGACTCCTTCAGATTTTTTGGTCATTTGAACAAAAGGTCTGGCATGACCTTCTGGATAACGGGCTTGAGCATCAAAAACAACCTGACCATTTTCATCAATTCGAGAAACCCCTACTTTAGGTTGGTTAACAACATAAATTTTCCCAGGAAAACGGATCGCTTTTAATTGCGCGACAACAGCATCTATGTTCTCAGCATTAACAGTGACATCAATCGTTAATTTGGAGAGAACGTCTTCCAATTTCATTCCGCTTTTTTCCCCAAATTTCTCATACAATTCTGTTACTTGAGTTTGCAATCTGAGAATTTGGCGTTGAATAAGACTCAAATCGTCTAAATCTTCTACAACTCCCTTTTGAGCGCGATCAATGAGATCTGAAAAAGCATCAGTAGGTAACTCTCTTTTAAGGTCTTCTGCACTAAGTCCCAAGTCTTTCATTTTCTTTAAAATTTTCCCCGTAAGTCCACCTAAACCTAAGGAAGCAAAAATCCCTTTGGGATCTAACCGGCTGGCAGCTCCTCCTGCAAACACAATCCATCCTCTTTTACCTGAAGCAATAGCATTGAATTGTGCTTCTTGCTCAGCATCCGTCAAAGTGTCTTTGATGGTCACCATTTCAGGAACTGTTTCCTCGACAGTTCGGTTAGCAATGACAGCATCTAACCCGCCTACTTTCTGATTATATTTTTGAATTATTTTGGCTAGAGCGGCTTTGTCGTCTTTGTCAGTTGATTTTAACAGACGCCCCATTTCTTTAACATCCACTTCACTTAACCTAGCCGCTTCAGCAATCGCCTTTTCTAATTTTTCTGAGGAAATGGCATCCGCACGCTGCTCGGGGGTCTTTCGAAGAACAATTAAAATTCCCCAAACTAAAAGTGCAGTCAATACTATTGCAGGAATAAGCTTCCAACTGAGCACTTCAAATACACTGCCAAAAAGAGGACTCAAAATAACGACTCCTGGAACCGCTGCGACTAATGCGAGCGCAAGAGCTGCTGAACCTTTACGAGGATTTTTTTCGGAAGTTGTTCCGTTAGTATCGACTTGAGGAACAGTAAGCTTCAGCGCATTTAATACATCCTCTAATAAAGCTGAATCTCCTTCTGATGTTCCGACCTGATAATTATTAATAACTGTGGCCCTTGTATCGACGGATTCACCTTCTTGTATTGGAGACAGCAATATGCTGACATTTCTATCCGAAACTTTAAAAGTGATTTCCACGGAATCGTTGTTACCTCTTTTTAATTGAACCGCATAAAGACTCAAATTAGCGATTTGTTGGAAGACATTTAAAGCAGTTTCACTAATAACTCCATCGCCTCCTTTTCCAGCTTCAACCAACAGCATTTGAAATAAAGTCATTTTTGCTGCCATATTGGTCGCTATTGGGTTTAATGGATCAACCGACCCGGCAGGGGTATCCACCATAAACAATTTCTTTCCTGAGAAAAGTTCATCTAAAGAACTTTTTTCTCGGTCGAATACAGATAAATAAGAAGAACCTGTTTCATTTTCATCAATCTCTGATAATTTGGGCGTGGCAATGATGTAGGAAATCTTTTTTTGTTTTAAAAGGTCTTTCACACCTAACGTGTGATACCCCCCCATAACCATGACAGCGGGGTTTGAGTTTTTATCTAAAGAGGCTATTTTTTGATTGAGGTTTTGAACCAAGGCATTATTTCTCGCGTCCGCGGCTTCATAAAACTTCTCAAAAACGCTCATATCAATATTATCTTCAGCTTTAACGTTACCGGTTTTATAATCAGCCCACTGATAAGCGCTCAAAGAGAAGTTAGATAAATCTTTCATCAGGTTTACATGTTTGGCTTTATTAATAAGGTCTTTTTCTTCATTTGATTTAATAAGAATTGCGTAAATATCGTTTTCTAATTGACGAAGATCAAGAATCAACTTTTCAACTGCAATTCCATCTGACATAAGAACATAACGAATATAGTTGTCGAAATCAGGGGTTGCTGCTAAGGAAACACCGGCATTTTCACACATTTTCTTAAGATGGGCATAATATTGGGCAAATGAAACGGTTCCTTCCTGGTAACCCAAACTCACCTGTGTTAATGTTTCAAGTTCTGGTTTGGACATTTTTGAGACCAAAGCTTCAATTACTTTGGCTCTTTCTTGTTCTACTTTATTGAAATCAAGCGATGTTTCCATTTGATAGGCCTGATGAAACACGTCAATGGTAAGCGAAGTTGGCAAATTGTATTTTACCAGCGCTTCAACATATTCGCCCATTTGAAGCTGTCCCAAATGATAGGCCGTCACAACATCGTCAAACTTTTTCAAATCGGGGTTTAAGGTTTTTTGTTTCTCCTTATTAATAGAGTCTCGAAGCGTGTTAATTTGAGCGACAACTTTATTTTTTGATTTATGAGAAGACCGGTAAGCGTCTAAATTTTCACGATAAAGTTTTTTGTCATCAATTCCCCAAAAGGTAAGCCCTTTTAATCCTTTTTCAGGATAGGTGGTAAAACCCGCATGGGCTGGGCCACTAATTTCACCTGACTTCATAAATGAATCAGCCACTTGAATAGCAAGTTCTTTATTGGGAAGTTTTTGATAAAGGTCGTAAATAAATTTTCCATTGGCGCCTTCTAAACCAACCAAAATAGGAGCGTCTCCTTTTTGTTTAGCAATGGCTTTTAAGGCTTCCGATAAACGGGTCTGAGCCTCAACATTGGCATGGACATCTTCCATAATAATAACAGGAGCACCTTGCCCTGAACGGTACACTTCGCGGACATTAACATGCTGTAAAAAAGAAACAGGTAAATTGACAATTTTTTGCGCTTCTTTTTCAAAAGGAGATGTATTTTCCAAAGTAGCAACAGAATTAATAGGAGAAGTTACCGCGGGTGTCTGCATGAGCAAGTTTTCTGGTAAAGCTGCTACTTGATATGATTTTTTTCGTTCACTCCATATATTCTCGTTGGCTGCTATCGCTGGTTTATAACTAAAAGCAATATTCGTGAATATAAAGGTGAAAGATAAAAGTCGCGCGATACTGGGTAAAAGATGCTTTTGTATCATCGTTCTTCTAAGTATTTTTTTAAACACGTTCATATCAGTAACCTCTTTTTTTATTTTAACTACAAGAAGAATATTACAGATTTAACATTAAAAAGCCCTTAAGAAGTTGAAACATTGTTGTAAAAGTTTAAACTTGTCGTTTTAGAGTTGACATGCCATACTAATCTGGTCAGTCTGACTAGTTTTGGAGGTAAAAGATGAAGAACAACAAAAAGAAGCTGCTTTATCAATCAGAAAAACAAGGCCACGTTTGGCAATTACAATTGGCCAAGGCTCGCTTTAGCGAATTATTTCGATTGGTTAGATCGGAAGGCCCGCAGCGGATCACAAAACAGGGAAAAGAGGCCGTTGTCCTCATTTCTTCTGAATACTTTGATTTACTTACTCATCGAGAATCGCAAAAAAAAGACCTAACTGAATTTTTTGGAACATCCCCCTTAACAGAAATTTCATTGGAACGAACAAAGGATTTGGGGAGAAAAATCGATTTATGAGTGGATTTCTCATTGATACTAATGTAATTTCTGAACTTATCAAATCAACTCCAAAAGATTCTGTTATTGACTGGATTAAAAAAACTCCGGAAGAGTTACTTTATTTAAGCGTTCTAACCATAGGAGAAATTCGCAAAGGAGCCTCACGCATTCCATCCTCTCGTCGTCGAGTTGAAATTGAATCATGGATTGAAACAGATCTTATTTATCGTTTTGAAAAACGCGTTCTTCCTATAACTTATGACATTGTTGACCGGTGGGGGCAATTGGACGCTTTTATGGAATCAAAAGGATCACTTGTTTGTGTTATAGACGGACTTCTTGTCGCAACGGCTTTTCACCATCACCTTACACTCGTAACAAGGAATACAAAAGATATAGAGAAAACTGGAATTGAGTTTTTTGATCCTTGGAGCGAGTAAAACAGGAGTTTTATTAAGCTGCTTTTCGTTTTTTATGCGCTGATTCTGGAACAAATTCAAGTCGCCAGCCAAAAACATGTGCAAGTTCTCGAACATTTTTCCAATAGGGGTTCCCATTTTTCGATAGCATTCGAAATAAATGCTCACGATTTAAGTTGGCTTTGGCGGCTAATTTCTTTAACCCACCTTGTGCCTCAGCTACGTTTCGTAAAGCAAGGAGAAACACACTCTCATCCCCATCTTTTAAACACTCATTGAGATAACCAATTGCATAAGATTCATCTTTCAAGCGATTCAACAAATATTCTTTATAGTCACCGGTTAGTTTCATTTTTTAGTCTCCTCGAAAATTCTTCCCATAAAATATCCACTTCCAACAAACCTACAATGCCCCAAAAGGCCTTTTTGAAGGCGGGTCAAACGGGCAGTAATAATTTGATGCGTTCGAAGATCAGAAATGTTCTCCAACCATTCTAAAAAAGGTGAACGTCCGTTTGGGAGGAGATAATACTGAACAGCCCGATTTATAACATTCATAAAACAATAAAAGAATTGTAGCTTACAAGCTACTAAGCGTCAATAACCAAATCTAGTGGTAGGTCGTGTTTTTCGCGGGGAATGGCATGAAGTTTTTGTTCTTTAAAGAAAAAACCAATGTGGTGAGCTTTTGGGGTTTTCAACAGGATACGGTCGTAAACTCCCCCTCCGTAGCCGATCCGATACCCGTTAGAATCAAAACCGAGGCCAGGAACGATAACAACATCAATTTTTTTTAAGTGAAAAGGAGGTTTAATATCTGCAAATTCCAAAGGCCCCTGTGACGTTTTTTTCA
Source organism: Elusimicrobiota bacterium (assembly GCA_046153645.1). Classification (GTDB taxonomy): domain Bacteria; phylum Elusimicrobiota; class Elusimicrobia; order F11; family F11; genus JBJXGI01. Next base: position 58,761 of record JBJXGI010000099.1, on the reverse strand, counting down.
ATCGATCGCTTTTTTTAAGGAGGGCGAAATAAGGTTCATGAAAACCTCGATCTGTAACCGGGATGAGAACATTTTTAGAATCTTTCCAGGCTTTTTCAATAAGGGGCCAGGTGTCAACCTCGCTAGCAAATCCAATAAACGTGGCAATTGTTTTGGCTTTCTTATAATAAGAAGATTTTAAAAACTGTTGAATAATTTCTTGACTGGATATCTTTCTTTTTTTTTCGGGAATCGATTGTCGAATTTTAATTAAATAAATTCGAAGCCAACGCTTCATTTCTTTAATATCTATTTCTGTGGATTGTTTTTTCGCCACTGTTCCAACCTTATTTTAATTTCAGCTTCATATCCCTGTCCAGTTGGCTCATAAAAGGGAACCCAATTTGGAAGGTGAACTTGTCTGACATGATGTCCTGGAAAATTATGCGGATATAAATATTCAACCCCATGTTGACGCGCATTTTTATCGCGACTTCCATCTTTAAGGGCGTTTGGAACTTCTCGGCGGTGACCTTTTAAAATTTCTTGTTCTGCTTTTCCGAGCGCGACATAAGAAGCATTTGATTTGGGCGCTGTAGAAACATAGGTTACAGCTTGAGCCAAAGTAATTCGCGCCTCAGGCATCCCAATGATTTCAACCACTTGCGCGGCCGCCAGAGCCACTTGCAAAGCACGAGGATCGGCGTTACCAATGTCTTCTGATGCCAAAATCATGATACGCCGCGCTATAAAACGAGGATCTTCCCCCGCCCCCAACATTTTGGCCAACCAATACAAGGCCGCATCAGGGTCACTGCCCCGCATTGATTTAATGAAAGCAGAAATAGTGTCGTAATGCTCATCACCCGCACGGTCATAACGAATGGGGCGTTTTTGAGTAGACTCTTCAATCACTTGAAGATTCAAAAGTATTTTTCCATCAGATTCAGTGTTGGTGGTTAATACCGCCAACTCAAGCGCATTTAAGAGTCGACGAGCATCTCCCTCCGCTGTTGATAACAAATGATTTTCTGCGTCTTCAGTTATTTCAATGGTTAAATTTCCAAGCCCTTTATTTTTATCTTCAAGAGTCCGATTTAAAATAAGTTTCAAATGACTTAATGTTAAAGGTTTAAATTCAAAAGCCGTTGAGCGAGAAGTAAGAGCCGCATTAACATAATAAAAAGGGTTTTCAGAAGTTAGACCGATCAGAGTTAAGTTTCCTCTTTCAACATCTGGAAGAAGGGCGTCTTGTTGAGTGCGGTTAAAATGATGGATTTCATCGACAATTAAAAGCGTGCGCTGCTGGTTTAGTTTTCGGCGTTCAATGGCGCGTTTAACCACACTGCGAAGCTCAGCCACACCAGCGGTGACCGCATTAACATATTCGATAGCGGCATTGGATTTTTTTGCGGCCAATCGAGCCAAAGCGGTTTTTCCTGTTCCTGGAGGGCCAAAAAATAAACATGATCCCAATCGATCAGCGTCGATGGCGCGTCTTAATAAGCTTTGAGGACGAATAATATGTTCTTGCCCTACAAAATCGTCCCAGTCTTGGGGAGCCATTTTAAGGGCTAAAGGATTTTGAGAATTGTTTTGAGCGGTGGGTTTAGGAGCTTGAACTTGCTCGAAAAGTTCCATTTTTATTTAGAGATGGCTTCAACGAGAACTTTATCTAACCTTTCAAGTTGAGGTTCGATAAGAGAAATACTCCCCTTAGAATTTTCTCTCATTTGTTGGTATTCAAAAGCAATATTAACGGCGGCTAAAACAGCCACTTTTTGTGTATCTACAATTCCAGAATTATCAGCAATTTCTCGCATCTTTTCATCAACAATACCGGCGATGCTTTGTAATTCTAATGGAGTAAGCCCACCAGAATCCATTTCATATTCTCTGCCAAAAATCTGTACCCGAACTCTATCGCTATGAAGGCTCTTCATTTAAGCCTCCTTCTAATGAATGAACAAGTACCGGTGACTGAAACATAAGTTTGTCTATTTTCCGGCTCAGTTTGTCCAAACGAACTCTTAATTTTTCTCTTTCTTGTAGAAGCCGTTGATTTTCTCTAATCAACTGTTGAATCTGCCTATTTTCAATTCGCAAACCAGTCATATCTTCTTCTAGTTTTTGGTTTCTTAAAAATTCGCTCTGTTGGGCAGATTGTTTTTTTTCTATTTCTAAAGACAACCGAGATTTTTCAGCTTTGAGTTGGGCAATTTGCTGTTGAGCTTCATCAATAAGGGCATCCGACTGAGGAGAAGAACGTCGCTTTTCGAGTTCATTATATAGAAATGCTTTTTCCGCCTTTAACGCGACAATAAGGTCAGAGGCTTCTTGAATGTGTTGGGTTAGGTTTTCCAAAACTTCCATGACGGTAACAATATCACATCGTCAAAAAAAATGAAACCAAAAATAAAATTTATTGACACTTGATCAATTTGTTTTGTATCTATTGACCAATTCGCCGCAATGACGTGGCGTTGGATTTGGCACTGAGGCCTTCTGGATATTATTTCTAGGAGGTCTTTTTTTTTGTGCCAGCCAACGGGGGACACATTTCAAAAGCGCGCGATAAACTTGCAAATCAGGAGGCAAGACACATGCTTAAAAAAAACAGGGGGAACGTTCTAAAGGTAATTGGAACGATGATTCCCGTCGGACTTATCGCAGGAACATTGATGGCCGATGGACCTAGCTTTAACGGTTTCATTGACACTCAATACAAATATGACTTCAACAGACCCAATACAAATTCAACCGCTCTTCGAAGTTATGATGCCAGACACGATAGCATCGAACTTCATAACGCGCATGTAGCGATTTTCGGATCACTAGAAAACGCCACCTACAACGTTGAATTCGACATGGGAACAGATGCCATTACAACCACAGCCGGAACAACGGGTTCAGGAGCTTCTGATGATTTTGATATCCAAGAAGCTTATCTTACCTATATGTGCCCCATCACAAAACTAAACTTGAAAGCTGGTAAGTTTGCAACTCCAAGCGGAATAGAAGTGATTGAATCCAAAGATAATCCTACGATTTCTCGCGGTTATCTTTTTGGTCTCGCGCTTCCTTTCACACATACCGGACTTGCTTTAAGCAAAATGTTTGCTGAAAAGTACGAAGTGATGGCTGGTATTGTTAACGGTTGGGATAATGCCGCTGACAACAACAACGGAAAAACATATTTCAGTAAATTGGGGTTTAATTTCGGAGATCCTCTCTCTCTGACACTCAGTGGATATCATGGCCCAGAGCAAACCAACGCATTAGCTGCCACTCCTAGAGTTGACCTCGACGGAGTAAACCGGAATATGGTTGATCTCACAGGCGTTACCAAAATCATTCCTAAAGTTGCTTTGTGGTTTGAAGTTAACTACGGAGATGAGGAAAGAGTTGCCGACAATGATGGTGATACCGTCAATGACGATAGCGCGACTTGGGGTGGGTTTGCCATTGAACCTGTGATTACCTTGACTGATAAGTTTTCCATAGGCCTTAGAGGAGAATATTTTGACGATGACAAGGGAGCCAGAACAGGGACCAGAGATTTGGCTGCGAAAAACTTTACCATCGCTCCAGCCTGGAAATGCACGCCTAACGTGACCGCTCGAGCGGAATTCCGATCTGATTCCGCCAACAAAAAAGTTTGGGTGAACGACAAAGGAGTTGCGAAAGATTCAACTTCTACTGCTTCACTTCAACTTTTGATGTCATTCTAAAAAACGATTAAAGAGGATCCCGCGCTTTTATTTCCCCCGGGCGCGGGATTCCTCTTTTTTTTCATCTTCCTCATTCCATCCCATTTCTGTTTTGAGGATATGAAAATCTTCTTTTAATTTGGTTTCGTTCCCCCATTCTAATAATGGTTTTGCACCTTTCCTTCTTCGAAGATAGTCGTCCCAATGGAGAATCATCGTTTTTTCGATAAAATCATTCATGTTTTTTTCTGGGTAGGAAATAGTTGATTGAAAAGGATTTATGGGCTTTTCTTGAGATATATTAGAAGTTATTCTAGTAATATTTATTCCCCATTTTTCCCAGTCTATCTTTTTAAATAATTCATGAGCCACCCTTCGAAAATCAGTTAATTTAACGCCAATAACATGAAAGAGCCCCTCTTCTTCAATAATGTCATGTTCACGATTTTTCTCAAAAGGATTTGATTCATCTTGACGGCGTAAAGGCCTAATTCCAGCGTCATTTTTTTTGCGCCTTGAATCAAAATCAACTTGAGGGAACATCTCTCGAACAGAAGAAAGAAGATATTCAATTTCTTTTTGGGTCGCATGAATCCCATCCGAAGATTCCCCTTCACTTAATACCCTTTCAGTGGTTCCAACTCTTGAATATTCAAACCCATCTTCATTTCGTTTGAGAACAAAAATAAGACGGCCGTCCCCCGCTGAAACATAATAAGACTCTTCGGTTATTTTAGGAAACACATCTATATGACAGCCCTCAACCCGATCAACTAGATTTGAAACAGGAACCTTATTATTTTTATTCAACTTTCTTATCTCATCAACAAAAGGCCCCCCAGCGTTAATAAGAATTTTTGCTTTTACAAAAATTATTTCATTCGTCTCATTATTTCTCAGTGAGACAGAAAAAACATCCCCTTCTTTTTTGTAGAAAACAACCTCCACATAATTAAGACAATAAGCCCCATCTATTGAAGCCGAACGAAGAGTGTCTAACACCAAACGAGAATCATCGGTTTCCGAATCCCAAAAAGAAAAAACAGCTTTGACTTTATTCACATTTAGCGCAGGAAACCGATTTTGGATTGACGTTTTTCTCACATAAAAAGAGGGTGGAGAAAAAAATTGCCCTTGAAGCACTTGAATAAAATAATAAAGCCATGTTCCCAACCCCGCCGCCCAAGGAGAACGCGGATCACCCTTTCCAATGACCATATAAATAGGCTTGGGTTTAACAAGATGAGGGGCTAAAAACCCCAAAACCTTTCTTTCTTTTGAAGCCTCAATAACAAATTTTAAATTGGTGATGGCGCCGGAAATATCACCTTTTTTTAATTTAATCCACACCAACTCCAAATACCGGATACCGGCATGGATTAACTTGCTAGAAGCAGAGCTTGTCCCTGAAGAAAAGTCGTTTTTTTCGACGAGAAAAACATCTTTAACTCCGTGAATGACAAACTCCCTGGCCATTCCAGCGCCCACAATTCCACCACCGATGATGAGGACATTTAAGATTTCTTGAGATGCTTTAAGTTGTTGCCAGGATTGCTGACGAGTTCGGTGGGAAAATTCGAAATCAGAACTAGCGGGATTTGGCACCGCACTGATCCTTTAAAGCTTGTCGAATAGAATCTACTGTGGAAGTAATTTCTGCTTCCGATAAAGCATGATCAGCATGTTGCAATTGGACACGAAAGGCAATGCTCTTTTCATTTTCAGGTAAACTTCCACCCATAAAAACATCAAAAGGAAAAACATGTTTCAATAGAGGCCCCGACACCTTTTGAACTTGTTTCTCAATTTTCTCCCACTTTGTATCAACTGGGACTAAAACAGCAATGTCTCTTTCAACAAAAGAAAACTTCGATATCGGTAAAAAAGTTTCGGTTCGTTTTATTGATTCTAAGGCAACATCAAGATTAAACTCAATAACACCTGTGGCAGGTGAAATATCCAAAGAACGAACAACACTGGGATGAAGAAAACCCATGTATCCTATCTTCTCACCTCGGCATAATAAATTATAGGACTGATGAGGGTGTAAATAATTGACTGAGACTCCTTCTTTTAACTGAAGCTGAATGCCAGTTTGTTTAATCAATAACTCTAAAATCGATTTTAAAGCGTAGAAATCAAATTTTGATTGGGTCTTTTTCCATGATTCTGAAACATTCTCTCCTGAAACGACAATTCCAATACCCAATGACTCTGTTCCTAAAAACCGTTTTCCTATTTCAAAAAAAGAGATTGATTTTCGTTGTTGATTGGTGTTTTTTTGGACCGCTTTAAGCAAATTAACAATCAAAGAAGGCCGCATAAGACCTTCGTCTTTAGCCAAAGGATTGGCCAGTCGAATGACGCTATCAAGACTAAAACCCAATTCAATGAGCTGGCTTTCAGAACAAAAAGAGTGCGTTATTGTTTCTGAGATCCCCGCCCCTTTTAATGTTTCCTGAAAAAGAGTTAAAGAAGGAGAGCGATACTCACTTGATAATTGCCCCAAGGCGGCCACAGGTAAATGAGTGGGGATTTTTTCATATCCAATCAATCGAGCCAGCTCTTCAATTAAGTCAACCGGTTCTTGAATATCTCTTCTATAATGAGGCACAATACAAGTAATAACACTGCCCTTTAAACTTGGTACAAATCCAAGACAATCAAATATTTTTTGTGCATCTTTAATTTTTATTTTAATATTTAACATATTTTCTATTTCAGATAAAGAGACTGAAATTTTCGTAGAAGAGTGTTTAACTAAAGCCTTATCAATTTCCGAAACCAAAGTTCCACCAGCCAACTCAAGAAGCAACTGAGCGGCTCTATCTGAAGCCATTTGAGCCATTTCTGGATGCGTTCCTTTTTCAAAGCGAAGCGAACTTTCAGACTTAAGGTCGCATTTTCGGGAGGTTTTCCTCACCTGTTTTGGATCAAAAACAGCACTTTCAAGAAGGATATCAACAGTTTGATCCGTAACCCCTGAAGCCTCTCCCCCCATAACACCAGCAATGGCAACAGGAGCAGAACCATCAGCAATAACCAAATCATCTGAAGAAAGTGGATAGGTTTTTCCATCGAGAGCTTTTATTGTTTCGTTTTCCTTGGCTAAACGAACACTCAATTCTCCCCCCGACAATAAATTCAAATCAAACGCATGAAGCGGGTGCCCCCACTCTAAAAGAACATAATTCGTAATATCAACCACGTTATTAATAGGACGAATCCCACAAGCCTTTAATCGCTCACTCAGCCAAAGAGGAGAAGGTTGAACCTTGACCCCTTTAATAATTTTTCCAATATAACGCTGACATTTGGCTTTATCTTCAATTGAAATTTTAAATTTAGAAGTCTTTTCTAATAATTCAGGTAACTTGATAACAGCAGGCTTGAAGTTTTTTTTCTCAGAAGCAGCCAGCTCTCTGACAACTCCCACATGACTTAATAAATCGGAACGATTGGGTGTAATTTCAATATCGAAAACGACATCATTCCCCCCTAAAACCTCTTTTACTTCTTTCCCAAGTTCAGTTCCGCTTGGCAAAATTAGTATTCCCGCGTGCTCAGTGGACAAACCTAACTCACGTTCAGAACAAAGCATTCCCGCTGATTCCACCCCTCTTATAGAGGAAATCGCGATCTTAAGTCCCCCGGGTAATTCAGCACCAGGAAGCGCCAAAGGTACAATTTGCCCACTTTCGATGTTGGGAGCGCCACAAACAATTCTTTTTTCTGTTTTCCCATCGCTCACAGTGGCTATTCTCAACCGGTCAGCATTGGGATGTTTTTCAACATTTAAAATTTTAGCGGTAATAACATTTTCAACAGCAATCCCTTTCTTTTCAACACCTGCAACAGGAAAACCTAGTTGCGCTAAGCGATCAGAAATATCTTGAACAGCTAGATTGGTAGGAAATAATTCTTTTAGCCAATTTAAACTAACTTTCATTTAAATTGCTCCAAAAAACGAAGATCAGAATCTAAGAAGAGTCGAATATCACGAACTTTATAACGAGTCATCACGATTCGTTCAACCCCCATGCCAAAAGCAAATCCTGAAACTTTCTTGGGATCATAACCGACATTTTTTAAAACTTGAGGATGAACCATGCCCGCTCCCAACATTTCAATCCAACCCGTTGCTTTGCATAGAGAACAATTTTCTCCAGAGGGTAGCACCTTATTGCCTGCGCAAGCAAAACAAGAAACATCCATTTGAGCACCAGGTTCTACAAAAGGAAAATAACTAGGCAGGAATCGAACTTTGGTTTGAGAGCCAAAATACTTTTGGGCAAAGTAGGTCAGGGTTCCTTTTAAATCGGCAAAGGAAACTTTTTCTGCCACATAAAGCCCTTCAATTTGATGAAAAACAGCCGCGTGAGTTGCATCTGTGGCTTCATTTCTAAAAACTCTTCCTGGAGAAATAATTCTAATAGGCGGTTTATTGGTTTTCATAACCCGAATTTGTACGGGAGACGTATGGGTTCGAAGTAAAAGACTTCCTATTTCTTTTTCAAGATAAAACGTGTCATGCATATCACGCGCGGGGTGATCTAAAGGAATATTAAGATCGGTAAAATTATTAGAGTCGTTTTCTATTTCAGGGCCTTCTACACTATCAAAACCCAATTGTTGAAAGATCGCAGATATTTCTTGAATTGCTTTTAAAATAGGATGACTTGAACCACGAATGATGGGAACACCAGGAAGAGAAAGATCAAGTTTATCTTTAGATAAACTTTCTAAAAGCGCATGACTCTCAAGCTCTTTTTGTTTTTCAGATACTTTGGATTCTAGAAGAACTCTTAACTCGTTTGCAGATTGCCCTAATTGTTTTTTTTCTTCGGGAGAGAGAGAACCCAACTGACGGAGAATTTTTGTTAATTCCCCTTCTTTACGACCCAAGTACTTAATCGAAATAACTTCGAGGTCTTTAAGGTTAGAAACCTTCTCAAGATCGGCTAACGCAGCTTGTTCAATCGCTTTGATATCCATATCTTGAGAAGGGATGAAAATTAATTAGGCGGCTTTTTGATTTTGTTTGGCCAATTGAGCAAGCTCAGTGAAAGCAGGGACATCATTAATGGCAAGATCAGCTAACATTTTCCGGTCCACAATCACATTGGCATTTTTTAAGCCATGAATGAGTTGACCATAAGTTAAACCACCCCATTCACGGGAAGCAGCGTTAATACGCATAATCCAGAGGCTTCTAAAATCTGATTTACGATCTTTTCTTCCAACGTAAGAGTAAACACCTACTTTACGAAGGTGTTGTTTAACCATTCTCCAACGATTTTTCTTTGTGGCATACGCGCCTTTGGCTCGGCGGTAGTGTTTTTTCTTTCTTTGACGGGTATATGTTACGCTACGAACACGCATTTGATTTATCCTTGAGTTATTTAGCCGTAAGGCAAGATTTTCTTGATCATTTTAGTTTGGGTTTCATTGAGAATATCCGGACGTCGAAGGAAACGACTTCGGGAAGAAGACATTCCTTGTAATAAGTGCCGGGCTCCCGCTCGTTTATACTTCACTTTTCCACGAGCTGTAAATTTAAAACGTTTTTTTGCTCCACTATGTGATTTTAATTTTGGCATAACCTTTCCTTCATTATCCTTTATGAGGCACAATAATCGAAATAAGTCGATTTCCGTATAATTGAGGCTGTTGTTCAATAACACCAACACCCTGAATATCTTGTTCAATTCGAGTCAGCATTTTGTTCACAATTTCCTGGTGTTCCATTTCTCGACCAAAAAATATAATTGTAATGCGAACTTTATGATGCTCTTTTAAAAAACGAACAACCTGATTAATTTTGGTAACTAAATCATGTTCACCAATTTTGGGGCGCATTCGCACTTCTTTAACTTGGCCCCCGCCTCGGTTTTTACGAGCTTCCTTGGCCTTTTTCTCTTTTTCGTAAAGAAATTTGGAGTAATTTCCTAATCTACAAACAGGTGGCACTGCTGATGGCGCAATTTCTATGAGATCATAGCCAGAATCTTCGGCAAGTTTGAGAGCTTCTTGGATGGTTTTGACGCCTAACATTTCTCCAGCGGCATCTACTAATCGTATTTGTGGAGCTCTAATCCATTGGTTGATTCTTACTAAAGGTTGCTTTGCGATGCTTTCCTCCGTTAAAAAAGGGATGGTATGAATGCCCCATCCCTTCCTTTACATCTAAATTTTGAAGTGAAAATATAACAACATGAGAGGGAAATGTCAATTTATTTATCATCCCTTACTTCACATTACGCACAATTTTCGGAAATGACAATTCAGGATACTTGTTTCTTCTCAACAATTTCAGCTTGTAATTGCGAAATAAATTGAGCCAAAGAAAGCACTCCGTGATCTTTACCCGTGCGAGACCTCACCGAGACAGAACCAACGGCCTCTTCTTTAGCCCCTACAACTAACATATAAGGAATTTTTTCCAGAGTGGCTGTTCGAATTTTGGCCCCTACTTTTTCATTTTCAGCTCTTAATTCAGCCCTAAAACCACTTTCTTTAAGTTCTTTTACAATCTTTTCAGCATAAGGAATTTGTTTATCAGAAATAGGGAGAACCACCGCCTGAACAGGTGCCAACCAAGGTGGAAAAGCGCCAGAAAAATGTTCCACTAAAATTCCAAAAAAGCGTTCAATAGATCCCAGAATAGCGCGGTGAACCATAAACACAGGCGTATCTTTGCCCTCATCATTTCGATAAGTCGCTTTAAATCGATCCGGCAAATTAAAATCAACCTGCACAGTCGAACATTGCCACCGCCGACCAATGGAATCTTTAATTTTCAAATCAATTTTAGGACCATAAAAAGCACCTTGTCCAGGATCTACTTCATATTTGAAACCAGCATTATGAAGCGCGTCAGCTAAAACTTTTTCGGCCAATTCCCAGCGAGCGGGATCCCCCACAAACTCTTTGGGACGCGTTGAGAGTTTAATTTCATAATCAAAAAATCCAAAATCACTTAATATTTTTTTAGCCAGCAGCATCACGTTTTTAATTTCATCTTCTAATTGATCTTGGCGACAGAAAATATGAGTATCGTCTTGAGTGAAACCTCTCACGCGTAAAGTGCCGTGAAGCACTCCACTGCGCTCAAACCGGTAAACGGTTCCATGTTCGTACATTCGAATAGGAAGCTCTCTATAACTATGCAACGTGGTTTTATAAATGGAAATATGAAAAGGGCAAGTCATGGGTTTGCAATAAAACGATTGGTTTTCCAATTTCATTTCAGGAAACATATTTTCTTTATAAAAATCCAAATGCCCGCTGGTTTCCCAAAGTTTTGATAATCCCACATGCGGCGATATGGCAAACTGATAACCATTTTCTAAATGTAACTTCTTTAAATAATCTTCAATGAAATGGCGAATCAAAGCTCCTTTTGGAAGCCACAACACAAGTCCACTTCCCACTTCGTCATGTTCGATGGTAAATAAACCTAGTTTGGGCCCCAATTCACGGTGATCGCGTTTTTTGGCTTCTTCTAATTGGGTGAGATAAGAATCTAATTCTTCTTTTGATGTCCAAATGGTCCCATACACGCGCTGGAGTTGTTCACGTTTTTCATCTCCTCGCCAATAAGCACCAGCCACTTTTAAGAGCTTGAAATACTTAATATCTGCAGTGGAATCTAAATGATTGCCCTTACAAAGGTCCGTAAATTTTCCATGTTTATGTAAAGTAATTTTGGTTTCTGGAGGAAGGTCGTTAATAATTTCAACTTTAAATTTTTCAGATTTTTGTTCAAAGTATTTAATCGCATCCGCGCGAGAAATTTCTGAACCTTCAAAGGGATGAACCGTTTTAAGATTTTCGTTCATCTTATTTTCAATAACCGCTAAATCATCAATAGTAAATCGATGTGGACTATCAAAATCATAATAAAAACCATCTTCAGTGGGCGGGCCAATGGTCAGTTTTGTTTCAGGGAATAAATCTTTCACCGCCTCAGCTAACACATGAGCAGCAGAATGTCGGAGTTTGTAAAGGTATTCTTCTTTATTTTCTATTTGGGTGGACATAATAATCTAATTTCTATTTTCTCATGCTAATTTCAGTTTTTATCAGATTTTTTCTACAGCTTTTATAAGAGCTGTTAACATTTTTGATATTACTTCAGCTTCCTGATAATAACTGTTATAGGATTCCTGAGTTATGTATCCTTTTTGATAAAAAATTTGGAAAATTGGCACAATTTCAAACGTTGATCCTCGCGCTATCCAAAAAAACTGTCTCTTTTCTTTGACATGCCAACGGCCATTCCCTTCTGCAATATTTAATGGGATTGACAAAACTGCCCGCGTTAACTGATCCAAATAAGGGTAAGCTACCACACCTTTTAATGATCGACAAAGACCTTCTATGCTTCCATTTAATTTGAGAGCCCGCTGATAAACATCAAGATTTTCAAATGCAAAAGACATATCCCCTCCATAAGTTAATTAGACGAGGGGTTATTTCTAATTTCTATTATCTCATGCTAATTTCAAAAAAATGGGAAATTAGATAATAGAAAATGGAAATTAGAATTAGTAACTGCGCGGTAGAGGATTCGAACCTCTGACCCCTTCCATGTCAAGGAAGTACTCTAACCAACTGAGCTAACCGCGCTTATTGGATTTGTTAATTCACAAAAAAAATTCCAAGAACGACGAATACTAACATTTTTAAATTTTAAATGGAGGTGCGGGTCGGAGTCGAACCGACGAATAAGAGTTTTGCAGACTCTCCCCTTAGGCCACTTGGGTACCGCACCAAAAATTTGTCTCTCAAAATTTTTCTTCTAACTTCTATTGTCTAATTTCCCATGCTATTTTTGGTTATGGAATTAGCATGAGAAAATAGAAATTAGAAGTGGCATTCTAATATTTCGCTATCGAAGAATCTATATCTGCGTAAGCGTTAATTCCACCCTTCAGATTTTTGAGTTTTTTGAAACCTAACTTCTGAAGTTGCTGAATGGCTTTGGCAGATCTGGCTCCTGATCGGCAGTGAATGATGTATTCTTTACTTGAATCAAGTTCATTAACGTGATCCATCAACGTTCCAAGTGGAATTAATTGAGTCCCTGGTAATTTAGAAATTTCATACTCATAGGGTTCTCTCACATCGATAATATTGAGAGCTTTTCCATTTTTAGCATAAAGATTTTTAAGTTCCTCAACCGTTATTTCCTGGACGCCATCGGTATTGGCTTCAGGAGCTTCCATGCCCAGTCCAATACCACAGAATTGTTCATAATCAATTAATTCTTTAATGGTAGGGTTATCTCCACAAACAGGGCAAGTGGGGTCTCTTCTAATTTTCACTTCTCTAAAACTCATATCAAGAACACTGATTTGGAGAAGCCTTCCTACCAATGAGGTTCCCTTTCCTAAAATCCATTTAACAGCTTCAGATGCTTGAATCATTCCAACCAAACCAGGGAGAATGCCCAAAACACCACCTTCCGCACAAGAAGGAACTTCTCCGGGTGGCGGTGGCTCTGGATACAAGCACCGGTAACAAGGGCCTTCTTTTGGCGCAAATACGGTGGCCTGGCCTTCGAATCTAAAAATGCTTCCATAAATATTAGGCTTATTGAGGAACACACAAGTATCATTGGTGAGATAGCGAGTCGGAAAATTATCAGTTCCATCAATAATTAAGTCGTAGTCTTTAAATAGCTTCATCGAATTTTCACTCGACAATTTTTCGTTGTAGGCATTTACAATTGTATTGGGGTTGATTTCTTGAATTCTTTTTTTAGCGGCCTCTACTTTTGGAATTCCGACAGAATCAGAGCCAAATAATAACTGACGTTGTAAATTGGTGTGATCCACCACATCAAAATCAATAATACCGATCGTACCGATTCCTGCGGCAGCAAGGTACAAAGCATTGGGAGAACCAAGTCCACCCGATCCAATTAATAAAATTTTCGATGCCTTTAATTTTTCTTGACCAGCTTTTCCTACTTCAGGAAGAATTAAGTGACGAGAATATCGAAGGATTTCCTCATTTGTTAATGGCGCAACAGTCATGTCAATATCTCCTTTACTTCAGCTAAATTTGTAAAAACAAAATCAGGGTTCATTGTAAGCATTTCTTTTTTAAAACCAAACCCATAAGTAACCAATCCAATCTTAACACCCGCTGCTTTGGCCGCTAAAATATCTTGCTCTCCGTCTCCAATCATCAAAACATCTTGATTGCTTAAATTAAGAGACCGAAGAGCGTGCAATACCGGCTCTGGATAGGGTTTTTTATACGGAGTGGAATCTCCCCCCACTATCACAGGAAAATCACCTTCGGGGAAAAAATGACCCAAGATCTTCTCAGAAAAATAAAAAGGCTTATTAGTAACAACTGAAAAAACAATTTCGGACTTATTCTCACTAATAAATTCAAAAACCCCATCATAAAGCTTTGTTTTATCAAGACAATGATGCGCATAATATTCATTAAAGAATGAAATGGCTTTTGACAGTTCAGAGACACTGATCTTTCCAAAAACATCTGTTAAAAGTTTTTCAAGACCATTTCCAACGTTCGGAATAATATCTTGTTCTTTTTTTTTCCTTTTACCTAAACTCTCAAGCGAATAGTTGACGGCGGCGGCTAAATCACTTCTAGAGTCAATCAGTGTTCCATCTAAATCAAAAATAATTGCTTTAAATTTTAAACTACTCATCAGTTATTCAACTATGAATGATGGATAAAAATTCATCTCGGGTTTGAGATCTATTTCTAAAAGCTCCCAGCATGGCGCTTGTAATCGTGGGAGAATCCATGCTCTCTGCACCACGCATTTCCATGCACAAATGACGCGCTTTCATAACAACTCCCACACCCAAGGGTTTTAATTTTTCCTGAAGCGTATTGGCAATTTGTTGAGTTAAGCGCTCTTGAACTTGTAAACGCTTGGAAAAAACATCTACCAACTTAGGAATTTTAGAAAGACCAATAATTTTTCCATTCGGAATATAGGCAACAGCTGCAGTCCCAAAAAAAGGCAGCATATGATGTTCGCAAAGAGAATAAAATCGAATATCTTTAACAACAACCATTTCATTATAGTTTTCGTCGAAAATGGCTCTATTAATAAGAGCATCGACATCAACCGAATACCCTGTCGTTAAATCTAATAACGATTTGGCCACTCGACCCGGAGTTTTAACCAAACCTTCTCGAGTTTTATCCTCTCCAATCAAGTGTAAAATATCTTCAATATTTTCTGCTAATGCGCCAACTTTTCCTGTTAATTTCTCTGCTTCTTGCATTTTTTTCATCGATCTATGCTCCTAACTAACTTATGAGTCTTCGTCCTGAAAAGCCTTCAGTTAAATTATGCCAATAAGCAATTGTTGTCTCACCAATTTTCCAGCAAAAGTAACCTTCTTTTCCATCGATCCTCGCGGGGAAATCAACCAACCCTGACTCAAGATCTTTTGGAACACAGCCTAAATCGGCAATTTTTCCAAGTTCTGAATCTAGCTGAGTTACTAAAAAATCAACTTGGCTTCGAAAAAGAGTTTCATCGACATCTGTCATTTTTTTATGAACTTTTCTCCAATATTCAACTTTCTCTTCAATTTTAAGCCTGATTTCTTGAATTTTTTCAAAGCCCGCCTGGAGAGTTGGAATTAACTTCTCTGCCTCTTTTAATGTAAAGTATTTTAGTTTAGTTCCCATATAACTCAAGTAATTGAAACCATTCGATCGATGGCCACTTTTGCTTTTTTAGCAATATCGGCAGGAACAGAGACCTGATATTTTAAATCTTCAAGTGACCACAATACTTTTTCAAGAGTAATCATTTTCATAAATTCGCAAACAGCTGTTTCAGTTGATGGATAAAATATTTTTTCAGGGTTTTCTTTTTTCATTCGATGTAAAATTCCATTTTCTGTGGCAACAATCATTTCTTTGGCTGGGCTTTCTTTTGCATAACGCACCATTCCTTCGGTCGATAAAACTTTATCAGCCAAAGGTAAACAAGTTGACATACACCCGCATTCAGGATGCATCACAAACTCCGCTTTTGGGTGTTCAACTTTCAACGCCTTAATATCATCGGTTTTAATTCGATGATGAACATGACAAGAACCTGGCCATAAATGAACGGTTCGACCCGTTTTCATTCTGACCCACTGCCCTAAAAACATATCTGGCGCAAATAAAATTTCTTTTTCAGGAGAAATAGACTCTACAACCTTTACCGCATTAGATGAGGTACAACAGTAATCAGATTCAGCTTTAACTTCCGCCGTCGAGTTAACATAAGTAACAACCACTGCGCCAGGATGCTCTGCTTTCCATCTCCTTAAATCGTCAGCTGTGATTGTTGCCGCTAAAGAACACCCCGCCCCTAAATCCGGAATAAGAACTTTTTTTTGCGGGGCAAGAATGGCAGCTGTTTCAGCCATAAAATGAACTCCGCAAAAAACAATGACGTCCGCATCGGTTGCTGCTGCTTTTTGAGACAATCCTAAAGAGTCTCCAACAAAATCAGCCACATCTTGAACTTCAGGAAGTTCATAGTTATGAGCAATAATAACGGCATTTCGCTCTATTTTAAGCTTTTGAATTTTTTCTTTTAACGTATATTGGTTCATGTTTTTACAGAAGTGAAAAACAACTTTTATTTTAAGAAGGGTGGAGCGGGTGAAGGGAATTGAACCCTCGTCTGCTCGTTGGCAACGAGCCATTCTACCATTGAACCACACCCGCAATGCGGCGAAGCCGCCTTCTATATACTATTTTCTCATGCTCATGCTAATTTTAAAATGGAAAGAAAATAGTATGAGCAATTAGAAGGTTTTTTTACTATGTAAAAAAACTGCGCGGGACAGGACTTGAACCTGCATGCCTTTTGGGCACCACCACCTCAAGATGGCGTGTCTGCCAGTTTCACCACCCGCGCAAAAACCTTTGTTTGTTACCCTGTTAATTTCCGACGTTCGGTTGAGTTCCATTTTCGGCATCGACAGGAACTGGAACCGATGGCTGTGAACTAACGTCAGAAGAAGCTGGAAACTGAGGAATTGTAGCAAAAGGACGATCAAATACGCTTCGTCCTTCTCGGCGACTCGATAAAACAGTTAAAAGAACTGATGTCAGCATGAAAACGCCCGCCAAAACAACAGTTAACTTTCTTAACCCCGATTGTTGGCTGGAAGCTGAAAAAATAGCATCCCCTCCACCAGCGCCAAGGAAACCTGAAAATCCGCCACTACGTCCAGCTTGAATAAGAACAATCAAAATAACAAGAACACAAACTAAAACATGAACACCTAAAATAATTGGATACATAAATTATGAATTTGGCAGGGCAACAACACCTGGAAGTTCTTTACCTTCTAGAAATTCCATTGACGCCCCTCCCCCTGTAGAAATATAAGTTATTTGCTGAGAAACACCTGCTTTAACAACAGCGGCAACAGAATCGCCTCCACCCACAACAACAATCGCTCCCCTCATAGCTGCTTTTGCCGCAAGATGCGCTACCGTCATTGTACCAACTGAAAATTCATTTATTTCAAAAATTCCTGAGGGTCCATTCCAAAAAACAGTTTTTGCTTTTTCTAATTCAGGTTTAAGTAAATTTAACGTTTCAGGTCCAATATCCACACCTTTCCAACCAAGCGGAATAGAATCATCATTTGTGTGTTTAAGTTGAGAGGGATTTTCGATTTGTTGCACAATTTTATGATCAACCGGAAGAATAATTTTTACACCTTTTTCTTCTGCGATCTTCAAAATATTTTGACAAACAGAAATAAAATCAAGTTCAACCAATGAATCGCCAGTTTCAATTCCTTTTGCCCGTAAAAAAGTATAGGCCATCGCACCACCGATGAAAAGAACATCAACATTATTAACAAATGACTCAACAATGGCAATTTTATCTGAAACTTTGGCTCCACCTAAAATAGCAACATAAGGACGCGCAGGGTTGGATTTTACTTTCCCAAGAAAGTTCAACTCTTTTTCAAGAAGTGAACCACAAAAAGAAGGTAAAAAAGAAGTAATCGCGCTTGTTGAGGCATGAGCTCTATGGACGGCTCCAAAAGCATCTTGAACAAAATAATCAGCCATCGTAGACAAATCTTTGGCAAATACTTGATTATTTTTCTCTTCACCCTCATGGAAGCGTAAATTCTCTAGAAGCAACACATCACCAGCTTTCAATTTTGCCACCGCTTCATAAGCCAACGGACCTACGCAATTATCAGCAAATTGCACCGGCAATTTTAAAAGATCACTTAAAGGCTTTAGAACAGGTTTAAGACTATACTTAGGATTCACCTGCCCCTTTGGTCTCCCTAAGTGTGAAATTAAGATGACTTTTGCTTTCTTTTCTAATAATCGCTCAATGGTAGGAAGTGCCGCTCTCAAACGAGAATCATCTGTTACCAAACCCGTATTTTTATCGACAGGGACATTAAAATCAACCCTAACGAGGACACGGCGATCAGTTACATTTAATTCTCTAAATGACTTTTTTCGAATAGACACGGGAGCTTCCATTGATGCGGTCATTAAGTTTAAGCTCCGACAGCTTGCTTGAGTGATTTACCGACTGAAGCTGTTAAATCAATGAGACGATTAGAATAACCCCACTCATTGTCATACCATCCGAATACTTTAACTTGAGTTCCTTCCATTACGTCAGTCAATTCGGCATCAAACACAGAAGAATGAATATTCTTTAAAAAGTCTTTTGATACCAAGGGGAGATCGCTGTATTGTAAATATCCTTTTAATTCCCCTTCCGCGGCCTTTTTAAAAGCAGCGTTGACTTCTTCCTTAGTGGTCGATTTTTCAACTTCAACAGTTAAATCCACAATTGACACATCTTCTGTGGGAACACGAATGGCAATACCATTTAGTTTTCCCTTTAATTCAGGGAGAACCAAACCAATGGCTTTTGCGGCTCCAGTGGAAGTAGGAATCATGGAAGCGCTGGCTGTTCTACCACGTCTTAAATCTTTATGTGGGAAATCTAAAGTCACTTGATCATTTGTAAAAGAGTGAATGGTCGTCATGAGTCCTCTTTTTACTTTGAAGTTATCATTCAAAACTTTAGCTAAAGGAGCCAAGGCATTGGTGGTACAAGACGCATTGGAGATAATATTATGTTTGGCGGGATCATATTTATTGTTATTAATTCCCATGCAAACAGTGATATCTTCACCTTTTGCAGGTGCAGAAATAATGACCTTTTTAGCGCCAGCATCCAAGTGCAACTTGGCTTTTTCGAAATCAGTAAAAAATCCCGTTGATTCGATCACAATCTCAACGCCTAAAGCTTTCCAAGGAAGTTTAGAAGGGTCTTTTTCACAGAGAACTTTAATCTCTTTTCCATCGATAATAATTGAATTATCAGTAGAGGACACAGTGCCGGGGAAAATTCCGAACGTTGAATCATATTTAAATAGATGGGCTAAAGTTTTTGCATTTGTAAGATCGTTAATTGCAATAAATTCAAGTTCCTTATTTTGAAGGCCTGCTTTGAGGGCAAGACGTCCAATTCTTCCAAATCCGTTAATTCCAACTTTGACTGACATGATATTCCTCCTAGAATAAAACCCAAACACCTTGGGATAGGCATGTTTATAAATAAACTGATTGTGACCCGGGGATTTATGGCACTACAGGTTTGATTTCAAGCCCACGCATCAAAAACAGATCAGCATTTTATCCTTCCAAAATTGATTCGTCAATCATTAGAAGTGCTATTTTTGTAATTCTTCATAACAAAGCGCCCAACCATGGACTTCTTTGGCCCCCTGATTTTTCAGGATTTTTGCACATACTTCTAAAGTTGAACTCGTTGTGCAAACATCATCAATCAATAAAATTTTCAATCCGAAACAGTTTTTTCGTATTGATTTATGAATAAAAAACGAAGCCTGCGAGTTTTCCCACCTTTCACTTTTAGTCAGTTTTTTCTGACTTTTACTCCATAATTTACGAGAAATAAAATTTGCTTTAAATGGAATGCCGGCTTTACGTGAAATAGCAGAAGCAATTAACGAAGCAGGGTTATACCCTCTCAAAACATTTTTGATGGGATGACCGGGAACTGAAATAACGCAATCAAAACCGCTAAAAAGAACAGTTACCTGATCTAATAAATAAGGCAATAAATAGTCTTTGGCGTGATATTTTGAATGAATAATAAATGACCGAAGAGGCTCTTTATATAAATAATGACAATGAAGTGAATCTAAATTTTTAGTTGTGAAAAGATGTCGATTGAATTCAAACTGATCAACGCAAGATGAGCAAGCCGGGACGTTAAAACAGAGCGACATATCTTTTTTACACCCCGGACAACAAGCCGGAAAAAACAGCTTAAACAAAAACCAAAAAACGCCCTTCATAAAATCCTCCTGAAGGGGTGTGTTATTTAATCAAATAAAGGAAAGTTTTGGCATCATTCACTCAAATGAAAGGTCAATTAAAACTCTAAAAAAAGAAGAGCGGATTGGAAAATATTTTTCGATTAGAATTGAATCGTGAGAACAGAATTAAGACCAAAGATAAGACGGTCAAGTTTTTTAAAATCGGGGTGATGAACTTCTTGTGAGAAATTCCCCCCAAAAGCAATTCGGAAATTTTGAGAAATGGTGTAGTCAGCAGAGAGAGTACCGCTATAAGTGTCTAAATAATTTGACCCAGGATTCACACTTGAGCGTTTTTTATCCCATTTAACAGTTGAGTTAATAATAACTCGATTGGCCAAAGCCAATTCCCTTCTCCCTATGCGCAACCCCACAGGTCGGTTAATATCTCCATAAATTTGGACCTGATACACCTCAGAAAGCAAATCGTTCGTTGTACGAATTGAATCCTTGGTATCGGTTTTAGATCTCTCAAAACGAGGAGTAAAAGCCCAAATTTTCCAAGGAATTCGAGTTTGTAAGAAATAAGAGAGGGTATTTGACTTAGAAGCTAGAAGATTTGAAACCAAATTATCATCACGTGAAGTAGCCAAATTAAATCCCGTCGACACATCCCACTTTTTCAAGAACTGAAATTGATAATCTGATCCCAAATTATTGGATCTGCTTTTGGTGACAGCTCTTGTTTCTGTGACTCTCTTATTTGTTTTTACAACCAAACGAGAATTATCCAAGACACGTTTAATACTAAATAAATCTTCTATGTCATTAATCGTTAAAATTAAATCGGGCCAGGTAAGAGAAGTTACTCTTTTAGCAGACCCCGTTGTTTCGCTGTCTTCTGTTGAGGCTTGATAATTTCCTGTCAAAGACATCGTATTAAACAGTTTCATTTTCGTGTTGGTAATTTGATAAGCACCAAATGGTTGCCAAGACATCCCTGTTCTAAAAGTACGCCGATCAGTTAGCTCAACTCGCCGCCCCTCAGTTCCACTGCTAATGGCTAAGGGATTACCAACCCAATATTGACTCCTCCATTTAAACCCCTCGGGCACATCTTGGTAACTATCCCCGTTTTCAACCTTGTAACTTGAATTGAGATTCATGCTCCTTAATAAAAGACTTCTCGTGAACACCTGAGAAGCTTGAATATTTCCAGAAATTTCTCCCTGACTATTTCGAGTAATTGTTTTTAAAGAATAAGCAGTGGTATTGGTCAACGTGGGAAGACCATTGGTTTCAGTTCCTGAAAATGAATAGTTATAACGAGGATCCAACCACTTTAATAGTTTTAAATTCCCCGATGCTGAGATATTCTGAACAATCGATCGAGGCGTTTCCCTGTTATCCAAATTAGATAAAGCGGCAATCGAAAGAATTTCATCATCCCGAAAATCTCTTTTCTCTTTTTCAACCCTTAATCGATAAGTGGGGTTAAAAGAAAAACCCTCCCAGGGGCGAAAATTCATACGCGCCTCATTTTCTGAGCTTGTTTGGGTCAGGTTTGTCGAATTAAAGGGTGTGGTTGAAATACTAAATTCAACCAATTTATTGACATCAGGAAATCGCACCTTTGATGTTTTATTAATGTGCGTAAAGGTCATATTCGTAGGAAGAATTCTAAAAGTTAAAAAATTCCCCGGAAGAACATCAAGCATTTTTGGAAATGCGTAACTGGCTCCAATACTCAAGGTATCATTTAATTCTTTGCGTTGAGACAGTGTATTTTCAGTCTCATCGTTGGAATAATTAAAATCCAAAACAGGCAATTTTGGAATGATGAGTTTCGCACTGGACACATTCGCAATTCGCTCCACTCTTCCTTCTTCTAAAAATGAAACAAGTGCGTTTTGATTTGCTCGAAAAGCAGACGGGGTTAGGGTTCTATCTCTCGTGGTCTTAAAACTCATCGGTAAAAATGCAAGACGATTAAAATTGGCGTAAGCGTCACTTCTGGTATTGTCTTGGTTGGTAATAGCTGTTGTGGGCGTTTGCCAATTTCGATCAACATCTTGGTAACTCCCACCGAGATCCATCCAATTTTCCCAAACAGTATTGAAGGTGGCTCGTTTAGCGTGACCTAATTTTTCTTTGGGATTTTTTAAATGAATTTCATTTACCCAAACCTGGTTTGTGATAACCGCTCCAGAATCATTTCGTACGCCCATCTTAATCTGAGAAATTTGGCTTAAGTTTGGAACGCTTCCGACACGTGTTATTGTCACACCCGGGGTTATGGTCTGCCACGTATCTGGTGTTCCATCATTATTTAAATCTGATTGTTTGATTTTTATCGCCGTCCAAATAGGGGCAGCAGGGATATTGGAATTATCTAAATCAACTGTCGCTTGTTGAAACTCTGTTTCTGAACCAACCTGGAAAATAAATTTGCCGCAACCCGTAACACAACTGTCTTTTTTGCTCAAGAAAAATACAAATTCTTCATGCTTAGAAAAATCTCTTGCCGCACTATATAAGTTTCTGGTCGTCCCAGTAGAACCTGGTTGAAGAGTATAAACCAATGCCAAAGCTTGTTCTTTGGCATCACTTTTCGGAACACTATCTTTGTAAAGATCTGCATAATCTCCATTTCCGATGATTGTGCTGTAAACTCCAGCATCATCTTTCGTGTTAATCCCACGAACGGTCATCGTACTTAAAACGGTATCTGACAATGTGGCAGGCTCATATGAATTTCCCACCATTGAAAGACGAACCAAAACAATACTTCCACTTTTTGAAACAGCAGCTCCATTATTATTTCTAATCGTTAATCGAACCTGACGAACGGCTGTTAACCGTGCTTTTTCTTCAGCAGATAATGAATTTAAATTAATAGGAATTTGAAAAAGTTTCCGCCCAGTAAAACTTAAATCGCTAACGGTGTTTCCCTGCGAATCTTGTAAACCGTTTGAAAGTTTAAATAAAGGTGAAAAAGTAGCTGGAAAATCCGTTGTTCCTAAAACTCGATCCCCATTTAAGTCTTCCGCGTCAAGACGGGCATTTCCCGCTCCAATTCCGATCGATGTGTTATCTGCCGACGAAGTAATAGATAAATCATTTCCTGGTCCGTTAAATAACCAGCCGTTGTCTTCACCTAAGTTTAAGGTTCCATCAAATGGAATTCGATCTTCAGTATCTAAAACCCCATCGGAGTCAGCATCTTCGTTGAAACTACCGTAATCAAAAATAAGATCAACACCCGCACCTTCAGTGCCCGCCCCTTCAACCTCTACTTCGAGAGTGGATTTTTTTGAAAAGTCTCGTCCAGAAAGAGAAATGATATTAACCATTGAAACTTGCTCAGGCGTGGTACCGTTTTGGGTGTTTAAACTATATCCAATGGTTAGAGCTTTTTGAGTTGTTCCACCATCATTAGTATCCGAGGTTAAAGTATCTCCTTCATCCCATCGCAGATGACTCAGAGCAATGTCTCTTCCTCTAAAATCAGTAACAAGATTATGCGTTCCAAAAAGTGGGTTAGAAGCGACCAGCCAAGAATCTCTCAACAAGGGAGAGGAATCCTCTTGTTTAACGCCCTCCATGGAATCAATAAGGGCTCGGCCAAAAAGATTAGGATCTTGTGATGACCGTGCCGCTTCAATGGAAAGCTTTGAAACAAAAGGAATTTTGCCGATTTTAAAGCCTTCAATGGTGCTATCAACTTCAGTCACCAACAAACTTGCTGCTGAAGATCGAACATCGGGAGGCGAGGTTGGCTTTGTGGCGAAATTATAGAGAACAGTAGAACCGGCGGACCATTTTGTTAATCCCACGCCAGGAAGTCTCGAACGAGAAGCAACATCCCACATGCCTCTGGCGCCTACCAAAGTTTCCCCCAAAACGCCACCAAACGGCGCAAATTCATAGGTCACTTCAATTTCAGTTGATTCTCGAATAAGATCTTCATTAAAAAAAGTGATAAGCCCAATATCATAATCAATAAAATAATCTAAATCTCGGGCCAACTTCCGACCATTAACACTCACTGATTCAGATTGCAAGACGATGTTGGGCCTTAAGGTATAGGTTCTAAGAATAGCTTGATATTCAACTGAAAATACCGCAAATAATGGACTGCCTGTATTGATATTAGAAAGATATAAATCGCTAAAAGAAAGTTCTCTTTCAAGTTCGAAGATTCCGGTCTCAAATTTCATCTCAATAGTGTCAGGATAACGTTGAATAGGAACTAAAGTATTACCGATTTCAGTGTCTCGGTTTTTATCTAAAACTTTAAAAATAAAATTTCCCAAGCCATTATCACGATTAATATTTCTAGCGCCAACGAAATAAAAACGCTTAATTTCTTGACTCACTCCTGCTGTTTCAGGATTTTTATCTTTAATGAGAACCCCAACACCACCGGCAACCAAAGAACTCAGTCGTTCTCCACTGGCCAATGTAAAATCAATAGCAACGCGTGAATCTTCAGGTATGGTATTGGTAAAGGTAACGATTCCACGAATTCGATCGATACTATAATCCACCCCTCTCGATAACTGACGCATCCTGATATTAATTGTTGTCGCGGGAGCAGTTGGAGTGGCTATGTCATAATTCTGAGCCTGAGGAAAAGGAAGAAGCCCTGTCGTATCTTCAATATAAATAACTTCTACGGCAGCATCATTAATTGGCAATATGGTTTTTCCACTGAGGGGACCAGAAAGCATGGCTGGTGAAGTGGAAAAAGTAAGGTCATAAAATTTCCGACGAATATAGGCGGTGTCATTTACAAATACTTGTTGACGAGTCGTAGCACCAGTAAACCGTTTTGTTTCTGTTGTCCCCTTCGTTCTTGATCCGATGGCCATGAGTCCAAATTGTTTGTATTTTAGCGCCGTCCTTAATCCAAACAATTGTTTATTGTAATTAACAAATTGAGTAGAGGGCAGAGACAAAACAATATCACCGAAAGCGGCTTCTTGAACAACTTCATCGGGATCACCTTTATAGACGACTGAAAAATCTCGCACATTTTCTTTGGTGTCATCGAAATTAACATTAATTGTTGTTTTGCGAGCCACAGTACCCTGAATTCGAGCCTGGAGTTCTTGTTCCATGGAAAAGGTTTGAGCATTCTGTTTTCCACCCAGTTCACTGGCGCGTTCTTTGGTAATTTGAGTATTGGTAATATCAAGTTTAATGACTTTTCTTCCCGTCACAGATAAAGACGATTCATAGGGTAATTCAACATTAATTAAGCCAGGAGCAGGTTTGGGTGGTTCAGAAGTTACTGTTTTTGAAGAAGTTTGAACACTTTGAGCTTTTTTTTCAATTGCCGACTCACCTTCAATTGAACGACGCATAGTATTCCACTTCTTCAAATCAAATTCAAAAGGAACATCAGGAAGGTTTTTTTCTGGTTCTAATTCAGGTTCTAAAGATTCGCCGATTCGAAAACGAGAAGAATCGTTAGCGCTTTGTGAGAAAACACTTATTGAGGGACCCAAAAGCAATCCCCCAAAGAAAAAAAGAGTTCGATATATATTTTTGTTACCGAGCAAAATTTGCCACCATTTCCTTTGGCCAGGGTATCATCAAATGCTTATGTTTTCAAGCTGTTTTAACAATAATTAAAAACGGAAGTTGACTCTTGTTTTTATAGAATCTAAACATGATTTTGTCCGTTTATTTCTTCCGACAATTTATCCCATCTTTCTTTTTTGGGTCCGTTCTTTTCATGTTTGTGCTTATGTTAGACAAACTTTTTGACATCGTTGACCTCCTTTTTAATAAAGGGGTAAACCCGCTCATTGTTGGAAAGCTATTTTTAATGTTCATTCCTACAATTTTGCCACTGACATTTCCCATGGCTCTTTTATTGGCATGCCTTGTTACCTTTGGAAGACTATCGGAAGAAAACGAGTTAAATGCAGTGCGTGCAGCAGGGATTTCATTGTTTAAAGCACTCTGGCTTCCTCTTTTTTTTGCGCTGTTCCTTAGTTTTATTATGATTCCGTTTAATTCATATTTGGCTCCCCGCTCAAATCAGGGATTTAGACTCATTTATGAAAAAATTATTAGCGCTGACCCTCTTATTAACATCGAAGCAAAACGATTCTTTAATATTAAAAACATCAAACTTTATGCCGAGCGGGTAGACAAAACAATTAATAAATTAGAGGACGTTTTTGTGTATCAAACAAGCGGCGCTGGCGCTCCGGCTGAACGGATTTACGCGCGATCCGGGAAAATAGAAACCGATGGAAAAACATTCCGACTAGAACTCAATAATGGCCAATGGCAAAGATATGACGCTGACATGCCCGCTAGGCTTATGCATATTACATTTAAGAAATATGATTTATCGATCCCGCTTAACGCTGAAGAAACAAGTAAAAATACTAGATTTAGAAGTTTATTGAATAAAGAACTAAGAAAACTAAAAAAAGATTTGAAATCAAAAGGACTTCCAACAGGTCCCATAGAAGCCGAACAACAATTAAGATTGGCCATTGCGTTTGCTCCTTTTTGTTTGGTGCTTATTGGGGTTCCTATTGCCACTGTTTTAAAAAGGGGTGGAAAATCTTTCAGTTTCGGAATTTCTGTTGTTATTATTTTCACTTATTATCTGCTTCTCATATTAGGGCTTACCATGGCGGAAAAAGAAAGACTTCCGGCCATATTGTCTGTTTGGATTGCTAACATTACATGTCTTATTATTGGTGGGTTTTTGTCTTTCAGGTTATTTAAAAAATGAACATTCTTAATCGATACATTTTGAGTAAATTTATCAGACCATTTATCGCTTCGTTTTCGGCCTTATGCGTTCTTATTTTTGTCTCTCAAATTTTTGATCGACTTGATCGATTCATAGCAGATCACGTAAGTCTAAAACACGTTTTAGGATACTTGTTAACTTCACTTCCTTTCCAGGCACTTCAAATACTTCCCGTCGCTTGTTTATTAGCGACACTCTTTGTTGTAGGAAATCTTTCTCGCACCAAAGAGTATATAGCAGGTCTGGCTGGCGGAATTGCGCCAGAGAAATTCTTATCCGGCATCTTATTTGCGGGATTTTTCATTTCCATTTTAGGCGTTATTGCCAATGAGACGATTATTCCACCCGCAACCCGACACGCCACCATGGTTTATCAAAATGAAATACGTCGTCTCGGTGAAGGGAAACAAACCATATTTAAAGATTTATTTGTAGCTGGCAATGATGGGAGGATTTGGTCGACTAAAATTTTAAATCAAGAAACAGGAGAAATGATTCGAGTTGTCGTTGACTGCTATGAAAACAAAAAATTAGATTTTCAAGTTGATGCTCAAAGCGCGAAAAAAACGGATGCTGGGTGGAAATTTGAAAAAGGCGCGGTAAGAAAATTTGATGCAGAAGGACTAAAAATTATTTCAAATGAAAACTTCATAGAAAAAAGTTTTCCTTTTAATGAGAAACCAATTAATTTCGTCATTCAAGAACCTCAACCAGAACAAATGAATTCGCATGAATTAAAGAGTCATATTAAACGATTATCCGCATTGGGTGTACCGGTCAGAAAATTAGAAGTAGAACTACTTATGAAAACGGCATTTCCGTTTGCTTGTTTTATTGTTACTTTTTTGGGAATACCGTTGGCGATGTCTGGAAAAGGAAATAGAGCAATTGGTATTGCAGCCGGGTTAGCACTAACCCTTTTTTATCTCGGGTTCATTCAATTTGGAAAAGCCCTTGCCCAAAGGGTTATTCCACCTTGGGCAGGGGCCTGGTTAGGCAATATTGTTTTCTTTTCCGTTGCTCTGTACTTATGGCTTCGTATGAGAAAAACAGCTTAATCTATTTTGGAGATTCGATTACTTGATCTAGTTGAGGAGAAACGTCTTCTCCAGTGGTAGGAACCACATTCCCTTTACCCTGGGCATTTTTAATTCGTTCTCTTGACTCCGTAGCCCCTGACCCAAATCGAAGCGCAAGGGAAATAATATGGTTTTCTTCTCGAATATCTCCTGCCAACTCACCCAACTCCCTGGAGTAAAAGGCATAATCAATTTTCAAGATGGGAATATCTAAACCCAAACCTGCTGTGGGATAACCTTGACTGGCTCCTCCTCGAAATCGCAAGAACCAATATCTAAATTCCGCTCCCATATGCATATGTGTCCAAAAATTCTTTCCTAAAGGTTTATTTAACCCTCTCTCAAACATCACGTGTTCGTTATCAGTAAGAATATCTCGCACATCGAAGGCCAATGTCCATCGATCGCTGGTAGGAAGTAACCAAAATAATTTTTTAGGAACAACCGCAAATCCTAAATTTGTACGAGGACGAATAACAGTGTCTCTCTCTGGTTGAGCCGCAAATCCTTTCTCAGCTGCCAGAGAATCGTACTTAATTTTTGTTCCTAGGAAATCCTGAACCATAAGCCCGATATTGAACCGGTCATTTGGTTGGAATAAAAATCCTAAATCGCTTCCAAAACCAACCCCACTTTGGACTGGCGGTGTCTCTAAATCATCTAATTGGAGAACACTCAATCTATTTTGAGAAACTTGATTTCTCCTTATTATCTTGCCTGTGAGCCCTACTCCCATTTTTCCGGGAATAATCCAAGGAGCCTCCCATCTTTTAGCGATAGAAAGTGGGAATAAAAGATCATTGTTGATTTGATAAGAAATACTAGGAATTAATCCCGATTCCAATTTAAATGAGGCATCAACAGATCCAAAAGCACCCAATCCACCATGAATGGGTATTCCAAAAAACTTTGGACCTGAAACAAATGATGCAATGTCGGAAGCAGCGTATAATCTTGGATTTAATTTAGAGATGGTTCTCGAAATTTCATTAACCAGTTGAGACTGCCTGGCTGAGGAAAGATTCTCGAAGTTCGTTAAATCATCTTCATTATCTTTGACAAAGTCTGTTGCATCTTTAAAATCTTGAGAGGCGCCCACCGCCAATTCAAGAATTGTTGTTTGAGCCCCTGTCCGCTGAACCATTCCAGCAGGATTATAGGTAAACACATTATGATCATCAGCCACGGCTGTGAACGCTCCCCCCATCCCCAGAGGCCGAACAAACTGAATAAAGACCGGCAATTCTTCAGCATAGAGGGAAGATGAAAAAAGTAATCCGAAAGACAATAAACCAGACAAATATTTTTTTATATTCATGATATATTTCTCCTTAACACGAAGAAGCAGGAGGATCAAATGCCTCCAAACGGGTTTTGAAATTACTGACGTTAATTCCAAGATTGGTTTGTAGTAAATTTAAACAGGCCGCTGGCATGGCATTGGGCCCACCGGTAGTCAACATCTTGGTTCCAACAGTATCAATGTCATCACGCAATTGTCGAATAACTTGATTCTGAGAAAGGTTTAATAAGTTAACAACTTTATTAAACAGTGAATAAGCGCCGGCAATATCGCTTACCATTCCAGTAATAACTGTTGGTTGTTGATTACAAGCTGTGGTCATATCCACGGAATAAACAATTGCAAAATCACCATTATTATTTCTGATGTCTAACAATCCGGCTCTTAATGGGCGGAGAATGGCTCTAATAAGGCAAGTGACACCAAAATTAACCAAGGTAGGAATATCATTTGAAGTAATTGTTCCAGTGGCTCCACCGGAAGCAATCTTTTGTAAGCGACAAATAACTCGGTCAATAACTGCATTTAAAGCTTCGCAGTTTATACCGAGAAGAATACTATTTAGTCCAGCACAATTAATTGAAGAAGAGGGGTGTTGGTTTCCTTGACTGATAAAGTCACCCATATTTTTAACTGAAGAGCCGAGGAGTGCAGAATTCGTGACCAAATTGGAAACCAACTGACCAAAATCAAGCCCACTTGATCCCAACTCTGCTGCCGCAGCGCCATATAGAGCGTCGGAGTTATTCGGGTCATGAACTAAAATGGAATTATACAGTTCAAGAGATCGAGAGTAATTTCCTTCTGCTAACGCTAAATTCGCATCAGATAATGTGGCGGCGGTTCCACCAGAACCACTATCATTGAGAAAACCGGCTAAATTTCCGTTTTTGCATCCGGAAAAAATCATAAAGCCCGTCAAAAGAATAGCTTGGGTAGCTACTGAAATTTTGAAGAAACTTTTCATCGAAGACCCCTCCTATAAATAATATAAAAATAACAACACCTCTATTTATAGGATTTGGATCGATAATTCAACTTATATTTATTATTTTTATGTTCCTTCTTGCCATGAAGAAAGATACTTTTCCTGTTCTGGAGTAAGTTTATCGATATAGATTCCCATCGTAGCTAGTTTCAACTTTGAGATTTCACGATCAATATTTTTAGGGACGTCATAGACTTTTCGGTCCAATTCATTATGATGACGTAACATGTACTCCACAGATAAAGCTTGATTGGCAAAAGACATATCCATCACACTAGCAGGATGCCCTTCAGCAGCGGACAGATTAATTAATCGCCCTTCACCTAAAAGATGAATCTTTTTACCATTAGGAAATTTATATTCCTGAACCATGTTTCTAACTGTTTTTACTGTTTTAGATAATTTCTTTAATGCAGGAATATCTATTTCAACATTAAAATGTCCTGAGTTACAAACAATTGCTCCATTTTTCATTGATTTAAAATGTTCAGAGCGAAGGACGTGCTTATTACCTGTAACGGTAATAAATACATCTCCAATTTTAGCGGCAAGAGACATGGGCATAACCTCATATCCATCCATCACAGCTTCAAGCGCTTTTAACGGATCAATTTCGGTCACGATGGTTCTTGCACCGAGACCTCTTGCACGACTGGCCACTCCTCTTCCGCACCAACCGTATCCCACCACAACCACGGCTTTACCGGCAAATAAAACATTGGTCGCGCGAATAACGCCATCAATTGTAGATTGACCAGTGCCGTAACGATTATCAAACATATGTTTTGTATCTGCATCATTAATGGCAATAATAGGGTACCCCAGGGTCCCATCTAATTCCATTGCCCTTAAACGAACAACTCCAGTTGTTGTTTCTTCAGTACCACCAATAACACCATTCAAATGACTTTTAAATTTAGAGTGAAGTAAACCGACAACATCAGCTCCATCATCCATGGTAATCTGAGGTTTGGATGTGATAGCTGCCTCTAAATGTTTGTAGTAAGTTTTATTGTCTTCGCCTTTAATAGCAAAAGTAGGAATTCCATAATTTTTTGTTAATGCCGCAGCAACGTCATCTTGAGTTGATAAAGGATTCGAGGCACAAATAGTAACGTTGGCGCCCCCTTCTTTAAGAGTAATCATCAAGTTAGCGGTCTCTGTGGTGACATGAAGACAGGCCGCGATTCGAGTCCCTTTGAGAGGTTTTTGTTTAGAAAATCTCTCTTTAATTTCTCGAAGAACAGGCATTTCTCTTTCTGCCCAATCAATTCGATTTTGACCTTCGCCTGCAAGTTTTAAATCTTTTACATCATATTTCATTGAAATTTCCCCTAACAAAAAATTAATTACAAGCTTTTTTGAGATCCGCAACTTTATTGATTTGTTCCCATTTAAACCCCGCATCAGTTCGACCAAAATGACCATAGGCCGCTGTTTTTTGATAGATGGGTTTACGTAAATCAAGAGTTTGAATAATTCCACTGGGCGTTAAATCAAACACTTTTTCAACGGCTTTACTGATAACGGCATCCGGAACAACACCTGTCCCATTGGTATCAATCAAAACAGATACAGGTTTGGCTACACCAATGGCATAAGCCAATTGGACAGTGCACTCTTTTGCCAATTTAGCTGCAACAATATTTTTAGCCACATATCTTGCCATGTAAGCAGCTGAACGGTCCACTTTTGTTGGATCTTTCCCGGAGAATGCTCCTCCTCCATGCGGACACCAACCACCATAAGTATCAACAATAATTTTTCGTCCCGTCATTCCCGTATCAGATTGAGGGCCTCCAACAACAAATTTTCCAGTGGGGTTCACATGAAAAATGGTTTTGTTATCTACGAGATTTTTGGGCAACACTGCCAAAGCAACTTTTTGAATTATTTCTTCACGAGCTTTCTGAGTTATTTTTTTACCCGTTCGATCAAGAATGTCGGTGGTATGTTGAGAAGAAAGAACAACTGTATCTATTCTAAAAGGTTTGCCCTCCCGGTACTCAACAGTAACTTGTGATTTTCCATCTGGTCCAAGATAAGGAAGAATTCCCTTTTTTCTTACTTCTGCTAATCTAGCAGAGAGCGTATGAGCCAATTGAATTGGCATGGGCATAAGTTCGGGGGTTTCATCGCAAGCGAAACCAACCATCAAACCTTGATCTCCAGCTCCACCGGTGTCAACTCCTTGTGAAATATCGGGAGATTGCTGATGAATGGCATTTAAAATCGCGCATGTTTCAAAATTAAAACCGTATTTGGCATCCGTGTAACCGATATCTCGAACCACATTTCTCACCAATTCGCCAATATCGACGTAAGTTTTGGTGGTTATTTCTCCCCCAACAATAATAAGACCAACAGTAACAAAAGATTCACAAGCAACTCGTCCCTTCGGATCTGTTTTAAAAACTGAATCTAATACCGCATCAGAAACCTGATCACAGAGTTTATCTGGATGCCCCTCAGTTACTGATTCTGACGTAAACACAAAACGATCTCGTCTCACATGAACCTCCTTAAGGTCATTTTCGATCCTTATTATCTATGTATTGGAAAAATACCAGCGGAAAGATGTCTAAAAGATAACAAAATTAAAACTAAAATTAAAGCAGAAGTGTTTATTCTTTCGGCTTTCGACTTTTTCTTGTTCCCGATTTTGATTCTATTTTCTTGGGAGGATATTGAATTGAAACAAGTCGTTTGGCCTCATTCAATAAAGCATCAACGGTGGCCATTGAATCCGATTCAGAATAAGTTCGAATGAGCGGTTCAGTTCCACTCGGGCGCATAAGAACCCAAGAATCATTTTCCGTTATAATTTTTATTCCATCAGAACTATTCACAGATTTTATTTTTTGCCCAGAAATTTCAGGCTTTAATTGAGATTGAATAAAAACTGTCCAATCCGCTTTATTCACTGACTCTTTTAAATGAAAATCAACTCTTTTAAAATGGGAAGATCCAAATTGAGAACTCATTTCATCAACGATTTGAGATAAAGGTTTTTTCTCCATAACCAGCATCTCAATCAGTAGAAGCGCGCACATTAAACCATCGCGCTCCGGTGTCCAAAGGCCAACGCCGTATCCACCAGATTCTTCTCCTCCCCATAACACTTTTTCAATTAACATTTTTTGAACGATGTTTTTAAATCCAACCGGTACTTCTTCAAAGGCCAGACCATATTTTTGACAAATACGCTGATTAATATATCCCATCGAAACAGTTTGGATAACTTTCCCTTTCATTTTTTTATTCTTAACCAAATGACAGAGTAAAAGTGGCATAACAGTATGTGGCGGTAAATAGCGGCCTTTTTCATCAATAACA
Source organism: Elusimicrobiota bacterium (assembly GCA_046153645.1). Lineage (GTDB taxonomy): Bacteria > Elusimicrobiota > Elusimicrobia > F11 > F11 > JBJXGI01. The sequence goes on along the minus strand of JBJXGI010000099.1, from coordinate 25,230 downwards.
CCAATACGATCAGCGTCTCCATCTACAGCGATTCCAATAACAGCTGATTTTGTTTTCATTTCAGCTTTTAAAGGAAGAAGGTTTTCCTCAATGGGTTCAGGATTTATTCCACCAAAAAGAGGGTCTCTATTATTATGAAGGTAAGAAACATCAAAAGAACTTCCAACGCATTCCTTAAATATTTCTCCACCAGGACCATGCATAGAATCAAAAACAATTTTTCCTTTTAAACCTTTAAGTTTTTTGGGGTCAACCCATTTTTTTAATTGGCCTATATAACTTTCAACAAAATCGGTGGTTTTCGGAACGATGGATTCATCCCAGTTTAAAGGCAAATCTAATAAGTCCTCAATTTGGAGCGTTGTTTTTTCATCGACAGATCCACCATGAGACCCTTTTAGTTTATATCCATTAAAAATCGCCGGGTTATGACTAGCGGTGATCATAACACCCAAGGCTGCCTTTTTATTTTTTGTATTCCATGACATGACAGGAGAACTGACAGCAGCATCCGATAACTCAACTTTAAATGAGTTCGCTAAAAAAACTTGGGCCGCGATTCTCGCGAATTGATCGGAATAAAACCGATTATCGTAACCGATCAAAACATATTTTGATTTTGAGGTCTTTTTTAAATATTGGCAGGTGGCCTGAACAACATTCTTTAAATTCCCAAAAGTAAACCCATCGGCGATAACATCACGCCATCCGTCAGTTCCAAACTTAATTTTTGCATTCATAATTATCCAATCACTTTAGAGTAAGACATAATTTTTGTTTTTTCAGCCAACACCGCGTTCTCGATACAACAGTTATTACTAATTTCGACTCCAGAAGCAATGATCGAGTTTCGAATAACCGTCTCTTTTCCAATTAACACATTTTCGAACAAGACAGAGTTTTCCAGAGTTGCCGTAGAATGAACATGAGAACCTTTCCCCATAAAACTTTTACCATTTGACAAATCACGATGCGCTTTTAAATATGTGGTGTGGGTTCCAATATCATTCCAATACCCATTGATTTGAAAACCGAACATCGGTTTTTCTTCTTTAAGTGTTAATGGGAACAAATCTTTCTCGACAGATAAAACCGTATTGGAACGAATTCCATTTAGCCATTCTGATGACATCATATAGGCGCCAGCATTAATTTTATCTCCCACATATTTTTTGGGTTTTTCGACAAATTTCATAATTCGCGAGTTTCTGTTTAAAATGATGACACCAAATTGAGATGGATCCTTTACTTTTGTTAATGCAATTGAGACGACCGCTTTATTTAATAAATGTTTTTTAAAAAAAGATTTGATATCTAAATTAATAAAAACATCTCCATTCATTACGAAAACGGGGACTGCCGATGGCGGAAAATATTTCAATAATTGCTCATATCCAAATTTAATGGCCCCCCCCGTCCCTAAAGGAAATGGTTCAAAACAAATTTTAACGTTAAGTCCTCTTCCCCCAAGAGCAAGAAATTCTTTTTTAAAAGGCAAATTAGCCATCCCAGCCGCTAAAACAACATTTTTAATTCCTGATCGGCGCAACAAATCAAACTGATAAGATAAAAAAGGCTTATTTAATATAGGAAGCAACGCTTTGGGCTTTAAGATAGTTAACGGACGTAAGCGAGTTCCAAGACCACCCAACAAAATAATGGCATTCATTTTTTTATCGGCATGTTTTCAAAAAAAAGAATTGTTTCAGCTAACCCTTCTTTGATCTGATATTTAGGTTTCCACCCCAACACACGCTTAGCCTTATTATAATTTAAAACGCTATCTTGCAATTCGCCTAACCGAGCTTTCGCATGAACTGGTTTTTGTTGATAGCCAATAATCTCTGCCATTAAATTAAACAGCTCATTTACACTCACCTTCTTCCCAATTCCAATATTAATGATTTGATTATTTCCTTTTCTCAGCGCTAGAAGATTCGCCCGAGCAACATCGCCAACATAAACAAAATCTCTGGTCTGATTTCCAGAACCGAAAATTTTAAGAGGTTCGTTTTTTAATAATCTGCTAGAGAAAATAGCCACAACTCCAGCTTCACCATGTGGGTTTTGCCTAGGACCATAAACATTGGAATATCTAAAAATAGTGTATTTGATATTAAAGAGCGCTGAAAAAGCCTGAATGTATTTTTCGCTCGACAACTTTGCAACACCATAAGGAGACAATGGTATTTCTGGAGAGGTTTCTAACGCGGGTTTTGGAGTTTCACCATAAATGGTTCCACCAGATGAAGAAAAAATAAATTTTTCAACTTTATTTTTAACGGCCACATCTAACAAATTTAACAAACCAATAATATTAATGTCAGCATCATGGAGAGGGTTCAGAACTGACTTTCGAACATCAATTTGTGCGGCGTGATGATTTACGACATTAAATTTATATTTACTAAAAAGCTGAGCCAACTTAGCTTTATTTCTAATATCGCAATTATAAAAAATGGCCTTTTTATTTATCTGTTTAAAATTTCCGGTTGAACCATCATCGACAATAATGACTTTATGACCGGCATTTATATAGGCATCAACAACATGAGAGCCAATAAACCCGGCTCCTCCGGTAACCAAAATCCTCATTAATAAGCTCCTTTTGCAAATAAAACGGCTGGAATAGTGCGCAATAAAACTTTAATGTCCAAACCAGGCGACCAGTGTTCGAGATAATAAACATCAAGCTCAATCATTTCTTCATACGTCAGTTCGGCTCGACCACTAACCTGCCAAAGACCTGTAATTCCTGGCAACACATTGAGTCTTTTTTTTGCCCAGTCATCATAATTTTGCGCTTCCCACACGACTTGAGGGCGAGGCCCCACTAAACTCATTTCCCCTCTCAAAACATTTAACAGTTGTGGAATTTCATCTAAACTGGTTCTTCTTAAAAAAGTTCCAATCCAAGTAATTCGAGGATCATTTTTCATTTTAAAAACAGGACCTTTACGATCACTCTTTTCTTTTAAGTCCGTAAGTAAATCATCGGCATTTGAAACCATCGTCCGGAATTTCAGAAAATCAAACAATCTTTCTCTAAAACCGACTCTCTTATGCGTATAAAAAATGGGGCCAATCGAAGTAATTTTTATAAGAAAAGCAATCATTAGAAATGGGACAATACAAGCTCCTATTAATAATGTTGCTATAAAAACATCCATTATTCGTTTGGTTAAAAAAGCTGAACCCGCCAAAGAAATCGACTTAATTTGAAATGTCGGCAAGCCTAATGATTCATCAATAATAATTTCGCCCATCCTGATTTCTAAAATATCAGGAATAAGTCGAAAAATAACTTTTTTTCTTTCACAAAAGTTAGACAACTTAACAATTTCTTTATGTTCAACATCAGGATGTGCCAATAAAACTTCCGCAATTTTAGATCGAATAATTGTGTGAAGAATTTTCTCAATATTAAAATCAACCATTTTTAAAACTGCTTTATCTCCATGTCGATCTAAAATCTTTTTAATTGAGTTTAACAGCCTGCCTTCTCCAACAACAAGAATGCGTTGGGGTTTTCTCTGGGCTTTAATATAAGAGATGTAAGTTATTTTTAAAAGCTGCCTAAACAAATAAATCGTAAAAAAACTAAGAATACCACCCAAAACAAAAACAATTCTCGAAAATGAAGCGTCCCTATATAAAAACATCGCGGACATAGATAAAAGTGTTCCAAAAAAGACAGCTTTAAATGTTCGAATACCTTCGTCAATGGCGGCCAAGTTTAGACGAGTATAGGCGCCTTGAAAAAAAATCGACACTCCCCACATAAATAAAATGATGGGGGCCGCTTGCAAATACTCTAGAACAGGTGGGAAACCTTTCGTAATAGGGAAATTACCGATAAATGGTGAGTAATAAAAGCGGATACAATAGGCCGATAAATAAGCAATGGAAATCGCCAACAAATCACTCATCAAAAGAAAAAAACGAATGACTAATTTTCGAGAGTCTTTCCAAGTCATTATGCCTAAATTATATTGATCACTACTAATGGCCATAGACCCTCTTCATATCAAATCGATACGTTATTGTCGATAAGCTCAGCAAATGAAGCTTTAACATCCTCAATACTGAGTTGTTTCATACAAGACTGATCAAGCGCATGATACTCAAAACCAAGTTTAAGACAAGGACAAGCCGGACAAGAAGATACCAAAGTTTTAGAACGCGAATTTTTTGGTCCCCAAATGACAGGATTGGTTGGTCCATGTAAGGCAATTTGAGGAATCTGCAAAGCAGCAGCCAAATGCATCACACCAGTATTACCAGAAATAACCAAATCCATTTTTTTAACCAAACTTAGCATTTGAAGCCATCCCAATTTCCCGCCCAAATCAACCGCTTTATACTGGATCAATTTCATCAACTTTTTTACTTTTATGATTTCTTCAGGCCCTGAAGTAAGAAAAAACTGTGCTGATTTATTTTTATGTACCCAATTGATAAAAACCGCGTAGTTTTCAAGCGGCCATTCTCTGGGAGTGCCATCAAAACCACATCCCGGGTGTATGAGTATATTGAGCTTATTTTTTTTATTTGACTTTAAATCTAGAACGACTTCTTCTAATAAATTTTTAGAAAATAAATCTTCGTGTAATTCCAACGATGGTGTTAAAGCATGAGGGGCTTTAATCCGTACCAAGTCCATAAAGTTTTCAATTTCATGTTGATCAAACCTTTTAGGAATTGAATCTGTAAACAAACCGGATCGATGTTGTCCCTGCGTATTAAAACCAATTCTCTCAGGGATGCCAGAAAAATAGGCCATGAGAACTGAGCCTCTTGACCATTGCTCAAAATCGATGACCAAATCATAACCTTTTGATCTTAAATCAAAAATAGTTTTTAAAATATTAAGCAAATGATTCACTTTTACCACTATTACATGATGGACTGGTGTTATGGCTTTGACAATTTGAGAATTCGATGGAGAAATAAGCCAATCAATTTCAGCTTCGGGGAATTTTTCTTTTAAGGTCTTGATTGCGGGAGCCAATAAAATAGCGTCTCCTACCGCAGCCAATTTGATAATAAGAATTTTTTTAAAATTATTTTTTTTAATCGGAGATTTTTTAAAAAAAGAAAAAAGAAAAATGAGTGGGGATCCGATAAGAAAATCAAGGGTTCGTTTCAAAGCTTCTCCCCCAACACATCTTTATAAATATTCCATGTTTTATCTGTAAATGTTTGCCATGAGAATCTCTTGACGTTCAAAAAGCCTTTAGATCTAAGGTTTTTTCGAAGCTCTTCTGAATCAAGGAAAGATTGAATGGCTTTTTCTAAACTTTCTGGTGACTTGGGATCAATGTAGATGGCGGCGTCCTGACATACTTCAGGAATAGAAGAGACGTTGGATGTAATGACCGGAGCACCGCATGCCATGGCCTCTAAAGGGGGCAACCCAAACCCCTCATATAAAGATGGAAAAATAAACCCCATACAAGTTGAATAGAGGGCAATTAGTTCATCTTTTGTTAATTGCCCCAAATAAATAATGCCATCAGGCATTCCAAGCTCATATTCTTTCAAAAAGTTTTTACCAACCAAAACAAGCGGCGGTAAATCTCTTATTTTCTTTTTTAGATTTAAATAGGTGTTTATGAGAAATGGCGTATTTTTACTTTTTCGCAAATTACCAACATAAAGGAAAAATTCTCGAGGAATTTTCAAACGTTCTAACACGTCATGACCATCCTGCTTATCTAATGGGAAAAAATCTGGCGCAACAGCGGGATAAACGACAGCGATTTTATGAGCTACCTCCGGGAAAAAATAGCAGAGATCATGCTTCGTATTATTTGATACAACAATAATCTGATCGGCTCTCTCAACCGCATTTCGCATAACAACTTTCGCGTATAGATTGGCAAGCGGATAGGAAGAATATTGTGGAAATAATAAATGAATCAAATCGTGTATTGTGATTACCAGCTTACCTCTATACCCCAAGGGAACATCAAAATGTGGCATATGATAAAGACCCAAATTTAATGAATTGAGCCATTTTCCAAGATAAAAATGTTGCGTAATCGAATAAACAGGATATTTAGATTCAAGCGACTCAACATGATACGAGCCCGTCCAGTTTCTCGAACGAATTAAACACATTCGTTCCAATCGTTCATCTGATAAATTTGATAAAAAACCATCAATAGTGGTCCCGATCCCAGAATAGGTGGCCATTCTCACATCAAATCCAATAGGGAAAAATTTTTTACTCTGCAACTAGGTTAACCCCTTAAATCCAATATCTTCTTCTAAGTTCAAATGAGAACTTTCAGTTAAAATTTTAATCATCCAATATCTAAAAGCGTGATCTCTCCAGAAATTTGGTTTTGTAAAAAATTTCCCCCATAAATATGCCTTTAACAGTTTCAATTCCAACCAATTGTTGTGTTTGCGATAAAAATGAATTTGACTTTGCCGGTAAATTAACTCAATTTTATTAGATATATCTTTCCCTGATTGTCCCAGTCCATGAAAAACTTTTATTTCTGGTTCAAATTGGACAAAAAAACCTTCTTTTCTGCACCTCAAACAGATATCTGCGTCTTCAAAATACAACTCAAACCCTTCGTCCATCATTCCAATTATTTCAAAAACATTTCGCCTTATAATCATGCAAGCCCCAGCAATAATAGGAACTCTTTTTGATTTTTTTTGTAGTCTGCTAGCGAGACTTCGAATAACTCGAAACTGACTAATATTTTTTGGAGCAAAAGTTTTTTGAAGCATTTCACCTAAAAAAGTGATGTCCCAGCCCCAAGACATTTGAATGAGCTCATGGGTTCCCGGCGATAAAAGCTCTGGGCTTAAAATTCCAATTGAATCATCAGCTATCATTTTTTCTCGTAAACGATTGAGACACCCCTTTTCTATGACGACATCGCCATTCATAAAAAGAAGAAAAGAACGATCTTTTGCGGTTTCATACCCTCTATTACAAGCAAAAGAAAAACCACGGTTATATTCACTTTTAAACAAATTAACTTGAGGAAATTGACGCGCAATAAATTCGGCTGAACCATCTTTTGAAGCATTATCAACAACTATAATTTCATCCATACTGGGGTCGAAATCGTTTAAAATAGACTCAATACAATTAGAAATAATATCTTTCGTATTAAAACTAATGATGATGATTGAAATACCTTGATTAAATTTCATCGGCCCACCATACGCTTAAAATAAGCCAAATCTAACCATTTCTTTTTGACCATCAAGTAAAGATAAACCAACATCCCCAAAAACAAATAAAAATAGGGGTACGAAGAAGATTGAATAAAATAAAAACAAATAAAACTGACAAATAACACTATAACTGGAAAAAGAAAGTGTTCGAAAAATTTCACACCTTCCCCCATGAGTCTGGTTATCTGCCAAGCATTAAATCCGCAGAGTAAAAACTCTCCAATAAACAACGCCCACCCCCCCCCAAGAATGCCAAATCGAGGAAAAAGAAATATAGCGAGAATACCATTAACAATACAAACAAAAAGAGCTGATTTTAGAAATTGAAATTGCCCATTTAAACTTAATAAAAGTAAAAATAAAAAATGATTTAAAAAGATAAAAACAAACCCCCATATAGAAATGGAGAAAATAGGAATAGCGGGAAGAAAAACATCTCCATATAAAACCTTAATAATCAAAGGGGCTAAAGAAGAAAGAAAAAAAGCTAAAGGAATTAAAACAAAGGCCAAGTTTCTAAAAAAAACAATCGTTAGCTTATTAAAAGTTTTTTTATCAGAAAAAGAATATTGGGATAATATGGGGTATAAAGCACCAACCACCAAAACAGGCAGTGGTCTTAAGGCATCAATTAATTTTGCGCTGGCTGAAAAATATCCAATGCTACCTTTTGAAAATCCCATTTTTGAAAGGATAAACATGTCCTGATTATCGTAAATTGTGATAATAAACCATGCCAGCAAAACAGGATAACTAATCTTCAAAAGGTCTTTTATTCGTTCAAATTTCCATTCCCATTTAAAAATGTTATAGCGCTTTTGAATCAAGTAATATCCAATCAACACGCCAATCCAATGGGCAATAACCATACCCCAAACAAAAGCTTCAATTGATTTAACCCAAAAGTAACCTAAAATTGAACATCCCAGTATACCCATTCGCCAAATGATTTTTAAAACAGCCTCAAGCCCCATCATTTCAATTCCATTTAAAATAGAAGCTAAAAACTCAGATAACGCAATCCCCATTGCCAAAAGCGATAACATAACTGCCAGCTTCACCACTTGCGGAGTATTTCCAGTAAAATAAGTGGCAAGAAAAACAAATAACACCATTAAAGGAAATAAAATCCATTTAAGAATATGAAGGGAAGGTACGGTATGTATCAAGAAATCTTTATCTCTAGCTATTTCTCTGGTTACGATATAATTCGCGCCAAGATCAATTAAAACAATGAACACAAAACCATATGAATAAGCGAGCGAAAAGACACCAAAATTTTCCACTCCCAATAACCTCGCGCAAATGGAATAAAAAAGAAATGAAGCCAATCGAGAAAAGAATTCACCAACCAACTTAAACTTTAAATTTGATGTAAATCTTTTATGCAGCACAATTTAGACAGGAGTAGAAAATTCCGCCAGCAAAACAGGCGTATTGTTAACAAGAGGAAACCGAATAGAACATTTTTGGCAAGAAAGGAAATCAGGAATCCGATGTAAAGCCTCTTTGCAAGTAGGACATGCCAAAACATCAAAAAACCAAAGAGGCGATGTATCGGTTAATTTTTTTTGAATAAAACTCTTTATTTTTCCGCGAAGTCCTTTTCGTAAACGAACGTCTGACTTATTAGAACATAACCGAATTTTCAATTCATCTATATTGCCAACACTGCCCTTAGAAAAATCATTATTGATTCTCGCTATTTCGGGGTAATGGACTTCAAATGGAATTTCACTTTTCCAATTAAAAGGAATATTAAAAAGTGGGTAATAATTTTTCCAATGAAAAGCCATATAAGTATGATCTTTTTTCCAAAGCACTCCGTGAAATATTTTATCAACATGTTCATTGATCGAAGCTTTTAACTTAGGCCTAAAAACTAATTTTCCAGCTTCAAGTCTTATAACCCATAAATGAGAAGGGGTGCTGGTCGCAGTTAATTCAAGATATTCAGATGGCACTTCGATATAGCCCTCATTTGAAATTCTCATAATTTCCGCAATAGCTTTAGCTGGATCATTGGTATGTTCTAAAACATGAGCGCAATAAACAAAATCAAATGATTTATCAGCAAAAGGAAGGCACTCAATATCTCCTAAAACCAAAGGACGATCCCGTAAAATAGGGCTGGTTCTTTCTGAATCATCAGAAAAAAACTTTTCACATAAAATGTCCGCCCTTGGGAACGGGCCATCTCCTCCGCCTATATCAATAACTTTTTTTCCTCTAGGAATAGCCAGCATTCTTCTCAAACGAATGAATTTTATTTTTGATTTAAAGTACATGTGTAATAAATAACTAAACAAGTGCAGGTTCCTCTTTTTTCTTCATTTCCGAATAAGCCAAACTCACCCCGCAAACAACCATAAAAATCATAAAACATGCGGGCCAATAAAAACCATCAATAATAAAAAGGGAAATTAAAAAATTTAAAATAGAAATAAATAAAATATTAGATATTGGATCATTTTTTAGAGGGCATGTTTTTTTCACAAGATAACCGAGCATTAAAATAACAGAAATAATTCCTAACATTCCATTCTCCGAGAAAACTCTTAAATACTGATTATCGGGAGTATTAATATTGTCATCTTTTTGGCTAAACTCTCTCCATTCATGTGAATATTGTCGGGTACCAATACCCAAAAAAGAACTTTTTTTAAACATTCTCCAACCAGTAAAAATTGCTTTTGCCCGATGACCAGAATTAATTTCCTGCAGAATATAGGAAGGAGAAAACCTGGCAAATTGCCCGTCTTTATGGCTAATAAAATAAAATGAACCCAATAGCACCACTCCGGTTAAAAAGATTAGAATTTTTTTATGCACTTTCAAGATATCCTTTTGATGCAAAAAAAACATAAAGTTAACGATCCAAAGAGCATACCCACTTCTTTTAAAAGTTAAAAATATAGCAATTGAAACAATAAAAAAGGCACTCCAACTTAAAACCTTATTTTTAAACATTCCTTCAAAATAAAAGGGAATAATAACAATCAGAAAAACACTCAAAGCGATAGGAAAACCTATTGAACCAGACGCGACATTATCTAGCGGAGTCCATACCTCTTTGCTAGAGGAATACTCAAGAACAATTCTTTCAAAAATAAAAAAATCACCTGAAAAATATTCATATAGTGCCCCCACAGAGACAATAACACCAATGACTCTTATAAAATGAATAGTCTGATCAAGCGTTTTCCGAACCCGACACAAACTAAATACTGCATATGAAATTAAAAATCCTCTAAAAAATAATCCCATTGAAGATTTTAATCCTTCTTTTAATCCTGTCTCAGGAACAAATGATGAAACAATTAAACTCATTAAAAAAAAGCCAGAAAATAAAACCCATTGAGGAATAGCATTCCGAAGAAAATCCTTAATACAAAAAATCGCAAACATAATCCCGAAGAAAACAATAATAATTTCATGTAAATCAACAATCGAATTATAAACAAATATTTTAGGAACATTGAGAAATGAAACTGGAACAATTGAAATAAAAGAACATATTCCAACCAATGACCAAAAACAAAAAACATCAAACTTAGGGTTATTAAAAAAAGGAGAGAAAAAACTTATTATTTTATTTTTTTTCATAAAAAACTGCGGCCTCAATTGCTTCCTTCATACTTAATTCTGAGGCAATTCCTTTTCCGGCAATATTAAAAGCTGTTCCATGTGCCGGTGAAGTTCTTATAAATGGTAAACCCAAAGTTAAATTGACCCCCGCAGGTCCCTTTGAATTATTATTTATTGCGCCCAACAGTTTCACTGCAATTTGACCTTGATCATGGTACATGGCCAAACCAACATCAAACTTTTGATTTAAAACCAATGGCCAGATCACATCAGGGGAAAAAGGCCCCTCTACATCAATCCCATTTCTCTGACAAAAAGAAATAGCGGGTATAATCTCTTTTATTTCTTCACCACCTAAAATTCCACCGTCCCCGGCGTGAGGGTTTAATCCGGAAACCGCAATTTTTACTTTCTTATTCGACCTTTTAGAAAAGAAGTTATTTATCAATTTAATTTTTGAAATAATTTTTTCAGCTTTAATTTGGCGTGAGATATTCTTTAATGGAATGTGAGAAGTAACATGAACTGCTTTCAATTGTCCTGTCATTAACATAAGTGCAAAATCTTGAACCCCGCATAGATTCGCCAACATCTCCGTATGACCAATAAATTTCTCTCCCCATCCTCCCGCGAGAAAAGACTCCTTATTGATAGGCGCCGTCACAAGCGCTTTGATCTTATTTTTTAAGGCTAAGCTAACCGCTTCTTTAATATAAACCCCACTAACAAAACCAGCATCTGCATTTACTTTTCCGAATCGAATGTTCCTCAAGCGAATATTTTTAAGATCATAAACCCAAATATTTTTAGGGTTAGGGTCTAACCTTTTAAAATCAATAACTTCCGATTGGCTTAGAGAAAAAAGACGAAAAGAATTTCTAAATTTACGGGGTAAAACTTTTTTTTCCACGAATCTCAAATAAGAAAAATCACCGACAATAAGTGGAATCAGACGTGACCTTAAACTATTATAAGAAAGTGCTTTCAAAAGAACTTCGGGTCCAACTCCATGCGGATCACCCATGGAAAAACCAATGACAGATTTCGTTTTCAAGATAACTTTGCCTGTGGAGAAACCAATCCTTTACTCACAAGATCATGCAAATGAATCATTCCCACAGACTTCTTTTTCCTGTCTATAACAGGAATTATGGTAAGAGGTTTTTTTCGAGATTCCATTATTTTCAAAGCGTTCACAGCGAGCTCATCAGAATAAATCGTTATCGGATTCTGATTCATGACATCTATAATTTTTAAACTAAAAATAGATTTCCCCGCGGCAAATGCTGTGCGTATATCATAATCAGTTACGAGCCCAACCATTTTCCCTGCTTTATCAACAACAGAAGCGGCTCCCGTCCATTTCTTTGAAATTTCAATAAGAAGTCGATCCATTGTTGAATTGATTTTAACTACTGGGTTTTGATGACCTTTTCTCATGACGTCAGAAACTTTCAACAGAAGTCTTTTCCCTAAAAGACCTCCCGGATGGAAAAGAGCAAAATCCTTTTCATTAAAACCCCGTTTTTTCATAAGAACAATGGCGATGGCATCCCCGACAACAAGGGCTATCGTTGAACTTGTCGTGGGAGCTAAATTTAAAGGACATGCTTCTTTTTCTATGGGAATGCAAAGCGCAACATCAGATTTCTTAGATAAAGTAGAAAAACGAGTAGAGGTAAGAGAGATAATTTTTACTCCAATTTTTTTGATTGATGGTAATATTGCGTTTAGTTCTTCACTTTCTCCTGATTTTCCAATGGCAAAAACAACATCATTTTTACTTAACATGCCTAAATTACCATGCATGCCCTCAGACGGGTGAAGGTAAATAGCGGGAGTTCCCGTAGAAGACAAAGTGGCCGCTATTTTCTGGGAAATTAACCCTGATTTTCCAATACCAGTAACAACAATTTTCCCTTTGCACATGTACATTAATTCAATCGCATTGTAAAAAGATCCATCAATAAAACGTCTAGCCGCTAAAATACTATTGCCTTGAATGGACAGAACATTATTTATTTCTTTTTTAAGATTCATGGGGGCTATATTAAGAATTAATCAACTTAAAACCAATCATTATTGGGGATAAATTTCGGATATTTTGGAGATGATTTCTTTTTGGAATACAGAGGCAGAAAACCCTTCAGCCAATTTAATGTTATTTTGAGATAAAGTCTTTCTTTAATCAGCATTTTGGATAAGCAACTCTATGGCAGATGTTAAATGGGATGAATTATCAAAATCAATAAAAAGAGCATTTTTCCCTTCAATTAAAACCTCTGGCAAAGCCCCCACTCTTGTGACAACAAGAGGAAGACCATAACTAAGTCCTTCTAATACAGCAACGGGAAATGCTTCAGAATAAGAAGGAAGAACAAAAATATCAGAATTCGAGAAAAACTTTTCTTTTTCTTTACCCGAAATAATGCCATGTAAAACAAATCGATCAGAATATTCTCGTAAAAGTTTATCAACCAACGACCAATCTGATTTAGCTTTATTTTCTACATCAATATTCTTTTCATCATCCAACCGCTCTCCAGCAAAATGAAAATGAACATTTGGGTACCTTTTCAATAAAAGTTCTGAAACATGAACCAAATCGTAAAACCCTTTCGCAACTGAAAGATGTCCCATAAATGAAACATGGACATCATGAGCAGATTTATGAAAAACCTCTCTAGAACCAATGAGTGGATATCCATTATAAACGCGCTCAACCATTCCAGAGTAAAACCGGTGAATATCAGCCTTAATACCATCAGAACAAACAATAATCAGATTAATTTTACCTATAAGGAAAATAACGACTTGCCTAAACAAACAGGGGAGGGTATCAAGATAATGGTTTAATCGTGAGCCATGAAGATGTGCCACTACTTTTATATGAAGAAACTTAATAATAGTGACATAAAAAAGATCTCTCATTAATCCTGAAGAGTTTTGAGACAAGGTCACATAAACCACATTAATTTTTTTAAACAAACACAAATAAAACAGCCGAAACCCAAGAGAGAGAACTTTAAGGATTCCCTTCAAATCCCATTGCCCTTTTTTGGCATTAGAATCACGAATATTGCTTTTTAAAACAAAGGTCTGCCAATGAGGAGGAAACTGCGATTCAATAATGATTCGACTAATTTGTTCAACACCGGCCCAAGGAGGTGGCAACGGCACAACAAAAAGAATTTTCAAGTTATTTCCTTGTCTTTTAGTTCTTGAGAAGATTCCGATTTCAATAAAATTCTAATTTTAAAAATATCCAAAAACACCAAAAACGAGAAAATTAAATTATCCAATAAGTAACGTCGCCATAAGCGTCGTGGTTCTTGAATAAATCGATAAAACCATTCCATTCCCATGCGCTGTAAGATGAGAGGAGCTCGTTTTGCTTTCCCAGCTAACACATCAAAACTCCCTCCCACTCCCATACAAAAAGGAACATTTAGCTTTTCTAGGTTTTGAAACAACCAATATTCTTTTTTCGGAGATCCCATGGCCACAAATAATATGTCTGCCTTAGATTGAGCAACTTGAGAAACGATAGCCGGGTTATCTGAATCATTAAAATAACCATGATGAGAACCAGCAATAACCAAGCTCGGAAATTTCAAAGTCACAATTTTTAAAACAGAATCAATAATTTCTTGAGTAGAGCCCAAAAAAAATACTCGATATTTCTTCTCATGAGCTTCGCGGAATAACCGTTCCATAATATCAATACCCGTCACTCGTTCAGGTATTTTTCCACCTTTTAGTTGAAGAGCCCAAACAACAGACTGACCATCGGCATTAATGAGACAGCAATTTTTAACAATATCTCGTAAAAGCGGATCGCGGTGCATGAGAACCATTTTTCCCGCGTTCACAACACAGTGTTGATGAGGTGTTCTTGTTTGGATGATTTTATGAATCTCCAAAATGGTTTCTTCTAATGTTAAAGGCGCCACGGGACAACCCAACAACATGAGATTTTTTTTATAACTATATTTACTTTTCAACAAGTCTAATGTAGGCATAATTATCCAAAAATATTAATTTCGTTTTCTTCAAAACCGAATAGTACGTTGATTAACCCCAGCACAATCCAAAAAAAGGCACCGATAAATGGGTTTTCCAAGGTTACATTTAATGAGGCAATTACTAAAAAGAAAAGCATAAACAGGTTTAAGGGTAGAACCGAATGTTTTCCTCTAAAAAACAAAAAGGCTCCACGAAGAAAAACACTACCAAAAGCGATAAAAAAGAGAATTATTCCAATTAAACCCGAACGGTAAAAAAGATGAACAAAAGAATTATGAGGCTCCATGTCAAACCAGTAAGTAGAAACGATCCCCATTGGATCATTTTTATCTGAACTAAATGGAAGAGGATATTGTACATCATCAATAATATTTCTGTTTTTATCTGATAACCTTTCAGAAAAATCATTTTTTTTAGAAAATATAACCATAGCTTTTTTAATCAATTCTAGCGATTGATAGGGACTCACATCCAAAATAACAATGGGCCTGGAAAACCCCACCCCAAAAAACAAATTCTCATAGATAGCTTTTTCAATCAACTCCAGCCAAACAGTGATTCTCCAAAAAGTATTACCGCCAGAAGATTCTTGTTTTTGTGTCAAAGAATAAATTTTCTTTCTAAGAAATTCAGAAAAAACCAGAGGCACTCGATGAGATAGGAATTCAAATTCTTTATCAACTAAGCTTTGAGGACTCGGTTTATCTATGGGCAGAGGGTTACTGGGAGGCGACACGATAGGACCTATCTCTACTGGTTTATTACTTGGGACTGATGGAGTTGGAGCGACAGGATCAATCTCACTTACCTTTTTATTTGAAATGGGTCGAGAAGCATTGAATAGTTCTTCTTGGTAAGCGTTAAGCTTTTCCGTATTGACTTGGCGAGCATAATTTAAAAAAGGAGTTTTGATCAGCGAAAGCATAAAAATAAATGCCCCCACCAGTCCAATTGGGATTAATATTTTTTTTGATATCCTTGTAAACAAGGAAAAAGAAAAAATAATAGCGACAAAAATAATAGCCAAGCGAACCGAGCGAACATCACAAAATAATAAACCTATACAGCTAATAATAGATGGGAGCAAAGCTCCCCACAAATTTTTACTTTTAGAATAGAGATATATTCCAAAAGCCACAGATAAAACCATCGAAAATCCACTGGCAATGGGAACATTTTTAGGAAAATAGACAATACTGCCTGAAATTCGAATAACATAGCTGATAGAAGCAATAGCCCCACCCCAAACGATCCAATACATCACAACCTTAACTTTTTCATTACCTTTAAAGAAAAGAAAGGAGAAAATGGCAAACAAAGAATAATAAACAATTGCGCTTCTTTTGATGGACTGAACAGGAGAGGAAATTCCATCAAAAGCATGTCGCATTCCAATTAAAAAAAATAAAAAGAAGACACTCAACGCTCCAATAAAAATCTTGTCAGACTTATTACTAAAAATAGCTGAACAAGATGTTTTCATAGAAAAAAAACACCCTATCATCAGTAATCCCAACATGATCTCTGTCACAAAAAAAGGAAAAGAACCCAATTTAATATTGAGATAAGAAAAACTCTTGTTAAAATTAGCCATTAAGAAAAGGAAAAACCCTAAAATCACAGGGATACTCTCTCCTAAAATAATTTTTAAATTTTTCATCGCCCTAAACAGACCTTCGCAATATTTTTATAGAACTTAAGACAAAAGATAAATTGGGGATAAAGAAAAATGGATTTTACAAATTCTAATAATGCTGTTATGGGGTGTGATACTAATAATCTTGGGATATACAGAAATTTTACTTTTTGAAACATTTTATTTTTTATCCTTTCATCAGAAAACCCCAAAAAATGGTCACTAATTATTTTCTTCAGCAAATCATTGGCTTTGAGAAAATCTTTTGATGTTAGACTTCTATTCTGAACGAATTTCAGGGATAACGCAATATCTTGATCGGAAAAATGGGGCATTAACATAAGAATATTTTTCCGTACCGTCGTAGACACTTCATCCTTCATCAAATCAGATTTTCGATGGGAAACAGAATTTGAATTTTTCCTATATTTTAAAACAACTAAAGAAAGATTCTTAATCTGTGAAATTCGTAAGAACCGAAACCACAGATCAAAATCCTGAGAGACTTGGATATGCTCATTATAAAGTCCTGTTTTTAAAAGGACATCTTTGCGCA
Organism: Elusimicrobiota bacterium; assembly: GCA_046153645.1. Classification (GTDB taxonomy): domain Bacteria; phylum Elusimicrobiota; class Elusimicrobia; order F11; family F11; genus JBJXGI01. Next base: position 8,218 of record JBJXGI010000099.1, on the reverse strand, counting down.
TAATAACAGTAGGATGAGAAAGAATGTAAGGAGTCAAATTTCCATCGCTCAAAGCACAAGCTCTTAAATAATGAGAATCCGTCGGGAATCGCACCGTTTTTAAATGACGACCATTTTCATCAATTTCTTCATGCCAGCCGCCAAGAACCCCTACTTCCGGCGCAGTCTCCATACATTGAATTTGCTTTTCGAACCGATAAGGAAGGGAAATATCATCTGCGTCCATTCTTGCTACATAAGGGGCTGTTGCTTGTAATATTCCGAAATTGAGCGCCTTGGTCTGTCCCATATTTTCTTTATTTTTAAAGAGGCGAACTCGTTTATCTTGGATTGATTCAAGATATTCAACAGAACCATCTGTGCTTAAGTTATCAACAATGATAAATTCAAAATCTTGGAAGGTTTGCTTGAGAATACTTTGAACGGATTCCTTTAAAAACGGCATTCCGTTATAAACTGTCATGACGACACTTATTTGGGGCATTTTCTATGACACTCGGTAAAACTCAATTGTCTTTTTGATACCTTCATCTAAAGAAATACTGGGAACCCAATTTAAAATTCTTTTTACTTTTGAAATATCAGCGTATAAACCCATATTTTCACCAGATCGATAGGGAATTTTCCCCCACTGCGGGTTCCCTCCATGAGTTTGTCTCATGACGTTTTCTACTACTTCTCGAATACTAATGGCAATTCCTGATGCCAAATTTAAAATCTCACCTTTCGCGGCCTCTGTATCAGAAGAAGTAATTAATCCATTAACGATATCATCGATATAACAAAAATCCCTCAATTGTTTTCCTTCTGATGAAGGGAAGGAGCTATTGGCCAGACAACCTTTAATGATTTGAGGTAAAAATCTTTTTTGATCCTGCCCAGGACCATAAACCAAAAAAAGGCGAACAACAACGGCAGGGTAGGCTTCGGTGCGATGAAGCATTTGGAGAAAATGAGAAGCGGCCACCTTTCCCACTGAATAAGGGCTTATGGGCAACTCCCGGTCCAACTCTTTTTGAGGCGCTATGGCATTACCATATTCATCACTACTCCCAATTTGAACAAATGATTTTAACTCGGATCGATCACAACTCTTGACGATATTTTGAACCGCCTGGAAATGTTGCGAAAGAACTTGGTCACCCCCCTTTAAAAAAGGAGTATGGTCAATATAACCAGACAAGTTAAAAATTTTATGGAATTTAAATCCTCTCAAATTCTTAACACAATCATCTTGATTTCGAAGATCAAAAGTGAGAACTTCCAAACGAGACGACGAAGGAAGTTTGCGTGTCCCGTGGGAGACAACAACAACGTCATTGCCCATATCCAACAACTTCTGAACTAAATGAGATCCAATGAACCCCGTCCCACCAGTAACAAGGATATTAGCCATGCTTTATGGACCAATCATAGGGGATATGATTTTCGAATGGGTCCAATCTTGAAATTTCTTCTGGATCATGGGGAATAGTCGAACAATTGGCTACGATAGAGGGATTAACTGAAACCCCCTTAAAACCATTCCAAACAAAGGGAGGAATGGTAACCAGTTGATAATTTTCAGGTCCTAAAAAAATCTCCATCAAAGTTCCGTTTGTTTTTGAATTTTTTCGATCATCAAAAAGAACAAGTTTTATCATTCCGGAAACGACCGCGTAGTTGAGAGTCATTTTTTTATGAATGTGCCAAGCCTTAATGGCACCAGGGTTTACAACAGAAAAGTAAATTTCCCCAAATGATTCAAAAGAGGGGGAATCATTTCTCAACATATGCATTATTTTCCCTCGTTCATCGCAAATTTGTTTTAGGGGAGTCAAAATAACTCCATCAATAACCCCTTTTTTAAAAGATTTCTGCTTCGTTTTATTTTTCATTTTAAACCTCTAGAGTGCGAAATGATTTAAATACCAATCAATGGTCTTTTCTAATCCTTTTTCAAGATTAAACAACGGTTTCCAATGGAGTAATGTTTTCGCTTTTTTAGAAGACAAATGTTGATCAATAATCTCATTTGAAGCCTGATTCAAAATTTTTGGTTTTAATTTGGAATTCATTTTCCGAGAAATAGCATTTACCATTTGAATGACGCTCATGGGTTTTTCATAACTAAAATTGAAAGCTTGACCATGAAAACGTTTATTGTCCATTGCCTGAGCTAAATGCAAATAAGCATCAACACCGTCTTCAACATAAATGTAATCACGAATAAATTTCCCATTACTTCTGACAATAGGGTTTTCGTTGTTTAGTATAGAGAATATTGTTCCTGGAACAATTCGATTGAAATTAATATCCCCTCCCCCATAAAAATTTCCACACCTTGTTATAGAAACCGGAGTTTGAAAAGAATGATAATAAGAAGTACAAATGAGATCGGCACAAGATTTAGAAACGTCATAGGGATGCTTTCCTTCAAGCGGGGTTTTCTCTGTATAAGGAAGAATATCTTGATCCCCATAAGCTTTATCACTAGAGGCCACGATTATTTTTTTTATTAAAGAAGAAGTCCGACACGCTTCCAAAACATTCCAAGTCCCTTTGATATTGGTTTCAAATGTTCCAATGGGACTCCGATTGGCTGTACCAACAATAGTTTGAGCGGCCAAATGAAAGACAGTTTCAGTCTCATACTCATGAACAATTCTTTCAAGAAGAGAAAGATCTTCAATTTCCCCTCTAACAACATTCACATTTTCAATAGTACTTTCTAAAACCAGGTGCGATTTAGGAACCCAATCTCGAACCAGCACTGTTACCTGCGCTCCTTCATCCACCAATCTTTTCGTTAGCCAAGCCCCCAAAAGCCCCGTGGCACCAGTCACAAAAACTCTTTTATTTTTCCAATAAGCTGAATTTACCATAGTTTCCAAGGGGCCCCTTTTTCCCATACTTTATTCAAGAAATCTCTTTCACGAGGCGTATCCATACATTGCCAAAAACCAGAATGATCGTACGCATGCAATTCATTTTTCTTAGCAATTTTCTGAAGCGCTCCAAACTCTAAATCGCACTTAGGATCAGCTGAAAGGGATTTCAAAAAGTCTTTATTGAAAACAAAATAACCACCATTAATATTACCTGAACTTAACTGGGGCTTTTCTTCAAAACTCAAAACTTTCCCATTTTTAATTTTCATTTCCCCAAATCGAGAAGGTGGGCGAACCACGGTAACGGTCCCGGTTTTTCCATGATTTAAGTGAAATTGATGCAATTTTTTTAAATCAACATTGGAAACGCCATCTCCATAAGTCACATGAAAAGTGTCATTTTTAATGAACGGTTCAATTTTTTTTATTCGAGCACCTTTCAATGTATGCAATCCTGTTTCAACAAAAGTAATTTCCCAATCCTTTTCTTGAGCGATTGAATGATTTTGAGTGGCAACTTTAGGATTTAGTGAAAGGGTAAAATTACCGGAGGTATTTTTAAAATTAACAAAATAATTTTTTATGAAATCGCCACGATAACCCAACGGGAGAATAAACCGTCTAAAACCAAAACATGAATAGTATTTCATGATATGCCAGAGAATAGGTTTTTCGCCTATTTCCATCATGGGTTTAGGTCTTATTTCGCCATCTTCTCGCATTCGAGAACCTTGGCCACCACAAAGAATAACCACGGGAACTTGTGATACATCAAGAAGTGATGATTCCATATTTAAATCTTCCTCTATTTTTTAAAAAATGTAACTAAATTTTCAGCTGCTTTTATTTCCATTGCCGCACGACTTGCTCGAGTCAAGGTCGCGACATGTGGCGTGCATAACACATTAGAAAATTCTGTGAGCGCCCCTTTATAAGGTTCAGATTCAAAAACATCTAATCCGGCTCCAGCCAGATGTTCCTGTTTAAGCGATTGATAAAGCGCCTTTTCATCGATGAGATAACCACGAGAGGTGTTAATTAAGTAAGCCCCTTCTTTCATCATGGCAAGTTCTTTAGCTGTGATCAAATAACCATCTTCAGGGCGACGGGCAGGATGAAGAGAAACAACATCTGATCTTTTTAAGAGCGTATGAAAATCAACCAACTCAACACCTTTAGGTATTTGATCCTTATTCAAAAAGGGATCACAGACTAAAATTTTAGCTCCAAAAACATGGAGTAAATGTTGAACGGCTCTGCCAATTCGACCAAAACCAATCAATCCAATCGTTAACTCACCTATGAGAAAACCAGAATGTTTTCGCCATTGATTTGCCTTAAATTCATGAATATGTTCAGGAAAATGGCGAATGAGGGCAAGAATCATTCCTACCGTAATCTCAGCAACAGGCTGAGTCACTTCATCCGCCGTTGCAATGACCGTGACGTTCCTCTTTTTGGCAGCAGTTAAATCGACAGCATCCGTTCCAATACCACAGCGACTAATACACTTTAAAGTAGGACATTGGGCAAATAAAGAATCTTCATAGGGTTCAACACCCGCTAAAACGCCATCAACACCTTTTAAAACAGTGGGCATTTCTTCTTTTACCAGTCGTCGACCCAACTTATTAATTTTAATTTCCAGTCCGGACTTCTCTAAAATTTCAAGCGGCTTAGAATCATTCTCACAAAATTGTTGGAGCGCGACATAAACAACTTTCTTTTGCATACTCAATTTTTCCACCTTTCAATTATTGAAGATAAAATTATTTTTTGTTTTTCATCATTTTTCATATAAGTTTCAACCAAGGAGACTTCTCTTGGCTCGTTAATACCAGGATACCCTTTAAAGAAAGGAATTCCTTGAAGTAAAAAGTCGTGCTCAATAATTCTATTTTGATCAATGGACTCAAAACTCTCCGCAGGCGTTCTAGTTAACTTCCCAAAATTTAAAAGGAATTTTTTTTCATAACCTAAAATTCCCAGAATGATTCTGACATTTTCTGGTTTCAAATGAGGAAACTGCCTTGAACAAAACAACACTTTATTTGAATTAGAGACAATACATTTAACAATAGACGTATCAGTCAAATCTTTGGATTCCATAATGGGGGCAATCGCATTCCACGCTGCACCAATTGGATTTTTCTTGATCGCATTAACCATCGTGACCAAATCTTCAGGTAATATAAGAATTTCATCTCCCTGAACATTAACAATATGAGAACAGTCCAAATGGCCCATAGCTTCGATCACCCGATCAGTCGCACCCGGATGATGAATAGACGTCATAATAACTTTCCCGCCAAAAGACTCAATTTCTTCTTGTATCTCTTTATCACAAGTGGCAACGACAACATCTGAAAAAACACCGCTTAAAATTGTTCGCCGCCTCACATGTTCAACCATAGGAAGCCCCTGAAATTTTAATAGGGGTTTGCCAGGAAAACGAGTTGATGCCATTCGGGCAGGAATAATGGCGGCAATTTTTGTCATTGAGGAAGAGTCCCACAATCAACATTAATACACTGCCCCGTCATCGCGGAAGCCGAAGAACTGGCTAAGAAAAATACAACCTCGGCAATTTCAGCGGCAGTTGGAAGTCTTCCTAAGGCAGTTTGAGTATTGGCAAAATTTTTCAGGTAAGAAACCACGGATTTTCCTTGTGAGGGCGCATTTTTATCTTTTAAGGAATTGAGAATGTATTGTGTTTCCACATACACAGGACAAACAGCATTCACCCTGATTTGTTTTGGCCCTAACTCCTTTGCAAGCGCCTGAGTAATCCCATTAACAGAAAATTTTGATGCGCAATAAACACTATTGTTGGCACTGCCTCTTTTGCCAGCCAAGCTAGAAATATTAACAATGGCCCCACCATTTTTCATGTAAGCAGCTGACGTTTGGCAACCCCAAAACGTTCCTTTCACATTTGTTTCATAAATATCATCAAAAAATTTTTCAGTTACGCTAGCCAGTGGTTTCCATTCAGACACGCCAGCGGCATTGATCCACACATCAATTTTTTTACTTTTTTGGGCAGCCAATTGACCTAATTGTTGAACTGATCTTTGGTTTCTAACATCCATTGAGACATGATGAATTTTTTCAGATTTAATATTTTTTGGTTTTGAGCGAGAACAAATCCAAATGTGATCGCCATAATCGTGAAAAAGATCCGTGATGGCCCGTCCAATGCCACTGGCCCCTCCTGTAACAACAATCGTTCTGTTCATATTGTCATCGCGGTAAAACCGCCATCCACACAAACAATGGAACCCGTGACAAAACTGGCCGCATCAGAAGACAGCCATAAAATGGCCCCCACCAATTCTTCGGGCTTACCAAAGCGCCCCATTGGTGTATGCCCTAAAATTTTATTTTTTCGATCTTCATCGATAAAATTTTTCATGCTCCATTCAGTCGGGAAAAAACCGGGACGAATCGCATTAACGCGAACCCCCTTTGTGGCCCATTCTCTAGCTAAGTTTTGAGTAATGCTTGAAATTCCTGATTTCGCTATTGAATAAACAAAAGCTTTAGATAAGGGAGGCCCAGAAGAAGCTGAAGCGAAATTAATAATGCTGCCAGATTTCTGATTTAAGAATGTTTCACCAAAAACTTGTGAGGAAAAAATAGTGGCTGTGACATGAGAATCAAAAATACGATGGATCTCTTCTCCAGTTATCTCCATAAAAGGTGTTGGTGCGTTAACTCCGGCACCATTGAGAAGGACATCTATTCGCCCAAAATCTTTTAGAATAACCGCATGAACTTTTTTAATTTCTTCTTTTTTAGTGACGTCACAAACATAAGTGCGATGAGGATAAAAGTTATGATCGAGAGAACTTTCTTTCACATCCACAATTGCCACTTGCATACCGCTTTCAATCATAGCCTTGGCTATTTCAGAACATAAAAACCCAGCCCCGCCAACAACAACGGCCACTTTTCCTTTTAGATTAAAGCGTTCATCCAACGAAATGTTCTTAGACATGGGACCCCGTTTTAAGTATTTGACGTTGAGGTATTTTAGAAATAAAAGAGAAGTCTGGGACCCACCATTTTGCCTCATTTTTCAAATCTTCATTTACAACACCCACAAAAGGACAATTTGATTCTTTCGCGGAATTAAGGTCCTCAAGAGTATCTCCCCAGAAAAGGAATTTACTGACAGAAGTTTTAAGTTCTTTTGAAAGCGAAAGAATGTATTCAGACTTTTTAACGGGAGCCCCTTGAACCTTTTCAAAAGACTCAAACATATTGCGGCCTTTCAAAATTTGGATAAGAATATCGGTTGGAGTACTAGAAACCAAAAAAACTCTTTTATTTTTCTTTGACCATTTCAAAAACTTATCTGCAGAAAGAATCATGGGGGCTTTGATAATGTTTTTGGTTGTCAAAGCCTCATATCGTGCCATTAATGATTGTTCAATAGCTGCGTTGTAAGGTCTCTTCAATATGTTTTCATAAACATGCTTAAACTTGATCCATCGAGGCGTGTGGTGGTTGGAATGACAATAATCAATTATCCCGGGAAAATCCTGCAAAAATTCCAGAAAACATCCATTAAAAGCATTGAGTTTAATTGAGTTTGAATCAACCAAGGTTCCATCAAAATCCAAAATAAATACTTCAGATTTTTGAAGAGCAGATTCAATAGCAGCCATTAATGAGATGAACTCAGATGAGGGCGTACCAATCCTTGAATTTTTTCCGCCCATTTCCATAAAATAAAAACATCAGAAGCTAACACAACAAAAGTATATCCTTGTTTTAAGGCTTTACTCGTATTTTCAGAATCAGGATCAACAATTTGAGTGCCACACGACTTATTATGCTTTTTACATGCGTCTATAACTTGAGCACAAGCCTTTGTGACTTCAGGATGATCCAATTGTCCCGGGATGCCCAGTGACCCTGACATGTCATAAGGGCCCACCATCACCCCATCAACTGAAGGATTCATCAAAATGGACTCAATATTTTTAACAGCGGTTATGGATTCAATCTGGACAATAAAAACGGATCTTTCGTTCCACGTTTTGGTGTATTTTTCAAATTTCTGACCATAAGAATGTGCTCGCGCAACGCCATAACTTCTCTTCCCTATTGGTGGATATTTAATGGAATTAATCAATTGATCCACTTGGGCAGAAGTGTCTACCATCGGAACAATAAGACCGTCAGCACCCGAATCAAGCAGTCTTCTTATTTGTTCATAATTATGGGACGAAACTCTCGGGTAACAAACAAGTCCAGCCGCTTGAGCAGTTGCAATGATACTTTGAGATTGTTCCAAGCTGATCGTGCTATGTTCTAAATCAATTCCTATAAAACCAACT
>JBJXGI010000064.1:0-45179 GCA_046153645.1 Elusimicrobiota bacterium | reverse complement strand
GAAAAAGTCCAACCGAAATAAAGCCGTAACTCATCTCTAGGCAAGACGAGCAGAATTTTTCTTAGAACTTTTGCTAACTTACCGCTTCAATTAACCTTGGAACCCCCAATATCTTCATCGCCCGCTTTAAGTTGCCCGCCACACAAATGGTGGGTAAATAGCCAAAAACCGTTAACGCCATCTCACCACGTACTTTCGATAATCCTTTCATTACCCCATCTTTGTTGTGGTATCTCGTGTGAGAATATCCAAATAGGCTTTATAGGTATATTTTCTGTGACGCTTCCAGCCACTTGTCTCTACGATAATTTTTATTCCAATTAATTTGTTGAGAGCTCTTTGTAAAGAGGGGACAGATTGTTGAGGGAAATATTTCTTAAGCTGAACCATTTCCAATGTGGGATGATGTGCGAAAGTAGTAAAAATATTAAAAGCAAGATCATTTAATTTATTTTGTCGAATTTTCTCTCTGTCATGTTGATGAAGTTTATGTATATCAAGAGCCAAATAATTTGCCAATTCTGCGGATTCAATCACGCCTCTTAAGAAAAACGCTATCCACCCTTCCCAATCGCCTTTTAAGCGAACATTCATAAGTTTGGAGTAATATTCTGTCCTGTTGGCTTTGAAAAAATAACTTAAGTAAAGCAATGGTTCGCGAAGTAGGTCCCATGCACACAATAGGAAAGTAATGAGAAGCCGGCCCAGTCGGCCATTTCCGTCTAAGAAAGGATGAAGTGTCTCAAATTGCGCATGAATGAGCCCCGCTTTGATGAGAGGAGGGAGCTCATCATCACTATGAATGTATTTTTCTAATTCAACCATCAAATTTTGTAATTCATGTGGTGGTGGCGGCACAAAAGTTGCATTTTGAAGCGTAGCACCTGGAGGTCCAATCCAATTTTGAGATCTTCGGAATTCACCCGGAGTTTTGTTGGAGCCTCGAACGCCTTTAAGCAAAATAGAGTGGATTTCTTTTATTAATCTACCAGAAAGCGATAGATCAGAAAGTCTTTTCAGCCCTTGTTTCATGGCGGCAACATAATTTGAGACTTCCTCGATATCTGGTTTTTTTTCTGGTGTTGGTTTTGACGAAAGCAAAATATCTTCAAGCGAACATTGTGTTCCTTCAATTTGAGAACTGAGCAGCGCCTCTTTACGAACAAACAAATAAACAAAAAGATCAGGATCGCTGATGATGGAAGTAAGTCCATCTAATTTTCCTAAGCTTAAATTGGCTTTGGAAAGTAATTTGGTTATTTCAGAATTAATGTTTAAGGCAGGATCTGGTGGCAGAGGTTTTGGAATAAATGCCTTGTATCCTGTTGATTGTTTTATCCAGGCGCCTGATCGATGCTGATAAGTGGAGTTGTTCATAAGATATATTATAATAACGTTTTTGATAAAAATCGTTAATATAAATTATTTTAATAACACCTGAAAAAGGAGAGATTTTGAGAGAATCTTTTTTCACAGTCCTTATTCTTTTCGGTAATGACGCACTTCGGTTGTTCCTTCTTGAGCTAATGCCACATCGATACTTTGCTTATGGACACCCTAGTCCCACATGTACAATAATTTCATTCATGGCTTGCCTCCTTTATGCTCATATTGGCTCTGAGATACGAAAGTATTTTAATCCACGCAAAGGCGGCGGGTTTACTCGCCAGATTTTTGGCGAGCCTTCTTTTTTCTTATGGAGATTCTTAGTGAATCCCTTCATACTGTTCTCACGGCTGCCGAGATGCAGCTATTATGTCTAGATCGCCCGGGAGAAGACAATGAAGCGATCCATAGCGATCATAATTGCGATTGTCACGAATGCTTTATGTCTGTCATGTGGGGTGAACAACGTGAATCACAAATATCAATATGGGCAGTCGGTTGATTACACCAGCAACCGAGAAAGCATTTTTCCTGACTTTTCATTGCGATTTATCGCAAAGAGCAAACATCGGGACGAAGGGTCAGTGTTTCAACGGGATCGTTATGAATTTCTTGTCACTGACGGGAAGACAAAGAAAACGGTGTTTTGGATTCACGGCGGTTTATTGGGGCCGGCCACATTCGAACTGAGTGGAAAGAAGTTTTGTCTTCTGCCTGGCGTGTCTGACGATGGTACTAAAAGAGAGGGAACGGTTACTGTCATGCCGGAATCAGACTTTTGGGAAAAGGCCAATAACGTTAACGGCATATAACTGTTGCTGAAGCCGCGAAGTTGCTCGTCAGGTTTTCCTTGTCTTGCAGCTGGGCGCCTCCTGAGCTTCGAGAGGAGATGTGCGGCGCTTGAGATTTGCGGGTCAGCGGTTATAAGACAGGTGCGATCTAACCATTCGTCAGACTCTGGAAAAACTCCGACTGAAATAAAGCCGTAACTCATCTCTAGGCAAGACGAGCAGAATTTTTCTTAGAACTTTTGCTAACTTACCGCTTCAATCAACCTTGGAACCCCCAATATCTTCATCGCCCGCTTTAAGTTGCCCGCTACACAAATGGCGGGTAAATAGCTAGAAACGGTTAAAGCCATCTCCTTATGGATATCGAGTCCCACATGTACAATAATTTCACTCATGGCTCTGAGATACGAAAGTATTTTAATCCACGCAAAGGCGGCGGGTTTACTCGCCAGATTTTTGGCGAGCCTTCTTTTTTCTTATGGAGATTCTTTTTCAACTCATTCATGCTGATCAAAAGGCTGCCGAGATGCAGCTATTATGTCTAGGCCGCTTTTTCTGCCGATCTTTATGGTTGTTGTAACTTGGTTTCTGTGATAAATTTAGACCCGAGGTTAATATGAAAAAATACCATTTCCCAGTTGTGATTGAACAAGATGAAGACGGATGGTTTGTTGCCATCGTTCCAGATCTTAAAGGTTGTCACACACAAGCGAAAACTCTTCCGCAGCTTGAAAAACGAATCCGCGAAGCTATCCAATTATGTATAGCAGGGGAAAAAGGGCGTATTTCTCAAAATAAATTTGTGGGAGTGCATCAACTTGAAATTGCGGTCAGATGAGTAAGCTTTCGATTATTTCATCAACCCAGATGTCGAAAATCCTCCGGCATCTGGGTTTTTCTTTTGTTAGACGGAAAGGAAGTCACGCTTATTTTAAGCATCCTGACGGCCGCGCAACCGTTGTTCCTATTCATAAAGGTGAAGATCTCGGTCGCGGCCTCATTCGCGCAATTCTTCGTGATGTTGATTTGTCTCCAGAAGAATTTGAAAGAGTGAGACGTGAAGTTTAAAAGAAGCGGTGGCCTAACCAATTGCGGCTGCAGAACCTGCGTCATAATGATTTCTCCGACGATAAATGAGCGAAAACAGACGAAGTTTTAGTGTGAAAGTGGCGAGTGGTTTTTATTTTTTCTTCATCTAACGCATCAACATGAGAAATCCCATCTCCTTAAACTGTATTGAGCGCCTGAACCAAACCTCGAACCTCGAGAATCGTGATCATTCCTCGTAAGTTAAAGGCTGTGCAAGGACGAGGTAAATGGTCGACAGTTTGCGTCCACTAAGTTAAACTGTTCTCAACGCGTCCCTCGCGAATTATTGTTCCCTGTTCATCGATGAGGGCGATGAAGGAAATTTTTTTATGATAATCGATTCCAAGATAGTATTTCATAAGCGTGTAACCTCCCAATTGAGTTTTTGTTTTTCCAACTGTATTTTATCGCTATTGCACGCTCTTTTTTCATCATACGATCTAGGCCACTAAGGGTTATGGTTATGACTAAAATTCTCGTAACTATCTCCCTATGCGTTGTGGTAGGGGGTACCATCATGTTTTCTTTTAGATCTCGGCAGGCACAACTCTCAGGAAATGGCAAGAAGCTCTCATTCCCAATTCCGTTTTTTTCTGTGCAAAGTCAAAAACTCAATGGGACTCGGATAATTGCCTGGATTCCCAATGAGGAAAAATATTTCCAGAAAATCTTGGGAACAGACGGCTGGAAGCTCCGTGATCAACTCGGCAGCATGTACCACTTTTCAAAAGACACCACAACGATACAGATATTTAGAAAACAAATTATTAGTCGGTGGCTTATCGCACTAGATATATCTGAAGTGGTTGGGAATGGAGACTCTACTAAGTTATTAAGTGATTAAAACATTCCTTGAATTAGCGTACGCTATTTGGTACGCTTATGGGTAGAGGTAAGCTTATGACAACATTAACTGCAAGCCAGGCACGAGCATCACTTTATAAGTTACTTGATCGAGCTGCCTATTCTCACCACCCCATCCAAATAACTGGGAAACGAACAAACGCTATCCTTTTATCGGAGGAGGATTGGAGAGCTATCCAGGAAACTCTTTATCTTGTTTCAATTCCCAAAATGCGGGATTCCATTAGAAAAGGGCTAAAGACATCTCCAAAGAAATGTTCTAAGGAATTGCGTTGGTGAGTTGGCACCTTATTTATACAAAACATGCTCAAAAAGACGCCAAAAAAATTAATTCTGCAGGGTTAAGATCTAAGGTGGAAATCCTTCTTAAAATTCTTGGTAAAAATCCCTTTAAAAATCCGCCTCCATTTGAAAAGTTAGTTGGTGATCTTCATGGCGCCTATTCAAGGCGCATTAACATTCAACATCGTTTGGTTTATCAAGTTTTAAAGGAAATCAAGACAGTCAAAGTGATCCGCATGTGGACTCATTATGAATAGGATTTGCCAGCAAACTATTTTAGGCTCTGCGTCACAATGCTACGGGATTCTACTTCTTCTATTGGTGTCCGCTCTGAGCCATGGTGGTGAAAGGACGGAGGTGGAAGTTCACCGAGCCTTGCGCGGTGTCGTCCTTTGCGAAGGCGCGCCGTTTGATACGTTGAGAGATCTAACCCGGCATGGTTCGTCTACATGGAATCAGGGGTATGCTGGCAGCGATCACGGAGAAGAAATGAACCATTCGAATATCTTGGTTCTACGGAGGCCATTGGAAATTTCTGGCGCGTTGACCTCATCGATCATCGGCGAATTGGGAAAATCGAATGACGAATTTGAAGGATTGATTTATGGCCGTTTCCACGGTGATTTTAAAAAAGTGGTTAAAGACCTCGGATTACGTGAAAGCAAATCATCAGTTGGCAAATACACCCGAGAGATTCCCGATCCGAACACAGGTTGCCCGAAAACAATTGGTCTTACCCCAAAAGAAGGCGACGAATTTTTGTTGGGGTGCGGATGGTGCAACGGTGGCTAATCGCGCTTTAACCACAGACTATGGAAAAACTCCGACTGAACTAAAGTCATAGAATCTCAATTTCTCCGAATTTGGAAAGCATATCAACATGTGTGATTCTATTAGGAAAGGGCTTAAAGTATCTTCGAGGCAATGTGCAAAGCAATTGCGTTGGTGAGCTGAAAGTTATCATGGATAGCGCGGCGCATAACAATTTGTTGTAGAACCGAACCCCTTTAGACATAATGATTACCAACATGAAGCCCTTATGTCTAGAAAGCTTTCGGTGGTAAATATGGAGATTGTTCTACAAGATAAACTTGACGAAAAAAGTTGGAAGCATTTAACAGGATGGAACGAATTTGTGTTCCCGAAAGAAGGAAAAGGGATGGAGTGGGCGCCTCTTGGCTGGCATGTTTTGGCATTTGAAGGAACCAATCCCATTGCGCACATTGGTTTCGATCGGTTTTCTATTAATGACTCAGGGGAAACGATTTGGGTCGTTGGTGTAGGAGGTGTTGTTGTAAGACCTGAATTTCAAAAGAAGGGAATTCCCGCTGAATTATTTAAAAAGTTACATACAAATTGTCCCCCAAGCATTTTTAGTGAAAGCTTCACCCTCTTTTGTCCTGAGCGCCTGGTACCTTATTACCAAAAGCATGGATATGAAAAGGTTGAGAGAAGCGTAAAAGTTATACAATTCGGTCAGCTCATTTCAACAAATTTTACATTCATGGCGAGAGGGACAACTGTTCAAAAGAAAGGTTCGACAATTAATTTATTTGGGCCACCATGGTAATGCTTTGTTTATTTTTTCCAAAGGAGAGAAAAATCAATGAAATATAAATTCTTATTTTTAGCGGTAGTTATATCCTTAATACATGGGACTATCTGGGCTGGAGATTATGCCAAACGTTTAGAAGGAAAAAGATTGATTATAAAAGGTGCACGCCACGCAGGTATTGAATTTAAAAATAAGGATGTTGTTGTTGGATACGCTGAAATAACAAGAGATGAGTCCGTTTATGAAGCTCGTATTCGCTGGGTAGAAAGCGATTTATTTTTAGTAACAGAAAAAAACCGTTCTTTAGAAAAATGTCCTCCTCGTAATTGGTTGTATAAGGTTCTCAGAATTTCTGGTAACTTAGTTACCTTAAAAGAATATGGGACTGGGTGGTCTAATTTAAAAGACGAAATTTCTGAATATCAGCTTGTTCCCTAAAATGATTAGATAAATTCTATATAAGGAGTGACATGATGAAGATTTCTATTCTTGTAGTTGGTTTGTTTTCCGCTTTTATTTTCACTAGCCCCATATTTTCTGATGTAACCATTAAAAGTATTTCACGTACCACAGGAGGGCTTGCTTTAGGAGGCTCTGAGATCTCTTCTGAAGAAAAGATTCAAGGGCTTAAAAACCGTCGTCAACAGTTGTTCAAGTTTAATAACCCTTTGATGAAATTGGCCAATAATAAAACACCAGACATTGTTATCAGTAGGGTTGACTTAGACAAATCATGGAAATTAAATCAAAAACAGCGCACTTATTTTGAAACGTCCTTATCTGAGCCTCTTGGAAATTTAGGGGGCATGGGTGAAGAAAATCCCCTAGAGTCATCTCCAAAAGAAGAGAAGTCAACCACTCGAATAAAAAAAACTGAGTTCGATGTAAAAAAGATGACTGATAAGCGTGAAATTAATGGATACAAAACAGAACGTTATTTTGTGCATGTTTTAATGGAAGTGGAAGACACTGTTGAAAAAACTGTAAATACCATGATTCTTGATACGGACCTTTGGGTTACGCCTTTAACCAAAACTTTGCAGCAAGTTCAAAAAGAGCAAGCTGCTTATAACGATGCTTTTTTAAAAAAAATAGGATTTCCTCCGATGTCTGGTGCGATGGGAGGGCTAGACGCGAATTCATTGGGGATGCTACTGGGAACAACTGATGGCAGTGCTTCTAAGACAATGAGTGATATGAAAAAGAAAATGGCCACGATTCAAGGGTTTCCTGTTGTTACCGAATCCGTCTTAATCCACAAAGGGGATCCCAAAGTTAAAAAACCAATGCCCCAAAAAGAAACTGATGATTCCATTGATATGTCAAATGGAGCGGAATCTGTTTTGGGGTCTTTTTTAGGGAATATGGCAACCAATAAAGTTAAAAATATAATGGCGGAAAAATCAGCCAATGCCAAAACTGAGCCCACAGCCAAAATATACTATGAAGTTACGTCTGTTTCAGTTGCGCCTATTCCTGATTCAGAATTTGATATCCCATCAGGCTATAAAAAAGAATAAGTTTAAATAAAAATAATTAGTGCGAAGGAAAGTTATATGAAAAAGATTTTATTTTTGTCGTTAACTCTTTTAGCAACACATTTCTCTCTTCATGGCGGAGAAAATGAGCCAAAGTTGTCTACTCAACCTGTTCGGTTGGCTTGGAAAATCATTCGGGCATCGTCAGATGTTTTGAATATCGAAAGCGCCCGCAAAAAACTTCCTAAAAGTATCGGTTGGGAACAATTTCCTTGTTCATGGGAGTTATTGCCCAGTAAATTCTCTAAAGAAGGAGCTCCGCTTGGCCCTTATAAATTAACGAGTCAAAACGATCTGAAATCCACTTCTTTTGGAATTGAGCTAAGCAACTTGTCTGAAAGATCAGCAAAAATTACGCTTAATAAAAACAACTCAAAAAATAAGATTTTCGAAAAAGAGTATTTCATGAATGCAGAAAAATCGCTCGCAAAAATAACGGTTCCTAAGGGTGGTTTTCCTCTTCTTGAATACACGAGGGTGATATGTGGTGATCGTGAGCGCTTTGAAGTGAAATTGATCAATTCAAATGGAACTGAAAATTTTTTATCTGATTGTACAGCCGTTGCCGCATTATCTCCAGATGGTAAACTGGCGTTCTTAGAAAGCGGTATTATCAATACGCATTTATGGGAAAAACAAAATTTTCCTGAAAATTTTCCTGAATTTGATCAGGTTGTTGCTTGGTCTCAAGATAATAAAAAAGTTGCTTTAAATGGAATCAACCAAATCATTATTGTGACATTGGAGCGTTAATATGAAATACCTAGCCTCTAAAAAGTTGTTTTTTTTCGTCCTGGCGGCTCATTTTTTAAATGCAACTTTTCTTATGGCCAAATCACCTTGTGATGATCCTCAGTCGACAATTGAAGTGAATAGGTGTTGGTCTGAAAAAGTAATAGCCGCTGAAAAAGAATTGGATTATTATTTAAAAACCTCAATGGATCAATTAAAAAAAAATGTTGATAAAACACATGTAAACGCATTAACCAAATCGCAGAAATCATGGGAAGTATTCATGAAAAGTGAATGTGATGCTATTTATCAGTATTGGAAAGAAGGAAGTATAAGGACAGCCATGGAGGGAGAATGTACTGTTATTCATACAAAAAGGCGCACTCATGATTTGTGGAGGAACTATTTAACCTATATGGATTCAACCCCACCTGTTTTGCCAGAGCCAGAACTATATAGAGAAGAAAAATGAACAATTTAAATTTTCTCGTCATATTTTTATCTGGTTTGGGTGCAAAATAGTATGAGTAATGATAATAACCTCAATAGTCAGCTTGAAAAAGTAAAAAATGAAATAGAAAGGTTTTATGGCCCGTCTTTTTTTCAGGTAAATCCCAATCCTGCAAAGTCTCATTCTTTAATTTTAGAAAAAGAAATTCCTGACCGTTACCATATCACTATTACTGCTGTAGAAGAGTCTTCTAAAGTAGCTTTTCAGGTTATTGTTTCTCGTCGGCATCATAAAAACCCAGATCGTGAAAAAATGGTCAAAGAGCACAACGGCGTTGATTGGTATGGAGTCATAGGAATTTTAAAAAATATTTTTTTGTGAGCGGATATTAAATAAAAAGGGTTCGTCCCGTGTCCCCTCCGATCACGTTGCGAACCCTTTTTGTCATTTTTCCCCTAACCAAGAAAAACAACTCGATTAAAATATGATTTTTCCGTCGATAAGCGTGTCAGGGGAAAGTTAAATTTTTGTAAAAATTGACAGTTGACAACCCTTTATCCTTGTTCTAGATTCCGCCCTACACCTTTCCTTCTTTTCCGATCCTCTTTCGAGGGTGTTGGTGTTTGGTGTAATCAAATAAAAGGATATAAACGTGACAATTAAATTTGGAACCTCCGGTTGGAGAGATATTATTGCTGACGGTTTTACTTTCCCAAAACTAAGAATTTGTGTGCAGGCCATTGCGGATGAAATATTCCGTCAAAAAAACCATAATAAACCTGTCGTTGTTGGATACGATACGCGTTTTCTATCAGAATCTTTTGCTATGGAAGCGGCTAAAGTTTTAGCGAATAATGGTTTAGAAGTTCGATTTAGCAATACCGATGTCCCTACCCCCGTTGTTGCTTTTGAAATTCTTCACTCGCACGCTGCAGCTGGAATCAATATCACGGCCAGTCATAATCCTTATACTTATTCTGGAATCAAATTCTCTACCTCTTGGGGGGGCCCGCTCTTCCTGAAGTAACTCATCGAATTGAAGTCAACTGCGCTAATATGAGTGAGGCCGATGTACAGATGAAACCGCGTTTTCAAAATGCCACCTTAACAGATAAATTAATTAGAAGAGAAGATTTTCATGAAGCCTATATGAAACAAGTGAAATCTCTGGTTAATACAGCCCCTTTCAAAAAAAATAAATTAAAAATTGTTGTAGATGTGTTTCATGGAGCGGGGCGAACTTATTTACCTTCTTTGTTGCGTGAGTTGGGTTGTGAAGTGGAAGTTTTAAATGACGAACGAGATGTTTATTTTGAGGGTCGTGGCCCAGACCCATCAACGGAAGGGCTCGAGAAACTGGTAAAAAGAGTGAAAGCCTCAAAGGCACATTTGGGCTTAGCAACGGATGGCGACGCCGATCGGTTTGGAGTGGTAGATTCTGATGGCACTATCATTTCCGCTAATGATATTTTGGCTCTTTTAGCCCAATATCTTCACCAATCTCGTCAGTGGAAAGGGATTTTGGCAAAAAGTGTCATGACCACTCATGCCATTGATGCCATTGCGCGCAAGTATGTGTTGAGCCTTCGTGAAACCCCTGTTGGCTTTAAATATATTGGAGAGGCCATGCAGGAGGCAGAATCAGTTTGGCCTGAAATGGGCGGGGAATTCATCATGGGAGCCGAGGAATCAGGCGGTTTTACTATGCGTGGACATGTGCCCGAAAAAGACGGAGTTTTGGCTTGCTTGATTGTAGCTGAAATGGTGGCTTCAACTAAATCTTCTATTAAAGAGCTTATTAAAGCGTTTCACGCTCAAGTGGGAATTTTCTTGAGTCGAAGAGTGAATTTGCGCGCGACCCCTGAAATTGTAAGGACAGTCAAAGAACAATTTGCAACAAAACCCCCTACACAAATTAATGGTTTGAACGTTCATCGAATTGTCGATATTGATGGATATAAGTTTATCTTTCAAGGCGGTAGTTGGTTGGGTCTTCGTTTTTCAGGAACGGAACCCGTGGTTCGTGTTTATACAGAAGCAAATAATGAAAAACAGTTAGAAGTTTTGGCGGAAGCAGCAAGAAGTTTACTTAAATCTAGAACTCCTGAGCATGTCACTTCCAGAAAAAAAGTAAAAGTGGCTCGATAAAATTTAAGATTTCCCTCTATCCTCTGGATGTTGTAAACTCCCTCTTATTCGGTAGTAGGAGAGTTCGTGACAGTTCTATCTAAATCAAGCCAGGGAGGAGTATCCACCTTGAAACGCTATTCAGTTCGCCTCAAAGCCCCAGGTAAATTACCTTGGGTGATCGGTCATCGAGGCGCTATGGGCCATGCTCCCGAAAACACTATGGCTTCTTTTGAACAAGCTTTTCACCTCGGTTCTGACATGTTAGAGTTCGATGTCAGACTAACCAAAGATAATATTCCTGTTGTTGTTCATGATTGCAATTTAGACCGAACTTCCAATAAACCTTTGCGTGTTAATGAATTGATGGCTAAAGATATTATTGAGTTGGATGCCGGATCTTGGTTTGACTTACGTTTTGCTGGAGAAAGAATCCCTCGATTGTCTACCTTGCTTAAGTGGGCTGCACCCAAAAAGAACAAAGCTGGTCAACCTGCCACTTTTTTTGTTGAACTTAAAGTCGATGGCGATGAAAAACGTCGCGAAACTCTCATTCAAGCTGTTTTGAAAGAATTAAAAGATAATAAAGTAATTAATCGCTCTGTGGTTATTTCTTTTGACGAACCAATTTTGGCCATGCTTCATAAGCTCAGTCCCACAACGGCTTCCGGATTTTTATATTCAGATTTTCTCTATGACGCACTCGATCGAGCCAAAAATCTAAAGACCAATCATATTCTTCCTCGAAAAGATCGTGTGACGGGTGATTTGGTTGAAGAAGCCCATCAAGCGGGAATGTCGGTTGTGGCTTGGACCGCTGATCGATTAGACGAATTTCGGAAACTCGTGGTTTGGGGTGTTGATGGCATTGCTACTAATTACCCTGACCGTTTGATTGAGTTTTACGATCGTTAATTATCCCTTAATAAATCAACCCTTAGAATTTATTCAAAACGTCGCATGGAACCTCGGTTTTGATCGATGTGTTCTGGTTTCTCCTCAAATCCCTTTTCAAGATCAAGTTGCCTACGAAAATTGGGTCAAAGCAGGAATGGCCGGCGAGATGCAATACTTAACTCGTGATCCTTCTGCCCGTTTAAATCTCTCCCGAAAATATTCTTTTGCTAAGAGTGTGCTATCTGTGGGTGTTAGTTATTATCAAGGCCCTGTCCCAGAAAAACCAGGGACTGGTTATGGACGCGTCGCGCGTTACGCTTGGGGAGAAGATTACCACGACATCATTGAATTTCGTTTAACAGAACTAATCAATAAAATAAAAAAAGAATTTTCAGTGAAAGAAGCATTGGTTGCGGTGGATAGTAAACCTTTGTTTGAACGTGCTCTGGCTCGAAAAGGAGGGATGGGTTTTATCGGGAAGAATACTGTTTTAATTCTTCCACAAAATAATGCTTTATTCCCGCGGCATGGTTTCCACGTTGGGTCGTGGGTTTTTATTGCAGAAATTTTGCTCGATATTGAATTAGGAAACTCTGTTGAAAACTTAAATCAACAAGCAGGTTGTGGTGGGTGTACCAAATGTTTAACAGCGTGCCCAACGCAGGCTTTTGATGGAGCGTATAAATTAGATTCAAGAAAATGTATCTCTTATTTGACAATAGAAAACAAAGGCGCTATTCCTATAGAAATGAGGAAACACTTGAAAGATTGGATTTATGGGTGTGATATATGTCAGGACGTCTGTCCTTTTAATGCGCAGGCCTTTGAAACCAGATGGCCTGAATTAAAGGCGAATCGAGGAGTGGGGGCGTGGTTATCATTAACTCAAGTTTTATCTATTCGAACACAATCTGAATATAAAGAAAAATTTAAAGGAACTCCTCTTTTGCGCGCCAAGCGAAAAGGACTTTTGAGAAACGCTTGCGTTGTAGCGGGAAATAGTCAAGATGAAGCACTAATTCCTATATTAGAATTGTGTCTAAAAGATGAAGAACCACTTATTCGGGAGCATGCTCTTTGGGCCATTGAGCAATTAAAAAAATGAAAACAGCAGAAAAAAATTTATATTTAGGCGAACAATTAATTCATCAAGAAGTGAGTCGACTAGGCCCACTTCATTTTGAACGGTTTACGGACTTGGCTTTGTACCATCCCCAGTATGGTTATTACAGTCAAACCAAGCAGCAAAGAGGAAGAGGGGGAGATTATTTTACTTCCCTTCAAGTGTCTTCTCTGTTCCCAGATATTTTTGTCGAAGCCCTTATAAAAATGCGTGAAAGTTTAGGATCAGATCAGTTCACTTTGATTGAAGTTGGATCGGGAGACGGGGAATTTTTAGGAACGATTTTAGACCGATTAAAAGAGAAAAAAATGTTAGGTGGTGTGCGTGCGTGGGTAGTAGAAAAAAGTCGTGTTGGTAGAGACCGGATTTGGAAACGTCTTTCTCGATATGGAAAATGTGAAGTGGTTGCGGAGTTGTCGGATATTGAATGGTTGGGAACAGTAGAAGGGTGCATTTTTTCCAATGAACTTTTTGACGCGCTTCCCTTTCATCGGTTCAAATTTCAAGGTGGGAATTTTTATGAAATTGTTGTTCATAAGGCGGGCGACACCTTAATAGAAAAAGTGGGAGACGTTTTGCCAGGAAAATTGGTTTCAGATTTGGGTTTAAATCTGTTGGAATGGGAAGAAAATCAAGAAGGTGAATACCGCTCGCAAGTTTCAGCACTCTATGAAAATTGGGCTCAAATTTTATCTCGCGGATTTGTCGCCACGTTTGATTATGGTCACCCGAGAGCTTATTTGTATAGTCCTATCCGATCAAAAGGGACGTGGATGTGTTACCAAAATCACAAAACCAACCAAGAGATTTTAAAATTTATTGGACAGCAAGATATTACCGCGCATGTGGACTTCACTCAGTTGGCTATTGAGGGAAAAAAACAACAATTTGATCCATTGTTATTTTGTACGCAGGGAATTTTTTTAACACATGTCGGTGCAGAGATTATCGAAGAAAAATTAAAAAAAGGACTTCATCCCGGAGTAGTTCAACAACTGGTTCATCCTGATTCTATGGGCGAAATATTTTCAGTTTTCATTCAAGGAAAAGAAGTCGATTTGCCTCAAAATTTCAAGTCAATCCCAAACCGATTACGCCGGCTCAATTGGCCTCCAGTTATTCGTTAATCAAATTTTTACAGTTTGTTTACAATGATTTTGAAAGGCTTATGGTAATATTGTTGTCCCTCAAACTTATTTAATTTTGACCCCATTCTCTCCTTACAGGAACTCCTCCAATGTCCATCTTGTGATGCATTGGCGGTCAACAAGGAGAAGTCATGATTAAAAAACAAAAGAGGAAGTTCTTTGAAAACGGAAATGGTTTAGTTGAGTACATCTTAATTACAGCATTGGTGGTGATTGCAAGTGTTGCTGTATTTAAAAAGTTTCAAACTGATATTCGCCTGGCCTATGAAAAAGTAGGGAAAACACTGATTGATGGGGCAACAACGGTCACAACGTCTGATGATTCTCTATGAAAAATATTATTTTTTATTTATTCATTTGGAGCCTGATTTATCCCATTAAAAGTTTGATAGCGCAGGAAAATATCCCCATTGAAATTAGAGTTGAAGTCAGCGAGATTGATCAGGTGAAAGCCGCTCAGTTGGGCATTGATTGGTTTCATAGAATTGGTTTTGAAGAATCGCAACCTGTTAAACTCTTGGCTTTGAATTCTATCGACCGATTAACAGCGCTGAGAGGTGATGTGGATTTTTTGGTTCAAGAAGGAGCCGCTGAGTTATTAGCGAACCCTAATTTGGTGACCAATTCAGGGTCACAAGCGACTTTTCGTGCGGGAGGAGAGATTCCTTATATCACGAGTAATTCCTTGGGTACTTCGAATGTGGAATTCAAACCATTTGGTGTTGGTCTTGAAATTAAACCAGTTCTTACTGAAGATGGTCAAATTAATATGCAGGTTAAAGCCAGTGTGAGTGCGCCAGACTCGTCAAATACTGTTTCGCTTTCTGGGAATAGTGTTCCAGGTCTCTTGGAGCGAGAGGTAACTTCGCAAGTAACAGTGGCTCCTGGAACAACCATGACTTTAGCTGGATTGGTTCAGACTCAAAAGACCCTTGTTAATCGAGGTGTCCCAATATTAAGAAAAATTCCCTTATTGGGATTTTTATTTCGTTGGAAAAGAGAAGAACGCAGAAAAACATCGATTATCGTTTTTGTAACCCCACGTATTGTGGAATTTTCATTAGGAGAATAAATTATGTCCCAGTCGTCCCCTTCATCCCGTCAATCTTTGATGGTTGCTAATTGGAAGATGAATAAAAATATTGCCGAAACTGAAAGTTTTGTTAAAGAGTTTTTAAGCAATTTCCCATCAACAGTTTCTTGTGAGGTTGTTATTTGTCCGCCATCGACTTCTTTGGCATCTTTATCACAATTTTTAAAGGGGACCCCTGTTATGTGGGGCGCACAAAATATGAATGAAAATAGTGAAGGCGCATTCACAGGGGAAATTTCAGCGGGCATGTTAACTTCTTTGGGATGTAAATATGTGATTTTGGGCCATTCCGAACGTCGTCAGATATTTGGTGAATCTGATATTCACATCAATAAAAAAATTATAGCTGCTCTTAATAATGGCTTAATTCCAATTGTCTGTGTCGGAGAAACTTTACAAGAAAGAGAAGCTGGTCAAACTTTATCTATCGTCAGTAAACAAGTGAAAGCGGCTTTTAATGGAATACCTTCTACAGATACAAAAAAGATGGTCATTGCCTATGAGCCAGTTTGGGCAATAGGAACTGGTAAAACCGCAACTCTCGCCCAAGCGCAAGAAGTTCATTTGGCCATTCGTGATATTTTAAAAGATCAATATGGATCCTTAACTTCTCTATCTGTTCGTATTCTTTATGGTGGATCGGTCAAACCAGAAAATGTTTCAGAGCTTATGAGTTGTGAAGATATCGATGGAGGATTGGTGGGAGGAGCAAGTTTGAAAGCCGATTCATTTTTAAAACTTGTTACCTTTGAGAAAGCCAATAGTGTTGGCCGATAAATGAAAGTTAATATGAAATCCTTAAAAATTGCTTTGGGTGTTGATCATGCGGGTTTTGAGATGAAAGATAAGTTAATAAATTTTCTTAAACTCGAAGGTCATAAAATTGTCGATTTTGGAACCGATTCTCAAGAATCATGTGATTATCCTGATATTTCTTCGAAAGTCGCTCGTGCGGTTGCATCTAAAAAATGTGATCGAGGAATTTTAATGTGTGGCACGGGAATTGGGATGTCTATCGCTGCTAATAAAATAAAAGGTGCGAGAGCTGCAGTTGTTTGGTCTGTTGATACGGCTCAATTGGCTTCTCAGCATAATTGGGCCAATATTTTGTGCGTGGGAAGTCGGTTTCACAAGCTTTCTGTCATTAAAAAAATGGTTAAAACTTGGTTGAGTACTCCGTGGGAAATCAGCGGTCGGCATGAGAGACGAATCGGTAAAATCAGAAAGTTAGAATCGAAATAGGTTCTTATTCGATTGTTCATGCTGCTATTGAAAATTTGACTTTAAAAATCAATACGTTTTTATTTTATGGATATTTAAGAAGTCCTTGAAACATCTGATTCTTATGGGCATATTATAAACAGTGCATGGCAGGGCCGATTCACATCAATTTAGTGGTCTATTTTTATATTTGGAGAAGTATTAAACAAAGAACATGGAAAACGATCAATCATCATCAGATTCACTTAAATTGAATAAACTTAATGAGAAACCCATGACTGATTTTTCACGTGTTGTTGAAGAATTGAAACAAGTCATGGCTGACCTTGGTAAAAATCCACAATCCCCAGCTCAAAATGGTCATTCTGTCATTCCAGAAAAAGTGCCTCATGTGCCTTCAGCACAACTTCCCGAAGATAAAGAGTTTTGGGATGGAAATGTTTTAGGCTGGCCTAGTGAAGCTGAAAAACCTGTGACACCGCTGTCATCTCCACCGTTGGCGGCCAATCCGCTCATGGATAAAAAACCTTTTATTGATCCTGTGGCTAATACTCCGGCTCTATCTGACATTCCTGATTTTTCTGAGTTTGAAACGCCTGTTAATATGTCTTCTGAACCTGAGCCTAAAAGTACTTTTGATTTGTCTGATGTTCCTCCAGGGATAAGAGAAATAATTGAACTTTCACCACCCCCACCGCCTTCTGTAGATTCTTTGGTGGAATTAAATACACCCCCAGCCCCCATTGTAAAAGAAAATGGGAATGGTTCGGCCACTTTCATTGCAGCATCAGACCCAGATATGCCTGACTTTCCCATGTCACCTATTTCTGATGAAACTCATGACGTTGCACCTCTTAAAAACTATCCACCTGTTGATGCATTAAATGTCGAGGTTGCTGCAATGCCTGCATTGGAAAGCAATTCAGAATTTCCGATTCCTGGGACATTGTTTGAAAAACCAAAAAAGGAAGAAAGTTTCTTTGAGGATGAGCCTGAATATTCCGCTCAGAGTTTAAAGCCGGAAAATCTTATTCAGGTGGCTTGCGTTTACCCTGAAGGGCAAGAAAAAAACGGACAAAGCTTTATTTCGCGTTTAAGAGAAGCGGCGGAAAAATTATCAAAAGAAGTTCAACCCGTGTTTATTGAGCCTTGGTCTGCAGGTAGTTTAGATCCGATGGTGTGGGCAAAGTCTGCTGAGGTTTCGGGCGCCGACTTTATGTTTGTTTTGTGCTCGAAGTCTGAGCAAGAAACCATGAAATCTTTGATGAGAAAAATTCCTGCCAATGGTATCGGTTCTCGATTGGTGTTAATTGAACAGATTCCTCTGAAAACATTATATGCCGATATTCTTATTAAGTTAAACAGAGGGCAAGTGTTGTGAATAAATCAGATTTTTCGACCGCGGGCTTAAAAGCTGGTTATTCTTTTGACCAATTGGTCATTGGGCCTAATAATCATGTGGCAGCAGCGGCCTGTCGTGCGGTTATAGAAAAACCCGGAGACGCTTATAACCCTCTTTATATTTACGGCCCTTCAGGAGTTGGGAAAACTCATCTCATTCAAGCTGCCGCGCAGGAGATCTTAAGAATGAACCCTCATTCGAAGGTGAAATATGTTTCAGCCGAGCGATTTATTAGTGATGTGGTGATGGCTTTAAGTGAAGATAGGGTTTTAGAGCTTCGTCGAAGTTATTGCCAACTAGATATTCTTATTTTAGATGATGTCCAATACTTGGCTGAATCTAAAATTGCGCAAGAAGAAATGTTTCACATTTTTAATAATTTGCACCATGATAATAAACAAATTATTTTTGCTGCAGACTCACCGCCTAATCTTTTAAGTACGTTAACTAAAAATGTGAGGAGTAGAATGGAGTGGGGATTGGCAACCGATGTCAAAACTCCGGATTATTCAACACGTTTTAAAATTTTGAAAAAGAAACAAATGTCACAAGGCATTGAGATTCCGGATGAAATGCTTCAATATGCGGCACAAGTATTAAGATCCAGTGTCAGAGAATTAGAAGGTTTCTTAAAACGAATTCATGCTTATGTCACTCTCTCTCGACAGAAAATTTCCCTGGAATTGGTTCAATCTGTTGTAAAAGAAATTTCTCCTTTTGGAACGCCTGAGCCGATTACAGAAGAGGTTCCGTTACCAGAGCCTCTCTTGCCTCCTGTAGAAGTTGCCGCTGAGAAAGTGGAAGTAAAAGATGAAGAAATTATTCCGGTATTACCTTCGCCTGTTATTTCTTTCGGTAGCAATGGTCATAAGGAGAACGCTGTTCTTCAGGAATTCTCAGATTTGCCTGCTTCATTTCCTGATCCTGTAGTAAATTCATCCGAGGATGTTTCTTTCGACACAGTTTTAGATTCCATGGCTATAGACATGGCAGATGAAAAAAAGGCAGAAAAAAAAGTTATTTATCCAGAACCGGTAATGGAAGAAATGCCAACGCCAGAAATGATTGAAATGCCTACAACAATTCCCATCGAAGACAATATGGAAATGGAAATAGAAGAACCTGTTCAAACTATTGAACCAGTTAAACCAGTGGTCATTCCTAAAGTTGAGGTTATCCAAGAACCTGTTTTACAGGCAAAGGCAGCGCCCACACCCAAAGAGCCACCCAAGGTAGAAGCAACGGTTATTGTTCCTGAATTGCAACCTTTGACAGAAGAGGGTGAAGTTATTCCTGGTATCAAAGAAGTGAGTGCCGTCTTTTTCTACCCTGATGGGCATCAGAATCAATCCGATATCGCTCATCAAAAATTTCAAGAGGTTATTCGTAAACACAAACTTAAATTTAGATTAAAACGCATGTCTCATCATCCCTATATATTTAAGGGAAAAATTAATTACGCGGCCTTTGTTGATGCTTGTAAAGATAATCATGCGGCTGTGGCGATTGTTATTGGTCCTCCTCTCGGGGCCAGTGTTCGTGAGCAAGATTTTTATGATTTATTAAATATTACTTTGGACGTGCAAGGTATTTCTTTACAGATTGTTAATTGGCTTGAAATTGATAAAGACTATCGATATTTAAATCTTTCCTTAGATATTGCGTTGGTTCGAACGAAATAACGGAGGCATGAACCCAATGTATTCTTTTCTTGGCAAGAAATCAAAACAAGTTCTTGTAACAGAAGTTTTGCTTGGGTTTATTCAATCTTGGGAGAGGCATGGAAATGAAGAAATTTCTATCGCTTCAAGTGCGCTCGACGTAATTCATGCTTATCTTGGAGAAAGACCCTGTTGTTTATGGAAACACAACAGTGGTTCTGCCCTTTCAAAATTATCCGAACGTGGCATGGTAGAGATATTTTATTCGCCTGAAGATCCTGTTCATCAGTCCGCTCTGAAGAGAGTTTTGGTTTCCGGCATTCCTGAGTTCGATCCTTGTTCATTTGAATCATTACAATCACCTCTTGCCACGTATGATGGTCTTATGCATTTGCCAATTCGATATCAAGACGATTTTCTCGGAATTTTGTCGCTGGCTGTTTCTAAAAGAGAATCGAAGAGTCGTGATTTCGTTCAACCGCTTGAATCACTGGCGGAATTGATAGCGATTTGCTGGGAATTAGGAAAACAAGAGAAACAAGCGAAGAATAATGAACGTCGTTTGAAAGCGGAAGTTGATGCCACGACAAGAGAATTAGAACAAACCAATCACATATTAATTGATCGTGTTCGTGAATTGAAAACCCTTTATAAAGAACTACAAAAACGAGTCCAAGAATTAACCAATGCCAATAAAGCAAAAGATGAATTTTTGTCAATCGTCAGTCACGAACTCAGAACGCCTTTAACTTCTTTAACAGGTTTTCTGGCGGTTTTATTAGACGAGGAAGCGTGTCCGGTCAATGTCCATCAAAAAAAGTTTTTAGGAATTGCTAAACAATCAGCCCATCGGTTGAATCTTATTATTTCTGATTTGTTAGATATTTCTCGCATAGAAGCGGGCCGCATGAATTTAGAAATGGGCGAATGTGCTATTGATCAGATTTTAGAAACAAGTGTTGAGGGGCTTCGTGCCACTGCTGATGCAAAGGGCATGGTATTAGATTTAGATATTAAAGGAGTTTTACCTTTGGTGTGGGCAGACGCAAGTCGCATTCAACAAGTGGTAGATAATCTTATTTCTAATTCCATTAAATTTACCGATCGGAATGGTCACATAGAAGTTTTTGCTGAAGAAAAAGGTGATTGTGTTCAAGTTTCAGTAAAAGATAATGGGCCAGGTTTATCAAAACCAGAACAAGAAAAAGTTTTCGATATGTTCTATCAGGCCGATGCTTCGATCCGAAGATCCACCGGAGGAGCCGGTTTGGGGCTTGCCATTTCTCGTGGCATCGTCAATATGCATGGTGGTCAAATTATGGTTCAGTCAGAAAAAGGGCAAGGAGCCACTTTTACTTTTCTCATTCCTCGAAACAAAAACCAACAAAAAGCAGCATAAAAGCAATCGCCTACAAGATTGTCTTCTCGAATTGCTAAAATCTTCCCACTCATTTCAGGGAGGATTTCATGGTATCCAAAAAGACTAAAAAATCTCAGGAAAAAATCTCCATTGCCGTCATTGGTGGAAGTGGTGTTTATCAAATTGAAGGAATGAAAGTTCTGCGAGAATTTTTTCCCAACACTCCTTTTGGAAAACCATCTGACCCGATTACCATTGGTTCTTATAACGGCGTTCAGTGCGCTTTTTTGCCTCGTCATGGAAAAGGACACCGGTATCTCCCCTCTGAAATTCCTCAACAAGCTAATTTTTACGCTCTTAAGATGTTGGGAGTAGAATATGTTATTGGTATTTCCGCTTGCGGATCTTTAAAACAAGAATTACCTCCTCGTCATTTTATTGTTCCCGATCAAATTATCGATCGCACGAAGGGTCGACCTTCTACTTTTTTTGGGAATGGAATTGTCGCTCACATTTCTTTTGCTCGGCCTTTTTCAGAAACGTTATCGCGGTTATTGTTTGATTCTATTCGTACTGTTGGAGTAAAAGCCAGTGATAAAGGAACTTATCTTTGTATGGAAGGTCCCGCTTTTTCAACAAGAGCAGAATCACACCTTCATCGTCAAATGGGTTGTGATGTCATTGGAATGACCGCTATTCCCGAAGCCAAATTAGCGCGTGAGTGCGAAATGTCTTATGCTCTTATGGCCATGGTGACCGATTATGATTGTTGGAAAGAAGACGATGAGGTGAGCGTTCAAATGGTGATTGAATGTTTAATGGAAAATGCCGAGAATGCTAAAAAAGTAATTGCTCATATTTTGCCAAAAATTTCATCTATTCAAAATGATCAAGCCGACGCTTTACGGGGAGCCATCTTCACTCAACCCCAGGTGATCTCATCAGCTATGAAAAAAAAATTAGCCCCTATCATTGGGAAATATATCCAATAAACACATGATTAAAGCTGTCATTTTCGATCTTGATAATACGCTTGTTGACTTTATGAAAGTTAAACGGACTGCCATTGATGCGGCGGCAGCTGCTATGGTAGATGCAGGGTTTAATAAAACCAAAGAAGAAATTGTAAAGAGCATATTCAATATGTACGACCGTGAAGGGATTGAAGATCAACATGTGTTCGATAAAATGCTTATAGAAGAATATGGACAAGTTGATTATCGAATTCTAGCCGCTGGAACCTTGGGATATCGAAGAGCCAAAGAAGGGGCCATGGTGCTTTATCCTCACGTCCGTTTAACTTTAAGTCGACTTATTAAAATGGGGCTTAAGGTTGGAATTGTTTCTGATGCGCCAAGTTTACCCGCTTGGATGCGACTCATTGCTTTGGGATTAGATGGTTTTATAGATACTGTTGTCTCTTTTGATGACACGAAAAAAAGGAAACCTGATCCTGCCCCTTTTCAGTTGGCATTGGATCGGCTTCAAGTGCAAGCGCTGGAGGCCGTTATGGTTGGAGATTGGGCTGAGCGGGACATTGTTGGTGCCAAACGTCTTGGAATGAAAACGGCCTTTGCTAAATATGGAGATGATTTTAATACGCCTGATGCAGGCGCTGATTTTGAACTGACAGATATTCGTCAAATAATAGATATTGTGACTAAGTTAAATGTTTCCAAATAAAATGATTGTGCATATAAAGGCCGGATTTTTTTAAATCATGTCTGAATTTCTCCATATTTTTATGAATGTTGTTATTCCTATTCTCTCTGGGATGGTTTATTTTGCTTTGGCTCGTTATGTCAAGCATATTGGGCCCATGCGAACTTTAGTGACGGGTAAATTAACTTATGATGGAGCCTATTGGGGTTTTCTCATTCTAGGGGCTTATCTGGCCACGCGGCCATTGCAAATTTTATTGGGCCCTCATCCGATGCCACTCATCATTAATAATATAAGAGAGTTTGTAATGATGGGATTTTTTTCACCAGCAGTAACGGTGGCCATGATGAGTTTGGTATTGGGGAGTAATAACATCCCTAAAATATTGGTTCGCGTGTTATTTGGCTTTGGATTGGTGGCGGCATCTATTTTCGTTGTGGTCAATACCAAAGCCATTGGTGGAAGTGAAATGATTTTTATGTTGGGGGATTTGTCTGCCTATGATGGTATTTGGTTTAAAGCAGGTTCCACATCCCCTCTCATGCCTATTTTATTTATTATTCGATTAATTAATCCGGTGTTGTTGGTGTTTAGTGCGGGTTTTTTGGTTTTATGGCACGCGTTTAATTATCCTACCGAAAAGAAAATGCTTTACGATAATATGCCCAAGAAATTGTATTTAATGGGTTTTGCGTGCGTCGCTTTTTCATTATCTATGTTGTCCGTCGGGTTACTCTATTTATTCGCTGATATTCCCAATCAGTGGTGGATTTATTATGTAGGCGCTCTCACTGCAGGTCTTCTGGAGACGGTTTCTTTATCGCTTCCCCTTCGCCGTGCCGTTAAAATTACGGAACATGCTAAGACGAAATAATTTCATTATTCCTTTTTTTGTCACTCATGGTTTTAACATTCGAAATCCCATTTTATCTATGCCGGGTCAATATCAATTCTCTATTGATCAATTGCTTTTAGAATTAGAACAGGTAGTTCAACAAAAATTTAATTCCGTTTTATTATTCGGAATCCCACAATTGAAAGATGCGCTTGGTTCTGAGGCTTATGATTCGAATGGAATTATTCAGCAGGCGGTTCGTAAAATCAAAGTTAAGTTTCCTAAATTAACCGTGATGACGGATTTATGTTTTTGTGAATATACTGATCACGGGCATTGTGGTGCGCTCAACGCGAAAAAAGGTATCGATATTCCTCAAACATTAAAGATGATCGCACAAACCGCGGTGTCTCAAGCAACAGCGGGCGCTGATTTCGTGGCTCCTTCAGGAATGACCTCGGGTGGAGTAAAAGTCATTCGAACAGCACTAAACAAAGCGGGTCTTAATAAAACAAAAATTTTGGCGTACTCAGCAAAATATGCCAGTGCGTTTTATGGCCCTTTTAGAGAAGCCGCAGGTTCCGCCCCACAATTTGGTAATCGCCGCGCGTATCAATTAAACCCCCTCGACACAGTAAAAGCGTTAAAAAGAATAAAAACAGATATTCGTGATGGGGCTCATATGGTAATGGTCAAGCCAGCGCTTTCGT
The DNA here is from genome assembly GCA_046153645.1 of Elusimicrobiota bacterium. GTDB lineage: Bacteria > Elusimicrobiota > Elusimicrobia > F11 > F11 > JBJXGI01. Next base: position 21,252 of record JBJXGI010000064.1, on the reverse strand, counting down.
ATTTGGACATCATTTATCAGGCCAAAAAAATTGTGAAAGTTCCGGTTGTGGCGTATAACGTATCTGGTGAATATGCGATGGTTAAATCGTCTGAGCAAATGGGATGGTTGACGAGTGGGGATCACCATCCGGTGACGATGGAAATATTAAATTCTATTCAACGTGCAGGGGCTGATTTCATTATTTCATACCACGCTTTGGAGATCGCGCATTTATTGAAGTAATAAGAAAATATGAAATTCAAAATGCCCCCTATCCGTAAAGTTTTGCTGGCTCTGTTATTGAGTTGTTTTATTGGTTGTGGTGTAAAACCTATTTCAATTGAAATGGGTAATCCAAAATGGGGTGTAGAAATGTCATGGCACGGTCATTCGTGCTTTACTTTGCGAGACAGTACAGGGCGAACCATAGTGATTGATCCTTTTGATGAAACAGTGGGTTATGGACGGCTTAAATTATTCGCTGATCTCTTACTTATTTCACACGATCATTTTGATCATAATTTTAAACCGGCAGTAAAGGCGCGGCTTCGGGACTTGGATGTTATTGAAAGCACGGGAACCTATAGCGTTGCAGGTGGGTTGGGTGTGTTGGGTTTGCCATCCTTTCATGACGATGTACTTGGACAAAAACATGGCCCAAACCGAATGTATGTTTTTCAATTAGGCGGTTTGAAATTTCTTCATTTGGGAGATATGGGGCATTTGTTGTCAATTGAACAATTGCGGGATATTGGAAAGGTTGATGTGGTATTTGTGCCTGTTGGTGGGATCACAACGACTGATGCCGTGAGTGCTTTTCGATTGGCAACAGCAGTTCAATCTTCAATTATTATCCCAATGCATTATGGTGACGTGCGATTTTATCGATTGGATCCTCTGGAGAAATTCACGATGCTTTTTGATCCACCACAAGTAAAATTTCTAAATGAAAAGTCTGTCCGACTTCGGATTTCAACACCAAAAGAAAAACCGGAGGTTTGGGTTTTGCCTGTTTCGGGACAGACAAATTGAATTGATTTTGATAGAACGGATTTATACCTCACCTCGGGAGATCATATGACAACCACGTATAAAAAATCAGCGGTGTATGGGCTTATCTTTGTTTGTTCGGTTTTTCATTTTTCACAAGCGGCTTCTCGAAAAACAGACCCTTTAAAAGCGCGTTCACGCTTTGAAGCTGTTCCTAGCAAAGATATTCTGGTGTTAGCTTTTCCTGGTAAGAAAGGGGCTATTCCTTATGAAAAATTTGGAAAGTTTGAGGGAGTGGGTACAAAAAGTTACCGCTATGTGATCAGCGATAAAAATGGCCTGGCAGAAGCGGCCGGCCAGGGAATTTTTCCCAATTCCAGTAATTTTAAAGATCCAAAATTTAAAGAATTAAAACAGAGCGGCGTTTTAGAAGGAAACCATTGGAATTTTGTTGACCCTCCTTATGCGGCTCGTAATTTTTATAAATGGGCCTCTACACAAGAAGATCCTGGCGTAAAACAATTCTATATCGCAGTTCAGTTGGAACGGGCGGGGCTAATAGAAGAAGCCATTAAAGCTTATTATGCTGTTGTGGTTCATTTTCCAAAAACCACATCATGGACATATTATAAAACCCCGTGGTATATTGGGCCCTCTTCTATTGATCGAATTATTCAACTGTTAAGGCATCATCCTGAGATTAAATTAGAACTTCAAGGTGCTGATATAAAGATGGATGGGAAGTTCGATAAAGACACTAAAAACGATGAGTTTTATGTGAATCCGGGGAAACTGATTAATATTAAAAAAACAACTCCTGAAAAAGCCCTTAACTTAGCGAAATTGAAAATCATAAAAACAATAGGGACCGGTAAATCGAAGTTGGTCCAATATGAGAATCGCCAATGGCAATTCCTGGTGGATAATAAACCATTTTTGATTAAAGCCTTGGCCTATTCGGCCACACCGTTGGGGAAAAGCCCTGATCGCGGAAACTGGGTGGTTCATCAAGGATGGCAAGAAGTCGATACAAATAATAACGGAAAACATGATGGGTTCGAAGAATCTTTTATTGATAAAAATGGGAACACCAAACAAGATAAAGACGAACCCACAGTTGGAGATTTTAGTTTACTCAAAGACTTAGGTGTGAACTCTCTTCGAGTTTATCACCATGTTTACAATAAAACATTATTACGTCGTCTTCAAAAAGACTACGGAATTTACAGTCTTGTTGGCGATTACTTAGGGGTTTACGCGATCGGCAGTGGCGCTTCTTGGACTGAAGGAACTGATTATAATAATCCTCAACATCAAGCGGCGATGTTAGCCAGTATTCGCCAAATGGTATTAGAAAATAAAGATGAAGAATATGTTCTCATGTGGGTTCTTGGAAATGAGAATGTGTATGGGGTGGCCAATAATTCAGGGACAGATCCCAAGGCGTTTTATACGTTTGTAAATAAAGTGGCCCAATTAATTAAAGAGTTAGACCCCACCCGACCTGTTGCTATTTCAAACGGCGATTTATTTTATTTAAATTACTTTAAAGAATATTGTCCCGATGTAGATATATTTGGTGCCAATATTTACCGAGGTGAACAAGGTTTTGGTTGGAATGTTTTTAACGATGTTAAACAAGCCTTAGATAAACCTGTTTTTATCACCGAATATGGTGTGTCAGCTATTGCGGAAGGGTTTTCTCAACAAGAAGCCGAGGCTTATCAAGCTATGTATCTGGCTAATAACTGGGAAGATTTGGAAGCAAATATGGCTGGACGAGGCGTGGGAAATGCGTTGGGTGGTTCTCTTTTTGAATTTATGGACGAGTGGTGGAAAGCCAATTCTGATTTACCAGAATATGTTCAGAAAGAACGAGCGGCATGGTATGCCACAAAATCAGCGCAATATAAAAATTTACAACCCAATGTTCAAGAATCTGTTCCACAGTTTGGGTTGCCTTTTCTTGATGGATGGAGTTATGAAGAATGGTTAGGGATCATTGGTCAAGGAGATGGAAGCAGTGCGCCATTTGCCAGAGTCTTGCGGCCCGCCTATTTCCGGTTAAAAGAGTTGTGGAATAAATAAACATTAATGAAAATGAGTCGGATCCTTTTTTTGTTGGCCCTGGGAGTGGGAGGGGCCTTGTTTTTTCGTTCTTACGCTTATGAAGGAATATATTTAGCCACCGATTCAATGGCTCCCACGATGCCAGAAGGAACTCATATTTTTGTTAATAAGTTTACTTTTAAATTTCGTGAACCTCGGCATGGAGATATTATCGTTTTTACTACGCCCTATGATCCCGGAAAGGGATTGGTGAAACGAGTGATCGGTATTCCCAATGATAAAATACAACTGAAAAACAAAACAGTCGTTCGAAACGGGGTTGCTTTGAAAGAAAATTACGTTCAATATTTAAACCCTGAAACTATTTTTAAGGGTGATAATACTCCTGAGGTAATTGTTCCGAAAGATCATGTGTTTCTCATGGGAGATAATCGAGATGTTTCTGGTGATTCTCGTGATTGGTATACAACAGATGGGCAGTGGGCACCCTTTGTTCCTTACACGGTTATTTCGGGCCTGGTAAGAGCAGCAGAGTAAAAAAGGTACCGTGGTTTTCTATAGAGAGGAGAATAACGAACATGGGTGTCGCTGATAAAATTGGAATGCAGCATGGTCAATTGGCTCCAGAATTTAAGGATTTAAAAGGCGTCGATGGGAAAAAGCATGCTTTGAGCGATTATGTTTCAAAAAAAGTTTTAGTGATAATTTTTAGCTGTAATCATTGTCCTTATGTTCAGGCCTACGAAGATCGAATAATAGATCTTCAAAAAGAATTTAAAGATAAAGAGGTTCAATTCATTGCCATCAACTCCAATGATGATCAGCATTATCCTGATGATAGTTTTGAAAATATGGTCAAAAGAGCCAAAGAAAAGAACTTTAATTTTGATTATCTTCGAGATGAATCACAAGAAGTTGCAAAAGCTTATAAAGCTTCACACACACCGCACATTTATTTATTTGATGAAAAAAGATATTTGGCTTATACCGGCAAGGTAGATGATAACTGGCAAAATCCTTCTCAAGTTAAAGATCAATATTTGAAACAAGCCATTGTTTCTTTATTACATGGGAAAGAGCCGTCACCTTATGAAACCTTTGCCATTGGTTGCAGCATAAAATGGAAAAACACGTAAAATCTTCTCAGCTTTTTAAAAAAGCCCAAACCTCTCTTGTTGGAGGAGTTAATTCTCCTGTTCGTGCTTTTCGAGCGGTGGGAGGAACTCCTTTATTTATTAAAGAAGCCTCTGGTGCCTCCATTACAGATGTCGATGGAAATTCATATGTGGATTTTGTTGGATCTTGGGGCCCGATGATTTTGGGGCATAATCATCCTGTGATTGTAAAAGCGCTGAAATCGCAATTGGGGAAAGGTTCATCTTATGGTGCGCCTTGTGAAGTGGAAATTGAATTGGCTGAGCTTGTTAAAGAAGCCGTTCCTTCTATTGATCTACTTCGGTTTACAAGTTCGGGAACCGAGGCGACCATGTCAGCCTTGCGACTGGCGCGAGCTTTTACCAAACGAGTTCGCATCGTTAAATTTGAAGGTGGATATCATGGTCATAGTGATGGTCTGCTTGTATCGGCTGGCTCAGGGGCATTAACTTTTGGAGTTCCCTCCAGTGCCGGCGTTCCAGATTTTTTAGCGCAAAATACGTGGGTTCTTCCTTATAACGATGTTCCGGCGCTGGAGAATTTGTTTCAACGCCAGGGAATCAATGTCGCGGCGGTGATCGTTGAGCCTATTGCTGGGAATATGGGTGTTGTTAAAGCCACGCCTGAATTTATTCGGGCTTTGGATGTTTTAACCAAACGGCATCATGCGATCCTTATTTTTGATGAAGTAATGACTGGTTTCCGAGTGGGATGGGGTGGAGCGCAGAAACTCTATGGTATAAAACCAGACCTTACTTGTTTCGGAAAAATTATTGGCGGCGGTCTTCCCGTGGGAGCCTTTGGTGGAAGAAAAGACGTGATGGAATTATTGGCGCCTTTGGGGCCCGTCTACCAAGCGGGAACGTTATCCGGTAATCCCTTGGCAATGTCGGCAGGATTGGCGCTTTTAAAAGAAATTAAAAAAACAAATATTTACCCCATTTTAGAAGAAAGTGGAAAAAAACTAGAACAAGGGCTTATGGAAGCCGCAAAAAAAAACAAAGTGAGTATTCAAGTAAACCGCGCCGGATCGATGATCACGCCTTTTTTTACTGATGAAAAAGTTGATTCCTATTTATCAGCCACTCAAGCAAGTACCAAAAAGTTTGCCGCTTTTTTCCACGCTTGTTTAGAACAGGGAATTTATTTGCCACCTTCGCAATTTGAAGCGTGGTTTTTATCTATAGCGCACACACCGGATATCATGGATAAAGCGCTTCAAGGGTTCGAAAAAGCCTTTAAAAGGATTTCCAAATGAAAATAGGTTCTCAAATTTTATGGTTATCGGAATCTGATGTTGCTTCATTATTATCTATGGATGAAGCCATTGGTGCCATGGAAAAAGCCTTTCGCCTTCATGGAGAAGGGAAAGTGCAACTTCCAGCAAAAATATATTTAGAGTTTAAACCGTGGGATGGGGATTTAAGGGCCATGCCAGCCTATGTTCAGGGTGATACCCCTTCTGCTGGTGTTAAAATTGTGAACTCAACTCCTTCCAATCCTGAAAAAGGACTTCCAGCAGTGGCAGGAATTATGGTGTATGTAGATCCTCAAACAGGACTTCCGTTATCAGTGATGGGAGCCGGAGTATTGACTGGAATTCGTACGGGGGCCGCGGGAGGGGTGGCGGCCAAGTTGTTGGCCAAAAGTGACTCGACATCAGTGGGACTTTTGGGATGTGGAAAACAAGCGCGTACCCAATTAGAAGCCATTGAACATTTTTTTAAAATAAAAAAAGTTTTTGTCTGGGGAAAAACCACACAAGAATCAGAAGATTTTTGTGAAAAAATAAAAGGGACCACCCAAGCGGAGCTTGTCACTTGTGAAAATCCACGCGAAGCATGTGACGCTGATATTCTTGTTACTACAACCCCGGTGAGAACACCAGTGGTTAAAGAGTCATGGGTCAAACCAGGAACGCATATCAATGCCATTGGGGCTGATGCTCCTGGTAAACAAGAATTAGAAACATCGTTGGTGTTAAAATCAAAAGTGATCGTAGACGAATGGGTGCAAGCTTCTCATGCTGGAGAAATGAATGTTCCAGTTGAAAAAGGACAATTTACACTTAAAAATTTAACGGGCCAATTGGGAGAAATCCTCATTGGTAAAAAATCAGGGCGTCTATCACCCTCTGATATAACCATTTTCGACTCTACGGGTTTGGCGCTGCAAGATGTGGCGGTGGCTCGAATTGTTTATGAAAAAGCGATAAAACAAAAAAAAGGACAGGTACTAGAACTTTATGGTTGATATAGCCCCATTCAGAGCGTTACGCTACACAACATCAGGAAAATCAAATGATATTTCCAATCAAATTTGCCCCCCTTACGACGTTATTTCTCCACAAGAAAGAACACAGTTAGCAAAAAAATCTAAAAATAATGTTGTTCTCTTAGAGATTCCCAGTGGAGACGGTTTTCAAAAATATAAAAATGCTTCAAAGTTATTACAAGCATGGGAACGTCAAGGGGTTCTCGGGTTAGAAAATGAACCTTCTTTTTATTTAATTGAAACAACCTATCGAATCAAAGACGCATTTGCACCTCAGAAATTATTGAAACGATATGGCGTTATGACAGCTCTTCGATTAGAAACTCCGGGCAAAGGCCATGTTCGTCCACATGAAAAGACATTGCCCAAAGCCAAAGAAGATCGCCTCAATCTTTTAACTGAAGTAAAAACCAATGTGAGCCCTATTTTTGGATTATTTTTTGACAATAAAAACCAATGGAATAAATGGATTCAAAAAACGATTCGTTTAAAACCAACGGTTCAAGGCAAAGAACACAATGAATTAACCCATCGGATGTGGCAAATTTCAAATAAAGATTTAATTAAAGAATTATCTCTGGTTTTAAAGTCAAAAGAACTTTACATCGCCGATGGTCACCACCGTTATGAAGTAGCGTGGGCCTATCGAGAAGGTCGTTTGAAAAAGAAAAATGCAGCATCAGATAAAGCGGGATGGCGTCGAGTGATGGCTTATGTTTGCCCCATGGAAGAGCAAGGACTATTAATGCTTCCCACTCACCGTCTTGTCAAAACCCCACACTCGTTGGAGGTGTGGCAAGAATATTTATCTTCTATCTTTGATATAAAGCCCGTCAAAAATATTCAATCTGTTGTGGATGTTTTGATGAAAGAAGGCCCTCGTCCTGGACAAAAAAAGCGCCGGCGTGTTTTGGGTTGGGTTAATGCCAAGGGTTCATTTATTCTCTCTCTTAAAAAAGATGTTCCTGTCGATTGGATATTAAAAAAACGTCCGCAGGCGCTGAAAGATTTGGACGTTGTTTGGCTCCACGATTTAGCGATGGGAGAGTCCCAAACACCCTCTGTTGTAAAAGATAAAGAGCTTATTTATACGAGGGACTTAAAAGAAATTCAGTCACATATTAAAAAAGATTCCAAGTGGGTCGCTTTTTTAGTGGGATCAGCGGGTGTAGAATCTTTGGCCAAAGTGGCAGCGGCACGTCAAGTCATGCCTCCAAAAACCACGTATTTTTATCCGAAAGTTCCAACAGGATTTACCATGATGCCCTTAGAACAGGATATTCCTTAAAAAGATTGGAGAATAAATTATGTCTGGTTTTGATATAGCGTTTATTGTCATTTTTATTTTATCTGTGGTAGGCGGCGCTTGGTTAGGAAGTTTTTGGATGGCTGCTTGTTTGGGGGGCGGTTTTTTTGGAGCCTTTTTGGCCGATGCGTATGCGATTATTTTAGCAAGTTACCTGGGAAATTTTATGGGGGCACTTATTGTCGCTAAAATTCTCATTTTTCTGGGCGTTGTTGTTTTATTTTTTATCCCCGGGTATCTCTTAAGTAAATATGGTTTGTTTTTAGGTTTTTTTGATTTTAGTTTTGGCTTTTTGTTGGGAGGCTTGACCGGGCTTGTTGCTGTTTGTTTAGCGCTTTTGCTGGTGGTTCCTCGTTTTCCCGATATTGAAAAAAAGGAAGCCTGGAAAAAATCATTTATTGTTAAGCCTCTTCATACTGTTGTACAGAATTATTTTTATAAAGCTCATTTTAATTCAAAACAGTTCAAAATGACTTTCGAAAAAGAAGCCAAAAAAAATCTTGCTCCGCTTGTTGATTCTGTCTCTAAAAATATTCAAGCCAAGACTAAATCTTTAGGGGATCAAATCAAATAAGTTTGTCGGATTGATTTAACTTATGTTTCGACAAACCATTGTTCCGTTAATTCCCCGTGATCTTCTCCATTTTTGGCAGCAGATTCATCCCAATCCTCAAAATGGTTTTTTTTTAGGAGGCGAACAATATTCGCAAGGACACCGGTACGTTTACTGTTCTGTTGCTGAGCCCATTGAAATAAAAGAAACCACAACTTTTAAAAACCCCTCTTTTTTAATTCCATCTAACAATAAATTTCCTTATCCTGAATGGGTGGGGGTCTTTTCTTTTGAAGCAGGGAAAATATTTGAACCGAAGCTCATCTCAAACACAAAGTTAAAAGATCCTTATCGCTTTCCTGTGTATTCGTTTGCCCGTTATAAAGCGGGAATAAAGTTTGATCTTAAACGAAAAACCACGACGCTTTGGGCAGTAGGGTATTCTGATCAGCAATGGAGAAAATTAACTGAGAAAGTCGTCATCCCGGCGAAGGCCGGGATCCAGGTTGCAACCCATTCTTTAAATAAAGTTTACAGCCTGGACCCCGGCCTTCGCCGGGGCGACAAGAGAAAGCAGGCTCTGTTTTTTAACTTTCCATTGGAAGAAAAATTCTCATTTATTGTTAAGAAAGCGCAACGACATATTGCCGCAGGAGACATCTATCAAGCCAATTTAAGTATGAGATTTTCTGCACCTTTTATTTCCGATGCGGTAAGTTTATACCGGTGTTTGACCCACAAAAACCCGTCCCCTTATGCGGCACTTTTGAAAGGAAGTTATGGGTGGATTGTGAGTAATTCACCAGAGCTACTTATTAAAATAAACAATAAATCTGTGATAACCCGGCCCATTGCAGGTACCCGTCCTCGAGGAAAAAATAAAAAAGAAGATTTAAAAAATAAAGGGGAGCTGCTCCTTTCTCCAAAAGAAAAAGCTGAACACATTATGTTGGTTGATCTTGAGCGAAATGATTTGGGGCGCGTTTCGCAAGCGGGGTCTGTCAAAGTAACTGAGAAAATGGGGATCGAATATTATTCCCATGTGATGCACATTGTCTCTCAGGTGGAAGGAAAATTGAAAAAAAATATTTCAGCTTTAGAGGCTATTAAAGCGGTTTTCCCAGGAGGAACCATTACAGGATGTCCAAAATTAAGTTCCATTAAGATCATTCAAGAATGTGAGAAAGAAAAACGTGGCCCCTTCTACGGAAGTCTGGGTTTTTTCTCTTATAATGGAGACGCGCTTTTCAATATTCTTATTCGCTCGGCGCTTGTTCAAAAAAAGAAAATTCATTTTCGTGCGGGAGCCGGTATTGTCGCTGACTCCGTCGCCCAAAAAGAATATCAAGAGTGTCTCGCCAAGGCAGGAGCCCTCATGGAATCGATTGGTGAAATAAAATGAAACAGACCATTGTTTATCTGAACGGGAAATACCTCCAAGAAAAAGACGCGCATATTTCGATTTTTGATCGCGGTTTTCTTTATGGTGATGGCCTGTATGAAACCATTCGCATTTATGATGGAGTTCCTTTTTTGTTGACGGAACATTTGCAGCGATTATTTCAGGGACTTCATATTTTATCGATGAAGCTTCCCTTGTCTCAGAGTCGAATCAAAAAAATCATTAAAAACCTGATTCAAAAAAATAAATCAAAAGAAGCGGTGGCGCGCATTTTTATTTCTAGAGGGGTTTCTAATTACGGAATAGGAGTGAGTGGAAGCTTACGTCCTACGATTTTAATAACGACTTATCCTTTTGTACCGCTGAATGTAGATTACGAGCGAGGAGTTGTTGTTACTGTTTCACCTTTCAGTCGAAATGGGGCGCGTGCAACTCCACCGTTTGTGAAATCAACCAATTGTTTAAACGGTATTTTAGCGCGAATTCACGCTGAGAAAGAACATTCTTTCGAAGCTATTCACTTAACAGACAAAGGGTTTGTGGCGGAGGGAACAGTTTCAAATATCTTCTGGATTAAAAACGGAATTTTGTTTACGCCCCCTTTAGACGGAGACATTTTGCCTGGTATAACTCGCCAATTCATTTTAAAAAAAGCCCAAAGTCTAAAAATGAAAGTACAAGAGAAAAAAATAAAGTTACCCGAGCTTTGTAAAGCAGACAGAATTTTTTTAACCAGTTCTCTCATAGAAATGTTGCCAGTTCGGGCGCTGAAATTAAAAAATAATTTTATTTGGAAAACTAAAAACGATTACCTAGAAAAATGAAGAAGGAATATTTAAAGCATGCGACTACAACCGGATTCTTAGTGAAACTTGAAAAAAAGAAAACCGACACTGTTCCTTGTAATAACAGTGGGAAAGTAAATGATAATCCGGCGCAAGTAGATCCTTTGCGTTACAGTCTTTATTTTATCCCTGGAAGCGACAAATACGGTTGTCGACAATTAATGAACAAAGCAATGCAGGGATTTATTTCGTATCAATGTAACGATGTGGGGCCGTTTAACGCAATAGAGATGGCGTCTCGTAGATATGGAGTGTTCATGCCGGTTCCAGAATATTTAAGTGTTCAAGGGGATGGTCGTTGATTTGCAAGCGGTCAGGCTTTAGAAAAGATCGGATTGAAATAAAGTAGTAATTCACCAACCCACCAATCTAGATCTAGGGGTCTCTATATCTTAATTGTTCGTCTTACTCTTTCTGCCAAGTTTTGCTTCTATTCTATGTTTCCGTCTTAACGCTTCTTCATATGCTGGTTTAGCACGCAACAAACTTAGGTTCGTTCATGTATGCTCCAAAGTCCTATTGGTGTCGGTCTTTATTTTTTTAAAAACACATAAACAAGTAGGATCCCGAGGACAAGAGCGGGTACGAGTGAAATTCCTCCAGACCAAAGAAAGCGTGTGCGAATGGAAGCGGTTGGAGACACAAAAAAACTAATAATGGCCCCCATTATTAATGATCCAAATAGCCCGAAAAGCGGGAATAAACCACTCATTGCCATTGCCTGAGCGCGACTTTGGTTTTTCTCAAAATTGATCCAAACAAGGACTACGCATTCGATAATGATCCAAGGCAGAATTGCAGCTAAAGGGACAACCCAGTACTTTGCTAAAGGAATACCTTTCCCAGATGCGAGCGCCGACAAAATAAAAGATACAAATCCTACAAATCCCAAAATAATAGCCCATGCCGGAATATACATAAGTACATCTCCTTTTCTTTATTGTAGGAATAGTTCCTTTCAATGTCGAGTGGTTAAGAATTTTTTGGCAAAGAATAAATATCGATAAATGCTAGAATTCCGTCTCTAAAATTAACGAGAAGGACAAGATATGACCGAAACAAAAAAAATACTTAAACTGGGGATGCCGAAAGGCAGTCTTCAAGAATCAACCATGGAACTCTTTAAAAAAGCGGGGATTAAAATTTCTTCGGGAGACCGTTCTTATTTCCCTTATTGTGATGATGAAGAAATTGAAGTGATGCTCATCCGTTCTCAAGAAATGGGCAAATACGTGGAAGATGGGCTTTTTGACGTGGGGCTCACTGGGCATGATTGGATTTTAGAAACAGATGCGAAAATTCATGAAGTTTGTGAACTTATTTATGGAAAATCCGGTTTTCGGCCTGTTCGATGGGTCTTGGCCGTTCCCAATGATTCAAAAATTAATTCTGTAAAAGACCTACAAGGTAAAACCATCGCGACTGAACTTGTTAATTACACGAAGAGATATCTCAAAGAAAGAAATGTAGAAGCCAAAGTAGAGTTTTCTTGGGGAGCTACGGAAGCCAAGGCGGGAATGTTGGTAGATGCGATTGTTGAACTAACTGAAACGGGTCGCTCACTCAAAGCCAATAAACTTCGAATTGTGGAAGATTTTTTAAGTTCAACGACTCGCTTTATTGCCAATAAAGAATCCTGGAAAGACGAATGGAAAAGGAAAAAGATTGAGAATATCGCTATTCTTTTGAAAGGAGCCTTGGCGGCTGAGGGAATGGTGGGGCTAAAAATGAATTTGCCTGAGAAAGATTTAGATCAGGTCATGAAAGTTCTTCCTTCGTTAAAACGCCCTACGGTTAGTCATCTCACTTTAAAAGATTGGATTGCCATTGAAGTGGTTGTTGAAGAAACCGTTGTAAAGAAAATAATTCCTGAGCTCAAACGCATTGGCGCAGAAGGCATTATTGAATATCCACTAAACAAATTAATTCCCTAAGGAAAGTTCATGACCTTAAAACAAGAAACTCGTTGGCTTTGCCAGAATGCAAAACGCTTAGAAAAATTTTCTGGTCAGTGGGTCGCGTTTCATGTGGAGGAAGGTATTGTATCTAAAGGAAATTCTTTAAAAAGAATACTTGATATGACTTTTAGTAAAAATTCTCGCCAGCCCTTTGTTTTTCATGTTCCTTCCAAAAAAGAATTGCTTTCTCCACTTCCCATTATTCGAAAACATTAATTTTGGATAAGATGGAAAAGTCAAACCCTCAAAATTATTATGAGTTTCCGTATGTTAAGTTTCATGGGAAATATTATCCGCTTATTCCGATTGTTTTGAAGAATAGGAAAAAAACCGTTAGCACTTTCGCATTGATAGATTCTGGGGCATCTATTTCAGTTTTTCGCCCAGAAATCGCTGAAGCATTGGGAGTTATCAAAAAAAGTAAAAAAGAAATACGTTTAGGTACAGCCAATGGCGGAGTTGATATCCATGTCGTCAAGATGGGGATTGAAGTGGAAGATACGTCCTTTTCAGCTCAAATCGGTTTTTCAAAAAAATATGCCGCCAGTTTCAATATTTTAGGACGGGCGGGGATTTTTAGTCGGTTTAGTATTTGTTTTAATGAGATCATGAAAACAGTTGTGATGGTCCCTCTGGAGAAAATATCCATATGACAATAAGAGTCCGTTTTGCCCCGTCACCAACGGGTTTTTTACATATTGGAGGCGCTCGCACGGCACTCTATAATTGGCTTTATGCCCGTCAAACCAAAGGAACTTTTATTCTCCGTATTGAAGACACCGATGAAGCCAGGTCAACGGATGAATCAACAAATGCAATTTTTTCTTCAATGCGGTGGCTGGGTTTAGATTGGGATGAGGGCCCCGGCGTCGAAGGTGATAAAAATGTTAAAGGGGCTTTTGGTCCTTATTTTCAGATGGAGCGTTTGAATATTTATAAAGAACATTTGAATATTCTGCTCAAAAGTGGGAAAGCCTATCCCTGTTTTTGTAGCAAAGAAGATTTAGAAGCGATGCGGAACAAAGCCATGATTGCCAAACGCCCACCCAAATATGATGAAAGATGTCGGAAATTAGAACCCATTGAATCGCAGAAAAGAGTTGAGAAAGGGGAACCGCATGTGTTTCGTTTTGCTCGCCCTCATGATGGAAATGTTGAATTTCAAGATGTCGTAAAAGGTCCGCTCAAATTTGAAAGTGAGTTGTTAGATGATTTTGTTATTGTTAAATCATCAGGTGTCCCTACTTTTATGTTTGCCGGAGCCATTGATGACCATTTAATGAAAATTTCACATGTTATTCGTGGGGATGATCATTTATCAAATACGCCTCGCCAAGTTCAACTATTTGAAGCCTTTGGTTGGAAAGAGATTCCTGTTTTTGCTCATATTTCAATGATTCATGGTCCTGATGGATCACGTTTATCCAAAAGACATGGGGCTACCTCAGTTGAAGAGTTTCGTCGGCAAGGATTTCTTCCTGAAGTGATGCTTAATTATTTAACTCTCTTGGGATGGTCCACCACTGATTCACAACAATTATTCAGTCCAAAAAATAAGTTTCAAGAATTGGTCGAGAAATTCGATTTAAATCGTTGTCAAAAAAGCCCGGCCATATTTGATACCGAAAAATTGAAATGGATGAACGGGGTTTATATCAGAAACCTCACAAAAGATGAGCTATTAGATAAAACCTGGCCCTTTTTTGTTGAGGCAGGCCTGGTTTCAGAAAAAGCTGATGAAGCATTGAAACACTATATTCATGCCGCTCTTATGTTAGAACAAGAAAAATTGGTTCTTTTATCTGATGCTCCGGGACTTGTTGATTTCTTCTTGAAAACAGAGGTCGTTTTTGATCCTGAGTCTTTTGAGAAGGTTCTTAAAAAAGAAGGAGCGAAAAATATTTTAGAAGGGATTTTTGATGTATTTTCGGCTTCTCCCACATTAACAACTGAAAATACTGAAAAAATGTGTCGTGATTACGCGCAAAACAATAATTTGAAGACGGGGCAAGTGTTTCATCCCGTCCGTGTTGCTGTTTCTGGTCGGACCAAAGGGCCCAGTTTATTCCATATGTTAGAAGTCCTTGGGAAAGAACGTGTCCTTGATAGAATTAAAAAAGCACTCTCACTTATTTGATATAATTTTTCGTCGATGAATGAAAAAGAATTCTTCTCTAAAATAGATTTCAATAAAAGTTGGGATGAAAAAGATTGGGAAAATTTTTTTCAGGCCCAAGACGATTATCGTCTTTCACTCCAAAGCGCTAACATCCAAAAAAAACCAATCTCTAAGTTTAAATTTGAAGGCACTGATGAGGTTCGCGCTTTTGAACCCGTCATTCATGCCTATGGTTTTTCTACAAATTTATCTGTTATTCATGAATTAAAAAATCAGCCTTTTGTAGGGGACCACAATCCTGATCATGATTATCATCCTGCCACTGATGAGGATCCTCATTACTGGGGAGAAGGCGCTCCTTTAACGACTGTTTTAATTTATCGTGATTGTTGTCGTTTTGCTATATGTACCTATTTTGAAATTGATAGGTACTTAAAAAGAAAAGAATTATCTTATAAGAGAAAATACAGCGCGGAATTTGAGTCGCTTCGTTTTCACGCGAACTGGATTGCTATTAACATTGGTCAAGGACATCGGATTGGATATTCAGAAGATCGAATTCAGGGGAATATTGCTAAAAGTCTAAGGGCAATTAAACACGCGGATATTTGTATGGGTCTTATTAATAAAATTTGTTTAAGAACAAAGTCGCTTCGTTTTAGAAAAGAGTTATTTTCTTTTTCGGTTCAATTGCGCAATGGTCTTTTTTCTTGGGTTGACGAACTGCGGTCTCGCTACAATTAAGATTTCTCTAAAATATGTCTTTCTAACTGCCATTTAGAAATTCTATACACCCATGCCGGACTGGTTGTTAATAAATATAAATTATTTCCTTTCCAATAAAATGATGTTGGGCTTCCGTCTTGTAAGTGTGGATCTAAATCGTAAAGTGATATTTTTTTTAAGGGTTTTTGAAGCCTAAAGAGTCCCAATTCACGAGATTTTCCATCTAAAATCCAAACCCGGTTGTTTTTTACTTCAAGAGCAGTCACATTCATTCCTTCGAAAGTATATTCTTCTAAAATATCGTCTGGCGCATTTCCATGATGACGGTAAATTGTTTTTGAAAGTGCATCTCCCGACCATAAATCTTTTCCATCGAAATAGAGACCAGACGGTTTTTGCGCGAAAATATCATAGCTGTTGTTAACAGTGCGTTCTTGTGAAACAGAAAACTCTTGAATTTTTTTATTTAGTGCGTCCAACGTCCAAAAAAATTGATCTGATTTTGCCAGCCCTGAGGCCAGTGCTGTTTGGATGCTATCTATATTAACTATGGGAAGTCCTTTTTTAAATTCATGAGTAAAAAGAGCTTTTCTGAACCAATCAACAATGTAAATTTTGTCTCCTTCTATCACAAGACCAGTGGCATGAGTATAAGGTAGTTTGACGGGGTATTGAGTTTTAAAAATGGAAATGAAAAAAAATAGACATAAAACAGTGGCGATACCAACGGATATTGTTTTCCATTTTCTTAAAAAATCCCATCTTGAATAAAGTGGTTCAGGAGTAAAAATAGACCTTGGTGAAAAATGGGTTGGATTAATAAATTTAGATCGAGCTTTTTTTAGGGTTTGGTCTAAATCGGATGTAAGGTTCTCTGGTGCAGGAGGAATTAATCCAGATTCTTTCTTGGGTTCTTCAAATTGAATGTCGGGGATGCCTTGTTTTAGAAAATCATCCATCAGTTGGTTAATTTTTTTCTGGTAAGAGTTTTTGGCTGATTCCCAATCTTTCTCAACTTTTTTTTGATAAGTATCAAAACTTTCCATAACTTCATCAGGCGATAAAGGAGGTGTTCCCTCTTTCGGTGGAATATTTTCTGGATTTAATTCGTGTTTTGACATTTTAGCTTGTCCTATCAACCTGTTTTAAGAGTTTATCCTGAAGAATCTTTATTTTCCAGGGTTCATCCTTATATATATTACCGGCGCAGACGTTTACGTATTCTTTCAATTTCACTTTGAACTCTCTGGGCGCCTTTTTCTCCGAAACGTTTCATGATTGTTTCAAGCACTTCTAAACGCTCACGATCTGTTAGATCTCTTTCAGAAGCGGCTCGGTAATATTCAATGGCGGAGTCGAGATCAATGTCTCTAGACTCAATGGCTTCTTTTAAGCTCGTGACAAAATTACTTTGGCTCTCAACAGGTTTTGTTGGGGTTGTTTTGACACTCTCTTGAGGTTGTTCAACTTCAGCGGTTACTTTTTCAGCTGGAGGCGAAACGACTTCTGGTTGGACTATAGGTTGAGGCTTGGAAACTTGAATAGTTTCTGGTTTCACTTCCGGTGCGGGTGTTATCACTACGGCCTCTGGTGTTACCTCTTTGGTTGTTTCTCCTAAAGAGGTCAATTCTTTATCGATCAACGACATATCCATTCCACTCACGCCGTAAACCGCTTTCATTTGTTCTAAGAGAACGCGTTTTTCATTGTTAGAGGCACCATTAGATTTCTTTACCAAATAGTAACCAAGAGCATTGGCGAAATTCTTGGTAATAAAATCTTTTTCTTGCGCGCTGGCATTTTGAATGGTCGTTGATTGATTAGAAAACGGATTCGGCATGCCAACCAAAGCGGAAGGTGCCGAAGGTAATTCGGGGGCCGCGTCTTCAGCGCGGCGTTCAGCACGTGCCATTTTTTGCATTGTTTGGCGGTTTAATAATTCGCGATAGGCGCTTTCAATGACAGGATCATCTGGCACCATTTCCATCATTTGGCGGACCTTGTCAATGGTACTATCAATTTCTTCTTTTCGATAAGCCTGGGCTGCCAACTCTCCCAAACTCATCATGGTTAATATTTTAAAGGGATAATTTTTCTTTGATGCAGGAGACATCAGCGCCAATCGAGCCATGGCACTTTGAGATTGTCCTTTAATATATAACTCAACGGATTGGTGAGCATTGGCCCTGTCTTCTTCAGGTAAGGACTTGAAGAAATTATGCTTGAGTTCGGCCCAATCACTTGAATCAACAGGATTATTTTTTAATGCTTCTAAGAGTCTGGGTTTGGCTTCTTTAAGGCCATCGTCATCTAAGGGGTAGCGGCGCAATAAAATAAGGAGACTCCGATCTTTTTGTTCTGAGGATAAATGGAGATCTTGATCTAAACGTTCGAGTCCAAGTAAAGTGGTAAGGCTGTCTTTTCTAAAGGCCGCTAAAAGAGCAATTTGTTCATCTTGAATAGAAACAATGTTGTTATTAAGCGAAGAGCCCATTTTCATGGATAATCCAACGCGGTGATTACCGGTATTTGAGCCGCCTCCTGATAGAGGGAAATCAAAGGCATAATCAAATTGAGTGCGGTTCAGGGTATATGAAACACCAGCGGAGAAATTTTTCAAACTTCTTGAACCGCTTTCATATCCACCACGCATTGTAAGAGCACCAAGTTTGGTGAGTTTTATATTGCGTTCAAGACCCAAGGCAATTTCATTGTCAGCGGAATTTTCAAGTCTATTAATACGTCTCATTTCAATTGACAGAAGCCCCCATTCTGGCCTGTGAGCAACTCCACCTTTTAACATAAGCGGTGCTTTGTCTCCATCACCACCAAAGGAAATATCTGGTTGATTGAGATTAATAAGAGCCCCACCAATACTGGTGTTTAAGTCTTTTCCAAATTGATACAAACCACCAACATCAAGTGAATAGGCGTCTTTTGTAAATCCACTGGCAAAAATAGGATCTGCCGTGCTTGAACTGTTACCGCCATCATTGAGCGCATTGGTCGCAAATCGATCAGGTTGGAATTCTCTATGTAATTGTTTTAATGTGGCACCAGCAGACCACACTCCTTTCCAACCAAAAGGTTGCATGTTCAGTCTCATCGCGTAACTTAAGAAGAGTGTTCTCTCATTAAATAAATTGGCCGCTTTAAAATTGTGATAACCCAAGCCCAATGTTCCCAGTCGTCCTCGTCTAAAGGGATGCGCATACCCAATATAACTTGTACCAAGGCTTGAGCCGTCATCTAAACCACGTAAGAGTTGTCCATATTGCGCACTGAGTTGCGACTCGAGTACTTGAACAAGACCTGCAGGGTTATAATAAAGCGCGTTTACATCATCAGCAACGGCCACAAATGAATCTGCCATTCCAGGTGCTCTTCCGCCGACCCCTAAATCGTCAAAGGCCGCATGAGAAAGTGGGGGCAAGATAAGTTGCAATGAAATGAAAATGGCCAGTAGCTTTTTCATCTTGCCACCGCCATCGTTCCAGTAAATGTTTTACCTTCCCCTTCTATTTTATAGATGTAAGCTCCACTGGGAACTTTGGCGCCACTGTCATCTTTCCCATCCCAAGTAAGAGTGGTCCCAACCCCAATGCCTTGTGGAGTTAAATTGGCAATATGTCTTCCGGCGAGATCCAGAATTTCACCTTTAATTGAACTATCATTGGGATTTTCTAAAACCAAATACACGCGGTCGTTTAATCCGTCTCCATTGGGTGTAAACACTTTCGGGTAAACATTGGCTTCGTCTAAATTAAGAGAAGTGGCTCTTGCCGCAATTCTTAATTGATAAGTTCCCAAGAAAGAGGTTTTGGTTTTGAATGACTGCGAAAGAGTGTCAAGTGTGCCTCCCACTTTGACCCAAGTCACGCCGTTATGCCAATAAAGAGCCAATTGATCGGGAGTCACTCCCGCGCTTGCGGTTGGATTTGTTCCTTCAATATTGGGGTTGCCTCTGACAATTTGTCCATTCAGTAAGGCATAACCAACAGAGACAACCGTTTGTGGTTTTGAAAAATAGAGATCACTGATTTCTTGATTCGTATCGGCTCTTAATAATTTAAGGCGAATCGTTCTAATAATTTCCGTTTGACTTGGCACAGGTTCTTCTTGAAGGCCCAGAGTGAGTGCTACCTGATATTTATTATAAGCCGATCGCAACAAATCATTGACGGAGCTCGGCATAAGGACCTGCGACATTCCATCAGAGGAATTGAAAATAACATTGGCAGAAGCACTGGAGTCGGCGATGAGCGAATCAACTGATTCGTTGCCATTGATATCAACAGCACGGAGGGTGTAATAGTATGTCCTATTATTAACCTCATCGGCAAAAGCGGTTACTGTTAGCGGGGTCGGATTTATTTTTGTTGCTGCTCCAGTAATCGCTGTTTTACGATAAATGTTGTAACCCACCAAATCATCGATAGGAGTCCCATCTGAATTTTTGGTGACGTTTTCCCATATGAGCGTAAAGGCTTGTCCTGTGACATCTAATGTTCCCTTTAATCCAAGGGGTCGATCTGGCGCTAAAAAGTCAGTATTTGAGGGAGTCGTTGTGTTAATAATGGGTGATGAAACAGAAGGAATTCCATCTCCATTAATGGCAATGACTCTGTAATAGTAATTTGTTTCTGGATTGACATTGTTGTCTGTGTATCCAATAGAAGTTTGTAAAGAAATGACAGAGAAACTGATTCCATCCAAAGATCGTTCAACTCGGTAAAGAGTTGTGGCTGGGTTTAAATTGGCCTGCCATGTTATTTGAATTCTGTTATATCGAATCAATATGAACGCTGGGTTTGAAGGAATATTGGCTAACGTATACACGGTATAAATGCTTGAGGGTGCTGAAAGTCCGTAAGCATTTCCTGCTTTTATGACTCTGCTATAAGAGGTGTTCGGTGTTAAGTTCGACTCATCATATTGTGAAGAACTCGTATTGGTAATGACGGTATTGCTGGGTGAGACTTGGAGTGAATAATAACCCGCTCCCATCACAGTTCCCCAAATCCAACGAATAGTTCCTGTTCCTAACGCAACTCCTGAGAAGCCTGAGGGGGTATTAGGAGGATTGGTACTTCCCGTATTAACAGGAAGGCTTGCTGCCTGATTAACTGTGCCAGTACGAATATCAATAGGCGAAATTTGACCATCGATATCAACTGTTTTAATACCAAAATAATGCGTCAGTCCAACGGTCAGACCCGAAAGAGTTGCAAACTCCAAGGTTCCTGGAGATTGTGGACTGCTAATAATTCTTTCACTTGAAGCCGCTGAATTCCACCATACCTCTGCCGCCAATGTGCTTGTGGCGGGTGAAAGTGCATATCGAACCAAGTAATAACTCATCGGAGCACTGTTTTGATTTGACGGAGCTGTCCAAGTTAATTGAACATCACCATCAGTCAATCCAACGGGTGCTGCATGCAGATTGGTAACCGCATTTGGAGGATTTAAAATCCTAACACCAACGCCCACTTGAACTTGCGGGGCTGAATAAATAGACACAGTACTTCCCATGAGCAAGCCAAACACAGCAAGCCCCAATCCCAGAATTCGTTTTTTAAACTTCATAAACAAACCTGGAGGAAAGACACTGAAACCACCAAAACCCGGTGGATTCGGTTTATCCGGTTTTTTACCCATCATTTTGAGATTCGATGTCGTTACACACCGACGTTATTCCTTTACATCACTCGAGACTCAAAAATGATTTTTGGTGTTTTATTCATTCATTCTCCTTATTGAACGGCAATGGTAACCGTAGCCAAACGTTCAGTGGTATCTGAGACGATGTTGGGTGTGACGATTTTGAACCAGAGACTGCGAGTGTTAGAACCACCGGCGGGTGATACCGTGAG
>JBJXGI010000049.1:0-32241 GCA_046153645.1 Elusimicrobiota bacterium | reverse complement strand
ATAACCTTTAGAATTCGATTAAGAATTTTAGAATGGCTTTTTCTTTTCATTTGTTCTAATAGTGGTCGCTCATTTAATAATTGTAAAAATTTGTCATAACGAGCACCTAGAAAATCACGATTATTATTTAAAATCGTGTATGCGTTACTGAGCATTTGTTGATCTAATTCTAAATGATTTTCAGATTTTTTTAAGAAAGATTCGAATATTGAGAATAAATAATTCAATTTGCTGCTCAGTCTTGTCAGCGTGATATTTCCCATTGAATTTTTTGTTAAAGAAAGTTCTGAAATTTGAGTTCGTATTGTTTCTATGGATTGAATGATTTGATTGAAACTAATAACACTTGAATAAATATCGGGGTCTTGTTCTTTAAAAATAGTGGCGATGGTGTTGCCGGTCGCAGATAATTCTATGAGGTCGTCTATTGTTTCTACCGCCTTAATTTCTTGGGACAGAAGACTGGGTAAATATAAAACATTGACCCCTCCATTTCTTTCAAGGGTTTTTGAGACTTTTTCATCTTTTGCATTAATGAGGCGACTTAAGCTTAAATTGAAATCGGCAATTTCCTGGCCTTTTGCTATAGGATTAATAATGGTTCCATGAAAAAGATAGCCCACTATAAAAATAGAGACGAATTCTGAGAAATTTGGGTTTAAAAATAGCGCCCCAATCATTATGTTAAAGACGGCTACAGAAATAATATAAACGAAATTATTAAGTAAATAACCCTCTCGTTGAGTGGAATCTAATCTAAAAATATGAGCAACGATAAATAACAATTGCACAACAAGAGCAATAGAAAAATAAATAAGAGCCTTGGTTATAGGAGACCCTTCTATTAATGCCAAATGATTGGCGAGAATGATAAGTGGGATAGAAAAAATAATTTGTTCAATGAGGGGGACAACAAAATATCTTGTAATTGAATCATTTGTAAAACCCGTAACTTTCGAAATAACTCGCACTAATCGCGAATCAATAAAAAACCGATATAAGATGGGAATGAGACCGCCAGTTGGTTGTCTTCTGAATAGGTCGTGAGTAGGAACAGAATTAGTGACTACGGCCGATAGAGATTTTTTCTCGTTTTCGGAGGTAGGCAACAAAAATGGTTTTCTTTGAGCTCTTTTAGCCGCAATATTCTCGGTAAAAGGGCCTATTTGAAGATGAGAAAGAGTTAAAATATTCCAGCTGGTAAAACTAACCCAAAGTATCAGAAACCCGTTTAAAAATAAGATGGTTGCGCTTATATTTGCCGTTGAGCCCATTCCCAGAGAAAGAACAGCCACGTAATGAAAAATAGCGATGACAAGACTTTGGAAAATTCTGTCTGTATGCTTGTTAATATAACCACCGTTAAAGATATTGGAAATAATTTTGGTTAATTTAATGGTAGGCCTTTTCTCCCCTGGTATTTCTCCCAGTATTGCATAGCGAGCATTAACCTTTATTCGAGAAATAAGATTGTTTTTAGAATATTCTTTCATTGTTGTGACAGTGCTTGGGGGGCCTTGAAGAAATTTCTGTATTGGTGTAAGTAGCCAAACAATAAGAACAGGGGGGATAGAGATGAAAATTAAAAAAGCATTAAGATTAAAAATTTGACCCAATACATATGAAAGTGCGTAGTGAAAAGAATAAATAATGATTGTGTTAAATCCGGTGGCAATAAAACTTAAAGACCCGGTCCATTCAAAAAATCTACCTAACTTTCTATTTGGGTTTGAGCGATCACCTAAAATTGTTTTTGATAATAATGACTTTATTCTAGTTATTGCTCTCACAAATATTGAGTTGGTGAATTCTTGCCCCGGTTTTATAAGAACGGGATCATTGTAAATTAAATTATTTTTTTCTAATTTTATCCCTCGCGCATAAAAAGCTTCTACTCCGTCGGCGTATACAACAGCTTGCTCCACTTTTTCCTCAAAGATAGCGTTATTTTTTTCGATGCCCTTAGAAACATCCGTTAGTATGTCTAAGAGACTAATGGCCAGTGCTTTCTTTTTATTCGGTGTGTCTTCGGCTCTGGTTCGTGATAAATAGGGTAAAGTACTTGTAGCTAACATTCTTATTGGAAAACCATGTTTTTGAGTAATTTTGAAAATTTCTTCAATCAAACCCGGTTTTAGTTCTTTTGCATCTTCTGTATAAACTCCTGATAATGGAACTGCAAAAGCATTATCGTCACCACCAAAATAATTTTGTGCGGGGCTATCTTGAGTTGCTACATAATCGTCAATATATTGTTTTATTTCGGTAAACATGGCGGCAAAAGGATTAAGAGTTCCATCTCCGAGGGTTAACATGGCAGAAGCATAAGCATCTAAAATATTTTCAGGGGATTGTTCAGCTATAAGATAAGCTGTTTGCGCTAAATTTACTTTTATTCGATCGCCAAAACCTCGAGCATCGATAAATAGGTATGCAGTTCTCGGGTTATTTTTCTCTTCTTCTGAAAGAGGATTATCAGTAACCGTTTCACCAAAATAGCCCGCTTTTGATCCCATCTCTGTAAAACGTGGATGTCGTAGTAAAAGCGACCTTAGTTCTACTATTTCATCGATGGTCAGTTCTTTTGTGTTTCCAATATATTTTTCTAATTTGATGGCTTGTTCGATAATTTCTTCTTTCTGATTGCTTCCAACCCAAGGAGTTTGAAAGTCAAAAGCATTTTTTAACAAGCCTTCTTTATTAATGAGAAAAATGATTCTTTCTATTGTTTGGGGATCTTTAAAGTGTTTTTTGAGTATTTCTCTTTTACTGGCGTTAGAGCCATTTTTTATTGGGACATCTAATGAAAAATAAGAACCATTTTTTATGCTACCTGCTTTTAGGTTGATTAATTCGTCGATTGTTTTGCGATATTCCTCTTTCAGAAAAGCCATTGAATTTTGTGAAAATAACGAATATTGGCTTGAATCTTCTAATTCTGGAAAAACGATTTTTAATGCTCTGTATAAATTTGCGGCAGTCATTGTTGTTGCCGCTTTTACAACCAGCTCTTCCGCAGTAAGTTTAGAAGAATTGAATTGTTCACTCATGCCAAAATAAAGAGGGAATGTTAATTCTTCAGGTAGTTTTCCTTCTTTTTGAAAAAGTTGTACTAGGCTTACAATGGCTTCATTGCTGCGATTGTTTTGATCCCCATTTCTTTTCTTAGTTAATTCACTTATCATTCTTGCTGATACATTTTCTGTGACTTTTTTAGCCAACTCTATATATTGTTGTTCAGAAATACGTCCATCATCTGGGACGGCAACCACAATCCCTTTTGATTCGACTGCTAGTTTAATGAAGCCGGCAGAATCTGAAAGAAGTCCTTGGGTACGCAATTCACGCGTCAATTCTTCATATAAAAAATTCATGGTCCAATCGATGACTTGATCGTTGGCATTAAACCCAATTGTGTCATTGAGTGTTTTAATACCGGGGCCTTCTCCGTCGTAGGTTGTTCCAGGTCTAGAAAAACGAATGAGTCTCATTTTCTCGAAAGGAGCTTTTTTGAGATGGAGAAGCTGCGCTACCGAATATTCATTAAGAAGACTTTGTAATTCGCTATCTGTCTCACCTGTAAGAGAAATTTTTTGATCGAAAGCGCTTGTATTTCCTAGTTTATTTTGATTAATGGCATCTAAAAGTTTTTCGTATTTATCCATCTTGTCCGCCAATTCGTCAACGGCGCGTCTGCGTTTTGTTTCTCTTTCATAGAGATTTGAATAAGCGGAAGAGACGTGGGGAACAATGCTTAAGAAAAGAATCATAAATACATTTCCACTGAAAAGTGCATAAATAAATCCAAGTAAGCTTGTTGAAGATTTAAATATGGCTATCCAATAATCTTGGAAGAAATTTGTTGAGAAATTGACATGTATTCTTCCTCCTAGATAAGAAGTAAATCCTTCTTCTGAAGGGCGAGAACCCAATTTAATGAATGATTTAATGACCCATTTTTGTTTTTCTGTGTCCCAGTAATAAATACCAAAAAGATGTATGAAGGCATTGGCAATAAACCAAAGACTGGTTGCGATCAATAATTGATCTCTATAGGTGATAAAAACGAAAGCCGCGATAGACCCTTCTATAAAACCAGAAGTTCCGATTTTAAATTGAGCTAGTTTTGAAGGTTTAATTTTTTTAAAAATATTTTTTTCGAATAATTTAAAAATGGGTTCTATTAGTACTGCCCACGCACCAGGCGTTGAGCGATGAATGCGGATTCCAGATGTTTCTAACTCTCCTGATTCAGTTGGTGCCGCGTCTGTTCTAGCGATAAAGGTTTGGGGTGGAGAATTTTCTCCAGCAGTGACAATTGTATAGTTGTTCCCTTTTGATGAATGATTAATAATTCCTGTCTTTTGAGGGGTGGCCATTCCAGCGAGTAGGTGGAGGACGCCGATGACAGCAATGAGAGTCGTCCTAACAATCGATTGTGGCCCTCCTGGGAATCCTCCCACGGAGGATTCGGGTTGTAAAAATAGCTTTTCACCCGCGAATAACTTTTCCAAAGGTGCTTTTTCGCTTGAAAACACTGAAAGATATTCTGAACCATTGAGTGTTTCAATTTTTTCTAGTTTTGGGGATATGGTGATAAAAGGAATATTTTTCTTTTTAAGAGTGCTTGTTATTTCGAAGGTATGAAATCCACCAGTAATAAGGACGATTGGTTTTCTTTGTCTAAAAGAGAGAACTTTAGTTAACATTTTTTCGGATCTTATGTCTGCTTCAATATAAAATTGTTCGTTCTCAGCGATATTGAATTTGGGGATAATATTTTTCTGCTCAATTTTTTTCTTTAAATCTTTATAAGAAATCCATTCTTGTGGAGTCAGAGAGAAAGATGCCAATTTATTGAGGTGGATTAAAAATTGATCTAGTTGGGAAATGGTCTTTTCTTCTTCTGATTTAGAAAACCGATGAAAAACTCTTTCTTGAAGGTTTTCTATCGCAGTTAATAATTTATCTGGATTAATTTGGTCTGTTAGTAAAACATATTGAATATATTTCTCGAATTGAGGAGTCGCTTTTAGATTAATGTTTTTAGATTGGCATAAGTTTTGTAGATATTTAAAAAAATCGCCAAATGAGATGTTCCCAGCCCTATGCGCTAGGCTTAGTTCAAAAAGGAAGTTAACTTCTTGATCTGATAGTTTTTTTGTTAATTTTTCAAGAATTAATTTTCTTTGATTATCAACTAATGAAAAGTTCAATGTTTTTTCTAAGTTATAAGCTCCAAGAAATTGTTCTATTGAAAAATCAAGTTCCTCATCTTTTGAAGCCATGTCTTTAACGTAGGCTCCCCATTCAATATTTCCTTTCTCATATTGTTCTCTTAATTTGAAGATTTGTTGCAGTTCAGGTGAGGTTAATGCTTTTTTCTCTATTAATGTCTCCGTGAAGCTGTTAATTTCAGAAGTGAGTTGCGATTTATTTTTGATTGAATTTTTATAAGCCAAAATATTCTTTTTGTAGTGGTTATTATCATCCACGCCTTGAAAATGTAAATCGAGGTTTTGATTGTTTATCGCGACAAAAGAGGGAGCGTTAATAAGGTTTTTAACCATGAAATCTTTACTGGCTTGATAAATAAGGTCTTTATTGGGGAAAGCTTGGAACCTCTCAACATCAAAAGGGCCTTCTACGCCTTCAACTGAAACTGAATCAATTTCTTCCTTTGAAATGAGCTCTTGGAGGATGTTGGAAATATTTTCTTGGGCCTCATTATTCAAATGCACATCTTGAATAATGAGTATGGGAGAAGAATTTCGTTGTCTTGGGAAAAATGTTTCTTTTACTAAGCCTTTATTGCGGGCAATAATTCCAATTATGTTTTTTGAGTTAGCGGGGATATTATTGTTCTTTCCATTATTATTTATAAGTGCAGTTAAGCTATTTGATTGTGGTTGATTGAAGTTGATTCCGGGAAAACGAATATCGGAGTGTTGCGTTGGAACGGCTGCCAAGAGGACAGGTTTTTCCTTAGACTCAAGGGCTTTCCTGCGATCACCCCAGATACTTGCTTGAGCCAGTGGGGAGAGAATGATGTTCATTCCATAAAGGATGGTTAAAAGTAAAATTGTTTTTTTCATATTGTGTTTATGTGGATAATATATATGAAAGTTGTTAAAAACTCATTACATTCTGATTAAATTCCTATTAAAATCAAAACATCTTGATTTCACCGGTCGAATATCTTTATTGAGGAGGTATATGATGAAGGAGACTCCCTTTCCTATGATTTAACTGCTTAGACGGAAGAAAGCTTTACAAAAAAATATTTTCTGATAGAATCTCGGCATTCTAAGAAAATATCCATCTAGTTCGCCTTAGAAACCCAACCGCAACACCATATTTAGGAGAAAAAGCGCAAGTCGTACTTGTGCTTGTAATAAATTTATGAATACCCCTTCAGTTATTCAGGAAGAAAATTCCAGTAATACATTTGTTGATTCTATTGATAATCGCAGATATAACCGAACAAAAATTTCAATCCCACTAACACTTTTTTCTGGTTTACGATTTTTTGGTAAAAAATGGGCAGCAAGATCTGTAAATCTTAGTCAGTTTGGCCTTCAAATCTTTATTAAGGATGAAAGGACTGTTTTTAAAGTTGGGAAAAAATTAAAAGTTGCTCTTCCTTGTACGCCTGAAACCATGACAGCGGGGTTTCCCGCAAAAAAACTAAAGTTAGAAGCTATTGTCACTCGCTCTTGGGCGACTATTGAGGGCGTTTATCTGACTGTTCGTTTCGAACGACCTTTAAATGAAATGGCTCAGATTGAAAAAGGCTATTTTCAGGCTTTTGTGACCTTGGCTATGATGGGGGTTGTTATTGGTCTTATTCTTTTCCTTAAGCATAGAGATGTGAAGTGGTACTGGTATGATCCTCTTCTCCATACTTATAGTTTAATGGCTGGTTTCTTTTTCTTAAGCCGAATATTCCTTTCACTTTTTTATAGAGAGCCAAAAGATAAAGGGTATATGCCCTCTATTTCCGTTATTATTTCTGTTAAAAATGAACAGGATCACATTGCTGAAACAGTAGATCGAATTTTCAAAACAAAATATCCCCGTCGACTTATGGAACTCATTGTTATTGATGATGGTTCCGATGATAAAACGTGGGATGTTTTAAAGTCCATTGAAGATAAGTATCCGAAATTGAGACTCGTCAAATTTCCTGAAAATAGAGGTAAACGCCACGGAATGGCTGTGGGAGCTGAAAGCGCTAATGGCGAAATCTTGGTTTATGTTGATTCCGATAGTTATATGGAACACGAAAGTTTCTACCGAATTGTTCAACCTTTTTATGACCGAAAAGTGGCGGCAGTGGCAGGGCATACGCGCGTTATTCTTGAAGATAAAAATATCATTTCAAAAATGGAAGCGGTTCGTTATTTTATATCGCACCAGCTTTTTAAGACGGCTGAAAGTATTTTTGGAACAGTCACCTGTTGTCCTGGCGCATTTTCAGCTTATCGAAAGAAAGCTGTTCTCGAGGTATTACCCAAATGGCTGAATCAAACTTTCTTGGGTGTAAAAGCCACTTTTGGAGATGACAGAAGTTTAACGAATTATATTTTAAGGAATTATAAAGTTCTTTATCATTCCAATGCCAATTGCGTTACTTTTGTTCCTAGTAACTTTAAAACATTTTTTAGACAGCAACTCAGATGGAAGAAATCGTGGGCCAGAGAAGCTCCCATTGCGGGTTTTATTTTGCTTAAAAAACATCCGATTGCTTTTATTTCTTTTTTTGTGGGGACCATTGTCACTTTGTGTTCACCTTTGGTTTTTTTACGAGCGGTTATTTATGGCCCCGCTATTTTAGGTGTTTCTCCTTTGTCCTATTTTATTGGGGTCTCTTTGGTGTATTTACTTCTATGCCTTATTTACCTCCATCAGACAAAAAAATCTAATTGGTACTATGGCCTTATTTTCGCTGTTCTTTATTTATGCGTTTTATGTTGGCAAACGTATTACGCCATTTTGACCATGAATAAAACCCATTGGGGCACAAGATGAGTTCTGATCAAGCGCTAGAAAGAACCAGTAATGGTAAATATTGGGCGGCATTTCTATTTTTTTTACTTCTTATTGCGGCAAGTTTAATATTTTTTCAAGAAAAAAGAGAAATTTCAAATAAAACCAGTTTCTCCATTTCTGATAGAGGTCAACAAGTAGATTGGTTTTATTTATTTAAAATTCCTGAAATTCCTTTAAATGATCCTGATCGAACTTTGGTTTTATCTCATTTAAAATTATGGATAAAATTTTTAAAAAATGCGGATTTTACTTTCATGTCTCTTTCTGATGTTTTATCACGCCAATCTCAAGGGAAAAACGTTCCGGTTAAAAGTGTCGTTTTCTATTTTAGTCCAGGTTTCCGTCAAAGTTTTGACGCTATTAAACCACTTATAAAAGAACTTGATATGCCCATTACATGGTTAACAGACCAAGCCGGTTTAGAAAATAAAGATATTCGATTTATCAATTCACATGACATTGAGGTATTAAAAAAAACTTCTCATTTGTGGGACTTTGGTTTTTTCAATTCAGAAAAGAAAAATTTTTCTCTTTTTTCTCCCCGAATAGAATTAACAGGCGCGCCTTTTCATGGAACTATTTCAGAAGATGAAAATACGGCATTAACAACCCTAAATGCTTCTTCCTCCTTTCAAGCGTTTGCCATTAACCCCAACTGGACTGGTCAAGATTTATTAAATTATATTTACCGACATAGACAAATTGATGGGCCAAGTTATTTATCTTTGCTAAATATGAGTAATAAACCCATTCCGGTTTCATACCCAGATGCGCACGCGAAACAGTCTGATTTCTTTTTTGATCTATCAAGCCGCCTTGATAACCGAGTGCATCAAGTTGCTTGGTCAGCCACTAAAAATATTCATGATTATCAATTGGACTTATCAGTCCAAGAGTATTTTGGTGAAATATGGCTCACCTTAAGAGGAAATGAAGGAAAAGGTGAATCTGTTCGACTAGGGTTTTCAGATGATTTCATTATTTTTGATCAAGAAGACAGTCAGTTTCGCCATCATCGGCAGACTTTTCCATGGAAACGTACAAAAGCATTTTCTGCGCGAGTTCAAATCAAAGCGAATAAATTGGTTTTCAGTGTTAATGAAGGGCCTTTGAGTCGTGTATATGACCTTTCATCAACCGCAAACATTTTTGAACCAGTCTCACTCATGGTATTTGAGCGAGTGCGTGGTGTGGCTTGGGCAAATGGTGTTCAACTAAAAATAACTCCGATTAATAATTCCTCTGAGTCTCTATAAAAAATATGAAATATATAAAAATAGCATTAAGCATTACTTTGGTTTTTTCGATTAATCCTTCTTTGTTTTCACAGTTAAATGTAAAAGAGGTTCAAGAACAAGCGGTCTCGAGTTACCGAGCGGGAGAATTTCCTCGAGCGGTCACTTTATATAAGCAACTATTAAATGAAAACCCAGATAACGTGGATTTAATAAGAGATTTAATGTGGTCTCAGTGGATGGCAGGGCAAACTCAAGCGGCATTAGATTCCGCTATTAAAGTTAAAGCCCTCAAAGAAATTGATATTGATGCGCTCTCTATTATTGCGAAAGCCTATTTTTCCTTGGAAAAATGGCCAGAGGCGACGAAGGCTTATAAAAACCTTCTTTATTATGATCCTGAAAACCTTCCTTCACGCCTTTCCTATATTAACGCACTCATCTCGGCTGGGAATATCAGTGAGGCAGAGCAGCAGTTAAATTACATAGAAAAAAACAAAACCAGCACTATTGATTTATCTCAACGATTGAATGATTCCTGGTCCTCTATTGCGCGGGTCAGGTTAGAACGGAAAGAATTTGATCTTGCGGTTCAAGCTTATAAAAAAGTTCTCGGTCGTGATGCCTCGGATGAAAAAGCTCGAATTGGTTTGGCTCATCTGTACACGGATCTGAGAAAATATGATGAAGCTCAAAAACTGCTGTTAGAAAGCCCTAGCAAATCGATGATTCCTCGCTTAGCAAGAGTTCTTCAGTTAAAGAGAGATTTTTCTAATGCGGCTTATTGGTATGAAAAAGCCACTGAACTTTTTGATAATAAAAGTGAATATCGTTTTCAACTTGCGCAATCGCTACTTTATTCTGGAAAAAGGGACGAAGCCGTTTCAACTTACGAAGATTTGTTAAATGATGATGTTTACAATCGACGATCGCTGGATATTTTAGTTGATGAAGCTCTCGCGAGAGGAAACGATAAAGAGGCGGCTTATATTTTGAGAGGAAACCTTTCAGGCAATTTCGAAGGTGATTGGCGTAGAAAACAACGCCTAGCTATCATTTATTTGAAAGGGAATATGTTTTCAGAGGCTCTTGGTGTAGCCAACCAGCTTCTTAGCTTAAAGCCCAATGATGGACGGTCCCTTATTATAAAAGCTTCCTGCTTGCTAGATTTAAAGCAATATAAAGAGGCCATTCCTGTTTTTAAGAAAATTTTGGAATTAAACCCCTATAATACTGCGGCTGTTCTTGGTTTATCAGACGCTTATGAAAGTTTAGGTCAGTATGATAAGTCTTATAAACTCATTCGAGAGTTTCGCAAGTATGACATTACGAATCCTTTTTATTTAGTAAGAGAGGCCAACAATCTTTATGAACTTAATAGGAAATCAGAAGCAAAAAAGAAGTTAACAGACTGGTTGTTAAGCAGTGATGGATCACTTGTTCCTGTTTTATGTTATCACGGTTTAACAAACGTTAAACATGACCCTATTCTGGCCCATCCAGAGCATGTTTCAATTGAATCTTTTGAAAATCATATGAATGCGCTTAAAAAAGCAGGTTTTGAAACAGTAACAGCCGTTCAAGTTAACAATTGGTTTTCTAATAAAGAGTCCTTACCAAAGAAGCCGATTCTCATTACTTTTGACGATGGTCGTTTAGATAGTTTTAGAAACGCCGATCCTGTATTAGAAAAAAATGATCAAAAAGCGACTATGTTTGCGATTGTTCAAAATATTGAGAGAGAACTTCCCGCTTATGCCAATTGGAATGAATATAAAGAGTATCAAGCCACAGGGAGATGGGATGTTCAGGCCCATGGTGATTTCGGACATTCTTATATTCAAACATCTCAAACCGGCGACATGGGGCTTTATTTGGTTAATCGCAAATGGCTTCATGATCTTCAACGCCTCGAATTTCCATCAGAATGGAAAGAACGAGTTCATACCGATCATAAAAGCGCTAAAGAAAAAATTAAGAAACACTTAGGAACTGAGCCCATTGCGTTTGCTTTCCCAGAGGGGAATCTAGGGCAAATTGAGATTCCTAACTATCCTCAGTCTGCTCCAACGAACGTTGAAATCGCGCAAAAAGAATATGGAATATGTTTTTATCAAGACCGAATTGGTTTAAACACACGGATTCGAAATCCTATTTTTCTAACGCGTGTTGAGCCTCCCAATAAATGGACGGGAGAAGATTTAATTAAACATATTTCCGATAAAAACCCTGCTAATCGCATGCAGTCAATGTTACTTCGATGGGCGTTATGGGAAGGGAAACCAAAAGAAGCGTTGTATTGGTTAGAGCAATTAAAAAAATCAGGTGTATCTAAATCCATGCTTTTAGCTCATGAATCTATGATCCACTCGAGCCGAGGTGATTTATCAAGTGCTGAACAATTGCTGAAAGAACGAGAGTCTGTTAAAGGGAATTTTGATCATGATTTTGGATTTAGGACATCATTAGAGGCAAAAAAGAAACCTTCTTGGACACCAGGTATTTCCTATCAAGATGATAACAGAGGGCGACATAATCTTTTATTTGCTCAAACTTTAGATTCAGGGTTTAAAGGGCGTATAAATTACCGACTTATTCATAAATTTGGTCGTTTTACTGAAAAGTCAGTAAAAGATGTTTATGAAAATGCGCTGGGACTGGGATTTAATGCAGCTTTAGGATTGGTTCATAATTTAGATGCTCAGGTTGTAGGCAGTCGCTTTTCTCAAACGGCGCCTGATACTTTTTCTGGTCGCACCAAGTTTGCCTCAGATTGGACAGATAATGTTCGAACTGAGTTTTCCTTTTTTACATCACCTGTTTTTACTTCTCGAGCTCTTCTTCGCGGGCTTCGGCAAACTGGAGTTGAACCAGCTATTTTTGCCAATCTGGGTTCTTTTTGGAAAATAACAACCAAACTAAAATATGTCGATTTAACTGATAATAACAAGCGAGTTGCTGGAAATTTGCAAATGGCACGCGTTTTAAAAGGGAGTTTATCAGAAGGATTAAAAGTGGTTTATAAAGGGGATTTTGACGATACGGAAAAAATAGTATCTGAATATTACAGTCCACAAGTATTGATTGAAAATCGATTGGGTTTAAGATTTGATAGTAAACTCAATCGTTACCAAGATTTTTATATCCAAGACCTCCCAGGATACGGAAAAGAGAAAAATGTTGATGGAACTTTTGTAAACAGTTTTTCTGTCGGCATTAAGTCAAGGTGGAAATCTTCTCGGACATTAAATCTCAATTTTTCATGGGATAAATCTGCCACTTATCGATCAACACTTTCTGAGGCTTATTACAGCGTTCGATTTTAGTTGTTATTCATGATGGGCTTCCCATATTTTCGAGTCCCCAGTGCCCATTCGCCAATAAGATATTTGGTTAATCCCCATTTCTTGTAGGGTTGTTATTTTCTTTTGAATGCTGATTGAATCTTCAAACCACCCTTCCGTGATTCCTTTACTTCCTTGTTCACTGTAGTGGGGGATCAAATCTTCATCTCGTTCTAATTTGATGTTTTTATAGACAATTTTTTCCTGGGCCTGAGAATAATCTAGAGATTTTCCTTTTGCGCCTTCTTCCCATTCAAATCCGCTTAATGTAAACGCCATCCAAATTTTTTCTTGTGGTATTTGGCTTAAAGCCAATGTCCCTATTTCTTTGACCCAATATAAGGGGGCTACAGGTCCTGATGGACCACCTGGGTAATGAAAATGATAGGCCATAATCTTTATTTGATCAGCGTATCGTCCCAGTTCTTGCCAATCCATTGCACCTGCGCCATTGGTTAATTCATCTTTTGTTTTTGGCTGAACCACAACACTTAATTTTTTCTTTCGAGCATGAAGAGAAACGCTTAAGTCTTTAATGAAGCCAGTAAATAACTCTCTATCTTTAACCCAGACTCTTTCGTAATCAATTTCGATTCCATCTCCAAGTTCAGAAAATTTAAGTAATTGATTTATGTGGTTATTTCTTCTGTTTTCATTTGAAAGTATGTGATGGATTATTTCAGGATCTTTTAATTTGGGAGGGGTTGTTATGACGTCATTAACAATGGTTATATAAAAGTGTTTTAAAGGATATTTCTGTTTTAATTCATAAATCATTGAAGAAAGTTCATTGAAATTAGAATGGGCGGGAACAACGTCGCCCTTTTCATCTAAATGGAGAAGAAATAAATCAATTTGTTTTAATTCTTGGCCTTGAGTCTCTATATGGTTTTGGAGATATTTATCCCAATAAACACCCCAGGCAGAAAGATGAAGAGAGGGGGGGCGCTTCATTATGGTGTTTTTAATACAGCTTGAGCTGGTGACGGCAAGAAGAAAAAAAAGAAAGAGCCTTTTGGAATAAATCCAAAAGGCTCTTTTTGAGAAAAGAACGGAATAATTAAGCTTTAATAATATTTTGTGATGGGGTAACAAACACACCTCGTGTATCAACGATAAGTTTAGAATGAGATTTAATCAAATCATAATCAAACTTGGTATGGTTTGTTCCAATGACAACGCAATCATAGGCGGCAAGTGACTCTGGCGTAAGAGGGACACTTTTTAAATCAAAAGAATGTTCTCTCATTTTCGGGAAAGCAGCGATATGTGGGTCTGAGTAGCTTAATACGACTCCTTTATCTCTTAAGCGTTCCATTAATTCAACGACCGGAGATTCTCTTGGGTCGTCCACATCTTTTTTATAGGCTATTCCAAGGATAAGAACATGACTTCCTTTAAGAGACTTCTGTTGAGAATTTAGGGCATCAGCGATTTTTGACACAACATATTCTGGCATGCTGCTGTTAATTTCACCAGCAAGCTCAATGAAGCGAGTGTGTAAACCAAATTCTCTTGCTTTCCATGTTAAATAGAAAGGGTCGATCGGAATACAATGTCCGCCAATACCAGGGCCAGGGTAATAAGGGGTAAATCCGAAAGGCTTGGTAGACGCTGCTCGAATGACTTCATGAATATCAATCCCCATTTTATCGGCAACAATTTTCATTTCATTAACAAGGCCAATATTAACCGATCGATGAATGTTTTCTAGGAGTTTTGTTAACTCCGCAGCCTTGGTTGAGCTAACCGGAATAACAGAATCAATAACGCCGCCATAAAGGGCCAGCCCGGCTTTTAGGCAATATGAGGTAACGCCGCCACACACTTTGGGGATTGTTTTGGTGTTAAATTTCGCATTTCCCGGATCTTCTCTTTCAGGGGAGAAGACCAAGAAAATATCTTCACCAATAGTAAAGCCGCATTTCTGAATTCTTGGGAGTAATTCTTCATCTGTTGTTCCAGGGTAAGTTGTGCTTTCCAGCGAAACAATTTGTCCTTTTCTTAAATGAGGAATAAGGAATTCTGTGGTATCGATAACGAAAGAAAGATCTGGTTCTCTATATTTATTAAGAGGAGTTGGAACACAAATAATTAAAGCGTCACATTCAGTTGCCTTAGAAAAATCAGCCGTTGCTTTGAAATTTTTATTGATGGCTTCTTCAATTAAGTTTGCCTTAATATGTTCAATATAAGTTTGACCTAGGGTAAGTTTTTCTATTTTATTTGAATCAATATCAAACCCGATGACATTAAATCCTTCTTGTGAAAATCGGAGACTCAGCGGAAGGCCAACATAACCAAGACCAACAACACCAATAATGGCTTGTTTTGTTTTGAACTTCTCCATGAGTTGAATAAATTGAATAGGATGTTGTGATTTTTCTGGTGTATTTAAAACTAAATCTAAAGCGGGCATAAAAACTCCTTAATATAGACAGCGATTTATTGTTTTTCCGACGGTAGGGATCGAAATTTGAGGTCCTTATTCTATCTTATTTTCATTTTTTTGAAAGGAAAATTTTTGGTTTTAGTTTATTTATTTGATTCAAGTGTGTGGTTTTTAACCGGTGGAAGAAGGTGTCTCTCTATTTCCAAGGGCCATGGGGATGTATTCAGGGTCAGGGTTTGAGGTATATTGAGTTTCATTATTAAGGCACCATCAACAACTTCCTCTATTTTAGAACGTAGTTTGGTCTTTGAAAATTCATTAGATTCTTCTAGGCCTGTTGTTGAAAGCTTTTCCGAAGAGCTCTTTGCTATTTTAGGGAATTCAATTGTTTTTTTGGGCTCATATGTTTTACCTCCATAAATAGGAGGCATCTCATCTGGTTGATTCTCTTCAGTTGAGAATAAGGTCAAGGGGCTTAAAAGAAGAATGAGTCCCAATATAAAAGTAATCATCTTTTTCATGCCCATATTATCACAGATTGACACGGTAAATTCTTTTAAGTTTCGATTAAATTCCGTCGAATAAAAGAAATGGTGTTAAAAAACATGTCGATTTTGAACACCTCTTTGGCTTGTTTATTTTTTTGCGCCATTTTTGTAAAAAAATATTTGCTTTTTTCTGCGGAAATGGTATAAAACCGTCCCATGAAAACAGACATTCACCCAAAATATGAACTTGCAACTGTTCGATGTGCTTGCGGAGTTGAATTCCAAACGCGCTCGACAGTGCAAACAATAAAAACTGATATTTGTTCTTCTTGTCATCCTTTTTTTACCGGACAACAAAGGCTTCTAGACTCTACCGGACGTGTTGAAAAATTCGGTAAACGTTTTGCCAAAACTGAAGGTAAAACAGTTGTTCGAGAAAAGCAAGTTCAGAAAAAAATATCTCGAGTTATTAAAACTCCAAAAGCCAAAGTTCTTACCTCAACTCCAACTTCTAAAAAGAAGAAAGAAGCTCATTAGAACTATTTAAGCTCAATAACCCGAAAGGATTCATTCCTTTTGGGTTATTGTCTATTTCTATGAACTTTTTAATCCAATCTAATATATGAAAGAAAAAGCCCACTCTGTAATTGAAGAATTTAAGGCGCTTGAACGCAAAATGGCCGAGAGGGCCTCTGATGCCACTCAAATGACCCAACTTTCTCGAGAAAGAAAGCGACTCGAACCCATTATTCAATTATCGGAAACCTGGCTTAAATTAAATGAAAATTATGAACAGGCGCAGGAAATCATCAAAGAAGGAAAAGATGATTCGATGGTCGAACTGGCTCTTTTAGAAATTAAAGAAATTGAGCCCAGTCTTAAGGAAGTGGAAATTAAATTAGTGAAACTATTAAATCCTCCTGATCCGATGGCAGAGCGCAACGCCATTATTGAAATTCGGGCTGGTGCTGGCGGTGACGAGGCTGGATTGTTTGCTGGCGACCTTCTTCGAATGTACACGCGTTTTGCTCAGTCTAAAAATCTTGATGTGAATGTTTATTCCATGAGTGATAGTGGTGTGGGGGGATTAAAAGAAGTTATTTTTGGCGTTTCAGGTCCGTACTCATATGGTTGGTTTCGTTTTGAACAGGGAGTTCACCGGGTTCAACGGGTTCCTAAAACAGAAGCCCAAGGAAGAATTCATACTTCGACAGTGACTGTGGCTGTTTTACCCGAAGCCACTGAAATTGATGACGTTAAAATTGATCCAAAAGATCTGAAAATAGATACGTATCGTTCCTCGGGAGCAGGCGGGCAGCATGTGAATAAAACCGAATCTGCAATTCGAATTACGCATATACCCTCTGGATTGGTTGTCGCTTGTCAGGAAGAACGCAGTCAGGGGCAGAACAAATTAAGAGCCATGAATGTGTTAAGGTCAAAACTTCAAGAATTTGAATTAGAAAAACAAGAAAAAGAGCGTCGAGATTTAAGACGTAAACAAATTGGCTCTGGTGATCGGTCCGAAAAAATTAGAACTTATAATTTCCCTCAGGATCGAATTACTGATCATAGAATTAATTTTTCTGTCTTCGGTGTGGACCGATTTATTGCCGGTGATTTGGATTCCATGATCCAAGAGTTAGAAAAAAAAGAAGCGGAATTAAGAAAGGCTGACATTTCATCATGATTAGTTTAAGTCGAGAAAAAGAAGTTTTAACAATAGGTGATGCTCTCGAATGGGGGACTCATTATTTAGGAAAATATGGAGTATTACATTCAGGCGTTGACTGCCGATTCTTTTTATCTGACTTATTAAAGACTTCTGTTACTAAAATTCATGTGATGAGAGATCAAATTTTAGCTCGTGATCTTGTTTTGAAATATGAGGAGTGTCTTGCCAGGCGCGCGCGTCATGAGCCTGTGGCTTATATTCTTGGAGAATGGGAGTTCATGGGGCGTAATTTTAAAGTTAATACGGATGTCTTAATTCCTCGACCAGAAACGGAAATGCTAGTAGAACAATCCGAAAAATGGATTAAAAAAAGAAAATGGACTCATCCTCGGATTCTTGATTTGGGAACAGGTTCTGGCTGTGTGGGTTTAAGCCTTGGAAAAATATTTGAATTATCAGAAATTGTATTGGCTGATATATCTCCTGCGGCCTTGAAGATAGCTCGAGAAAACGCCGCTCAATTGAAGGTAGACTCCGCGGTTTTTATTCAGACCAATTTATTCTCTTCGATAGGACCAGATAAGAAGGGGTATTTTGATATCATTGTTTCGAATCCTCCCTATGTTTCTACTGCTGATATTCCTCATTTGGCTGAGGACCTTTTTTTTGAGCCACGATTGGCTTTAGAAGGTGGAGAAAGTGGAACGGAAATAATAAAGGGAATCATTGAAGAGTCTCAATTATATTTACGTTCTGATGGAATACTCATGCTCGAAATTGGGTTTGATCAGGGTGATTGGGCCCGGCAAAAAATGTTAGATGAGGGTTTTTTTAACGTGGAGATTTTAAAAGATTTAAATGGCTTAGATCGCATTGCCATAGGAGAAAATCGTGGATCAATTTGAAATTATTGGTGGACCCAAATTAAAAGGAGAGGTTGTTATCTCTGGATCAAAGAATGCGGCTCTTCCTTGTTTGTTCGCCACACTTCTGACGGATGAGCCTTGTGTTCTGCTTAATGTTCCCGAACTCGCTGATATCGATACGGCCATAAAACTCTTAGTGACTCTAGGGAAAAAAGTTGAAAGAAGAGGAAATTCAGTTGCAGTGGCTAAAGGAAAATCACTGACCGGTAAAGCCCCTTATGAATTGGTTCGAAGAATGAGAGCCAGCGTTCTTGTCATGGGACCTCTCTTGGCGCGTCAAAAAAAAGCGACCGTCAGTTTGCCGGGAGGATGCGCAATTGGCGCCCGCCCCGTCAATTATCACTTAGACGGTTTTTCTCGAATGGGTGTACAAATTTCAATTAATGAAGGATATGTTGATTCTAAAACCACTGGGCTAAAAGGAGCACTTATTCCTTTACCCTATCCGAGCGTTGGGGCAACTGAAAATTTAATGATGGGAGCCGTTTTGGCAAAAGGGAAAACGATTCTCCAAAATGCGGCGCGTGAACCTGAAATCACAGATTTGGGACGAATGCTAGAAAAAATGGGCGCCAAAATAAAAGGACTTGAGACCTCAGAAATTATTATTGATGGTATTTCTAAATTAAACGGTGTTACCCACACGATTATTCCAGATCGGATTGAAGCAGGCACATTTCTTATTGCCGCGGCCATTACTAAAGGTGATATTACTCTTAGAAATGTCAATTACCTTCATTTAAGCAGTGTGGTAGGGCCACTTCGAGCAGCTGGGCTTTTGATTAATGAAAACGGAACAGATGTCCAAGTTAAATGGGTTAAAAAATTAAAACCTATTAATATAGAAACTGATGTTTATCCAGGTTTTCCAACTGATATGCAAGCCCAATGGATTACGCTCATGAGTATGACGAAGGGGCATAGTCAAGTGAAAGAAACTGTTTTTGAAAATCGGTTTTTACACGTTCAAGAATTACTCCGGTTTGGATCTGATATTCAATTGAGTGGGCGAGACGCGCGTGTTACCGGAGTTTCTCATTTGTCCGGTTGCTCCGTTATGGTTTCTGATTTAAGAGCGGGGGCCGCGCTTGTTTTAGCAGGCCTTGCCGCCAAAGGAAAAACAACCGTTCTTCGGGTTTACCATTTGGACCGTGGATATCAAAAAATGGAACAAAAATTAAAAAAGCTTGGAGCAAAGATCAGACGAATTAATCCAAAATAAAATGAGCTTAAAAGAAAATTTTAAAATTCAGAAAAATGTTCAACATATTATTTCTCAGATTAGATTAACTGGAGATAAAGCGCTTGTTGGTTTTACTGCGAAGTTCGACAATCTTCAGTTAACTCCGTCACAATTCAAAGTGTCAAACAATGAAATAAAAAAAAGTTTAAAAAAACTTGACCCTAAGGTATTGAATGCAATAAAAGTTTGTGCCAATCGAATCAAAGCCTTTCATTTAGAAGAAAAAAAAAGAATTCCTAAGAGCTGGAGTGTCACAAAACAGGGGGTTGGGTTAGGGCAATCTTACAGGCCTATTGAATCAGTCGGCATTTATGTCCCCGGAGGGCGGTTTTCATATCCTTCTACTGTTCTTATGACGGCGATTCCTGCCAAGGTGGCGGGTGTTAAAAAAATCATTATTGTGACTCCGCCAGGAAAATTATCAGCTGAAATTTTAGGTGCGGCTCAAATGGCAGGTGTTGATGCCGTTTACCAGGTGGGCGGCCCTGCCGCTGTTAGTGCTTTAGCGATCGGGACAAAAACCATTCCTAAAGTAGACCTTATCTTAGGACCTGGAAATGCTTATGTGACTGAAGCCAAACGTCAACTTTTTGGTGAAGTGGGAATTGATCTTTTAGCGGGTCCAAGTGAATTGGTGGTATTAGCTGATAAGTTTGCAGATCCCTCTTATGTTGCCGCTGATTTGGCCGCGCAAGCGGAGCATGACCCTGATTCAACAGGAGTTCTTATCTCTTTAGACTCAGCGCTCATCCAAAAGGTTAAAAATTTTCTCCCAAAAAATTTATTGAATCAATGCCAATTTATTTATGAACCCCTTGTTAATAAAGCCATCCAATTAACGGATGCTTATGCCGGTGAACATGTGGAAATACTGATGAAAAACAGTAAACAAATCTTTAAGAAATTAAAAAATGGGGGGACTTTTTTCTTAAGTCCTTGGTCTCCGGCAGTCATGGGCGATTATTGGGCGGGCCCCAGTCATGTGTTGCCCACAGGGCGTTCTGCTCGGTTTGCCTCAGGTCTTTCTGTGATGACGTTTTTTAAAAGATCGAGTTTTGTTGATATTTCCAAAGCCGCATTTATGAAAGGATTTTCCGCTGCACACAAAATGGCCGAACGTGAAGGGCTCATCCAACACGCGAAAGCCTTAAAGGTAAGGGTTTAACTACGTATGAAAAAAAGAACAGCCACTTGGCACCGAATAACAAAAGAAACTGATGTCAACGTGTCGGTTAATATAGATGGTCAGGGAAAATATAAAGTCTCAACGACAATTCCATTTCTCGATCATATGTTGGAATTGTTTTCAAAACATAGCCTTATTGATTTGAATATCAACGCCAAGGGAGATACTCATATCGACGCGCATCATTTAGTGGAAGATATTGGGCTTACTTTGGGAGGCACCTTAGAAAAAGCATTGGGAGATAAAAAAGGAATTCAACGTTATGGTTTCTTTTTGCTTCCTATGGACGAAGCTCTTTCCTATATCGCGATTGATTTATCAGGGCGCCCTTGGGTGGAATACGAAGTTCCTTGTTTTAAAATGGGGTGGCCCACCTTCGATTTAGATCTCTTGGAAGACTTTTTTAGAGCGTTGGGAACTGTGGCCCGAATGAATTTACACATTAAACTTATTCGTGGAAGAAATAATCATCATATGGCCGAATCAATATTTAAAGCATTTGGAAAAGCGCTTTCGATGGCGATTGCCAAAGATACACGTTACAAAGGAATGCCCTCAACAAAAGGATCTCTTTGAAAAAAATACAAGTCGGTGTCATCGATTATGGGACGGGAAACCTTCATAGTGTCGCGAAGGCGCTGTCTTTGCAGGGGGCAAATGTAGTGGTTTCATCGTCACGTGAAAAACTTACTTTATCTGATTTACTTGTCCTTCCGGGCGTTGGTTCTTTCGAACCTGCGATGGTTGCTTTAGCTAAAAATAAACTTGATGATTTTGTGCGCGATTGGATTTCAAAAGGAAAAAAGTATTTAGGAATTTGTTTGGGGTTACAGTTATTATTTGAAAAAAGCGCCGAAGGAAAAAATGTGAAGGGTTTGGGTGTGCTGGCCGGGTCCATTGATAAATTTCATTTTTCTGGTTCTCAAAAAAAACAATTACAAATTCCGCACATGGGTTGGAATGAGGTGATTCCAGCTCAAACTCAAGCCAAAAAATATTTTAAAGAAATACCAGCGCACGCGCGGTTTTATTTTGTGCACTCTTATTTCGCCAATCCTAAAAATAAAAGTGTGATAGGAGCTACAACTGAATACGGCGCCTCTTTTTGTTCCGCTGTTTCAGATAAAAATATATTTGCGACACAGTTTCACCCAGAAAAAAGTGGGGAAGTTGGACTCAAACTTTTAAAAAATATTTTAACTGAAGTCAAAAAGGTCTAGTTATGCTTATTATTCCAGCTATTGATTTAAGACAAGGTAAGTGTGTTCGCCTTCGCCATGGAGAAGTGGCACAAGAAACGATTTACTCTAACGATCCAGTTGAAATGGCCAAAAAATGGGTGGCTCAAGGAGCCAAACGTTTACATGTGATTGATTTAGATGGCGCATTTACGGGAGTGCCTCAAAATTTAGATTGGGTGGTTAAAATAAAAAACGAAACCGGAGTCCAAATTCAAATGGGCGGTGGCCTGCGCACCATGGAAACCATTGAACTTGTTTTATCGAAAGGAATCGATCGTGTTATTCTTGGATCTGCGGTTGTTGATCATAAGAGCGTGGTTCAAAAAGCCATGAAAAAATTTTCCGGAAAAATTATTGTTGGGCTTGATGTCAAAAAAGACCGGGTTGCTGTGCATGGTTGGAAAGACGCTTCTGGAATTCCGCTGGTTGAAGCCCTTGGCACCGTTGAAAAATTGGGGGGTCAAGAAATTATTTTTACTGATATTTCTCGAGATGGCACTTTAGAGGGAGTGAATTTGCCTGCTATCCAACAGGTGATGAGACAAACCCGGATGAAAGTGGTTGCTTCTGGTGGGGTGGCGGAAATGAGTGATATCGAAAAATTGCTAACAATTAATTGCCCCGCTTGTGTTGTGGGAAAGGCACTTTATGAAGGGAAGTTAGATTTAGCTCAAGCGATTTTAAAAGCGGAAGCGAAATAATGAAGTTGAAAAAAATAGAATTATGTTAGCGAAAAGAATTATTCCTTGTTTGGATGTCGATAAAGGCCGTGTGGTTAAAGGGACCAAATTTTTAAATTTGCGAGATGCCGGAGATCCGGTCGAAGTCGCCAAACGTTATAACCGCGAAGGGGCCGATGAGTTGGTGTTTCTTGACATTACAGCCAGCTCCGATGCGAGACCTATTTTGTTGGATGTTGTTTCTAAAACAGCTGAACAAGTTTTTATTCCTCTTACTGTTGGCGGTGGAGTTCGAACTGAAGAAGATTTTAGGGTGCTTCTCTCAGCGGGGGCTGATAAAGTTTCAATAAATACCTCTGCTGTTAAAACGCCAGATTTGATAAATAAAGCCTCAAAACGTTTTGGAAATCAGTGTGTGGTTGTGGCCATTGATGTGAAAAAAACAAAACCGAATTTTTGGGAAGTGTTTATTCATGGCGGACGGACTTCAACAAAACTAAATGCGGTTCTTTGGGCGAAAGAAGTTGAGCGAAGAGGGGCGGGAGAAATTTTACTCACCAGCATGGACGCAGATGGAACCAAGGAAGGATACGATTTAGAAATTACACGAAAAATTTCCCAATCAGTTCGAATCCCTGTTATTGCCTCAGGAGGGGCTGGAAAAGAAAAAGATTTTTCCGATGCCTTTACATCCGGTGCCAGTGCCGCTTTAGCCGCTTCTTTATTTCATTTTAAAACGCTAGAAATAAAAGATTTAAAAAAATATTTATCAAAACAAAAAATTTGTGTAAGGAAATAAAAAAAGGAGTTACTACAATGGATGCAACAAAGTTTGATTTATCAGATTTAAAATATGACGGGCACGGTCTTATTCCTGTTATTGCGCAGGATGCTCAAGATGGCACCATTCTCATGTTGGCTTATATGAATAAAGCTTCTGTTGAAATGACAATAAATACGGGGAAAGCTGTTTATTGGAGCCGTTCTCGCCAAAAATTTTGGAAAAAAGGCGAAGAGTCTGGCAATTTTCAAGTGGTCAAAGCAATTTATAAAGATTGTGATGCCGATGCGCTCATTGTCAAAATTGAACAAATAGGCGGGGCTGCTTGTCATACTGGGCACCGAAGCTGTTTTTATCGACAAGCAGAAGAAGATGGTTCTTGGAAAACAATTTCCAAACCGCTTTTTGACCCTGAGACTGTTTACAAAAAATAAAAATGGATTACACAGCTGTTAAGCCATCACTAGCGGAATTTAAAGCCTATTCAAAACAAGGGAACC
This sequence comes from Elusimicrobiota bacterium, assembly GCA_046153645.1. Classification (GTDB taxonomy): domain Bacteria; phylum Elusimicrobiota; class Elusimicrobia; order F11; family F11; genus JBJXGI01. The sequence goes on along the minus strand of JBJXGI010000049.1, from coordinate 8,498 downwards.
TCATCCCGGTTTCGATTGATGTATTGGCTGATCATTGCACACCTGTTTCTTTGATTTCCGCTTATTGGGATAAGGTTCCTTATTGTTTTCTCCTCGAAAGTGTTGAAGGGGGAGAACGCTTAGGGCGGTACTCTATTGTTTCTTTTGAGCCGGAGGCGGTATTGGTTGAAAAAGATGGAATGAGTCAATTCCAAACCGTAGGTGGAAAAGTATTTATGCGTTCTAAATCGCCTGCACTAGAGACCCTTTCCAAATATATGCGGTGCGTAAAACCAGTCAGTTACCCCGGTCTTCCTCGGTTTTATGGTGGTGCGGTTGGTTATTTTTCTTATGAAACAGTTCACCATATTGAGAATTTACCGCGAACTCAACCCGATGATTTAGGCTGGCCTGAAGCGCAGGTTTTTGTTAATGGGGATATGTATATTTTTGACAACATGCAACAGACTTTAAAATTGGTGACATGTGTGCGGCTCAATCCCAAAATAAAACCTGAAAAACAATATAAAGACGCAATTTTAAAATTAAACAAAAAATTAAAAGATTTAAAAAAATCTTTGATAGCACTTCGTCATCATTCAAAACTTAAAAAGAAAAAGGTGACCAAAGATTTTAAATCTAATGTCAGTCGACCGGATTTCATGAAGAGTGTCCAAAAGGCCAAAGAATACATTGGAAAAGGTGATATTTTTCAGTTGGTTTTATCTAAACGATTGGAAAAAGAAACCTCGGCTTCTCCGTTGGATATTTACAGATCTCTTCGAGTGGTCAACCCTTCTCCTTATATGTATTTGGTTAAAATGAAAGATCGTGCCATTATCGGTTCAAGTCCAGAAGCTTTGGTGAGGTTAGAAGAGGGAGTGGCAATGACTCGCCCTATTGCTGGAACCCGTGGTCGAGGTGTCAATGTTCAAGATGATATTCGTCTTGAAAAAGAGCTCATGAAAGATGCAAAAGAGCGCGCTGAACATTTAATGTTGGTTGATTTGGGTCGCAACGACTTGGGTCGTGTTTGTCAGTATGGTTCAGTCAAAGTGCCAACACTGATGACAATTGAGAGATACTCTCACGTGATGCATATCGTTTCTGAAGTAACCGGGAAAATTAAGTCAGATAAAGACGCTTTTGATTTGTTGAAGGCGGTTTTTCCAGCGGGAACGGTGAGTGGCGCTCCAAAAATTCGAGCCATGGAAATTATTGATCAATTAGAAACAACGGAACGCGGTCCCTATGCTGGATGTTTGGGGTATTTTTCTTATTCTGGAAATATGGATATGGCTATTACCATCCGAACAATTTTATGGGAAAAAGGAAAAGTTTCCATTCAAACAGGGGCGGGCATTGTGGCTGATTCAAACCCGGCTCATGAATATTTAGAAACAGAAAATAAAGCGGCTGGAATGAAACGAACCATTGAATTAGCGGAACTGGGTCATTTGTATTTGGAGCGAATATGATTCTTGTGATTGATAATTATGATTCCTTTACTTATAACTTGGTTCAGTATTTGGGCGAGATGGGTCAAAAATTAGAGATTTACCGAAATGATGAGATTGATTTAGATACTATTCGCCGTCTTAAACCATCGCATATTGTTATTTCTCCCGGACCCGGTCGTCCGGAAGACGCCGGAATTACCATTGATCTCATCCGTCGATTTGCAGGTCAAATTCCTATTTTGGGAGTTTGTTTGGGGCACCAGGCGATGTGCCACGCTTTTGGTGGCAATATTATTCGTGCTAAAAGACTCATGCATGGGAAAACCTCAGAAATTATTCATGACGGGAAAGGGGTGTTTAAGGGGCTTCCTAATAAATTTACGGCTACGCGTTATCATTCTCTATTGGCAGAACCTACCAGCATTATGAACGAATTTGAAATCACCGCCAAAACAAGTCAAGGTGAAGTTATGGGTGTTCGCCATCTAAAGTTAAAAGCTCTGGAAGGGGTTCAGTTTCATCCAGAATCCATTTTAACGGAAGGTGGAAAAACAATTTTAAAAAACTTCCTAAAAATGAAAATTCAGAAAAAAGACTAACCCTTTAATCTTGAAATGTATTGAGACTATTTCAATACGAATAAAACACTCTAGTGAAATATATGAATGGGGGGGCCTGGCCCTCACCCTAACCCTCTCCCGTAAGCGGGCGAGGGGAAAAGAGGTTGATCCTTCCTTGGAAAAAACAGTGCTCACTTCTTTTTAGAAAAAAGTGTCCCCTCTCCCTCGGGGAGAGGGTCAGGGTGAGGGATAAATTTGCTAATCTACAAACCCCCTTCAACCATCCTCTCCAAAGGAAGGCAAACTTTGGATATTCATTTCGCTCGGCAACTTCGCAAAGATCAAACAAAAGCAGAATCCGTTCTCTGGTACCAACTCCGAAGCAGAAGATTTTTTGGATATAAGTTTAAAAGGCAAGTGCCCCTTGGCCCTTATATAGTTGATTTTTATTGTTATGAATTGAAGTTGGTTATAGAAGTGGATGGCGGACATCATGATGAGAGTCGTTTTTATGATGAAATTCGTTCCCGTTATCTTAATACGCAAGGTTTAACAGTAATTCGATTTTGGAATAATGAGGTTTTGAGTCAAATAGAAGCGGTTTTGGAGAAAATGAGAATGGGGGTGCCTGGCCCTCACCCTAACCCTCTCCCGCAAGCGGGCGAGGGGAAAAGAGATTGATTCTTCTTTGGGAAAAACAGTACTCACTTCTTTTGAAAAAAATGTCCCCTCTCCCGCAATCGGGCGAGGGGAAAAGAGGTTGATCCTTCTTTGGGAAAAACAGTGCTCACTTCTTTTTAGAAAAAATCTCCCCTCTCCCTCGGGGAGAGGGTTAGGGTGAGGGGTTGTTTTAAACTCTTTATTTGTATTAAAAACCTAAAACGCTTTGAAAAGACAGCCTGAATTCGGTTGAAACCTGTTATGAACCTTTAGAAACCCCAATATATCTCTTGCAGTTACTGCTTTCCCGTCGTAAGTTTGGTAGGAATCTTCATGAACATCATAAAAAGGGCACTGGAACACAAAAATCTGATCGAAAAATGTTACGACAAATTTACCAAAAGTTAAGGCAATCTTAATGCGAACTTCATACCCTTTTGTTATGAATTCATGGATAAACTTAAACATGAACTTAAAAACAAAAAATCTTAAGGGGCTCACGAGTCTTTTTGTGAGTATCATTTATTTCTCCACTCAAGTGGCGTTGGGGTCTTTGGCTGAAGCCAATATTTGGGAAGATCGGAAGAAAGGAACCCAACAGCAGTTAGCGCAACTCCCGGGGCAGTCTTCTTCTTTCATACCACAACTTCCTCGAACCGAAGTGATCAGTCAGACAATCGGTAAAAACCTCACCTCTTTTGAAAATATTAATGTGCCTTCTCCTTTAACCAATTTAATGAAAGCTGTTCCTCTCCATAAAGCCCAAGTTCGAGATATTTACTGGCCAAAAGAGAGTGCCGCAAATACCATCCCAGTTGTTCTCATTCAAGATGTCCATTTAAATTCGGAAGCTCAGTTTAATGAGATTGCTGTTATTGAGTCACTGATGAAAAACAATCAATTGGGTGTTTTTGGGGTTGAAGGGGCATGGAAAAAATTTGATTTTACGCCTTATCAAGTTGCGGTGGATCAAAACTTGAAAAGAGAATTGGCTGAATCTTTTGTCAAAGAAAAATTGATGGGAGCGGCTTCTTTTGTCGGTATTTCAAATAATCCTGTTCCTCCTATTATAGGTATAGATCACGCTGAACATTACAGAAATAATGTGGAGGCTTACCAAAAAAGCCAAAAAAACAAATCTTTCACGAAAGAAAAGCTTTCTCAATTTAAAAAAGAATTCCAAAGCATTAAAAATAACCAGCTTTCAGATGGCGTGAAAAAGCTTGAAAATTTTCGCGACCATTATCATGAAGGGAAAATGGGGTTTGCCCAATACCTTGAAAAATTAAGCCAGCTTGATAACAACATGGATCTTCATATCGAGCAATTTTTGCAAGCGTATCAAATGGAAAAATCGCTTGATTTTCGCCGTATTGAGCAGGAGCGAGCCACCGTTGTTAATGCCTTGGCCGGGAAATTATCTAAAACAGAATTAGAAGAGTTGCTCAAGGGCAGTGTGGCTTACCAATCAGGTCAAATGGGTTTTGGCGCTTATTACCGGTATTTAAAAGATTTATGTGATAAAAAAGCCATTCATTTAACGCAGTTTAAACATTTTGATAATTATATTCGGTACGTATTTCTGTCTGATGGAATTAAAGTTGATTCTTTATTCCAAAGTGTTGAAAAAACAGAACGCCAGCTCATACAAACGCTTTCCCGCGACGCCAATGATAAAAAAATAGCCCAAACCTCAGAATATCTTCGATTAGCAGAAAAATTAATTGAATTTGAATTAACTCCGGAAGAGTGGAAACTTTACCAGGAAATGAAAGATTCTTCATCCCCGAATGTCTTAATTGAGACCCTCAACTCTTTCGAAGATTTTTACCGATCGGCCGATATTCGAAGCCAAGAAATGTTGAAAAACGTTCTACAAGTAAAAACAAATCGCCCTCGTGTTATTTTAACCGGTGGTTTCCATTCCAGAGACATCATGTTTTTACTCAAACAAAAGAAAATTCCTTATTTGGTTGTTTCACCGCGATTAACGAAGATTGACGACTTGGCAGGAAGTGACTATTTAAGTGTTTTTGACCGCGATAAAACGCCCCTCGAAGAAATTTTTTCTGGAGAAAGACTTTTTGTTATTCCTGAGAAGCAATTGCCCGGTGGTTCGGATGCCGCCGCTTCCACGCAATATGGTTTTTTAGCTTTACTCGCCGCTATTCCAAGCATGGCTGTTGGGCAAGAAACAATCCCGGTGACTCTCACCACTCAAACAGGCAATATCGCCGCCGTCGTTACATCATTAGCAGTTTTAGCAGGAGTATTATTAACCATTCCTTTTAGAGGGAAAACCTATCGACTTGCGATTGACCAAACAACGCGTACCAATTACACCTTAGGAAACTATCTCGGCCGCGGTTTTAGAAAAGTAATGCAAATGTTGACTGGTCGTTTTGCACTGGTTGCGTTTTTATCAATGCTCTATGTTCTCCTTGAAGATAATCAACTTCAGGCATCAATAATAGGATCTTCTGAAAAAGTTGTTAGAGCTTTATTGCGGCCCGAGGCTATCGCTTTTTATGCAGTTCTATTGGTTATTGCTATATATTTCCTCGTTAAGTCAATTGCTCGTAAAACAAATTCTCAAAATGTGTCTCAAGAAGATTTTCTTAAAGGACTTCTTCGTCCTTATGATTATAACCCTATGTTTGGAGCGAAGGCAGCCGGCACTCCCGCTGTATCCGTCACAAATCCCTCATCAAAGGGTACGCAGGCCGTCATTCCCGTGCAGGCGGGAATCCAGGCTTTAAACCCTCTTCAAAATATGGTGCAAGACCTGGATCCCGGCCTTCGCCGGGATGACGGCTTAGGCAAGAATGATGGGCCGCAGGTAAAGGTTGCTCCAAAAAACGTCGAATCCAGAATGCAGCTTGATAAGAGTTCCAGAATTCTCGTAACGGAGGCAAATAAAGATGGTCTGCCAGATCAAATTGCACAGCCCGTCATCCCTGAAAGTGTTAGCCTGCCCGTCGGCCAGCAAGCGGGTCGGGAATCTACCACTCCAGAGCTTGGATCTCCAACTAAGGCTTCCGGAGATGACAATTTTCAACCAATAGATGTGGATTCTAAGTCTTCGGACGATCTAGATTTGACTGGATGGGCGATTGATGTTCGTTCTCCACAGAAAATAGAGTCGAATACTGTTGATCCGGTGGCACATTGGTTGAGGAGTTTGGGAGATGATGACTCATCCGCACTCGCGCCTATAGATCTTCAGGATCCTTCGCCTATTGTTGTTAATTTTTCTAAAAGCTTGGTTGAGCAAGGTACATATCGAACACCAGAAAAAGAAAAACCCTATGATTTGAATGCATTAGTAACCAATTCTGGTGTTGACGTTAGTCCAAAAGAAGAGAATTCGCCTGCTGGAAAAACGAAAGAGCCAACAGCACCACTACCATTTTTTGATCGTCTCTGGGGTCGTGTGATTGATTTTGCGGATACTGTTCAAGATAAGGTGGTCGGTTTTTTTGAAGACAAAAAAGAGGCTTCAAAACCTTCATTGGGACAAAATATTGAATTAGAAAATCGTTTGGCTGCGGATGGGAAACCTTTTTCCGCGAACCCAACCGCAATAAATGGAGTGCCTGACTTTACCACCTTAGTTGGAAACGCCTCAGATAATCTCCCGGGTGTTCCCAATGAACAAACTGGTGCTTTTGAAGTTAATATTTTTAACACAGCTGGGTTTGGTCCTAATGATCGAATTGCGGTAACAATAAATGAGGGCGGAGAAAGTTTCATTGGTAACCCTGCTTCCGCTCAAAGTTTTGTTGAGGTTATGCCCGTTTCATTTTTTAATAACCCAAAAGCCACTTTAGCTGTGCCTGAAGGTGTTGACGCTCACGGGATCCAATTTTCAGCCTTTACCATTAATCCTGATGGAAGCATTGTTTCTAAAGTATTTCCCAATCCATTTATTGAACTAATCCCAAAAACGGAACCATCGCCTGATGCCAACGTGATTGCCGTCAACGGTTTGGGAATTGATTTGAAAGGGAAAGACGGTTTCCCTATTCGCCAAATCTTACCCCGAGGTTCTCCCGATGAAGATGGCATGAAGGTGCAAATCCCTTTTCTGAATGATGGAAAAGAATATTTCGCGCGCGTGCTTCGCATTAAACGTGGTGAAGATGGAAAAGCTGTTGTTTTATCTGTCACTGAACTTTTGTCTGAAAAAAATTATCTGGATGGTTATATATTAAAACGAGACGACGCTGATTTAGCGGGAGTGATCATTTATACAAAAGACGCTTCAGGAAATTTAGTGCGAGTAGATGATTTGGGCAATAACCTTCCTATTAATGTGGACTCTATAAAGTTAGGCAATTTAACTCCGCTGGATACGCCTGCACGCCTTTTAACTCCCCTGTCAGAAACACGGTTAGACACACTTTTTGCTATTCGTCCAGAGGCGCAGGGGTTAGGAACTGGGGTTCAAATTGAAGCTGATTTTTCAAATCAAGCCACTTATGTTCGTGTCATTGAAAGATCTCAAGATGATACAGTCATTGGAACCCGCCTCATTCCAAGCAGAGATATTGTGGGGGGAATCCTCAAAGTTTCCCTTCTCCTTGACACAAAAACAGTGGCGGTGTCCCAAGTAGATAAAGATGGCAATCCCATTAACTTTACTCCTGCTACCGGTTGGGCCACGTTTAAACCACTCTCACCAAGTGAAACAGAAAACATGCGCAGCTCTCCTTTTGGGCCTGCTAAGGTTGTTATTGATAATGAAGAAGTAGAACGTCAAGATTTGTTATATGCCTCTGTTCCTGTTGAACTGGCTGTGCAAGGTGGGGTGATGCGAGTTCAACTTCCCCAAATTCCTAATGCGTCTAATAGACAGCTCCGGGTTTTTGTGGTGAGGGCCGATGGAAGCATTGAGGCGACCAATTTAATTTCTGCCAATACCGATACCTTTGTTCAAGGAATTCCTGTTCAATTTGACCCGGGTATCACAGGTGTTTTGGTTGGGTTAGAAGATTTAAATGGGAGAGGCATTCCTTTTGCCACTCCCACTGGCTGGGTTGATTTTTTTGATACCGTGAGTGTTGGTTCGCCGTTATATGTGGCCACTCAATTAAACCCGGCAAAAATTGAAGTTGGGCCCAATGCGCCTTCTGTGCGGCATACATTATTTGCCAATATCCCCAATGTGATTGGGCAACCCAATAAAGCGCGTGTCCAAATCCCAGCACTTCCGACAGAAAATGCGCTTATTCGCATCACTCAAAAGTTAGCTGATGGTCGCCTGGTCACAACTGATCTTATTGATGTTGAAAGTATTCCTGATTACAAATCTGGAATTAAAATGAATGTTCACCCTGAAGCAGTCTCCATGACAGTTCAACTTTTAAATAAAGATGGTTCAGTAAAAGAATTTGATTTGACCTCTGGAATTGTTTTATTTGACGCTACTTTAACAGGTCTTCAAAATTTTAATCCTGTGGCGCAACTTTCTCCAGCAGGTGAAGAAACCGGAGAAATTGGCCCCGATGGGAACCCCATTATAATTATCCGTAACGATCAGCTCTATGCGGCTCGTCCGATCGGAACCCAAAACATAAATCACGTTCAAATTTTTATTCCTGGCATTACTCAAATGGGCTTTATTCGAGTGACACAAGAAGCAGTGATTAATGGTGTAAAAGTTAATTTGGGAACCAAAGTATTAAATACTTCAAATTTAAGCTATGAAAATGGCTTTTTCGTGGAATTGGATCCTCGTGCTACAGGTCTTATTGTGAGTGGTCTTGAAAGTAATGGTAACCGGAAAGTTTTCACCATTAAAACAGGTGAAGTGGTTTTTGTAAATGCGCCTGCCGGG
>JBJXGI010000039.1:0-12897 GCA_046153645.1 Elusimicrobiota bacterium | reverse complement strand
TTCATAATTATGGGACGAAACTCTCGGGTAACAAACAAGTCCAGCCGCTTGAGCAGTTGCAATGATACTTTGAGATTGTTCCAAGCTGATCGTGCTATGTTCTAAATCAATTCCTATAAAACCAACTCCAGACTTGCTTAACATTTCCGTAATGGAAGAATGCCCAAGCGAAGTCCATCCTCCAAAAGCAATGTCTCTGTTTTTGAGTGGTTGAATAGAGCTTGGCACTATTTGCTCGCTTCTAATTTCTTGGCGTCTTCTAAAAACATCTGAACTGTTTCTTTTGAATAAGGATGAACCAACATTCCTTCGATGAGAGATGGCACAGCAGTCACAATATCAGCTCCCGCTTCAAACCATTCAATGATATTCAAGACTTCTCTTGTCGAACCAACAATAATCTTGGCTGGAGAATTAAAAGCATCTAACAACTGACGCAGACGAGCCACTTCTTGACGAGAATCATAACCCATATTGTTAACTCGTCCACCAAAGATAGAAACATAGGTCGCCCCTGCTTGAGAAGCCAATAAACACTGCTGAGCGCTCATCATGGCAGTCACATTCACTCTGATGTTCAATTTTGTTTCTAATTCATGGATGACTCGAACATTTTCAAGCTCACCCTTGGGGCCATGAATTGTGATCTTTACATTTATATTTTTTGCCCAAGACGTAAATTCTTGCGCTTGGCGAATCATTTCTTTGGGCTCATTTGATAACACCTCCACTGAAAGCGGAAGCGGATCTATTAATTTCGCAATTTCTTTGGACCGTTGTTCAATCCCTTTCCAGCCACCAGTGACCCCATCTTTGACCATGATTGTTGGGTTTGTTGTAACCCCACGAATAATCCCCATTGAATGATATTTTTCGATGTCATTTATTTTTCCAGTGTCTAAAAATATTCCTGTTAACGATTTCATATATATTTCCTTTTTATAATAAAATTTACGAACAAATAACTATCTAGATCTCTCTCGAAAAGTTCTCAAAATTATTTTTTTGAAATTAAAACTGATAGACCTATTGTTATTTTATTTCAATTAAAATTAAATAGCCCCTATATTCAGCCTATCATTTTATTTTTTAATCCAAATCTGATTAAACATTCCAGAAAACGCTCCTGAATCGGCAATAATGTCTGACTGTATTTTTTCATCTAATACAAATCCACACTCGGATAAAATTTTTGTTATTTGATGAGCCTGTTCTTTAAACCTATCATTTACTTCTATCAGGATGGTCTTACATTTTTTATTTTTTAGCGTTTCTTTTGCGCCTTCGATTATTAAATGCTCTATTCCATCAACATCCATTTTAATCATTGAAGGTTGTTCAGGTAAAATATTATTTTTCATTAAAAAATCAAGAGATAACCCCAATGTTTTATAAGAAAATTTTTTCGCTAATGCATTACCATCTTGCCCGTATCCAACCCCAAACGCAGACAATGCCCCTCCCTCATCGATGGTAGAGAGGTTAAAGTCAGCAAACTGATTTTCTTGAGTGAGTGGGTTAGTTATTATTTGAATTTTGTTTTGTGTTCCATTTATATGGATATTTTTGGCCAGCTGCGCCAGATTAAATACCGAAGGTTCAAACGCATAAACATTACCCGGTTTAGTCTTCGCATAATAGATTGAATAAAGTCCTACATTCGCACCAATATCGAATAAAGTGCCGCCATCACCATATTTGTCTATCCAATTTAAAGTTTCAGGCTCTTTTGTTGAAAAAGTATCTGCCCTAAACCTGCAAATCCAATTCGGGGTATAGATCTTTAGCTCCACCAACTTCCCCAAAGCATCCTTGTGTGAAATACTTTTTATTAAGCTTTTATTCTTCTCAGCTTGTTTATCCAGCCAATAATTTCCAAAGCTTGGTTTTAGTATTGATATCAAATAAGAATATAAAGTCGAAATTGAACTCAGTACTTCAAGAGGCAGAAATATTATTTTTTTAATTAGGGTGTTCATTTCAATCCTTTTTATTTAACTGTTGACTCCCATTTATTGCTAATCATCATAAGTCTTGGATCAGAAACAATACCATGCCAAATAACGGCCTGAAAAGCTTCGGAATGTGGCGTCACATTACCAGGGTTTACAGTAGGGACAATAACAACAATATCACCTTTTTGTTTTGTATACCCCCCATCTCTTCCAACAATTCCTAAAACAGTCATATTTCGGGATTTTGCTTCATCAATGGCAGAAACCAAATTGGGACTGATATTTTTTTCGCGATTTCCCCCACCAACAGAAAAAATCAAAATAGCATCATTAGAATTTGCCTGACTTACTTTAAGCCAACCGGAAAACACAGTATCCCAACCTTCATCATTTGTTCGAGCTGTTAATTCGGAAACATTATCAGTAGGCGCATAGGCCTCAATTCCGGCCAATTTCCTAAAATCGTTAACGGCATGACCACAATTACCAGCGCTCCCTCCAACACCCAACAAAAACAATCTTCCTTTTTCGGATCGAAGCTTAACCAATCGTTCAACCAATTTGTTTATAGTTTCTTTATCAAGATTGCTTGCAACTTCAGAAACTTCTTTGAAATATGAATTAATAAACTCTGTCGACATTATTTATTTCTCCCTACAATTCGTAAAAATGAACTTAAACCTGCTTTTTGTAAAAAGGTCTGAAAATCACTTCGAACCGATATATCACCAAATAAAATACTTTTGTCAAAAGCAGATAAAGGCACGTTAATTCCATGATTTAAATGTGCCAAAACAATCTCAATGTCTAAAACACCTGGGGTGCTCGATTCGATAAGTTCAAATTCATTGTTTTTTAGGAAAATCTGCATCCCTTGGCGAGAAAAACAATTGGCTCTATCAGGCGGATAAAGATACATATTTTTAGTTCCAAGAACTGTCATATCATAACCAGAAGAAACCAAACCCGTTACAAATATGAGACCACCTTTTTTGACAGATTTTTTTACAAACTTCATTAGAGATATGGGGTCCCAAGCACGATCAAGTGACTCAAATAAAATGGCCACGTCAACCTGATCCACAGAAGATTTTCCTTGAGATATATCAGTTTCATCAACCGTAATAACTTCAGAAAAAACTCCGGATGATTTTAATAGCGAAGTAAGTCGACTTGGTAACACTGTCACTTCTAAAAGTTTAGGTTTTGATATCCCCACTATTCGAAGTGTATTTTGAACCCAATCTAATTTAGGGCGATAAACATTCTCCATCCGAGTTGAGTCAACTTCAGCATGAAAACCTTTGGGAGAAAAACGTTTTTGATTGACTTCATTTAACAGTTTCTGCCACTGCTCCATTGAAGGCATTTTTGTTAAAAAATAGCCTTGAGTTTCTTCGCACATTCCATAGGAGAGACCATCAATCTCCCCCAAAAAAGAAAGAGGTTTCCCATTCACAGGAGAAACACGTTCGATTGTTTTATTTCTAAAAGCTTCTTTTGTCTTTTCAACGCAGAACTGCCTATACTCAGTGAGACTATCTAAAGGTTTAACAGAAGAGAGCGGAAATACAGAGTTTGTTTCAGTTGTAATCATAAATTATCCATTTACAAAAATTTTCTTCTTTGAATACACATCGTGAATAATTTGCATAACGCCCCTTGCTTCATCTAAGGTACCATGGGTGGCCGGGCGATTTTCTTTTATCGCTGCGATAAACTCGTTGACTTCATTATCCCAAGATTCATCACGGTCGAAATGAATAATTTCTTCTCTTGGATTTCCAAGTGCAAAGGCCTCATCTTCAAATTGGCGTTTACCGATGATCAATTGCTCTCTGCCGTAACTTCCCGTTTTAGAAAGGAGGCCACTGGCAACCAAATACCCATTTTCACATCCAATTTCAAATTTAAACGTATGTTTCCACAACGTCGCGGAAGAATGTAAAAAAGCAGGAACGCCCTTCTGAGACTTTAAAAGAATAAACGCATTATCTTCAACGCCACATTTCCAAAAAGCATCATTTAAAATTGCATCTTGAACATCACAAGGTCCTAAAATCGATAAAAAAATATCTAACATATGGATACCTTGATCTAATAAGATTCCCCCACCAGCAACATCTTTTTTGTTTCTCCAGCTTTCGCGATATTTATTTCCGCCAGATTTTCCGTAGGTTCCTTTCATATAAATAATTTTTCCCAACCCCCCTTCCCCAATCATGGAACGAGCGACTTGAATAGAGGGGTGTAAACGGTGGTTGAACCCAAAAACAATTCTTTTCCCCACATTTTCCAATGCAGCCTCATAAATTTGACAAAAATCCTCCCAATTTCGTCCCGGAGGTTTTTCACAGAAAACATGTTTTTTATTTTTTAAAGCTTGAACAGCGAGATTGGCGGTTACATTATTCGGAGTACAAACAAAAACAGCATCATATTTATCCCAATTAATGGGAAGGTCAGCAGGAAGAAGGTTTGAATTTAACTTAGATTTAACAGGATCTACAGAGGGGTCGTAAACATCAACCAAATTAACATCCGAGTGTTGAGCTAAAACACCCTGACGAATTTTTCCCATATAACCATAACCAAAAATTAAACAGTTCAATTGTTCTCCTAAGAACGAAAACCCTTCAAAATCATATCAAATTATCAAAAACTTTTTTAAAGGATTCATCTGAGACGGGACAAAAATAATTATCCACAAATTGCGCCGCCTCTTGCCAGTTGTGATTTAATTCCAGAGAATTGGAATTCTTAAAATTTTCGATAATTTTTAAAACTTCAGATTCATTTGACGCATATTCTCTCCACACCCGAAGCGACGACATGGGATCAATATTTGGCTCACCCTTGTGAATAGTACAAATGGGTTTTAACCCATAAAGCACTGAATAGAGTGCTGAAGAAGAACCCCTATAAAGCAACAATGAAGCTCTTAAAAAATCATCTTTGATAACAGGTGTTTTGGATAATTCAATTTGAGAGATATCAGAAATTCTCTGCGTTAAAAATGGCTGAACTTTATCGAAAGGAAGAACAGGATGACACCGAAAAATAAACCTTAAATTGGGATTTTTTTTAGCCAAACTTATCGAAAGATTAAACAATTCTATGGCCTCAGATAAAATTCCCTCTGGCAAAACCAAAACAACTTCTGCTTGAGGCCGAGGAAAAACTAAGGCATCTTTTTCTTTTCCTCTCCGATGAGTTCCATATGAAATAAATTTAACTTTCTGTAAGTTAAAGCCATCTTGCATAGATAAAACAGTAGATGGCCCCGTGCACATAACCAAGTCTGGGACACTGACAAACCAAGCGTTTTCAATGGGCTTTAAGAGCGCGAAAGCATGCGACATGACAACTGTATGTTGGTAACCAGAAATCATGAGATGAGAATTTTCACTTTTTGCTCCCAACCAAATAATCTTTTCCCAAGGTTGACCTTCAAACAGTGTTACCAATGAAGAAACTTTAAACTTCTTTGAAACATTCATTCCAATCCAAAAATATTGCGCATTACGAAAAGTAGAAACCTTAAGACAGGAAAGAGACAACTGCTTTAAGATTATCTTCATTAACGGGTCTTTATCCAAAATAGACAAACAAAAAAATTTAATGCCAGCAAACATTAATCCAAAAACATCAACGATGGGCGCCCACACGGGAACCAGTAGTTTTTCTGGAATATACTTTTTAAATCTCAGATCAGAAGACTCTAAAATAAATTCCCAATTGCGAGAAAAATAGTTAAAAATTCCCTTTAAAGTTGGGGGGTTAGGGCGAGCATCACCAGCCAAGAAAACAGATTTTTTTTTATTTAGATTTAAGTTATTTAGAAAATTCCCAAAATAAAAATCAGATTCTGACTTCAAACTATCAGGATGAGGAACCCAAGTTTTAACAATCACTTGATAAGTTTGACTGCATTGACAAAAACTGCGCCAGAAACGAATCTTCAAAAAAATGACGAAAATAAAATCCAACATCGAATTGAGAATTAGTACTAGCAATGCTTTAATAAACGAGAAGTTAGAAATTATTTTTTTATGAGGGTCTTTTAAAAAGGCAAGAATTTCAAGATGTTCTACGGGAATAGAATGTCTCGGGTGTAGAAATGAAGTGGAAAGTAAATAGCGTGATCTAAACTTTTTAGAAATTTCAAATATAACTTCAGAAATTTTCCAGTAATTCGCTGGCCATGTGCTAGATTTTTCCAATCTCATTTTTTAGATTGGACCAAATCCAGCTCTTTCATTGAAATAGCTTTTCCATTTTCAATTTTCAAGACATTTTCAAAACCCCATTTTTCACCATATTTTTGGGCGGCAAAAGACAAACTTTCATCTTTTGAAAAACCGGCTTTAAACTGATCATAAACATTATCTAGAAATTCTGCCATTCGATAAGACGCCTTACCATCCCGAAAGGGATCAAACTCGGCAATAAATTTATCCCAATTACCAAACTCTTTATCACCTTTATAAAAATTTTGAATGCCCTTTAATACACTTTTCCATTCGGTGAAAACAACCTTCCCAACACCAAGTCTATACATCGGACTAATAGACCAACCTTCGCGGTCAATTAAAATAGTTGGCTTTCCAGCCAACGCCGCCTCTAAGCCGGCTGTGGTCGCTGCAACACAACTATGAATCACAAAATCCGATGCCAACGCAGCTAAAGCTGGCGGATAAGAGTTGGAAAGCTCTCCCACTCCCAAAACAATACATCGGCCTGTTTCCTCAGCTTTTTTTAATAATTCAGCAACAGACCCTAATCGGGCTCTTAAAGATTTGGGAATTTTAGGTTTAAAAATAACGCCAAATTCAGGATTATCAAAAATGAGATTAAGACAAAATTCATAACCATCTCTTTGTAATTCATGCCCCGTATGCCAACGAGAATCATTGGCGGAACCTTCATCAAAAAAACAAAATATTTTTTTGGCCCCGTTTTTAACCAACTTAGATCGAATATCTTGAGCCATTGGTTTTAAAAGCTCAAAACGATGATCACCTAAATATCCCGTAACGATATATTTAGTTATATTGGAACCACAATTGGCTTCGAGTAGTGCGGAATTTTTAGAAAAACCAAAAAAAACATCTGAAAAAATCGTCATTTCAGTAGAGGCAACCGCATCATAGGCTCTTTGATATAGAGCGCAAATTCCATCATTAACATGAATGGCATCGGCAATAGCTATATGCGATTGATCATATTTATACCAGGTTAAATAAATTTTGATTCCTTGATCTTTAAAAATCTTTTTCCATGATTGAAAAGCTTTAAAATAGGTTTTCTCTTTATTTTTTAAATCTTGCCATTCATTCGAAAAAAGATTTTTAAATGAAAATTGAAGTCGCGGGATATATTGACGTAAATTATAGACAGGAACATCTAATAACTTACTGGAATCAATTCTTAATACAACAGCCTTCAAATTAACAGAGTCCATTTCATATTTCTTATTTTCATCATAGGGAGAATGCGGAAGTCCAAAAAATAACTTCGTGTGATTTTTAAAAGACCTAGAAAACTGCCACGAAGAAACGTCAGAATATAACTCTAACCGATTCGGATTTAGGTGCCCATAATACTCAATTCCGACTTTGGGAATAGTTTCTGGTGAAATATTATTTCTAATAAAGAGCGATTTTAATGCTTGAAAAAAATAAGGAAAATCTTTAAAAGAGTCTTTTCGATTCTTTAATAATCCCATAACCCCGACCAGAATATCGGATATAAAATAAGGAACCAATGGGAAAGGCAAGAACGGTTTAATGATGCAAATCTCCACTTGATTTTCATTAGCATACCGTTTCAAAGGCTCAGACCAAGAATTCAAACCGAGAATTAGCACGCATTTTGCCGACGCATTTATTTGTTTATTTTTCCAGAGAGCAAGTTGAATTAAAAACATATCCCGTCCAATAGTATCGGGAAAAATAATTGAAATATTAGCGAAGGTTTTTTTTAGGTAATCAAACAATCGAAGATGAGATGGCGTTGACTGTAAAAAGGTTTGATATATTGGCTGAGATACAATACGCTCCTGAAGATCAAAAATATCTTTAAATGCAATTCTGAGCCTCAATAAAAGATTGTTTTCATCTTTCACGTCGATTAACTTAAAGTTAAATATTGATTTTTTAAAATCAAAAAAAAGTTCTAAGAAAGTTAATCCTTTCCAAGCCACACGATTAAAATCAATAACGAATATCTGAATTTTATTTTTATTATTTTTTACAAGAAAAGGAATTAACTTAAATAAAAAAACGCGTATATTAAGCTTTTCTATAAATAGGTTTATTTCTTTCATTACTTCATTTAGAGCGAATTTAAACAGTTAAGAAAAACATTGATGACAATATCTTGATCTTCATTACTTAACCCTATACTTGAAGGCAAACTAACAGCCCGTCTATAAAGTTCATCAGAAACAGGCATTCGAGAAGAAAATGGTGACTTAAAAACAGGCAAAGAATATAGAGGATGCCATAAAGGGCGAGACTCAACCCCTTGGGCTCGCATATCTAAAATAAGTTTTTTTCGTTGATCTAATGTAATTGAATCTGGCAATAAAACGGTATAAAGCCAATCTGTTGTGGAAACGTTATCTTGTTGTGGCATTAAACCAATCGATGGCTGTACTTTTAACTTTTCAGTGTATTTTCTCGAAATCTTCCTTTTTTTTTCAATAAATTTTTCTAAATGAGATAATTGAGCGCGACCCAAAGCCGCCTGTAAACTATTAAGACGATAGTTGTAACCTAAATCGTTATGGACATATTCAATTTCATCATCTTTGGCTTGAGTTGATAAATAACGAGCTTTTTTAGCTTTGACAGAGTCTGAAGTAACCAACATTCCCCCTCCACCCGCCGTTATTATTTTATTTCCATTAAAGCTATATATCCCAATATCACCAAAAGTGCCCAACATTTTCCCATTTACTTTGACACCCAATCCTTCAGCGGTATCTTCAACTACAGCCAAATGAAATTCATGGGCAACTTCAACAATTGATTCTATATCACAGGCCAGACCTAAAATATGAACAGGAATAAGAGCGCGAATGGTTCGCCCAGTTTTTTTATGAACACAACTTTTGGCTTTTAATTCGCATTCCATTTTTAAAAAGTTCTTTAACTCTGAAACGTCCATTTGCCAATCTTTTTTGTTGGCGTCAATAAAAATAGGATCTGCCCCACAGTACTTAATGGCAAAAGCAGGAGCCACAAAAGTTAAATTTGAAACAAGGACCAAATCACCGGATTGAACATTCACTGCTCTTAGCGCCACATGCAATGCTGCTGTCCCACTCGACATCGCCACGGAAAAAGGAGAGTTCACAAGCTTTGAAAATTCATTTTCGAATTGAGTCACCTGTGGACCAACAGTGGAAACCCAGCCGGTATCAAAACACTCTTTTACTCTTTCCGATTCATCACCAACCAAAAATGGAACACTTAAGGGGATATGTTTATTTTTTTTATCGTTCATTTTTATACAGCATAAACATTGGCTTTATAATATTGTTGATTTTCGTCCATCCATTGAATGGTTTTGAACAATCCATCTTCTAAAGAAGTCTGCGGGGCCCATTTCAATAATTTCTTTGCTAATTTATTAGAAGCCCACAAGCGTTCTACTTCACTTTTAACAGGTCGAATTCGTTTAAGATCTTTTTTTATAACCAATGAAAGATTCATTTGTTTAGCTATGAGTTTTGCTAAATCACCAATAGAAATTTCTCTATCTGATCCTAAATTTATTGTTTTTCCAATAACCTGAGAGTTTAAACCAGCTCGCATGAAACCTTCAACTGTGTTTCCCACGTAATTCAAATCTCTTGTTGGGGTTAAATTACCGAGAGTGATCTCTTTTCCTTTCAACACTTGATTAATAATAGTTGGAATAACAGCCCGCATAGATTGACGTGGCCCAAAAGTATTAAAAGGACGAATAGTGACAACCGGCGTGTTAAATGAAAGATAAAAAGATTCAGCTAACTTATCAGCCGCAATTTTGGTAGCGGAATAAGGAGATTGCCCTTGAAGAGGATGTTTTTCATCAATAGGAACATAAAGTGCGGTTCCATAAACTTCACTGGTTGATGTATGAACCATTCGGGTCCCTTCATTACGGCGAACAGCTTGTAAAATATTTAATGTTCCTGTGACATTGGTTGAAACATATGACTCAGGAGCTTCATATGAGTAAGGAATTCCAATAAGAGCGGCCAAATGAAATACAACATCTACATTTTTAATATATTTGGCCATAGATTCAGAATCACGAATATCCCCCTTAAAAACTTCCATTTCCAATCGGAAGGGAGACCTTGCCAACCAACCCTCACTTCCATCAGAGCGGTAATGGACCAAAGCTTTAACTTGAGCCCCTGCCTCAACTAATTTCTCAGTCAGATGGCTTCCAATAAACCCTCCTGCTCCTGTGACAAAAACTTTTTTGCCTTTATAATTCATTGCTTTTTCTCCATCGCTACAATCAATTGCTGAGCCAACGCGTAATCATTGGGTTGCCCAATATCAATCCATTGCTCCAATATAGGAAAACTGACAATCGGTTTTTTGTTGTTAATTAAACAAGAAATCAAATCTGTCATATCAAATTTTTCATTATTTTTTGGAATAAAATTAAGCACACGTGGTTCAAGCAAATAAATTCCCGCATTAACAAAGAAATTATAAACCGGCTTTTCTGAAATACTCTTAACACTATGACCGTCGCATTCAACAACACCATAGGGAACCTTAAAATCATATTGACGAACAGCAATAGTTAAATCAGCTTTACTTTCACGATGATAATTTAACATGACACGAAAATCTAAATCCGTAAGGATGTCACCGTTCATCACTAAAATAGTTTCATCAGACGCTTCAATAAACCGAAGCGCCCCTGCAGTTCCCATAGGACTTTCTTCTGAAATAAAAGATAAATCAACATCTTTTGGCATAGCGGATTGGAAATGGTCTGTTATTTTGTCTTTTAAATAGTGGGTTGTAATATTTACTTTTTTGACACCGGCTTGTTTTAGTCTATCTAGAATAATCTCAAGTAGCGGCTTATCCCCCACCTGTAACATGGGTTTTGGCGTATCTAATGTTAATGGCTGCAATCGTTTCCCCGCTCCGCCAGCCATGACCACAGCGCGAATCCCCTGTCCAACTTCTGAAGTAAGATCGTCTAATGTCACAAGATCGACAACTCTGTTTTTTTCATCTATAAGGGGCAAATGAATCAAATTATGTTCTTTAAGTATTTTGAGATAGGAGGGTTTGTCTTGGTTGGGAATACCGGTAATAGGCTTAGAATAAATAGTTTTTTTCTTTTTATCTAAAATAATCTGAATGGTTTCTTCAAAAGAAATATTGGCTAACATCGCACGCCGGACATCGCCATCTGTCACTGTTCCCAATAAAAACTGATTTTCATCAATAACCAATGCAATTCCCCCGGAAGTTTTATCAATAACCACCATCACATCACGAATTGTTGATGTGGGCTTAACAAAATACCGAGAAATATTTTTAGAATATTGTGACACGTATTACCTTTTTATTAATAAACAGTGTGGCGAAGTTTCCATGAGCCATTTTCTTTTTTCCAAAGATGCGGAGATCTAAACTGATCACATAACTCCATAAATCGCTCGGGCTTAAGATCAATATAATCCATGACTTCTTTATAATATCTTTCAGGAAATTCACCATCAAATCTTTTAACAAGAGACACACCTTCTTCACGAGTTAAATGTTTATTACGAATTTCTTGCGAAGCGTCATATGTGGCTCGCCCCAAACCGAACTTAATAAAAGTTGTGTAATAATGGAAACCATCGATTTTGTCATCCAAACTATTGTATTTGCTATATGTTCCTTCTGTTCGAACGGGGTTGGCTTCAAAACCGGTGTGTTCAACGGCATAATAATAAGACTCTTGCGGTGTCCACTTAACGTAATAACCTAAATAATGGACTTCGATTCCCGAATTACTAAGCGCCTTGTGGTCTGCCGGTAGAAAAGACAATAAGTCATTCAATTGAAATCCATGATCATCAATTAATTGACGTATAGGAACTCCCGCCAATACAATTTCATCTAAATTTTGCATGGAGAAAAAAGATTTATCTCTCAATGACACTGCATTATCGGCAATGGGATTACCATACTCAGCTTCGTTTTCACCGTAAAAAATGAGCTTAATGTTATGCTGCATCGCAATTTTAGGAGCCAAATTTTTTTGTCCTAAAATAAACGTTTGAAAAGGATGCATAATATTTTCGATGGAAAGCTTGGTTAATTTTGCGTGAACTTTTCCATTTGGTTTAAAAGTCACGTTATCGAACCCTCCCACTTCAAGCCAGGCGCGATAATTTTTCAAACCAATATCGGTATAAAGAATGGGAGTCCACGTACAAGTTAAAGGGTGCATTCCGTATTTATATTTAAGTAAGTGTGCTTGCATGCAACTATCTTTCCCGCCACTTCCAGGAACCAGACAATCATAAGAACCGTCTTTGCTTCGGTATTGATCTAAAAGTTTAACGAGTTCTTTTTCTCTTTTTTCCCAATCAATCTTGTCTTTTTCTTCCGCGACATGACATGCATCACAAATCCCCTCTTGATCAATATTAAGAGAGCGCACTTTTCTATCTTTACCATGCTTAAATTCAACTGATGATGAAGGTCTCTGATTTGACATCACACATTTTTTACAGAAAACGACATCTTTAGGCAGACCATACTTCGCTTCTAAAGTTTGGGCATCATTAACAATGGAACCACTCATAAATCCTCCGCTAGTTTAATTCAGCTATTGTATTTTTAAAATTCGCATATACTTTCAAACCATTTAACCCACTTCTTTCCGGGTGAAATTGACAGGCAAAAACATTTCCCTTTTT
>JBJXGI010000011.1:0-7491 GCA_046153645.1 Elusimicrobiota bacterium | reverse complement strand
TAAAAACCATATCAGAAAAAATGGCTGTGATGTATTTGGGTGAAATTGTAGAAACAGGAAATACTTCTCAAATTATTTCAACTCCGCTTCATCCTTATTCACAAGGGTTATTGGCAAGTATTCCTCAATTAAAAAAACAAAGAGGGGGGATTTTATCTTTAGAAGGGCAAGCTCCTGGTTTAAATGAAATACCGAGTGGATGTTCATTCCATCCTCGTTGTAAAAAAATATTAAATCAATGCAAAACTATTGTTCCTATTAATTTTCAAAAAACATCGCAAGTCCGGTGCCATTTGTATGAATCTTAACGTTCATCAAGTTTCTAAAACATTTTCGATTCTTCATCCTTTATTAATGGTCAAACGAGGAGAAGTGAGGGCAGTTCAAAATATTGATTTTTCTCTTAAAGAGGGGGGAAGTTTAGGAATTGTAGGAGAGTCTGGTTCTGGGAAAACCACTTTGGCCAAAATATTAGCCGGATTATTAAAACCTGATAAAGGGGACGTGTATTTCAATGATATTGATTACACGAGACTCGCAGATAAAAAAAAATCATCTTGGGTTCAAATGGTATTTCAAGACCCATTTGCCTCTTTAAATCCTAAACTTTTACTAAGAACTCAATTGGTTGAAGCTTTTTCTGGAGATGATGGTGCAAACATAATTGAACAGACGAAAGACATGATGGCGTCTGTTGGATTGCCAGTGGACTACTTATATCGGTACCCTCATCAATTATCAGGGGGGCAACGTCAGCGTTTTTCTTTGTGCAGGGCTTTAGCTAAAAAACCAAAAATTCTCATTGCTGATGAGCCTGTTTCCAGTTTAGATTTATCTGTGCAAGCGCAAATAATTAATTTGTTAAATTCATTAAGAGAAAAAATGAAATTTACATTAATTGTTGTTTCTCATGATTTAGGTGTCATTGCCCAGTGTTGTGAAGAAATGATTATTATGAAAAATGGAAAAATTATTGAAAAAGGAACGGTTGAATCTCTTTTGAGTTCACCGCAAGAGACCTATAGTAAGGAGCTTTTAGCCGCTTATCCAACAATATGATTTTGCCTGACTACATATACAATAGTGCCAAACGATATCCCGATCAGATCGCGTTTATTTTTCGTGACCAAAAAATAACTTATTCAGAATTGGCTGATAAAATTTCTCGGTGCGCGAATGGTTTACTCAAATTGGGAGTTAAAAAGAATGATACTTTTGTCGTTTGCTTAAGGAATTCACCTGAATTTATAATTTTTTCAATGGCGTTATCTAAAATTGGAGGGATTTTAGTTCCAGTTAATTTTTTAGAAAAAGCAGAACGTATTGCTCTCATTATAAAGGACTCAAAAGCCGTTGGCATACTAACCGCTAAAGAGTTTTATTCTGCCGCTGTGGAGGCCTGCAAGGGGCTTTCTCATGTTAAGTTTTTCTATTTAAGAGAAGGATCTCATAAAGATTTCTTGAATATAAATGAAATTTTGCAAAGTGACCCCTATGAAGGCCCTGATTTAAGTCATGAAGATGATTTAATGATGCTTCTTTATACATCCGGAACAACTGGTTTGCCAAAAGGAGTCATGTTAACCCATAAAAATTTTATTGCTAATGTTGAACAATCATTAAAGGCAATTGCTGTTGGAGAAAAAGATCGGTTTTTATGTTTGTTACCGTTATTCCATTCTTTTTCATGGACCACTTGTATGATGTTACCTCTCAAACTGGGAGCACAAGTGGTTATTGTTGAGTCGTTATTACCATTTGATCCGGTCATCAAAATGATTTGGAAGTATAAAGTTACCTGTTTCTTAGCAATCCCTCAAATTTTTTCTGCTTTGACTAATAAAATTGATGGGTTTAAGGCAATCGTTTTACGTTTTTTGAGTCCGGTGAAGATATGTATTTCCGGTGCTGCCCCCATGCCTCAAGGTATTCATGAAAGTTTTGAAAAGAAATTTGGAGTTAAACTTTTAGAAGGTTATGGTTTAACTGAAGCATCACCTGTGGTTTCATTAAATCCTTTTTCAAAACGAAAAATTGGAACGGTGGGAAAACCCATTCCGGGGGTTTTGGTTGATATTCGTACTGATGAGGGAAAAACATTGCCTCTGGGCGAGGTTGGAGAAATTTGGGTTAAAGGTGAAAATGTCATGAAGGGGTACTTTAACCGCCCTGAAGAAACCGCGGAAGTGTTAACCAGTGATGGATGGCTTAAAACAGGTGACATGGGAAAATTGGATGATGAAGGTTATCTTCAAATCGTGGATAGGAAAAAAGACCTCATTATTATTAAGGGATTAAATGTCTATCCTCAAGACATTGAAAACGTGATATCTAAATATGATGCAGTTAAGGAAGTCGCGGTAGTAGGAAAAATGGATAAAGAAACTGGCGATGAAACAATCCGAGCTTTTGTTACTGCGAAAGAAAATATGGCCATAGATAAATCTTATATTATGACTCTGTGCAGAGACCATTTAGCTCCCTATAAAAGACCCAAAGAAATCATTCTTTTAGATGAGATGCCCAAAAATGCCCTTCAAAAAATCCTAAAGAAAGACCTCCGTAATCGATGAAAAAAATTATTCATATTTTACAAACCACCTTTGAAAAAGAATTGGTTTTTGTTGTTGGAGGAGCGGTTCGTGATCGCTATATCAAAAAAGAAACCTTTGATATCGACTTGGTGCTTAAATCTAACCCCCTCAATTTTTATGAGAAATTAGCTAAAAAAGTAGGCGGACATGGATTTGTTTTAGATAGTGACCGGAAAGTAATTCGAATTACCGTTGATGGGTTTCAAATTGACATTTCACAGGCACAAGGGAAAAATTTTGAAGCAGATTTAGATCGACGTGATTTTTCGATAAATGCATTAAGTGTCCCTTTGTCAAAATGGACTTCCTCTCGTTGGAAAGAATTTATTGTTGATCGCCACTCAGGTTTAAAAGACCTTCAGAAAAAAATTATTCGTCAGATATCTTCGAATATTTATGTCGAGGACCCTCTTCGCCTATTGAGAGCGTTTCGCTTTGCTGGTGAGTTGGGTTTTCAAATTGACGCATTGACTTTAAATCGTATTTCAAAGGATAAGAAGCTTATTAAAAAGTCTTCTCCTGAAAGAGTTAGAGAAGAATTCTTGAAGATGTTTTCTACAGAGAAAAGTTATTCATTATTTGTTTTATTAGAAAAAACCGGTTTATTATCTGTTATTTGGCCTGAAGCCAACAGGTTAAGAGCTTGTGGTCATTCTTATTATGGGAATCAAGGGGTTTTAAAGCATACATTAGATAGTCTTAAACTTTTAGAAGAATTATTTACGAAAATATCAAGCTGGTTTCCTAAAGCGGCAAAAAAAATAAAAGAACATTTGAATGAACACCTTTCGCAGTTTCCTCGATTTGCCCATCTAAAATGGGCGATATTTATGCATGATTTTGGGAAACCCAAAACCGCTCAATTAATCGATGGGAGACTTCGTTTTTTTGAACATGAGCATGTCGGAGCTGATATGGTACTTAAAATGGCTGATCGCTTTCGTTGGTCTCAAGAGGAAACCAATCGGTATTCAAAATTGGTGAGAAATCATATGCGCCCTGGTAATTTGGCAACCCATTCAGAAATCACAGATAAGGCCATCCATCGTTTTTTCAAGGATTTAGGGGATGATGGAATTGGAATGCTTTTGGTTTCGCTCGCAGACCATTTGAGTTATTTGTCTCCCGCACAAAGGAGAAAAAGAAATTCAGCTCATGAATTGGCCACCTGCCTTATGGTCAAAAAATATTATTCCCAAAGAGAAGTGATAATTCCACCTAAAATTATAACTGGTTATGACATTATGAAATTATTAAATATCAAGCCCTCTCCTGTTATTGGTCAAATTATGAGTGATGTTACTGAGGCTCAATCAGAGGGGAAAATTCGCAATAAAAATGAAGGTCTTCAATTTATTAAAAATAACTCATCTAAATATTTAGATATGTTAACCAAACTCGCATGAATTATTTATCCTTGGCAGCTGACACTGCCAATAGAAGTATGAAAAAAGGGTGTGGTGGACCTTTTGGAGCTGTTATCGTTAAAAATGGAAAGATTATTTCATTCGGGTGGAATACTGTCCTTTCAACTTGTGACCCAACCAGTCATGCTGAAGTGAATGCGATTCGGAAAGCGTCCCTCAAATTAAGATCATTTCATCTGACCGGATGCGTTATTTATTCAACAACGGAACCATGTCCGATGTGTTTTTCAGCTATTCATTGGGCAAAAATAAAAAAAATCGTTTACGCGACAACCATTCGAGATGTCGCTCTCTTAGGGTTCAATGAATTGAACATTTCTAACACTAAGATGAAAAAATGGGGAAAAAGTAACGTTGATGTTGTCCGCAAAAAAGATGAAACTTGTATAAAACTGCTTCGCGATTGGAAAAATCTTTCACATCCTAAAATTTACTAACTCTAAAAAATGAATAAGGCATGATTAAATATTTATTTCTAGATATGGGCGGTACGCTCATTGAACCCCATCCTTCTGTTGGAGAAATCTATGCAGACGTAGCCGCTGTTCACGGCCTTAAGATTTCCGCAGGCATACTCAATCAAAAGTTTCGAGATGTTTGGGCTCGAACAAAAGGAAATCGACAAACATTAGAGAAGTCGTGGTGGAGGTCTATTGTTGAAGAAATATTTTCTCCTTATAAATTTGATAATAAGGAAGCCTTTTTTAAAGATTTATACGAGGAATTTTCAAAAAAAGAGCGGTGGCGCGAATTTCCCGAAGTCAGAGAGACTTTAAATAAGCTTAAACAAAAACAAATTTCTTTGGCCGTTGCTTCTAATTGGGACGAGCGGTTACCCTCTTTATTAAGAAAAATGGAATTAGAAGTTTTTTTTGATCATCAATTTATTTCCTATGCCTTAGAAGTTTCTAAACCTGATCCACGTTTTTTTAGTAGAGCACTAGAAACCATAGGCGTTAAATCTCATGAGGTGATCCATGTAGGAGATGATGATCATGAAGATCGGGGGGCTGAACAGGTCGGAATTAAGTTTTTGTTAATTGATCGAAAGAAGAAAAAAGAAAAATCTACTAACGTTATTCACTCTTTAAATGATATTTTAGAGTTCGTTTAAATTTGTTGTTATAATACCAGTGTACTTTCGCGGGTGTAGTTCAGTGGTAGAATGAAAGCTTCCCAAGCTTTAGATGTGGGTTCGATTCCCATCACCCGCTTTTAAAAATAAAATATGAATGAACTTTTCTCATTAATTAATATAGATATGATTATGTCTGATCCCCTTCTTTTGAGTGGGATTATACTTCTCATATTTGGCCCCATTCTTTTTCTTATTTCAGCTTGGAAGTATTTTAAAACACCTTCTGTTGATTCACACTTTAAAATACCTGTTGAACCAGTTTCGCCTTTGGTTCAAGCGCCAGTTGTAAAAGAAGAAGCACTCCCTCAAATTGAAAAAATAGAAGTGGCCGATAAAGAATCTTTTCAAGATAAAACTATTGTTATGCCTCCAGGTATGGGGGAAATTCATAGTCAAATTGAAATCGCTTTCAATCAAATAAAGTCGTTAAATAAACGTTTGGCGGCGGTCGAAGAAGATATTGAAGATAGAAATCAAAAACAAATTAAGCTGGCTGAGCATGTGATTGTTTTAGAAAAAGAAATGGCCCAAGCTAAAGTTGCCATGGGTGATAAAAAACCACCCATCATGCCCTTATGAAAAAGAAATATTGGGCCATGATGATGTTTTTTTCGCTTTTCCTTTCTCTTGGAAGTGGAGCTTTTGTTGTAAATAGAATTAATTTGAAAAATTCAGTTCAAATGGCTGTAAAAGAAGTTGCCGTGGTTCAATCCCAAACAATTCCAGTTCCCGCATTAGCTGTACCTTCACCTGCGACTGTGCAGGCATTGCCAGATTCTCATACGCCAATTGTTAAGTCTGATGCCAGAAATATTTTATTTAAATTTTTCAAACCACTTGCCAAAGAAGTTTTTATTATCGGTGATTTTAATAAGTGGTTTAAAGAACCAATGAAAAAAAACGGGAAAATTTGGGAAATTCAAGTGAATTTGACTCCGGGAACTTATCAATATCAATTTGAAGTAGATGGCAAAAAAATAAAAGATCCTAATAATAAAATATCTAAAAACGGCAGATCAGTTATCATTGTCAAACCTAATTAAAACTCCTTTTTTCCTTTCTTTTCTGTTGGTGCTTCCTTTTGTTTTGTGTGCCAATGAATTAAACCCATCTCAAATAACCATTATTTCTAAAGAAGAGCTAGAGCGTGGCCCGTCATATTCCGTCGCTGATGTTTTGGCTCATATTGGATTTGTCAATATAGAGCGTCATGGATCGGTTGGTACGCCTAGTTTTTTAAAGTTAAGAGGTGGGACGCCAGGTGAAACTCTCATTTTGATTGATGGCAGACCCATTCACTATGCGGGGGCTGAAGCGATTAATTTATCAGAAATTCCTTTGTCGTTTATAGATCACATTGAAATAATGAGAGGTGGAGCTTCTTTTCGGTATTCATCAGAAGCTTACAATGGCGCCATTAACCTTGTTACACTGAGGCCAGAAGAAAAAAACTTAAACGTGATGTTAAAAACCGGAGTAGGACGAGATGGTGTCGTTTCTAATAGAGGTGAATTTTTTTATCGAACGAGAATAGGTGATTTTACTTATGCCCCTGGTCTTTTGAAGTCTGGTGGATTTCAAGGGAATGAAGAAGTCGGGCAAACCGACCATTTTTTTAATTTCTCAAGGTCATTTAATGGTAAGGGGTATTGGGGGGTAGAATATTTTTATCATGAAGCTTCTTTTGGTACGCCAAAAGGCACTCAATTTCCATTTAATAAATGGGATACACACTTAGAAATTGATCCTAATGATCGTACATCGCTTAAAGAAAATAATAATCAATATATTAAACTAGAGTTGGGTTCTATCCCCGTAAAGAAGGGAAATTTAAATATTTCATTTGTGCGTTCATTGTCTGAAACACAAAGTAAATCTTCTCGAAAAAGTTCACCTGTAAATGAAGAAGATTTAAATTTTGATTATGTTGATGTTTCTTATGTAAGCCATTTTCTCGAATTTGGGATGGATTCAAAACAAACAACGCAAAAAATATTTTCTCAATCCCCTCATGGATTTACAAAAAACAGTTTTTTTGTTTTGCTGCCATTCAAAGCTGGTAAATTAAGTCTCCGACCTCAAGTAAGATGGGATGACTATTCTTATTCAAATAACGCTGGTGCCTATCGAATAACCGGACTTTATTCGTTATCTTCACAATGGTTGTTTTCTTCGTCGTGGCAAAAGGGAAATAAATCTCCTTTTTTTTCTCAAGTTTATGATTTGGGTAAGAAATTTTCACTTTCATTAGAGGAAATAAGTTCTTTTGATAGCGGAATTCGATTTAATAACGCTCATAATTTAGATGCGAGTTATACTTTCTTTATAAGTA
>JBJXGI010000021.1:0-34822 GCA_046153645.1 Elusimicrobiota bacterium | reverse complement strand
ATGGATATATCAGAAAGACGAGTTCCTCAGGATGGGAGAACGAAAATTCAAGTTGAGGGAAGAGAACTTGATATTCGTATTTCAACCATTCCTACTGTTTATGGGGAAAAAGTTGTTATGCGTCTTTTAGATCCTAAAGGATTACAGCTGGATTTAGAAAAACTTGGTTTTGATGAGAGAGAAATGGATGTGTTTACCAGAAATATTAAGGCTGCCAATGGAATGATTTTGGTGACTGGCCCAACAGGGTCTGGTAAAACGACAACTCTGTACTCGGCACTTTCCATTTTAAACTCTGAAGATACAAATATTGTTACGATTGAAGATCCTGTCGAATATATTCTTCCTGGCATTAACCAAGTCCAAGCAAAACCTGATATTGGACTTACCTTTGCTACTGGTTTAAGGGCTTTTTTAAGACAAGACCCTGATGTCATCATGGTGGGAGAAATTAGAGATAAAGAAACGGGTGAAATTGCTGGTAATGCTGCTTTAACCGGTCACTTGGTTCTTGCCACTTTACACACCAATGATGCGCCAAGCACAGTTGTCCGACTCTTAAATATGGGCGTTGAACCTGTTTTGGTTGCTGCCACTCTTCGAATGGTTATTGCTCAGAGATTACTGAGAAAAGTGTGTTCTGGCTGTAAAACACCTTATGAAGTGAGTATTAGTGATTTGGCTGGTCTCGGGGTTCAACTTGACCAAGATCCAAATTTAAAAATGAAACTATTTAAAGGTAAAGGCTGTAATACGTGTAGTGGATCAGGGTTTAAGGGCAGAGTTGGTGTTTATGAAGTAATGGAATTAAATGATGAAATGCGTCAAATGATTGTACGTAATGCTTCTCCAGGTGAAATCAGAAATGCGGCAACTCGTTCAGGTGTTAATTCATTAAGAGAAGTAGCTTTAAGAAAAATGTTTGCGGGGCTTACCACAATTGAAGAAGTCATTCGTGTAACAGTGGCAGAGGAATCGGGAGCGTAATATGATAAATATGAGTGACTTATTATTAATGATGGTGCAAAAGAGAGCTTCTGACCTTCATTTAACGACGGGGATCGCACCAATACTGAGGGTTGATGGAGAAATTACACCAACCGCTTTTGAAAAGTTAACGCCGGATATTTGTCAGCGACTTATTTATTCTCTTTTAACTGATCAACAACGTCAAACATTTGAAGCTAAAAACGAGCTTGATATCTCCTTTGGAATTAAAGGTGTTGGACGGGTTCGTATGAATGTTTATCGTCAAAGAGGAAGTGTTGGTGCAGCTTTAAGATCAATTCCCTCTACATTCATGAATTTTGAAGAACTTGGGCTTCCAGAAGTTATTTATGAAATTGTCACAAAACCCAGGGGGCTTGTATTGGTCACGGGTCCGACAGGCTCAGGAAAATCAACCACTCTGGCTTCGATGATTGATTATTTAAATGAAAATCGTTCAGCTCATATTATTACGGTGGAAGATCCTATTGAATATATTCATCCTCATAAAAAAAGTATTGTAAATCAACGCGAAGTTGGCCAGGACACGGTGTCATTTTCTAATGCCCTTAAATTTTCTTTGAGACAAGATCCTGATATTATTCTGGTCGGTGAAATGAGAGATTTAGAAACAATTCAAGCCGCTATAACCATTGCCGAAACGGGGCACCTTGTATTTGCCACACTTCATACCAATGACGCCAAATCCACAATAAACAGAATTATTGATGTTTTTCCTTCTCACCAACAAGATCAAGTACGAAATCAATTATCAATGGTTCTCAAAGCTGTTTTATCTCAAAACCTTCTTCCTCATGCCAGCGGTCAAGGTCGCGCACTTTGTATTGAAATTTTAACTTCTACTTCGGCTATTTCAAACTTGATTCGTGATGGAAAAGTTGAGCAAATCTATATGTTAATGCAAACCGGTGGGAAATATGGTATGCAAACGGCGAATCAATCATTGGCAGAATTGGTTTATAGAAGAAAAATAAATATGAAAGATGCATTGGAAAATTCCAGCGATCAAGAGGAACTTCATAAATTGTTAGATCAAAAAACAGGGCCTAAATCGAGCCCTAATCGTTATTGACGGAGGAAAATAAGATGCCAGCTTTTGCTTATAGAGCCAGAATGCTTTCTGGCGGAATTACCGAAGGAAAAATCGAAGCCAGCGATCAAAAGTCGGCTATTGAGGAACTCCGAAAACAAAAATTATTACCGGTGGAAATAAACGAAGCAACGGTTCCTATCCTTGAACGACTTGCTGCAATTAACCCCATTAAACCTACTGTTAAACCGAAAGAATTGGTCCTTTTTTCTAGACAATTATCCACCTTGGTTTCCTCTGGCGTTCCTCTTGTTCAGGGACTCTCAATTTTAGAGGAGCAAGTAGAAACAAAATTATTTAAGTCAGTTGTGCATCAAATTAGAGAAGATATTGAATCGGGGCAATCGATTACCGATGCGTTGAGAAAACATCCTGCAACTTTTGAAGAGCTTTATGTGTCCATGATTCGAGCCGGAGAAGTAGGTGGTATTCTAGATGTTATTTTAGAAAGACTTTCATCTTATTTAGAAGCGGCTGAGAGCTTAAAGAGTAAAGTGAAAGGAGCACTTATGTACCCGCTTATTGTTACTATTATTGCGGCCGCTGTAACTTTATTCTTATTAATGGGAGTAATTCCTACTTTTTCCAATATCTTTGCGGGCTTTGGGGCTGAACTTCCATTTATTACTCAAATGCTC
This sequence comes from Elusimicrobiota bacterium, assembly GCA_046153645.1. Classification (GTDB taxonomy): domain Bacteria; phylum Elusimicrobiota; class Elusimicrobia; order F11; family F11; genus JBJXGI01. The sequence continues at coordinate 32,086 of JBJXGI010000021.1, read as the reverse complement.
ATTAATCTTTCTAATTTCCTTCGAAAATTCTGGTATATCGTTGTTTTGGTGCCTGTGGCTGGTTTTATTGGTCTCAAACAATACCGGAAAACAGAGCAAGGTCACAGACAGTTAGATGAACTATCATTAAAACTTCCTGTTTTTGGAATTCTTCTTAAAAAAGTAGCTGTGGCTAAATTCACTCGAACGTTGGGCACATTAATTAAGTCTGGTGTTCCCATTTTACAAGCATTAGAAACGGTTGCTAAAACGTCTGGAAATAAAGTTATTGAAATAGCCATTATGGTAGCCAGAGAGTCAGTCAAAGAAGGTGAAAGAATTGCTGGTCAACTTAAAAAAGCGAATATTTTCCCTCCGATGGTTATTCAAATGGTTGCCATTGGGGAAGAAACAGGTAATTTAGATTCTATGTTAAGCAAAATCGCTGATTTTTATGACCAAGAAGTTGATGTGGCAGTTAAAACTTTGACATCTATGATTGAGCCCATCATTATTGTCGTTATGGGTGTTATTATCGGCTTTATTGTTATTGCGATGTTTTTGCCCATGTTCGAATTGGGCCAATTGGCCAGTCGACAAGGCTAAAAAATAAGTTTGAGTTCTTTTAATAGATCACTATTTGATGTCAGTACCAAGATAGGAGTTGCTAGTGTCTTGGTACTGACATTTTTTCTTTGTCTAAATTATTTTTTTAGTTTTCCAGTTTATGAATTTGTATTAAAAATCCAATCTCTTTTTATTTCCTCATCCGTTTTTATTTTGTGTTATTTCCTTGGTCGAATTTCGGGGAAATTTATTGGAGAACCCAATTATCATTCCACTTTATTAAAAGTTATTACTCGATTTGCAGTGGGTATTGGGTCTTTGGGTTTTTTGGTTATTGTTTTAGGATGGGCTTTTCCAGGATCATTACTAGCTAAAATTTTTCTTATCTTTATATTCTTATTGTTGATTTCTGTTCACCAATTGAGAGAATTTTTTCATGAGAAAAAATTTATTTTAATTAGAAATCAGCTATTTGAAGGAATAAATAAACAAAATCGATCTTTATCAGAGTTTATTTTATTAAGCATTTCTTTTTTAGGAATGCTTGTTTCTTTTATTGCGTGTTTTTCCCCCGTAACCTATTACGATTCCTTGGTTTATCATTTAGCCCTTCCACAAACTTATTTGAAGTGGGGAAAAGTAGCGACGGTTCCTTTCAATATGTATTCATACTTTCCAGCAAATATGGAAATGATTTTTCTGTTTGTTATGGGGTTAATAAAAAATCCTGATTATGCAATCAATCTCGTAGGGTGGGGTGTTTCAGTTTTATGTTCACTTCTGTTGTTCGATTTTGTGAAGGAAAAAGCGTCTTTTAAAATTGCTTTATTTGGATATTTATTATGGTGGACAGCCCCTGTTGTTTTGTTTTTATCAATAGGGGCTTATGTTGATATTCCTCTGTCGTTTTTCACTCTTCTGGCTATTCGATTTTTCAGCTTTTATTTGAGTGAAAGGAATTCTAAATCCTTATTTTTTTCAGGTTTTTTTGCTGGTATTTGTATTTCAATAAAGTATACAGGGGCTATTGCAGCCATTATTTTTTCTGTATTTCTATTAATCGAATTAATACGTAAAAGAGAATCAATAAAAGCCATATTTATTTTTTGGATTGTTGTTATATTCCCCGTATTGCCATGGCTTATTAAAAATTTTCTGGCTTGTGGAAACCCTGTATTTCCTTTTTTTTATAAATTTTTAGGACATCCTCAATCATGGGAGCCTGAAAGTGCTCAAAAATACTTTTCAATTTTGACCGAGTACGGAATTAAAAATAATTTTTTAAGTGATTTATTTGTTTTTTCCTGGAATGTTTCCACCAATCCTAAAATTTTTGGGGGAGGTATTGATGTATTAGGCCTTTTTGGTTGGCCGTTATTGTTTATTTTTACATTGTTGGGTGGTTTTTTTATTTTACGAGATAAGTTCTTTAATTTGAGCCTAGGTGAAAACAAAGATTATCTTTTAGTTCTTTATTTGATTGCGCACTTCCTTTTTTGGTTTTACTCAAAACCTGTACTTAGATTTTTAGTTCCATTGTTACCTTTATTTATCGTTATTGGTTGCATGGGAATAAATAGTCTTAAAATTCAAAGTCGTAAAGCCTTTGTGGGATTTGTTTCATTCCCATGGTTGATTGGAAATTTTTTTATATTTTTCTTTATTTCACAACAACTCCGTCCTTTCTCTGTTGCCTTAGGTTTAGAAACTGTTTCAGAATATTTAACCAAACGATTTGAATACTACCCTGCTTTTCAATATATAAATTTTAATTCTGATCATATTGATCGAGTTATTCTTGTCGGGGAACAGCGGTCGTATGGACTGAGTGCAAATGTATCGACTCTGAACCTTACTGCTACCTCACCCTTGGCTAGGCTATGCAATGAATCGAAAGATATTTATGCTGTTTTAAGTGACCTTTTTAACAGTGGTTCTTTTTATATCCTTATTAGTAAGAAAGAATTAGAAAGGTTAGGTGGTTTAGGGCAGTTAGGCTTTACATCTGATGGAATTTCTCGGTTTAATCTCATGATAGAAAAATTTTATGATCCTATTTTCAATTATGGGTCTGTGACTCTTTACAAACAAAAACCACCGCTAAAAATAGAGTCGAATTAGCTGATCTTTTTCTTGACAATACGAGGATTGGACAATATACTTTTGTAGTTGTAATGCTATATTACTTATCTTACTTAAGGAGAATATAATGAGTTTAAAAAATCTAAATAAAAAAGGGTTCACTCTCATCGAACTGATGATCGTTGTTGCTATTATTGGTATTTTGGCCGCTGTGGCCATTCCTCGGTTCGCTGACTTGGTAACCAAATCAAAAGAAGCATCAGTTAAGGGAACTCTTGGTGCTCTTCGTAGTGCTATCAGTATTTATTATGGAGATCAAGAAGGCCAATATCCAAATGCCCTGCTTCATACTGCATTAGCAACAGGTGAAAAATACATGCCTGCCTTGAGCGGACAAAACAGCCTTGGTAAATACCAGGTTCCTCAAACCTCAGTCGCAGGTGGTTGTGGATCAGGTCTTACTGGCGGTATGTGGGCTAACTTGACTGCTGACAGTGGTGTAGATGGTGATGGTGGATCATATAATACAGCCAATACACCAATCTATTACAGTACTGGAACCGGTGGAGCTGTGATCAACTTAACTTGTCTTGATACAAAATCACTATCCTGGTCTACGTACTAAGCTTATTTGACCTAAAGAGGCCCTCACTTTTATGGTGGGGGCCTCTTTCTTTTTTGTGACCCCCCTTATTTTTTTTATTTTTGGTATAGAATTTGGAAGTTTTGCAAACGTGTGTATCTATCGAATTCCACGGAATCTTTCTGTGGTTTTTCCTCGACGTTCTTTTTGTCCCTGGTGTAAAAAATCGATAGCCTGGTTTGACAATATTCCTATTTTAAGTTTCCTTTTTCTTCATGGGCGATGTCGTTCCTGTCATGGAGTAATTTCTGTTAAGTATCCTATAGTTGAACTTCTTTTAGGTATTTTATGGGCTTTATTTTCTTTTTTAGGGTCTTTCTCTTTTATTCTTCCTTTTTTGGTTTTAAGTCTTTTTCTGGTGATCATTTCATTTATTGATTTAGAACTTAAAATTATTCCTGATTCTTTATCTCTTTCTTTAATCGTACTTGGTCTCTTTTTTAGCGTTATAAATCCTATTTTTTCTGGTGAAATCTGGTTAAAATTTGTTCACTCGATTATTGGGGTTTTAGTTGGGGGGGGGACCATTCTTCTTATTGGTGAACTTGGAAAACTTATTTATGGACGAGATGCCATGGGTGGAGGGGATGTAAAACTTTGTGCCGCTTTGGGGGCATTTTTGGGTTGGAGTGGAGTTGTCAGTGCTATTATTATTGCGTCGATTTTAGGATCTCTTGTTGTCTTGATTGGGTTTTTTCTTCGACGGATAAAGTCTAAACAACTCATTCCATTTGGGCCTTTTTTAAGCATGGGTGGATTGATAAACCTAGTCGTTCAATTAAAATTTTCAGACATGATAAAATATAAAATTATTCCGTTTTTTTAAAAAAAAGAGAAAAATCCTTGACAATTAGTCACACTCAAAATAGACTTCTATTCACGCAGCATTTTCAACAAACGCCGAGTGTTGAAGTTGCTGAGATTTAGCTTATTCTCAGGTATTTTACAAAGGCGTTTTATATTGCAATGAACCTAAATAATTTGAAGAACTTTAAATTGAAAATGCCAAGTCTTTCTTTTCTCCGCTCTAAAGAAACTTTGGGTATTGATTTAGGTTCGACTTCACTTAAAATTGTCCAAATTTCAAACCGCCGAGTTGTCCGGTGGGTATATAAAGAATTAGACCCTAAACTTTGTAGTCCTGAAGTTTCTCCTCAAGAAAGATATAGCGCCTTAACTGAGTTGTTAAAACAAACTCTACTTGAACAAAAAAAATGCCCAAAAACAGGGGCTATTTCTGTAAGTGGTAATTCTGTTATTGTTCGTTACGTTAAGTTCCCGAAACTCCCCCCTGAAGAACTAGAAAAAACCATTCAATTTGAAGCAGAACCTTATATCCCATTTGCAATTCCAGAAGTGAATATGGGATTTCATATTTTAGGTGATGTTCTAGAAGATGGTCAGCAAAAAATGGAAACAGTCCTTGTCGCAGCCAAAAAAGAGCTCATTGAGCAAAAGTTAGATGTTTTAAACTCTTCTGGTATTAGGCCGGTTGTAGTAGATGTTGATGCTTTCTGTCTTGAGAATGCTTATGGTTATTTAAATGCAGGTTCAATGAACGAAACTGTTATTCTTGTGAATATTGGTTCTAATGTCACCAATATGATTGTTATTGAAAACGGTTTATCTAAAGTTGTTCGAGATGTTTTTATTGCTGGTAACACGATTAATAAATCACTTCAACGTATATTTGATTGTTCCTATGAAGAAGCTGAAAAACTCAAAAGGAAAGGGAAAATCCTTGTTACTCCAGATGAAAAAGAAGCTACTTTAGCTCAAGACGATCAAGATTCCTTGCAAGTTTCTAATACCGTTGTAACAGTGGTTAAAGATCTTGTAGCGGAAATTCAGAGATCATTAGACTTCTTTTTATCTCAAAATCCAGAAAGACAGGTAAATCGCTTATTACTTTGTGGCGGATCGTCTGCTATTGATGGACTGGATCGTTATTTTTCTCAAGAATTAAGAATCTCAGTTGAACGTTTAGATCCTTTTGCGGGGTTAGACGTTGATTCTTTGCCTGAACCCGAATTACGACCTGCTTTTGTTATTGCGATGGGATTAGCCACTAGAAGGGAATTAGATCAATGATTAAAATTAATCTTCTTCCTCTCGAATACGAAGCGTCACTTGTTCAAAAGGAACAAAAAATATTGGCTGGATCAGTTATTGCTGTTTTGGTCATTCTTCTTTCCGCGATTTGGATGATTAAGAGCAAGGAAGAAAAGAACCTGAAAATACAAATAGCCCAAGCAGAGGCAGACTTAAGTCGGTATCAAGCCATTGTATCTCAGATCGAATCTATTGAACTTCAAAAGACTCAGTTAGAAGCAAAACGGGGGGCCATTAGAAACCTCAATAAAAGTAGACTTGTCTATCCTGTCTTTTTTGAAGATTTTCTCCCGATTATACCCACAGAGGTTTGGATGGGAAATATAAATATTCAAGATCAAGGTGCTCCTGGAAGCCCCATGCGAATTTCACTTACTTGTAACGCCATTTCCAATTTTGCAGTTGCTACATTTTTATCAAATTTACAACAATCCACTCATTTTTCAGCTGTTGAACTAGGTCCGATTAGTTATGCCAACAATGCAGAAACAGGGACTTCAGTTCTTTCCTTTAATATTTCTTGCGTTTATCAACATCAAGGCCCATTTCCTTTGGCGGAGTTTAATTGATATGAATAAAGAGCAGCAAAAGATTTTAGTTGTTTTATTAATGTTTCTTATTGGTGGGGGATATACGTACTGGAATTATCTGCTTCGTCCTATTCTCGCTAGCATTAAGGTTGACAAAGAAAAATTATCAGATCTGAACGCTAAAATAGAAAATGCTGAACGTCAAACCCGCCGTCTTGCTGCTATTACAGCAGAGCGAGACCAACTTCAATTTGAGCTTGTTGAATTAGAAAAGCAACTTCCCAAAGATAAGGATTTGCCCAATATTATTCGGACGATAACACGAGAAGCACTGGCCCATAATATTCAATTTAATCGATTTGCTCCAAGAGGAGGAAGTAAACAACAATATTTCGAAATTCTTCCTTTTGATTTACAAATTTCAGGAACCCTCACCTCTTTAGCGCAGTTTTTAGCCAGCTTAGGACAACAAGAAAGAATATTTCAGGCTCAAAATATTGTATTGAGTCCTTCAAGTTCGCCAGAAGGGTCCAGTGAGATTATCTTAAATATTACTCTTATCATTCAAACTTATGCGTATTCAGGTTAGTTATTATGCGAAACTCTAAAATTATATATATCGTTTTTATTTTCGTGGGGTCTTTTTTACATTTCTTTGGTTGTGGAAAAGGAAATAAATCAAATGTTGCAGCGCCACCACCAGAAAAAGCTCCCATACCGGCTCCTCAACCTAGTTTGCCTCCCAAAGAAAAACCTGTTTATGTTTATTCCGGTGATAAATTTAGAGATCCTTTTGTCCCTTCTGGTCAATCCTCAAACTATAAAGCTGATGCTGTTTTTGACCCTCAAAGAGCCACGTTAAAGGGAATTGTTAATGGGGAAAAGGGGACGAAGACCGCTTTATTGATGTTGACTGGCAGCGGTACTTATTTTGTTAGATCCGGTTTGATTTTTGATGTAATGGGAAAAAATGTTAAAGGGTTTACCGCAAAAGTATTTGACCAAAAGGTCGTTATTACCGGAGAAGGTGATAATGTCTATGAAATTAAAATCAAAGAGTTAGAGGAGAAAGAGAAACCATGAAAAATAATTTACTAAAAACATTCGTATTGTTGACGTATCTCTTTCAAATAGTTTTGACCCCCCTTGGAAGCCAGCCTAATCCTGTTGAAGAAGTCCCCGCTATCGTTGAATTGGACGCTCAACAAAACCGAGTTATTTTCAAGTTAACTCAATTAGTGCCTTATGACGTTTTCACTTTAACTACACCCAATAGACTTATTGTTGAAATTCCTGGCGCAATTTATAAAACAAGTTCAAGAAAAGATGTTTCTTCTGAACTTATTCGGCGTGTGAGGGGCTATCAGTTCAAAGAGACTCCATTAATATCTAGAATTGTTGTTGATTTAAATTCTTCAGTAGACTACACCACAAATGTTGAAGGGAATATTGTTACTTTAATCCTGAAAAAATCGATTATACAGCCTACGGAAAAGAAAGAATCCTCTAGACCAAAAATTCAAAGTAATACCAGATCAGCTAAAAGAGACTTGTTGCTTTCGCTGCCTAAAGAGCAAGTCACTCTTGATTTTGAAGCGGCAGATATTAAAGATGTTATTCGACTTCTTGCAGAAACCAGTAATGTGAATATTATTTATGGACCTGAGGTGTCAGGAACTATATCAATACATTTAAGACAGGTTCCTTTTGATGAGGCTTTCGCAACAATTTTAAATTTGAAAGGATTGGTTACAACTCAATTGGGATCCAATATTCTTCGTGTAACAACTCCTGATATCCTTGTTAAAGAACGTCAGAAAGCTGTGACTTATACTAAAACAATACCCATTAATTATTTAAAAGCATCTGATGTTTCAACTCACGTCTTATCTGTAATGAATTCATCAGGAAGAAAAGGTTCTGTTTCCGTTGTTACCGAGTCCAATAGTCTTGTTATCACAGACTCTGATGAAGGAATTTTACAAGCAGAGAGATTAATCGCACAGCTTGATGTTCAACCGAAACAAGTTATGATCGAATCTAGAATTGTAGAAGTTAATTTGGCCAATGGGCTTGATATTGGTGTTCAATGGGAGTTTGGGAACAGTTATAGAGATGGAAACACAGATAGAAATGTCGGGTTAATTTCTGAAGAAGGATTTCGAGTTGGTAGAGAGGCAACAAATTCTAGTGGAGATGATGTTACCATTGGAGCTGCGACGCCACCCGGTGGTACTGGTGTCGCTTTGCCTGGTCCTGCAAGTGCGTCTATTGCCTTTGGAATAGTTAAAGCTGGGAGAATTTTTGATATAAGTCTTCAGGCTTTAGTTACTCAAAGTAAAGCGAAAATTCTTTCAGCGCCCAAAATTGTTACCGTCAATGGACAAGCTGCAAAAATTGAAGCTGTTCAGGAAATAAGGTTTAGAACGTCAACTGTTTCCAATGGCGTAGTAACTTCAGATTTTAAAAGTGTGAATGCCGGTATTGTTTTAAATGTTACCCCTACAATTAATGCGGAAGATCGAGTGACTCTAAAAATATCTCCAGAATCTAGCTTTCCTACAGCTGAGAGTACAGATGCGGGCCCCATTATTCGTACAAGGACCGCTCAAACAACGGTTATTATTAAAGATGGGGAAACTTTGGTTATTGGTGGATTAATTGATGATTCCGATGCTAAAGGTGTTTCTAAAGTTCCTTTGTTAGGTGATATTCCGATTTTGGGTCAATTCTTTCGATCGAATACATTTAAAAAAGCTAGAAATGAGTTGTTGATTTTTGTCACGCCACGAATTATTAGGGATTAAAATAGCATTCTAGCTCTTTCGCCAGTTTGGCTTTCATATTTTTTTCAAGGGAGTAAAGATTCATTTCTTTACTCCCTTATTTTTTTATGGGTTGTCTTTTTATTCTCTAAAGAGGTTCTTGCTAATCATCGAATATCACTTCCCATGTTTTATTCTTTTTTTGGGATATTTGTATTTTTTTTGTTTTTATCACTATTAGTTCATCAACAATTTAATACTCAAATACAATCATTTTCTAAGTATTTATTGTTTGTTATATATGCGGCTTATCTTCATATCTTGAAGTCTGAAAATTCTCTTAGAAAAATTAACTTCCAACAGATAGAAAAGACAATTATGTCTTTGAGCCTTATCGAAATAGCGATTTGTTTTTTTAAATATTTTTATAATGGCAATTTCAGCGGATGGCTCTTAGGAAACCCTCTTTATTCGTCGCTTCTCATTTCAGCAGGGATCTGTTTCACTCTTTTTAAGAAAAGAAATACGCTAAAAGATAATATTTTAAAAGGGTTAATAATTTGTTTTGGTTTTTTTTCATTATATTTATTACACACCAGGACGATTTTTATCGCGATTTCATTGGTCTTAATATTGTACGTATGGAAGGTTTTTAATCGTTTTAGGCTCTATTTGTTACTGCCATTTTTATTCTTCTTGTTTTTGCCTCAATTTTGGTTCTTTATTTTTAAAACAAATGACCTCAATTCTTTGTCTTCGCTTGAACTCATTGGACGTGGGATTATTTGGAAAACAGCTCTATTGTCTATTAAAGATCATATCCTGTTGGGTAATGGAATTGGATTATTTGAAAGAGCTTATTATTTCTATCAACAACCCACATTTCATCTTCTTCGTTATTCACACGCTACGGCATTTGCACATAATTCTTTTTTGCAACTGGCTGTTGAGGTCGGAATTCCTGCTTTGATTTTTTTGATTTGTGGGATGTATTTTTTATTTAAATACTTGAGAATATTCAAGAAGTTTAATGCGGTCTCGACATTGACATTTGTTTTTGGAATGGCGGCAACTTTCTATTTTCCCTACTATTTGCCTTTCTTGGGATTGTTATTTGTCGCCGTATTGATGTCCCCTAAGCTTCCTTTGACGAAAGAAATTATTTTCCCAGCGTGGACTAAAATTGTCATTATTTCTTTTCTTTTTCTATTGAGCTCGATAGTTTTCTTGAACGGGATTGGATATTTATTTTATTTTTTAGGAAATGGGAAAATAGCTCTTCAGATTGCGCCCATGAATCCTGAATTGAGATATAAAATTTTTGAAGATTCTCTATTAAAAAATGAGTTTTCAAATAAAAAGGAGGTATTAACTGCTTTACGTGAGACTATTAAATATGATTCAAATAACGCGTTCTATTTGGCTAGAATAGCTATGTTTGAGGAGTCTCCCTCAGAGCAAGATAAATATTTTCTTAAGGCAATAAAATTGGCTCCACGTCATGCTCCTTTTTATATTAAATACGCGCTACTTCAAATGAATAGAGGCGAGGATCAAATTGCTAATCAACTTTTGAATGAAGCTTTAAAATTAGAGCCAAACGCGCCAATAACTTATTACGCTAAAGGTATTTTGGGTTTGAGAAAAGGGAATCGCTTGGTTGCCAGTACGTTTTTTGAACAATCTTTAACACTTCATGAAAAATATTTTCCAGAAATTGATTCATCTCCTTATTCAAAGTTCATGTTCGGAATTAATATTGATGAAATTAGAGGTTTATTGAAAAAATGACGCCAGTTGTTTCAATTGTTATTCCTATATTTAATGAAGAGGCAAGTATTTCATCTGTTCTTGCTGATATCGAAGCATCTTGTCAGGATATTAATTATGAGATTTTATTAGTAAATGATGGTTCAACAGATGGAACCTCAAGCGTATTACAGACTTTGGTAAACCCTCCCAAAATTAAGCTTTTTAACTTGTCTCGAAATTTTGGTCAAACAGCGGCAATCTCTATTGGAGTTGAAAATTCAAAAGGTGAATTTATCATCCCCATTGATGCTGATGGTCAAAATGATCCCCGCGATATTCTGAAATTAATTGAAAAGTGCAATGAAGGATGGGATGTGGTCTCAGGTTGGAGATCTGAACGGAAAGATCATTTTTTTTCTCGAATTCTCCCTTCTATGATAGCCAATAAACTTATTTCCTTTGTTACAGGAGTTCCTCTTCATGATTATGGCTGTTCTTTAAAAATTTACAGAAAATCTATTTTAGAAAAAGTTCAGTTTTATGGGGAAATTCACCGGTTTTTACCAGCTTGGTGTGCTTGGATGGGGGGAATGGTTACCGAGGTGACGGTAAATCATCGTGCCAGAAGCACAGGAAAATCGAAATATGGAATGAGTCGTTTTTTTAAAGTTATTATCGATTTAATAACGCTTTCTTTTTTTCAGAGTTTCCTTTTTAAGCCCAATTATCTTTTTTCAGGAACAGGTTTGTTTTTTCTCTTTATTAGTTTTTTATCCTTTTTAATGGCATTGATTGATAAATTAGGACCAGATCAATTTGATTATTTGCGAATTCCTCTTTTGTTGTTATCAGTATTTCTAGGTTTGGTTGCTATTTTTCTTATTTCTATAGGCCTTTTAGCTGAGTTACTTGCTAGAATTTTCTTTCAAATAAGAGGTCAATCTCCATATCCAACAACTCAAACTAAAAAATGAAATTTTCTACACCTATTTTATACACCATTTGTTTTTTTTCTTCTTTTTTTTTGAGCCTCGTATTCACGCCTTTAGCTAGATTAATTGCTATTAAATTAAATATTTTTGACCATCCTATTTCATCGGTAAAAACCCATAAAAAGCCAACACCCTATTTGGGGGGATTGGCTATTTTTTGTGCATTTTTCTTTTCCTTGTTTTTAATTAGGTTATTTACAGAATTTCCCTCAGGAACACTTCGAACGATTAGAGGTATTATATTTGGTTCCCTTTTTATTTTGATGTTGGGATTAATTGATGATGTGAAATACACCGGATTACATTACAGGACAAAGTTTCTATTTCAAATTTTTGCAGCATTTTTAGTTATTATTTTTGGTGTTAATATTCAATTTATAAAACCTTTTTGGTTGGGACATCTTTTGACTCTTTTGTGGATTGTTGGAATAACAAACGCATTTAATTTAATTGATATTATGGACGGCCTTGCTTCTGGAGTTGTGATCGTTGTATCTTTGGCTTTTCTTTTTATCTCATTACCAACAGAAGCTATCTATGTCAATTTTTCATCTGCGGCTTTGGCGGGGGCCTGCCTTGGATTTATTCCTTATAACCTTTCTCAAAAATATAAATTATTTATGGGAGACACAGGAAGCCTTGTTCTTGGGTTTATTTGCGCTTCACTTTCTATGGGGACTTCCTACGGGGACAAAACAGAAATAGCTGTTTTTGCGCCTCTATTATTGCTTGCTATTCCAATTTATGACACCTTGTTGGTTTTTTACTTGAGAATTAGAAAAGGAAAGTCTCCTTTTTTAGGTTCTAAAGATCACTTCCCATTAAGACTTGAACAATTGGGTTGGAGTAGATCTAATATTCTTATTTTTATTTTAACCTTAAATTCTGTTTTTTGTTTATTTGCTTTTTTTATTACTCAAACGAATGTGTTTTTAAATGTATTTTTTTATCTCATTGCTTTGGTTATTCTTTCATTATTAACTCGTTACGTTTTAAAAGTAGAGGTGAAATAATGGCCTCTCTAAATAATAAAACGGTTATTTTAGGTGGGGGCTTGGCTGGAATCTCAACGGCATTCCATCTTAAAAATGAAAATTATCTGCTTGTTGAAAGAGAAGCTCACTTAGGCGGTACCGCCCGATCTTACACTTTGGCAGGTTTCACATTTGATTTTACTGGTCATTTGCTTCATTTACATAATCCCTACACTAAAAAGCTTATCTCTCAATTACTAAAAAACAATTTTTTTTCTTGCGTTCGGAAATCGGCCATTTTTTCTCATGGAGTTTATACCAAGTATCCATTTCAAGCCTACACAAGTGGTTTACCAGAACATATTGTAGACGATTGTGTTTTGGGTTTTTATGAAGCTATTAAAGATGTTCCATCAAAAAAAATAGATTTTAAGAGTTGGTGTTTGAAATTATTTGGAAAGGGAATCTCTGATCATTTTATGATTCCTTATAATTCGAAACTTTATCAAATATCACCTGAACAAATGACTCCGGACTGGTGTGGGTCTTTTGTGCCAAAGCCGAAGTTTGAAGAAGTGATACATGGTGCATTAAGCCAACACGACCTCTCTTTCGGTTATAACACATCTTTTCTTTATCCCAAAAAAGGAGGGATTCAGGTATTAGCAGAGAAGTTAGGTGAGAATCTAAAAAATATTGCACTTAATACTTCCGTAGAAAAGATTTTTTGGAAAAAGAAAGAAATTGTATTAACTGATAAAACTATTGTTCGATATTCGAATTTAGTTAATACGATTCCATTGTTGGAGTTTATTCGAAAACTTGATCCTATCCCTCCTGATATTAGAGACATGTCCAAAAATCTTAAATTTTCGAGCATCATGTGTCTTAATATGGGAATAAACAGGGCTAAGATTTCTGACCTTTCCTGGGTATATTTCCCGGAGAAAAAGTATCCTTTTTATCGGGTTGGTTTTCCCATGAACTTTACACCTCATATTGTTCCTAAAAACTCTAGTTCGATGTATGTTGAAATACCGATGAGATATGCTGAGAAATTATCAAAAGATGAACTTTTAGCAGAAGTACATAAATCTTTAATAGAGGCGCGGATATTAAAAAAGTCTGATCGTATTTCTGTGGCACATTTTCTACCGATTAAATACGCCTATGTTATTTATGACAAAAACAGAAAAAAAATACTCAATAAAATTTTTTCATTTATGAAGCGCCATTCAATGCAGTCTATTGGGAGATATGGAGCTTGGAAATACTCTTTTATGGAAGAAGCTATTCTTGATGGTAAAAAGGCAGCAGAGCAAATTTCTTAGTTCAAATGGAACCTCAAAAAAAGATAAAAGTTGCCATTGTTATTACACGATTGGATTTAGGTGGCGCTCAGCAAGTTGCCATAGAAACTGCGAAAAGAATAGATAAAAATATATTTGAGGTTTTTTTGATTTCTGGTCTTGGGGGGAAGCTAGATTCTTCTGTTCGTCAATCATTAGGTTCTAACCTTATATTGAATAAATATATAAAGCATCCCATTTCTCCATACGATGATTTTCTAGCCATTTTTTCTTTGATTCTTTTTTTTATGAAAAATAAGATTGATGTGGTTCATACCCATTCTAGTAAAGCCGGTGTTTTGGGAAGGGTATCCGCATTTATTTCGCGTGTTCCTATTATTATTCATACTGTTCACGGTTGGTCTTTTAATGACTTAATGAACCCCATCCTTCGACAAGTCTTTATTGTTATAGAAAAATTTTTGTCGTTGACGTCAACGCGGATTATTTGTGTGGCTAACTCTGATAAGTTAAAAGGTTTATCTTTGGGTATTGGGAATGTGAATAAATATAAAATTATTAGAGCAGGAATTGATTTGGATAAATGGCGCTCAACCAAATCAACGGATAAAATAAAAATGGAATTAAATATTCCTAAAGATGAGTTTGTTGTTGGAACTATTGCGAATTTTAAACCTCAAAAAAACCCCATGGCTTTTATCCATATCGTTTATAAGGTTCTTAATAGGATGCCCAATGTACATTTTATCTATGTTGGAGATGGCCCTCTCAGAAAAGCATGTGAGGAAAAAGTACTAGAGCTTAATATTAGACCCCATGTTCATTTCCTGGGATGGAGAGATGATGTTAATGAAATAGCGCAAAGCTTTGATATTTTTCTTTTAACGTCACTTTATGAAGGACTTCCTTGTGTATTTCCTCAAGTTATGTCGATAGGAAAACCTGTTGTTGCAACTGATGTTGATGGCGCATCGGAAATAGTTAAAAACAATATCAATGGGTTTCTTGGTTCTCCTTCTGATTTGGATTTTTTTACTAATAGAATTGAATATTTATTGAAAAACCCATCCATTCGTAATGAGTTTGGAATCGCGGCCAAAAATTCAGTAAATGACGAATGGGATTTTTCTTTTATGGTTTCCGAAACAGTAAAAGAGTATTCTCGCTTATAGACAATTCTTTCTGAATAATTTAGGATAATGCCGAATTTATCCGTTACTCCAGCCAGGAATAATAACCTTAAATTACTGATCTAAAATGATTTTTAACGGAAGTTGTTGGTCTTGTGCTTATCAGGAAAGTGGAATATGAAATTTTTAGTTTCCCGTTTGCGTGATTTAGGATCAGAAGAAAAGACAAAGGATTTTGACCCTAAGGCTTTATTAGGAGAATTGCCTTCGTTTATAGATTTTCATATGCCAATTCATGTTGAAGGAAAGGCGAAATTGGTTGGCGAAGAAGTGTTGTTTTCTGGTTTTGGTTCAACTCGTTATCGGTTAACATGTGGACGATGTTTGGAAGATGTAGATAAATCATTTAATGTGCGAATTTTGCAATCCTTTGCTATTGAGGGCGCGGAAATCGATGTAAATTCTGAGATCCGGGATGCGATTTTTACCGATTTACCATTATCTGCTATTTGTACTAAATCCTGCGAGGGGCTTTGTGCAACGTGTGGAGAAAATAAAAATATTACCAATTGTAACTGTGAAAGCCTTAAAGTCAGTAATAATTGGAAAGCATTAAATCAGTTTGATTCTAAATAGTTTCTAGTAATTCATTAGGAGAGAAAATGGCTAATCCAAAGAAAAAACATACACGAATGCGCAGAGATATGCGCAGATCTGCAAATTTTAAAATTGTGGCAAATAGCTTGTCTAATTGTTCTCAATGTGGAAAGGGTATCCTTCCTCACAGAGTTTGTCCTTATTGTGGTTTTTATGGTGGCGAACTTATTCTTGCCCCAAAACAGCCAAAGAAGAAAGAGGGGAAATAGTTCTTGGTCAAAATTGCTCTTGATGCAATGGGCGGAGATCATGGTATTTCTGTTAATGTTCAAGGCGCTATTGATGCTTGTCGGCAGTGGTCAGACCTTGAAGTCTCTCTTGTCGGAGATCAAGATAGAATTTCAGATGAGTTGAAGCGTCATCATATTGGTTCTTCTCTTCCTATTCGGATTCATCATGCATCTGAAGTTGTGAACATGCATGAGTCGCCTGTTGATGCCTGCCGATCCAAGCAAGATTCAAGCATAATGGTTTGCTCTAAAATGGTTGCAGAAAAACAAGCCGATGGCTTGGTTTCTGCTGGTAATTCAGGAGCAACAATGACTTCAGCCTTACTCCAATTGGGAAGGTTAGAAGGCATCTCTCGTCCTGCTATTGCCACTATTCTCCCAACGCTTGATGGTCAATGTGTTATGTTAGATATGGGAGCCAACATGGATTGTAAGTCCAAACATTTATTTCAATTTGCCATTATGGGCTCAGTTTATTTCGAAGCTATTTTTAAAAATTCCAATCCTAGGGTGGGCCTTCTCTCTATTGGTGAAGAAGAGGGTAAAGGCAATGAATTGACCCAAGAAACCCATCAATTATTAAAAAACTCTTCCTTGAATTATATTGGCCATATTGAAGGGCGTGATATTCCAATGGGTAAGGCGGATGTTATTGTTTGTGATGGATTTGTTGGAAATGTTGTCCTTAAATTTGGGGAAGGACTTTCAGAAGCTTTGTTAAAATTAATTAAAAGAGAGATAAAAGGGCATCCTTTAACCATTCTAGGTGGGATGCTTGTTAAAGGAGCCTTTAAACATATTAAAAAGAAGGTTGATCCCGCAGAATATGGTGGAGCCCCACTTTTAGGTGTTCATGGTGTTTCTATTGTTAGTCATGGTGGATCAAGCGCTTATGCCATCAAAAATGCTCTCAGAGTGGCTCGTGAACTTGTAAAAGATAACATTAATGATCACATAAAGACTCTTCTAAAAAATACATCCCAAAACGTTATTGTTGCCTAAAATGTCGATTAAAAATACTTATATTACTGGGACTGGTTGTGCACTTCCTGAAAAAGTTTTAACTAACGAAGAACTTTCAAAACGTGTAGAAACATCTGATGAATGGATTCGCTCTCGCACGGGAATACAAGAAAGACGAATTGCCGACGAAAACACAGCCACATCTGATTTATCTACTGAAGCTGCGAAAAAAGCGCTCGAAGCAGCGGGATTAAAGCCAGAAAATTTAGAGGCTATTATTGTTGCAACCTGTACTCCTGACCATTTATTTCCCTCTGTTGGTTGCTTGGTTCAAAGAGCTTTAGGCGCGAATAAAGCAATTGCTTTTGATATTTCCGCCGCTTGTTCGGGTTTCGTTTATGCGCTCACTGTGGCAAAGAGTTTATTAGACGCAGGAACCTATAATAATGTTCTTATTGTAGGTGCAGATGTATTAAGCAAGTTTACAGATTGGGATGATCGTTCTACATGTGTTCTTTTTGGTGATGGCGCAGGAGCCATGGTTTTAGAGAAAAAAGATTTAAATGATGCGCCCACCATTTTAGCTGTTGACTTAGGGGCTGATGGCTCCGCTACTGATATTTTAAAAATTCCAGGGGGCGGCTCACGCAATCCAATTCTTAAATCAGGTTTTAACACTCACCCTCCTTATATTCATATGGATGGCAAAGAAGTGTATCGGCATGCGGTGACAAGAATGATTGAAACGGCTGAGCGCGCTCTTGCCAAAGTCAATAAAAAATCAACGGATTTGGCCTTACTCATTCCGCATCAAGCAAATTTAAGAATTATTGAATCAATTGCAAAGCGAATGGGTTTGCCGATGGAAAAAGTTTTTCTCAATATCCATAAATATGGGAATATGTCAGCAGCAACAACAATCATTGCCCTTGATGAGGCGCGCAGAAGTGGGCGAGTTAAAAAGGGTGATTTGGTTGAGTTGATTGCATTTGGAGCAGGGTTAACGTGGGGGGCTATTTTAATACAATGGTAAACAAAATTTCTTTTTTATTTCCAGGACAAGGTTCTCAGTCCATTGGAATGGCAAAAAATTTATACGACCAATATGATGTTGCTAGAAAGATTATTAATGACGCTGATAAAATTCTAGGTTTTTCTCTGTCCAAGATTATGTTTGAAGGGCCAGAAGAACAGTTAAAAGATACGTCTATTACTCAGCCGGCTCTTTTTGTTTCGAGCGCCGCTGCTTTTGAAGTCCTTATGGAAAAAGGAATATCCGCTGAGGTAATGGCTGGTCATTCTTTGGGGGAATACTCGGCTCTTTACGCTGCTGAGGTTATTTCATATGAAAACGCGCTTAAATTGGTGCGAGCCAGAGGGGTCGCAATGAATGAAGCAGGGAAATCCAACTCTGGTACGATGGCGGCGATTATTGGTTTAGAAAAAAATAAATTACAAGAAATTTGTGCGGATGTCACTTCTCGTGTGGGGATTTGCGCTTTAGCAAATATTAATTCGAGTTCCCAAATTGTTATTTCTGGTCAAAAAGAAGCGGTATTAGAAGCTATGACCTTAGCCAAAACTGCGGGGGCTGCCAAAGTTATTGAATTAAATGTGAGTGGGGCTTTTCATAGTTCTCTTATGAAATCGGCCGCTGATAAAATGGCAGAAGAGTTAGATAAAGTATCTTTTTATGATACAAGTACGCCTGTTGTCACGAATGTTGATGCTCAATTAACTCGCAATGGGAAGGATTTTAAGAGAAAACTGATTGATCAGATTTGTCAAGGTGTGCTTTGGCATGATACGATGCATACCATTGCTTCATTGAGCCCTGATTTTTTTATTGAAGTGGGGTCAGGTAAAGTTTTATCTACAATGGCAAAGAAATTTGATCGAAATAAAACTTGCTTGTGTACAGATGAAATTGGTGAAATCGACCAAGTCTTTGCGTCTTTGTTGTCCCAATAAATTTATTTTAAGGAGTATTCAATGCGTTTAAAAGACAAAGTGGCTCTTGTTACTGGTGGAACTCAGGGAATCGGACGAGCTATCTCTGATACTTATGCCAAAGAGGGGGCTAAAATTGCCCTTTTTGATGTTTCTGAGGAGAGTTTAGTTAAAGCAGCAAATGAAATTAAACAAAAATTTGGCGTTGATACAATTGGCATTAAAGCTGATGTAACAAAAATTGATGACGTAGAAAATGGTATAAAACGGGTTGTTGAAACATTTGGTAAAATTGATATATTAGTTAACAACGCTGGTATTACAAAAGACAATTTGCTTTTAAGAATGTCAGATGCGGAATGGGATGCTGTTATTGCGGTTAATTTGAAAGGTCCCTTTAACTGCACAAAAGCGATCTTTTCACCCATGAGAAAGGCGGGTGGAGGCCGAATTATTAATATTGCTTCTATCGTCGGTTTAATGGGCAATGCAGGGCAGGCCAATTATTCTTCTTCAAAAGGCGGGTTAATTGCTTTAACTAAAACTTGCGCCCGCGAATTCTCTAAAAAGAATATTCTTGTTAATGCGATTGCGCCCGGTTTTATTCGTACGGCAATGACGGATAAGTTATCTGATGATGTAAAAAAAGGTTTAGCCGCACAAATTCCTCTGGAACGATTAGGTGAAGCTCAAGATGTTGCCAATGCAGCTTTATTCTTAGCTTCAGAGGAGTCCTCGTATATCACAGGACAAGTTATTTCTGTGAACGGGGGAATGTACATGTAGTTGCAGTTCCAGATTTTGGGAATTGGGACTTTTCAAGTTGTAAATCCCAAATCCCAAACTCTGGATAATAAATGAGGAGGACATCAATGTCAGCTGAAATCGAACAAAAAGTAAAAGATATTATCGTGGAACAATTAGGCGTGGACGCAGCAGAAGTGAAACCAGAGGCATCTTTCGTTAATGATTTAGGTGCGGATTCACTTGATACTGTGGAACTCGTTATGGCCCTTGAAGAATCATTCGACATGGAAATTCCTGACGAAGAGGCCGAAAAGATTCAAACTGTTGGTCAAGCCATCGATTATATTAAAGCCCACAAGAAATAATATTAACCTTATCTATAAGATAACCGACCTTTTCACTTTCGAGTGAAAAGGCGGTTTTTTTATTAACTCAATATAATTTAAATATGAAAAAAATTGTCATTACAGGTGTTGGAGTTGTTAGTCCTATTGGAATTGGAAAAAATGATTATTGGGATTCTCTTTTAAATGGGCGTCCTGGTTTTCAACGAATTACAAAATTCGATGCTGGAGCTTATCCTTGTCAAATTGATGCGGAGGTTAAGAATTTCGACCCCACTTTGTACATGGATAAAAAGAAAGCAAGGCGAATGGATTTGTTTACTCAGTTTGCTTTGGCGGCAGCCAAAATGGCTGTTCAAGATGCGCAACTTGATTTATCTAAAATTGATCTTGAGCGAGCTGGTGTTATTGTCGGTTCTGGAATTGGTGGACTGCCGACTATTGAATCGCAACATAAAATTCTTCTAGAAAAAGGCCCCAATCGTGTAACCCCATTTCTTATCCCAATGCTCATAACAAATATTGCTCCTGGTGAAATTGCGATGGAGTATGGTTTTATTGGACCGAATTATTCTGTCTCTTCTGCCTGTGCCACAGCGAATCAATCAATTGGTGCTGCTCTTATGCATATGCGTAATGGAGATGCCGATGTCATGATTGCAGGGGGAACAGAGGGTGCTATAACTCCTTTGGGAGTTGCTGGTTTTTGTCAAGCACAAGCGCTTACTTTTGATTTTAATAACAACCCTGCGGAAGCCAGCCGACCCTTTGATGCGAAGCGATCTGGTTTTGTCATGGGAGAAGGGGCGGGTATTGTCATTTTAGAAACAGAAGAACACGCACTTAAACGTGGAGCCAAAATTTACGCTGAATTAGCAGGTTATGGCTGTACAGATGACGCCTATCACATTACGGCACCTCATCCAGAAGCGAAAGCTTCAGTTCGAGCCATGCAATTGGCCATCAAAGATGCAAAAGCTACATTAGATGAAGTTAATTATATTAATGCTCATGGAACCTCGACTTCTTTGAATGATAAAACTGAAACCAAAGCCATAAAGATTGTTTTCGGCGAAAGAGCAAAAAAAATTCCTATTTCATCAACAAAGTCAATGACAGGGCATTTGTTGGGAGCAGCCGGCGGAGTTGAACTGATTGCCACTTTATTGTGCATGGAAAATAAAATTATCCATCCAACAATTAACTATTCTACTCCTGATCCTGAATGCGATCTGGACTATGTACCCAACAAGCCTCGAAATCAAGAGATTACCTGCGCTTTATCAAATTCTTTGGGTTTCGGTGGGCATAACGCTGTTCTTGTTGTTAGAAAGTATGGGAAATCCTGATCTTTCGTTGCTTCAAAAAAAGTTTAGACTTAAGTTTAAATCAACTCAATTACTTAAAGAAGCATTTGTACATAAGTCATATGCGATAGAGCAGTGTTCTTCTATCTGCAATGAAAGATTAGAATTTCTTGGAGACAGTATTATTTCTGCTGTTGTTGCACACTGGTTGTTTAGAAGGTTTCCTGATGTTGATGAAGGTAAACTTTCGAAAATGAAGTCTCAGATTGTTTCGAGAAATAATTTGGCTTTATGGGCGATTGAATTAAATCTTGGCGAATTTTTGTATCTGAGTCAGGGTGAAGAAGCCACCGGTGGTCGAAAAAGAGAAAGTTTATTAGGGAATGTTTACGAGTCACTTGTAGGTGCTATTTTTCTTGATCAAGGTTTTCCTGCTGCAGAAAAGTTTATTATGCGGCAGCTTTCTAAAAAGAAGAGAATTATTGAAAATGATTTTAAAAGCAAACTGCAAGAAATTGTCCAGAAAAAGTATAAAGTCCCGCCCGTTTATTGTGTGATTGGGGAATCGGGCCCAGATCATGATAAGAAATTTATGTTAGAGGTTCGGATTAATAAAAAAATTTTAGGATCTGGTGCAGGCCGATCTAAAAAAGAAGCGGAACAATCTGCCGCAAAAGAAGCTTTGAAAAATATTAAAACAACAAGTGTTTAAATTTATTGTTTCTCATAGGAGGAAAAAGTGGAATACGGTTTAACAGAAGAACAAATTGCAATTATTGAAACAGCGCGTGAAATTGGGATTAAGAAAATAAAACCGATTCGAATGGAGTGTGACGAAAAAGAACTTTTCCCATGGAATATTGTGGAGGAACTCCGGAAGGCAGATTTGTTTGGCGTTTACATGCATCCCAATTGGGGCGGGCTTGGCGGTGGTGGATTTGAACTTGTTCTGGCTGTCGAAGAATTATCTCGATATTGCGGCGGAATTGCTCTTTGTTTAGCCGCTTCTGCTTTGGGTGCCTTTCCTATTATTCTTTACGGGACACCAGATCAAAGAAAAAAATGGTTGCCTGATATCGCTACGGGTAAAAAATTAGCCGCTTTTTGTATTACTGAGCCTGAAGCGGGTTCTGATGCCACCGCCACTCGTGCGACGGCTAAAAAAGATGGGGATTATTATATTTTGAATGGGATTAAAAATTTCTGTTCGAATGGAGAAGCTGCTGAGACTTATACGGTGTTTTTCTCTACTAATCTTTCACGTGGCGCTAGAGGTGTTACTTGTTTTGTTGTTGCCAAGGGAACCCCCGGATTCACTTTTGGTAAAAAAGAACAGAAGATGGGAATTCGAGCCAGTAATACTTATGAGCTTCACTTTGACAATTGCCGAGTACACAAAGATCAGGTGATTGGAGGGGAAGGTCGTGGTTTATTTGTCGCTCAAGCAACATTTGATATTTCTCGTCCCGGTGTTGCTTCACAAGCTCTGGGAATTGCTCAAGGTGCTTTTGATGAAACTTTGGCTTATGGAAAAATTCGCAAACAGTTTGGTCAAAATATTCTCTCGTTTCAGTCAAGTCAGCACATGATTGCTGATATGGCAACCGCCATTGAAGCAGGCCGTGCTCTTTTGTATTCGGTCACTCGAGGAATGGACGGGGCGTTTAAAGAAGCCATGGATGCTGCGGAAAAAAATGGAACATTGGTTGCTGATGAGCACAAGAAAATTTCTCGTCGGCGTTGGACCAAAGAATCTGGAATGGTCAAATTGTATTGCTCTGATATGGCAATGAAAGTGACCACCGATTGTGTCCAGTTAGCAGGCGGTATTGGTTATATGCGAGATTTCCCTGTGGAAAAATATATGAGAGACGCGAAAATTACTCAAATATATGAGGGAACCAATCAAATTCAAAGAAATGAAATTGGTATGACCATCACTAAGGAATTAGCGAGTACAAAAAATTAAATTTTAATAGAGGATTCCATGAACTTGCGTTCTTGATAGAAATCAGGTAAATTTTTCTGAATTCATTAAGGACGCAAGCTTTTCTCTCCTTATTATTTACAAATATTAATTATCCCAAGGAAAATAATTTCAAATGCATATTCTTACTTGTATCAAACAAACTCCAGCCACAGATAATGTACAAATTGATCCGGAAACCGGAACATTAAAAAGAGAGGGAATGGCGGCCGCCATTAATCCTTTTGACGAGTATGGCATCGAAGAGGCCGTTCGAATAAAAGAAAGAGTGGGTGGTGATGCGACGGTGAGTGTTCTTACTATGGGCCCTCCTCAAGCCGAACAAGCCTTGCGTGACGCAATCTCTAGAGGATGCGACCAAGCTTTCCATCTTTGTGGACGCGAATTTGCCGGAGCTGATACGTGGGCTACGTCATATACGCTTTTTAAAGGTATTGAAAAAGTAATGAAAGATTTTAAACCTATTGATCTCATTATTTGTGGAAAGCAAACCAATGATGGTGATACGGGGCATATCGGGCCAGGTTTGGCTGCTTGGTTGGACTGGCCCAATGTTGCTTATGTTAGAAAAGTCGAAGACATAAAATCCATTGGAACTGGCAAAGGTGGAACTATTGTTGTTCACCGACTCATGGAAGATGGAATCGACGTTATTGAAATGGATTTGCCAGCGGTTATCGCAGTTATTAAAGAAATTAATGAACCACGTGTTCCTTCTCTCAAAGGAAAAATGAACGCAAAAAAAGCTGAAATTCCGAAATGGGATGGAGCAACCATCGGTGCTAATTTGGCTTGTGTTGGTCTTAAAGGTTCTCCAACCATTGTTGCAAAAAGTTTTAGGCCTCCAATGAAAACAGGCGGTGTTGTCATTACTGGTGCTACACCAGCTGAAAAGGCAAAAAATTTAGTTCAAAAACTTAAAGAATCTCACATTATCTAACTAGGAAATCAATCATGTCAGAACAATCAATACTTTCAATTCCCATTGAGCCAGAAAATCATAAAAATGTTTGGATTTTTGCAGAAGTGAGGCATGGACAATTAATGAGCACAGCCTTTGAGCTATTAAATGTGGCTAAAGGCTTGGCTGCTGAATTAAATGAAAAATTATGTGCTGTCATTATTGGTAAAAATGTTTCTCAATTTGCGCAGACTCTCATTGAATACGGTGCTGATAAAGTTTATGTGATTGAAAACGACGTTCTTGAAAACTTTGTCGATGAGCTTTATGCCAATGTGTTAACAGATTTGATGATGAAAGAAAAACCCAATAAGTTTTTATTGCCTGCTTCTATAATTGGACGTTCTTTTGGTAGTCGAGTTGCTGTTCAAGCCAATACCGGGATCACTGCTGATGCCACTGAACTTGGAATTAATAAAGAAAAAGGCGGAGTATTAAACGCTATTCGTCCTTCTTT
Organism: Elusimicrobiota bacterium; assembly: GCA_046153645.1. Lineage (GTDB taxonomy): Bacteria > Elusimicrobiota > Elusimicrobia > F11 > F11 > JBJXGI01. The sequence goes on along the minus strand of JBJXGI010000021.1, from coordinate 7,647 downwards.
TGGTGGAACATTAATGGCAACCATTTTGTGTATTCGTGGGCACCGTCCTGAGATGGCAACTGTGAGGCCTATGGCTTTTGCTCCTGGCAAACAAGAAATGGGACGAAAAGGTGAAATAGAAAAAGTCTCTGTAGATTTATCTAAATATAAACAAAGAGAACGATTTATAAAATTTACGCCAGAAGTTGATCAAGAAGTTGATATCTCTCAAGCAACTGTGATTGTTGCAGGTGGATATGGTGTTGGTGGGCAAGATGGTTTTAAACCTTTACAAAGTTTAGCCAAGAAATTGGGCGGTGCCGTTGGCGCAAGCCGTCGTGCTGTAGACGCGGGTTGGATTCCTTATCGACATCAAATTGGACTTACGGGTCGTGTTGTTCGCCCTAAACTTTATATCGCCGCTGGAATCTCTGGACAAATTCAACATTTAGCTGGAATGAATTCTTCAGAAACAATTGTTTGTATTAATAAAGATCCTGAAGCGCCGCTCATGAAGTTGGCCACTTTTTCTGTTGAAGGAGATTTTAAAGATATTCTTCCTGCGATAGAAAAAGAGTTGGAAAATAGTGGTTCTTAAGTTTTTTAGTTTACACAACTAAAAATAATGGTATTGTTATAAAAATTTAAAGTCGTTTAAACTCAGGAGGATTAAAAAAATGGCCGCAATTGATCCAGATTTTCAAACTAATAGACAAGTTGTAGGAAAAGCACCAGAAGGTTATCAGATTTGGGGCCCAGTGCAAGCTCCCGCTAAACTTGGCATTCATGGCACTTGGGTGGCTGTTGATTTTGACATCTGCGTTGCCGATGGCGCTTGCTTAGATGCTTGCCCGGAAAATGTTTTTGAGTGGAGAGATACCCCAGGTCATCCAGCTTCTGAAAAGAAAGCGGCCCCTGCAAAAGAAGAATCTTGCATTTTCTGTATGGCATGCGAAAGCGTTTGCCCTGTTCTTGCCATCAAGATTACTCCAAAATAAACTGATTCATATTTAATTCAAAATAGAAGCCCTCGCTGGAAAAATCCTGGCGAGGGCTTTTTTATTTTTGAGGCTTCATCTTCCCAACATTTTTTCTTGCCCACCGACGGTTAAATCGTTTACAATATGTTCCGCCTCCAGAATCAATATATGGTGGTTATTGTGTCGTAAACTACATCTGGTTGTGAGGAGCCCTTAACCTATGCACTTAAAACGCCTCGAAATTCATGGATTTAAATCTTTCGCTGATACAATTACTCTGGACATAGAACCAGGGATTACTGCCATTGTTGGACCAAATGGATGCGGAAAATCAAATATCATAGACGCCGTACGCTGGTGTTTAGGGGAAATGTCTGCCAAATCACTGAGATCCAGCGCCATGATGGACGTTGTTTTTAATGGATCAGGATCTCGTCCACCGCAAAATATGGCGGAAGTGACTCTTACTTTTGATAACTCCGATAAACGTCTCCCCATTGATTTCACAGATGTTTCTATCGCTAGAAGACTCTATCGCTCCGGAGAATCTGAATATTACATCAACAAAACTCAGTGTCGTTTAAGAGATATTCGCGAGCTTTTCTTGGATACTGGAATGGGTGAGGATGGTTATTCTTCACTTGAACAGGGAAAAGTGGAATGGATTCTTCAAGCTAAGCCAGAAGAGCGAAGAGAGTTATTTGAAGAAGCAGCAGGTGTTTCCAAATATCGTGCTCGCCGAGAAGAAGCTCTTAGAAAGTTAGAGAAAGTTGAAATTGATTTGTCTCGATTGTTTGACATCATTACAGTTACTCAAGATCAAATTCGAAAGCTCGAAAACGCTGTTACCAAAGCTAAAACCTATGAGCGAATCAAAGGCGAATTGAAAGTGATGGAAGTCAGTGATTGGCTTTTCCAGTTACAAAACACCAGTGTTTATTTAACTGAATCGAAAGAAAAACTTCAGAAAATGAGCACGCAGTCTGAAGAGCTTCGAACAAAATCACACCAATTAGATACCGAAATTTCTGAGCAGCGTCTTAAGCTTACTCAAACAGAAGAACATCTTTTGGCCGCCAATACTCAATTAAATGCCATAGATTCTGATCTTAAAATTGGGGAAGAACGCCTTAACTCATCAAAACAACGAGAAGAAGACTTAAATCGACAAATAGCAAATCTAGAGGAAGCTCTTCAACGTGAAACGGTTAGGTTAGACGATTTGGCTCGTCAGTTAGATTCGCATAAACTCTCTCTGGAAAACTTAAAAGCTGAAGGTGTAAATGTCGAAACTGAATTTTCCGAGTCGCAATCAAAAGTAAAAAGCGCTTTGGATCAATTGGAAAATAAAAAAAGTGAAGTGAAAGTGGCTCGAGATTTAATTTTAGAAAGAGCTCAAGAGCGATCGCGTTTGCAGCAAAAAATTAATCAGTCTATTTCAGATTTGACTCGGTTTGAATCTCAGATCGAAAGTCTCGTAAAAGATAAATCTCGGGTTCAGATGCAAATGGAAGAAGTTTCTGTTCAGTTTGTGACCCATGAAAATCAAGAAAAATCACTCACTGAAAAATTAGTGACTTTAGAAACTCAGTACATTCAATTGACAAATGAATTAAGTCAAATTGAAGAATCGAACGACACCAATAAAAAAGCTGTTCACGATAAATTAGAGGCGATGGCGAGATTGAAAGGTCTTATTTCATCTATCTCGGAACAACAAAATCACGATCCTTATTTAGCTGGTGCTCATGAAATCATCTCTGTTGGTTTGCCTGGTGTTTATGGGCCTATTAATAAACTTTTTCATAGTAACGAAGAAAATCGCGATATGGTTGCTGCCGCATTAGGTGAACAACTTTCGGATTTGGTTGCAGATACTTTGGAAGATGCCAAACGCGCTATTGATCATTTAAAAAATAATGGAAAAGGACGAGCTAAAATTTGGGTGCTTAATCAACTTCCGCTCAGCAACAGTGAAAGCAGTTCCTTTGGAAATTCTATTTCTGAAAAAATTCAATGCACGGAGAAATATAAACCATTATTAAATTATTTATGTGGATCTTTGGATTCAGATGGCTCTACTGTAATGGGGAAAACATTTGTTAATGGCGGAGTTGAACCTTCTAGTTGGCAAAGTCACATGATTTATCGATTGCCTGAACTTGAGGCTGATTTAATTCAGATTCAGATTTCCAAAGGTGAATTAGAAAATACGATTACAACTTCGGAAAACGAATTGGTTTCCACGAAATCTGAGAAAGATAAGCTTTATCAGGAGCTTCAAGAGGCGCGAGTTCAAAAAGATTGGGTCGTCAAAGAAAACAGACGAATCGGCGATAGAAAAACTTTGTTTACTCGTGAATTGGAAAATCTTTCAGTTGAATCCGTTCAAATTGAAGAACAGAAAAAACAAACTCAATTTTTCTTTGATGAAGCCAATACAGGATTTAATCAACTCCAACGTCATGAAGAAGACGATCACCACGCGCTTGATTTATTGCAACAAGAATTAACTGAATTACAGCAGAAGCATGCTGAATTAAATGCTGATTTGACTAGTAAAACAGAACGTCATAATGCGTATCTTGAAAAATTGAACTGGCAGCAATCTGTCATTGATCATATTCAAGTTGAAATTAATCAGTTAAATCTTAATGCTGATCGAAACAAAAAAGAAATACTTTCTATGAAATCAGAAGTTGAGTTGTCTCAAAATGTTCAAAAAGAAGCGCAGGCTCTTATTGAAGGTTCAGTCTCTAAAAGATCGGTGGCCTCAGCTGCTGTGGCTCAAATTCAATCTGAACGCGTTAGTTTAAGTGAACAAATACAGAAATGCGAAGCAGGTCTTTCTCAGATCCGTCGCGAACTTTCAGATATTCAAGAAGAAGTTCAAAAAGAAATGATTAATGAAAGTAATATTCATAATAAACAGGATTTGGTCACACAAAAACTTCATGATCAATATGAACTTACCATTGAGCTTGCTCGTGAACAATTCCAGGCACAAGTTGCTGACGTTGAAACTCTTGAAAAATTAAAGAAGCGTGTTGCGAATATAGGGCCTATTAATTTAGCAGCTCCGCAAGAACATGCAGAACTCATGGAAAAAAACACTTTCATGACCACGCAACAAGCTGACCTTTTGAAAGCGAAAGATGATTTAAAACAAGTTATTGCGAAAATTAACTCAACCACTCGTGATCACTTTAGAGAAACTTTTGATAAGGTTCGTGAAAACTTTAGAAATTTATATGGAAAACTTTTCCAAGGTGGGGAAGCTGATCTTAGATTCACAGATGAGACAGATATTTTAAATACGGGTATTGATATTTTCTGCCAACCCCCAGGTAAAAAACTTCTTCATATTTCACTTTTATCTGGTGGAGAAAAAGCATTAACAGCGATTGCTCTTTTATTTGCTTTTTTTCAAGTCAGACCCTCACCACTTGCACTTATGGACGAAGTGGATGCCCCTCTTGATGAGGCCAATGTCCTTCGTTATGTAGATATGCTGAAGTTCTTCAGTCAAAATAGTCAGTTTATGCTTATTAGTCATAATAAGCGAACCATGGAGGCCGCTAATAACCTTTTTGGTGTCACGATGGAAGAATTGGGTGTTTCTAAGGTGCTATCCGCTAGGCTTCAAAAAGCATCAGAGAAGCAACCAGCGGCACAAGCCGTTGAGCCTGCTAACGCCTAAAACTGAGAAAGTAGCAGGTCAATCTCTCAATACCATAAAAGTATTGGGTGTTCCGGTTCATTCTATTGTTGATGTTGATATTTTATCTTTATGTCACCAATGGATGAATGATGAAGGCGTTCATCAAATTATTACCGCCAATCCACTGTTGCTTCTTGAATGTCAAAATAATCGATTATTGTTACAGGCTTGTGAGACGGCTTCATTGGTTATTAATGATTCCACTGGCATTGAATGGGCGAGTAAAAAATTGAAACTACCCGATCTTGGTCGATTTCCTGGTATAGATTTTTCTTATCAACTTTTAAAGCTTTGTGCCAAAATGGGGAAATCTGTTTATTTTCTTGGGGGGAACTTAGGTGTTCCGGAAATGACAGCTAAAAAATTAGAAGCAGAAATTCCTGGTTTAAAAGTGGTGGGGACTCATCATGGATATTTTACGGCACAAGAAAAAGAATCTATTTTAAGGAATATCCATTTATTAAAGCCGAGCCTTGTTTTGGTAGGGCTTGGTATGCCAAGACAAGATGTTTGGATCTATGAACATCTAAAAAAGCTTTCTCCAGCCATATATATTGGGATTGGCGGATGTTTTGATGTTTGGTCAGGGAAACTAAAGCGGGCGCCAAAGTGGATGCAGATATATGGATTCGAATGGATTTTTAGACTATTTCAGGAACCCTCTCGTTTTTTACGGATGATAAAATTGCCTTTTTTCGTCTTAAGAGTTTTGAAGCAATCATTTTTTTGATATGATCATGGCATTATAAATAAGGAAGGAATCTTGATATGTCTAAAAGATGTGATTTAACCGGAATTGGCCCAATGTCAGGCAGTAATGTTTCTCATTCTAAACGCCATACTCGTCGACGATGGGAACCCAATGTAAAGAAAAAAAGAATTTTTGTTCCAGAAGAAAACAAATGGATTTCAGTTCGTATATCAACTTCGGCTCTTAAAACCTTAACCAAGAAAGGAATGAAGTCAGTTAAGAAAATGCGTGCTCGAGTTGTTAGAAGAAACCCCAGTCTTATATTTGCTTAATTTAAATTAGTTTTTAGGTAATGGATCCCAATAGGTTATTGGGATCCATTTTATTTTTATATGAACCTTGATCATTCACATTTTATGCGACGCGCATTGGCTCTGGCTGAACAAGGCCGTTTGGGAGCTCATCCAAACCCTTGTGTTGGCGCTGTTGTTGTAAAAAATGGAAAGATCATAGCAGAGGGGTATCATAAGACCTATGGTGGTCCTCATGCTGAAGTGTTGGCTCTCTCAAAACTGAAGAAAAAAGCCAATGGAGCCACTCTTTACCTCACCTTAGAGCCCTGTACTCATTTTGGAAAAACCCCACCTTGCCTGCCATTGGTTCAAGAATCCGGAGTAAAAGAGGTTTTTATTGCTACTAGAGACCCCAATCCCCGTGTTTCAGGTAAAGGTGTATTGGGCTTAAAAAAAGCCAAAATAAAGGTGTCTGTGGGACTTGAGGAAGAAAACGCTAGAATTCTTAATCGGTCTTTTTTTACTGCTATGAAGCTTGGGCGACCTCACGTCATTTTGAAAGTAGCTTCATCATTGGACGGAAAAATCGCTACTTCAAAGGGGGATTCTCAATGGATTTCAAGTGTCGATTCTCGGAGTTTAGTTCATACGTTAAGGGCGGAATCTGATGCCGTACTTATTGGTGTTGGGACAGCAATAAAAGATAACCCCACTTTGACCTCTCATGGAAAAGGACGAAATCCTCTACGGATTATACTGGACCCTCATTTGCGAGCGCCTCTTTCTCTTCAATTGTTTAATGATCAAAGAGCCCCCACTATGGTTATTTGTAGCCCATCAGCCTCAGCAGTAAAGGCCAAGAGATTGGAAAAAAAGGGGGTTCAAATCTTAAGAAATAGTCTTAAATATGGTTTTTTTGAACTAAGTATATTCCTTAAAAATATGTTTAAAATAAATGTTAATCAATTACTTATAGAAAGTGGAAATATGACTTCTTGGGGTTTCTTGCAGCAACGATTTATTGATGAGGTGTATTGGTTTTTGGCTCCGCTCATCATTGGTGGGAAGACCTCAATCCCCTCTGTTGGGGGGCCGGGAGTACCTCAGGTGGCTAAAGCCATTCGCCTAAAATCTTGGTCATATAGAAATTCAGGAAATGATCTATTGATTCATGGGAGTTTCCATTAACATGTTTTCAGGTCTTATTCATTTTCAGGGGCGCCTGATTAATAAATCAAACACCCAACTCACGGTAGAAACGCCCCTTAAGCGTAAGCCGATTTTGGGAGAAAGTATTTCTATCGATGGCGTTTGTTTAAGCGTAAAAAGTTGGAAAAAAGTTCGTAGGGGTGTCCAAATTCTTTTTGATATATCGCGAGAAACCTGGAAGCGAACAACTTTGTCTGATTTAAAAACAGGGCATATCTTTAATGTTGAAGTTGCGCTCAAAGCTCAAGATTCTTTGGGGGGGCATATTGTTCAAGGTCATGTTGATGGGGTTGGAGGGGTCGCTCAAGTTAATCTCAAAAGTGCTGAAATGAAAGATATATGGTTTTCTTTCCCTAAATCATTATCGTTTTATATTGTTGAGAAAGGTTCCATTTCGATAAACGGCGTGAGTTTGACTGTTGCTCAAATTAAGCGAAATCAATTTTCAGTTTCTCTTATTCCATTAACATTAAAGCACACAAATATGGGGAATTTAAAGGTGGGAGATCGTGTTAATTTGGAAACTGATGTAATGGCCAAATATGTTGAGAAATACCTTAAAAAATAACCACTATGAAAAAAATATATAAATTTACTCCTATTCCTGATGCCATTGCCCAGATAAAGGCGGGTAAGATGGTGATTGTTGTTGATGATCCCGATCGTGAAAATGAAGGGGATCTTATTTGTTCCGCTGAAAAAGTAACGCCTTCTACTATTAATTTTATGGCAAAGTATGGACGTGGTCTTATTTGTGTCCCAATGGAGGGGTCT
>JBJXGI010000008.1:0-3779 GCA_046153645.1 Elusimicrobiota bacterium | reverse complement strand
GGGTGAAAATTCTGAAATCAGCTGTTGGAATTCCATGTTTTTTTATGAAATTCTTGGCAAATATTTTACTTCCTTCTAATTGAGCGGCAGCTTGACTGGCTCCCAAAACCAAGTGATTATTTTTTCGTAAAACATCTGAAAGTCCAGCGACCAAAGGCGCTTCAGGACCAATGACCGTTAAATAAATATTATTTTCTCTGAGGAATTGAAGTACTTTATCGAATTGATCAAGTGGTAATGAAACATTTGAGGCCAAAAGCGCGGTTCCAGCGTTTCCTGGAGAGCAAAAAATATTTTCAATCTTCGAACTTTTGGAAAGGGCATGAACAATCGCATGTTCTCGTCCACCGGATCCGATGACCAAAACATTACTCTTGCTCATATTATTTTAAAGTCTTCTTCAAAGTTTTTTCCAGTTGAATGGGATAACTCCCCGTAAAACAGGCGGTACAAAAATCTTTAGGGTTCATGGTAGTTGCTTTTAACATTCCTTCCCGACTTAAATAAGAAAGACTATCCACACCCAAATACTTTTTAATTTTTTCAATGGAATTATTTGAAGCGATGAGTTCTCTTTTTGTCGGAGTATCAATACCATAAAAACAGGGGCTTATAATGGGTGGTGAACTAATTCGCATATGGACTTCTTTTACGCCAACATGTCGTAACATTCTTACCAATTTACGACTGGTTGTTCCTCTTACAATAGAATCATCTACCAAAACAATTTTTTTCCCAGCCAAGGCCTGCGTGACGGCGTTGTATTTAATCTTGGCACCAAAATCTCGAATAGACTGGCGAGGTTCAATAAAAGTGCGCCCAATGTAGTGACTACGAATGAGTCCCATATCATAAGGGATTTTTGATTCTTCAGCGTACCCCACAGCAGCAACAGAAGCTGAATCAGGAATGGGAATAACCATGTCGGTTCCAGGTGGCGGAGGCGCTTCTCTGGCTAAAATTCTTCCCATTTCTCGACGAACCATGTAAACGCTGTTTTCAAAAATCTTACTATCTGGGCGTGAGAAATAAACGTACTCGAAAACGCACATGGCTTTGTTTTCAACTTTTTCAATTGTGTAGGATTTAAGACCATCAGCGGTAATGTCAACCATTTCCCCTGGTTCAATGTCTCTAATATATTTAGCACCAATAAGATCAAACGCACAAGTCTCCGAGGCGACGACCCACGCTTTCCCAATTTTTCCTAAACACAAAGGGCGGACGCCATAAGGATCTCTTGCAGCTAAAATTCCTTTTTTAGTAATAAAAACAAAACAATAAGAACCTCGCACTTTTTTGAGGGCATCTAAAATTCCACGAACAAAATTATTTTCTTTCGATTTCGCAAAAAGATGGAGAATAACTTCCGTATCAGAATTGGTTTGAAAAATGGAGCCTTGTTCTTCAAGCTTTTTTCTTAGTTCAACGGCATTGGTGAGATTTCCATTATGAGCAACTGCTAACTTGCCATTTCCCGTATTCACTGAAATGGGTTGACAATTTTGAACTGTAGAACCACCAGCAGTTGAATATCGAACATGTCCAATCGCATGATTTCCGCTTAGTTGATTTAACGCGGGTTCATTAAAAACATCAGAAACAAGTCCCATTCCTAATTTGGCGTGAAGGCCTACGCCATTATAGGTAACAATACCAGCGGCTTCTTGTCCTCTATGTTGAAGTGCATAAAGAGACAAATAAACCAAGCGGGCTGCTTCGGAGTTTCCAAAAACAGCCGAAACGCCGCACTCTTCGTGCATTTTGTCCAAAGGATTAATAAGCAAAGCTTTTTGCATAATTTACCGCCGCTTGCCAGAATAGATAACCATCACCCCAATCTCCTTGCGAATTGGCTCGTCTGGCTGTCCAATTGGGATGTTGATATCGGATAAGATATCTTTCAGGATGAGGCATTAAACCAATCACATTTCCCTGTTTATTACAAAGTCCCGCGATATCAAATTGAGAACCATTGGGGTTCTTGGGAGCATATTGAAAAACAATTTGTTTGTTTTTCTTTAGTGTCTCGAGAACTTTTAGATTGAGAGTTAAAAAACGCCCTTCTCCATGGGCAATGGGCAATTCAAAAGATTTCGGCATCGAGTCCAACCAACTTGCGGCAGATTTTTCTGTTTTCATACCCACCCACTCACATTGGTAATGCCCTGATTCATTGATGGCCAATGTAACGGTCTGTTCTTCATCCATGACATCAAAACCCGGAAGTAACCCTGCCTTAACCAAAACCTGAAAACCATTGCATATGCCAATAATAAGTTTTTTCGACTCAACAAATCTTTTTAGTTGATCCTGTAAACGCAATTTCAATTCATTGGCAAAAACTTTCCCAGCTGAAATATCATCACCATAAGAAAATCCTCCAGGAAAAACCACAATTTGATAAGGATGTAAACGTAACCGCCCCATCAAAAGTTGATTGATATGAGCCAACTCGCAGGATACCCCAAAAGTTGTTAACGCGTGAATCGTCTCCTGATCGCAATTTGTACCAGCAGCGCGAATAATAAGCGCTTTGACATTGTGTTTGCCCGCATTTTGAATTTGATCTTTAGCCATAATAGGTGTGGTTTTCATGAAAGTGCTTTGAGAGATTCTTTCCACAAGGTCTTACAATCAAGAACACTTTGTTGGATTAAAGTACTTTGTGAATTTCGTACAATAAATTCTTTTTTGGTGATGACTTTTCCTAGTTCAGTGACAAAAGCAAGCCCCATAATAGTTTCAAAACTTCCTTTATTTTCTGGGGCAATTTCAACCAGAAATCGGCTGGGTGTTTCTGAGAAGAGCTGAACCGACGGTTCTATATCTGATTTAAGATTTAACTCAAGGCCCAATGAGCTACCAAAGGCCATCTCTAATGCCGCGATAGCCATCCCCCCATCAGAAATATCATGGCATGAAATGATCAATCGATTCCTAAGTGCCATTAAAAACTTTTTATAGAGATTTTTCGAATCTTGTAGTGAAAAATCAGAGAGTTCCCCTTCTTCACCCCAAAGTTGAGAAGCAACAGATCCTTTCATTTCTGGCCGAGTTATTCCAACTAAGTAAATTAAGTTTCCGTTGGTTTTTAAAGAAGATGAAACACATGTTCGGACATCTTCCAGTACTCCCATGGCCGAAATTAATAATGTTGGTGGAATAGAATGAAGAGTTCCATCAGAAGTTTTCCATGTGTTATTAAAAGAATCTTTTCCTGAAATGAACGGCAGTCCATATATCATCGCCGCTTCTTTGGCCCCTTCAGAGGCTCTAATCAAACCGCCCAATTCAAATTCATTTTTTGAATCTCCCCAGCAAAAATTGTCTAAGATGGCTGCGTATTTAATTCCTCCACCAACAGCAATTAAATTTCGATAGGCTTCATCAACAGACATTTTGGCCATTACATAAGGATCCCATTTACCTACTTCAGGATTCATTCCATTTGAAATAACCAACCCTTTCCACGAATTAAGCTTGGGCCTAAAAACACTGGCATCGGTGGGGGCGTCATGGTCGGTTCCCATAAAGGGTTTAATAATAGAACCACCTTGAACTTCATGATCATATTGTCGAACCACGGATTGTTTACTGGCAATATTGGGATGTTGAAGTAACGCGTTTAGAGTACTCTCAAAATCTATTTTAGAAGCGGCTTTTTTTGTCAAAGGAATAATGGCTTTGGTTTGGTGATTTTTTGAAAAAACAATTGGATCCCAAGTTGCTTTTAGTTTTATTTTATGTGTTACGTTATGAAGGAAAATAATATCCAA
>JBJXGI010000001.1:0-5486 GCA_046153645.1 Elusimicrobiota bacterium | reverse complement strand
CAAGAGAAGAAGAAGTTGAAATTTTGAATTCGTTTTCAGACCCAAATTTTTCTTTATTTAAATTAATTCAAGAAGACGTAAAAACAACTGATATCTTTGACAAACAACCCATCGAATATAACCGCTTTTCCATTCAATTAAACACAGATCTAGTTCCGAAAGGAAACAATATCCAAGAAATTGAGAAGATATGTAATCTTTTAAGCTTAGCTCTTACCATTATTTTAAGCTCAGATGATCGAGTGAAACGGCATTTACTTATACAATCCGAAAAGAAAACATTACTAGTTGGCGATACTTACCGATCCCAAATCAAAGCATCGTTTCGAGCCATTCTTGGGAATTCTAAAAATATATCAACTGCCTCTTTAGATTATTATTCAAATCATCCTTCAGAGTTATACCATCTTTTTACAAACGATTTTTTATTAGACACCATTAAACGATTATCAAATAAAATTAAAGATAAAGCAGAAATGGCCCTTATAAGACATGCTGGGGGGCAAGAAAATCATTTATTAGATTTTTTAAAAACTTATCTAGAAAACACCTATCAATATACCTCTGCAATAAACCCAGAAGATAGATTTAAAGCACAAAAAACGCTAGAGGAAACATTTCGACAATTTGCAGCCGCCAAAGCAGGCCCGGTAAAAAGATTTAAACGCTCGAACCCCAATAAAGAAGAAGGCACTTGGATATTGGCAGAAAAAAACCCGATTACCAAAATGAACATAAAAAAAACACCATTTGAAATTGTCTCCGATGAAATAACTCCGGAGGAATTTATAAAAAAATTTAGAAATTCAAACACAGGAAAAGTTTATATCTACAAAAATGCCATTAAACAAGGGACTGAGGACAGCGCGACCAGAACCATTTGGATATTGGCTATTCGTGATGGAAACCCTGAAATGTATCACTATAGTAGAACCCATAGTGGAATTGCTGGCGTGAACTTGTTTCGGCAGGTACATGGAATCCTATTTTTTAATGGAGTCAAATTCGATAAAAACATTTGGTGGATAAAAGATTCGGTAGAAATGATTTCATTCTTACCATTAGAAGCGTCACTGGAACTAAATAAGTTATTAACCGACAATGAAATTGGCATTTTAGACGGTCCTGAATTTGATGAATTGCTTTTATCAGTTATTGTCCAAACGGGAATTGCGTTTGATAGCAAAAGCCAACAATTTGCTAAAAATCCAGATCCTGAAGGAGATAAATATGTCGTCACCGATATAGAATGTGACCGTACCCCTCCAAGAATATTAAAGAACGGTTTCCCCCATTATGGTGGAAAATTATTAGACCAGAAAATACAATCCGAAGAAAAACCTTCGGATCCTGTAGAAGTTAAGCCTTTAGAACTTCAAGTTGACAAGGAAAGTGCATCCGGCGGCCTCTCCATACTCGTCAAACTTATTTCCTTCCCACTCATCCGCACCTTCCGAAGGCTTCCCCTCATCCGCCGTTTTTATGTAGGAGAACTTTCTTGGGAAGATTACGACCGCACATGGGCCCCCGCCATTGAAAACATTCTCGTCTTCGCCGCGATTGATGTTATGAACCTTGGTTTTGGAATGAACTTTTTTGAGGCCAACAAATGGGCGTGGGTTGCGTTTGTATCCTTGCACGCAATTGAATATTCGGTGGATAGAACGCGGGGACGGGCGCCGCGGAGAGAAAATACATTTTGGGCAACGATCATTGCACTCGTTGCTATTTTTTCAGCTTCTATTACCCCCACTGCTCTTCCTGCGGCCGTCATGATGGGAATTATTTCGACTTTCACTCATTATCAAATCAACAATCGGAACAATGATGTTGTCCTCCGCATGTTATTGCGTATTCCTCCCTTCATGTTTATTTGGAACCTGGTTCAATATACCGCAATGGCATACAGACAAGTAGCTCTCACTTTCATTCTGTTCATAACAACAAATAAGGATAAAAAGACTACAAACCTAAAGATAATATTTTTAGCAGTCTTATTTATTTTCTTTTCAACAGGAACAATGCTCATTGTGGGAATTACATTATATTTATTAATGTTTCCGAAATTTTTGAGCCAAGCATTAGATGGAATCCAAATACTGATAACAGATTCTATTTTGGCAGGGCGTTTATTGCACCAACTTGGTCGCCTCAATTCTTCTTCTCCTCAAAGGAGAGCCATTGCTGAACAGTGGTATTCCCAAAAACTCATTGACTTGAGAACCCAAGGCGTGGCCCAAGAAATCCTGTTTCAGCAATTTAATCGATACAACAGATCCCGATTTCTGAATTCTTCACCAGCAAGCATCAATGCCAACCTTCAATTGGTGCAAACCCTATTTCAACAAAAAGTTTTTATGAGACCCGAAAACGTGGCTGGTTTATTGTCCACATTCATTCTTTTGGTGGAAAATGGTTATCTTGATGGAAACTCAAATGAAATGATCAATTTTTTTATTGAAGCCAGCTTACGACTCGTCATTTCAAACCCATCTCAAAGCCAGCCAGCATGGAAACTGGTCGGAAAAATAACCGAGCGATTTCCGCAAACTATTTTCGAACGTCTTGTTGAGATCGCTGACGATGGGGTATTTCCAGAGATGCGAAGTATCGACCAGGTTGGTCATATTTATTCACTTTTCCTCTTAAGTACAAAAAATGGGATGCCTGAATTTTTAAGTGAAAAAAAATCAGATTTATTTTCACCAAATGAAATCTGGAGTTCAGCCGCCTTTATCGTTAATCGAAATCTTCAATTAGAAACCCCAAATGAAGAGCAAATAACCTCTGCACTTTCTCTTCTGGAATTTCTTGAACACGTAGGTCCTCATGCTATATATCAACTAAATTTTGAAACGCTGATTCAAAACCTTTATTACCAAATGACATCCTCAGGAGAAAAAAATCAGCAAAGAATTCTTGCTGTGATGGGACCCATTATGGACTTATATTTAAATGAGCCATCCCCGAATTACCCTGCCTGGGGAGAAGAGCAACTCATCACTATTATGGCTTTGAGTTTTCAACATTTACAACAATTAATTGAATTTCGTTATCTCAATGATGATGCAGCCACTGACCCTCTTATCGACAGATTGGCTAGCACAATGGAAAAAACAGAACTCCTCCTTGCTCAGCGAATCGGTAGCCCCGTTTTTGGAGAAGGATTGAGTGATCTCGTCAAACTTCTTCGCGGACCTATCTACCGAAAGACATCAATCCGCACTCACCGCCATGAGCTTCTTTCAGCTGATGAAGCGCCTGCTTTTCTTTTGGCCTTTCAACGAATTGTTCAATCTCTCAGCTCCTACAATACGAAGAGAACGAGAGGAATTCTTTTTTTTCAAACACACGGAATTGGATATGAAATTCTCGAGCAAATTCCTAATAGTGAAGACAATGAATTGCCAATGGTTCCAGCCGCAGTACCCGAACCACCATATGCCCCCGCATTACTACCCATCATCAACTTCACATTCAATAAAAATATTACTTTTGATATGGATAAGATCAAGATCTTAATTTTGAATTTGAAAGCACAAGCGATAAAAAATTTACGTCAGATGCCATTTTGGCTTATTATCTCTATGATCACGTCTTTGGGAATAAACTATTTGCTCTCTCCGGTTAGTAGTGGCGCTGCAATAGGGCTAGCCCTTACACAAGGAATTGTTTTTGTCATGGCCTACAGGATCATTACTGCGTGGCGTTTTGAGGCTATGGATATTCAAATTGGCCTTGCAACATTTCTGTTCTCATTAGGAACACTACAAGGCAATTATTTGATCATTATCATATCCATTCTAGCCTGGGTGTATATCGTAGGCATTTTGATTTCAGAGATTTTAAAAAATGAATCGCCATCAAAAAACACCCGAGAACAAGATCAGATTCTCAAAATAATACGAGACTATCTCAATCAAGGAAATAACATTGATCTTATATCTATCCAACTGAATTTTCTTGATAGCACATCAAAAAATAGATTAACAAAGATACTTTTAGACTTATTCTCAACCCAATCCAACGAATTAGGTGTGACAATAGAAAGTCTCTCAGAAAACCAGCAATTAAATGCTTTGCAATTACTTACTAGCATCCTCAAAGAAAACCCAGATTTTCTTCTAGATGAAGAATTGCTCCCTTTCATTCAAGAATATGCCCAAAAATTAACAAGAACATCAGCAGAGGCAATCCGTCTGCTTTACGACCAACTCTTAGGCCATATACAAAATGATCAACTATCAAAAAATAAAAACAAAGAATTAGCCGCGGCCATAACTTTTATAGGAGAAGAACATCCATATACCAAGATAGAAGGCCTGGGACTTACTCGTCTGCGTTTTTTAGAACATCCTTCTTCACTGGTTCGACAAGCCGCATGGAATGCGCTAATAAAAACATTAGAACTCCAACCTTATCGTCAAGAACTCCAACGTTATCTTAAAAAAGTGGTCGCTGATTTTTTTTCAAATAGCACTACACTGGCCAATCGTAGAGGGGAAAAAGCAGAAGCGTTGGTTAGATTGGCCAAAGAACTATTCACATCATATCCAGAAGAGCTAGGAAATTTAGCAGAAATAAATCTACCCATTGTCGATCATTTACAAAACATTGCACGCAAAGCTCTTGCGACTTTAAAAGTTAGGAATGAAAACCGGGCCAACATTGCGTTGCCACTGAAAACAATGTGGGAAATCGTCAATTCAGAAGCCGATATTTTGACTGATCCAAAACTAATAAAAGAAACGATAGAAGTACTATTGCCAAGAGCGCTTAATCTCGATAGAAACCCCAACAACGAGTTGGCATTTGCCATACTTGCGAAGTTATTATCTCGTCATGTTAATCGTTTAACATCGATAGGTTTTTTACCGAAAGATCCAGCCGCGGCTTTATTTCTTATTGTTGAAGCCTATAATCTTTACCGAGAATTTAGAACTTTGGATATGTATACAAAAGGATTCTCAAATTTACGAATCATCATTACTGAGCTCCAGAAAGAATTTGAACTTGAACATGGGTTTTCCGTTTTTGGTTCAAATCTCAATGATTTGCTTGACCTTTTTGATCAATTCCCATCAATTTCTTTCGATGATCCTCACGACCAGTTAACAGAAAAACAATCAGCTCTATTTGTGAAAGCGTCAAAAGCCGTGAACTCCCATCTAACAGATAATGCAAAGAAACTGGGAAGACAAATCAGCTTTGAACTAACTCGCCAAGGCTACCGGTTCCTTGAAAAAGACGAATTCACAAACAAAAAAGAACCTTTTAAATTAAAATCTGTATTTCAACTTCCCAAACAACTAACAAGCCCTAAGATTTCCTCTGGTGGTATCTCAACTTTGATCAAATTTATTTTCTTCCCAATCATCCGCGCCTTTCGAAAGCTTCCCCTCATTCGCCGTTTTTATGTAGGAGAACTTTCTTCGGAAGATTACGACCGCACGTGGGCCCCCGCCATTGAAAACCTCCTCGTCTTC
>JBJXGI010000102.1:0-18567 GCA_046153645.1 Elusimicrobiota bacterium | reverse complement strand
GAAAAAAAGAGGCTCGTAGCCCTTATGTTCGATTGGTTGATGTGGGAGAAGATGATACCGATCCAGCCAAATGGGGAATTAATTGGCCCAAAGAATATGATTCCTACAAATTAACCGCCGAGACGACTCGGACCCGGTTTGGTGGGCATGGGGGAAGTGAAGCCATGCCGGATCAAAAAATTGAACGAGATCCCTGGCTTAAACGCATTTTCCAAGGGTATGCGTTTTCGATTGACTATAGAGATCGTCGTGGGCACGCATATATGTTAGCCGATCAAGAAGCCACACAACGCCTCACAAAACCTCAATCGGGATCTTGTTTACATTGCCATGCCTCCGTCATGCCGCTTTATCGAAAGCTTGGGGATGGCGATGCCAATAAAGGGTTAGAAAAGAGTCATGAATATTCTTATCAAGACTTGAACAAACAATTACATGATATGGGGCACGCTCATCCAGTGTCTTGTGTTGATTGTCATGATCCTAAAACAATGGGGTTGAGAGTAACTCGACCTGGTTTTGTTAAAGGTATTCAAGAATTGGCGGCTTCAGACGCCGCTGTTCCACATATTCCTTCTATTCAAAGGTGGCGAGAGGGCTCTAAAAAAGAGCCCTATGAGCCGAACCTTCTTGCCTCTCGAACGGAAATGAGGTCTTTTGTTTGCGGCCAATGTCATGTCGAATATTATTGTGGAACTAAAATGCCCTTAACGTTTCCTTGGGGGAAAGGGTTGAAAGCCGAAAATCTAGAAGACTATTGGAATGAGAAGAAATTTAAAGATGGAACACCCTT
Source organism: Elusimicrobiota bacterium (assembly GCA_046153645.1). Classification (GTDB taxonomy): domain Bacteria; phylum Elusimicrobiota; class Elusimicrobia; order F11; family F11; genus JBJXGI01. The sequence goes on along the minus strand of JBJXGI010000102.1, from coordinate 17,774 downwards.
TCATGATTTTGAACATAAAGAAACGGGGGCCAAACTTTTAAAAGCGCAACACCCCGAATATGAACTCTGGAGTCAAGGGATTCACGCTCGCAGTGGGGTGTCATGCGCTGATTGCCATATGCCTTATATGAGAGACGGCGCTACAAAGATTTCAGATCACTGGGTGCGCAGTCCTCTTTTAAATATCAATAAGGCTTGCCAAACTTGTCACCGAATTCCTGAGGAAGAAATAAAAGCCCGAGTTGACGTGATTCAAGAAAGAAATCATGATTTGCTTCAAAGAGCCGCAAAAGCCTTAACGGACCAACTCGATGCGATTTCCAAAGCAAAAGCCCAGGGAGCCACTCCTGATCAATTGAAATTGGCCTTAGATTTACAGCGGAAAGCGCAGTGGCGTCTTGATTTTATCGCAGCAGAAAATTCTATGGGTTTTCATGCGCCACAAGAAGCGGCTCGAATTTTGGGTGAAGCGGCGGATTATGCGCGCCAAGGACAAGTGGCCGCAGTGTCATGGAAAGAGAAGAAGTAAAACCAATGGCAACTTTGAGGTGAGCGTTTTCGGAATTTCTTAAGGGGCTTTTTTAGGTTTTGGGGCTTGTGGTAGGTCAATCACCATTCCACCAGACCCTACGTCTTTACTTGAAGTTGTTGAGCTATTGATCTGTTTGTCTCCATTGTTGGAAACAATTCCTCGATCAACCCCACGCAATTTAAGCGCAAGATCTTCTAGATTGGTGGCATGATTTAGCGCTTCTTGAGTAGAAATTAAATTTTGAGAATGTAATCTTTCAAGGTCCTGATCAAAGGTATGCATTCCGTAATAAGTATCTTGTTGGACGTGTCTTAAGATCTCTTCTGTTCTTCCTTCCGCCAAAAGTCTTTTCATGAAAGTTGTTCCGATAAGAATTTCAGAGGCAGGATAGCGGTGGCTCCCATCAATTGATCTTACCAGTCGTTGAGCGACAATTCCTGTTACGACACCTGCTACCTGTTGTCGAACGGAATTCTGTTCGTGTGGGGGAAAAGCGTCTACCAATCTCGATACCGCATGAATGGCATCTAATGTATGAATGGTTGATAAAACCAGGTGACCTGATTCAGCAGCCGAAAGGGCGGCGGCCATGGTTTCAGGGTCTCTCATTTCACCGATGGCAATAACATCGGGGCTTTGTCTGAGAACATTTTTTAACGCGGCCTTAAAAGAGGCCGTGTCTTGTCCTATTTCTCTCTGTGAGATTGAGGATTTGATATCGGTATGGATATATTCAATGGGATCTTCAACGGTAATAATATTGTAAGTGAAGTTGGTATTTAGATAATTAATGATTGAATTCATGGTGGTTGTTTTTCCAGCCCCGGTGACGCCGGCAAAGAGTACCAATCCCCTTCCTTGAGCAACTAGTTTTTTAAGGGTTTGCGAAGGAAGATGTAAGTCTTCAAATGATTTTAACGTTAAAGGAATGGTTCTTAAGGCAACAGCGATACTTCCTTTTTGTCGATAGAGATTTACTCTAAAGCGACTAACACCGTCTAATGTGCAGGCAACGTCCATTTCATTTTTTTCTGAAAATTCTTTTTGTTGTTCTGGCGTTAAAAGACTTTTGGCGATTTCTTCTGTTTGAGTGGCGTTAAGGGGTTCTAAATTTGTTTGTACCAACTGGCCATTGACTCTAATAAGGGGGCAAGATCCGGGCTTAAAAAGGATATCGGATATTCCATCTCTGAGCATGAGTTCGATGAGTCGTTTGTATTCCATGGGGGCCTCGTAAAATTGTGCTTTTTATATTTCTATCAAAACCAAAGCAATATCACTACCATTCAAACCTAACAAATGCGGCGTATTTTTCAAGGGATTTTTATATTTACCAAGTAGTCGGAACAGGAGAATGGTTGTTATCTTCTCTTGGAGCATAGGATTCCATAATCGCTTTTACTTTGGGAAGGCTTTTATAGAACGCCTCAACCACTTTTGGATCAAAATGTTTGCCGGTGTTTTCATCAACGATTTTTAGAGTGTCTTCAAGCGAAAAGGAGGCTTTGTAAACTCTTTTACTTGTTAAGGCGTCAAAAACATCAGCCAAAGTCGCAATTCTTGCTTCTATGGGAATGGCTTCACCACTGATTCCTCTGGGGTATCCCGAACCATCCCATTTTTCATGGTGACATAAGGCAATCGTTGCCGACATTTGCATGAGTTCGTTCTCTGCGTCTTTTAAAATGTCAGCCCCATAAAGTGGGTGTTTTTTCATTTCTTCCCATTCTTGTGGATCTAATTTCCCTGGTTTGTTTAAGATAGCATCAGGAACTCCTATTTTCCCAATATCATGCATAGGCGCAGCTAATCTTAAATTTTCGACCCATTCGTTTTCAAAGCCCATTTCTCGAGCAATAATGGCTGAATATTGACTCATTCTCCATAAGTGGGCGCGGGTGTCATGATCTTTAAACTCAACAGCGGCAGCAAGGCGAATAATGGTTTCTTGGGTTACTTTTCGAATTTCTTGGTAAAGTTGCGCGTTTTCAATATGGGCTGAGGCTTGGTCGGCGATCATGGTTAAAAGTTCTTCGTCTTGTTTGTCAAAAGATTTTTGATCTTTTCGGTTTAATACTTGAAAAACACCTAACACAGAATCTTTTGCCGTAAACATCGGAGCCGCAAGCATTGTTTTTGTTTTATATCCTGTTTTCTGATCGATGTCGGAATTAAAACGTGCATCTTTATAGACGTCTTTAATGTTAAGAAGATTTCCAGAAATAACCACCGCGCCGGCAATTCCTTTTTCCATAGGAATTCTAATCGTTTTTGTTCCTGATGCTACTTTTGACCAAAGCTCTTTTGTTTTTCGATCAACTAAAAAAACCGTTGCACGATCTGCGTTTAAGACGGCTTTGGATTCTTCTACTAATAACTGGAGTAATTCATCAATATGTGTTGTGGTGGCGGCTTTTTTCCCGAATTTAAGAAGGAGAGCCAGTTTCCTTTTCCATTCCAACAACGGAACCAATTTTTTTTCAATTTGAGATTTTTTGGAAAGTTTCTTGGAAAATAATCTGCGAGCAGCTTGTCGGGGGGGCTGTTTGGCTTTTGCAGAATAACGAGAAACAGGAACTTTTCTTTTCTTTTTCATGGAAGTTCGTAGAATCTCAAATTCGGCGATGCAATTAAGGATCCAAATTTCTTAATCACGCGGGGAAGTGTAACTAATCTGTCTTTTAGCGTCAAATATAATATTGGCATGATGTAAATCTTGTGGTTAAAGGCGGTTTTGTCAATATTCAAATGTAGTAAACTCTTAATTAAGAAAAATGAAATTTGAAAATTTATCACAACGTTTAAAAAGCGCTCTTATTGAAGATCAGGCATTTTCTGATGTAACCACTCATTTTCTTCCGGAATTTTCTAAACATGAAGTAAGCGCTACTGTGATTGCTAAATCTCCTGGTGTTTTTTGTGGAAGTTTCATTGTGTTAGAAACCTTGAGACTTTTAGATTCGAGATCCCATGTTAAAATACATAAAAGCGATGGTAGTATTGTTCGCTCGGGGGAGAAAATTCTTTCTTTAAAAGGAACGGCGAAAGCCATTTTAGGGGCAGAACGAACCATTCTCAATTTGATTTGTCATTTAAGTGGCATTGCAACCTTAACAAAGAAATATGTTGACGCTGTAAGGGGTTCACATGTCTCCATTTTAGACACTAGGAAAACCACCCCTTTATGGCGGGACTTGGAAAAGTACGCAGTCCATTGCGCTGGGGGCACCAATCACCGGTTTTCATTGGGTGATGCCATTTTGGTTAAAGATAATCATTTAGAATTTCTATATCAAAAGAAAATGACACCGTTAGCAGTGTTTAGTAAAGAAAAAACAAAACATAAGAAAATAAAATTTTTAGCTTTAGAGGCTAGAAATATTAAGGAAGTTTGGAATGCTATTAAGTGTAGGGCCGATATTGTTTTATTGGATAATATGGACATTCCAATGATTAAAAAAGCCGTTTTTTTTGTTGAAGCTGCTCGTCGAGCCTTGAATTCGCCTTATCCATTAATTGAAGTGTCAGGCGGCGTAACATTAGAAAAAGCCAGAAAATTGGCGAAGTTGGGAGTTGATCGAATATCTGTTGGTGCTTTAACGCACTCAGCACCAATCTTAGATTTATCCTTGGAGGTTTTATAATGGCTATTTCAGAATTATTACAAGTTTCCGCTAGATTAAAGGTTGATTTACCATGGATTGTTGAAGCCAAATATTTTGACAAAGTGGACTCTACACAAAGCCGAATTATTCAATGGTTACCCAAATTGGCTGATGGTGCTGTGGTTGTTATTGGAGAAACTCAGTCAAAAGGAGTGGGAAGGCAAGGTCGTGAGTGGATTTCTCCTCCTGGTGGACTCTGGTTTACATTGGCCCTTCCTTTGAGTGATATATCGATTGAAAAAATAGGCGCATTTTCGTTGGTAACGGCTCTTCAGGTCTCTAATGCGTTAAAAGAAGTTAATAATTTGGAGTGTCAGGTAAAATGGCCCAATGATATTTTGGCTGAGGGGAAAAAAGTAGCAGGGATTTTGTTGTCAACCACCACGAAATATAAAAAAGACTGGCTCCTCATTGGTGTTGGCGTTAATGTTAATAATGCAATTCCCAAAGAGCTTTCACAAATCGCGATTGCGATTAAAGATATACGCAAACAAACGCAAGGACGGTCACGATTACTAGAAGCTGTTCTTTCTGCCATTTATACCGCATGGAAAGATTATCCTTCAACAGGTTTTGGTCCTTATCAAAAAGCATTTGAGACAAAACTATTTGGCATTGGTAAGAAAACAAAAGTTCAAATGGGAGATAAAACCATTCAAGGGACACTTTCTTCCGTTGATACAGAAGGGAACCTTCTGCTAGAATCCGCCTCTGGGATTAAAAAAGTCTATGCCGGGGAAATCGTTGGCCAACCTGCATAAATGATCTTAACCTTTCACCGGCAATGAACAGCACGTTAACAACTCATCATCATGGTTTGAACTTATTGGAGAGAATTGGAAACACACCTCTTCTCCGGTTTGATCGTTTTAATCATTGGTTGGGCGATCACGGATCTCAAATATTTGGTAAAGCTGAATTTGCAAATCCGGGGGGATCTGTTAAAGACCGCGCTGCCCGCCACATGATTTTAGGCGCTATCAAATCGGGTGAATTAACCAAAGATAAAATTATTCTTGATTCTAGTAGCGGTAATACAGGAATTGCTTATGCCATGATTGGTACGGCGCTTGGTTATAAGGTAGAGCTATGTATTCCAGAAAATGCTGTAACAAAAGCGCGAATTAGTGAAGCATTTGGGGCAAAAGTTATTTACACAGATCCTCTGGAAGGGTCTGACGGGGCGATCGTTAAAGCGCTAGAGCTTTTAAAAAATAATCCCAATCGTTATTATATGCCCGATCAATATAATAATCCCAATAATTGGAAAGCTCATTATGAAACAACCGCTGAAGAAGTATGGGCTCAAACAGAAGGAAAAATTACACATTTTGTTGCTGGTATTGGAACTTCTGGTACTTTGATGGGAACGGGGCGCAGGCTCAAAGAATTAAACCCAAAAATTGAAATTGTCGCAGTGGAACCTTATTCTCCTTTACACGGTTTAGAAGGGTTAAAGCACATGGCTTCCTCTATTGTTCCGGGGATTTATGATTCAAAAGTTCATGATCGTAAAGTGAGCGTTCATACTGAAGATGCCTATGAGATGTGCTGTCGTCTGGCCAGAGAAGAAGGGGTTTTGGTTGGATTTTCTTCAGGAGCTGCTTTACAAGGAGCTTTTGAAGTCGCCCTTGGGGTAAAAAATGCTGTTGTTGTGTGTGTGCTTTGTGATGGCGGCGAAAGATATATGAATTCCCGTTTTTGGGAAGAAATGGTAAATTATTTTGAGAAATATTGGAGAACTCACGATCAATTAGAAATGCCCCGATCGAAAAAACCTTAATATGTCAGTTGATTCGTTTTTAGTTGTCTCTGCAGCGCTTAAACAAATTATTTTTACCTGGGCTGAAAAAGCATATCCACATGAGGGTTGTGGGTTGCTGATAGGTCAATTTCTACCTGGGAAAGGCAAAGAAATGATTCGTTTGGCAGCCCTTACCAATGACCTTTTAGGTAATGAAAATAACATTGCCCCTACATTACCTGAGCATCGACAAGGAAAAGGGGCTGGAAAAACAGAATTTTTGATGAAACCAGACGAGTTTAACCGGGAAACATTAAAAGCGGAAAAAGAAGGATTGGATGTGATTGGTGTGATTCATACTCATCCTGATCACCCAGCGATTCCAAGTAAAATTGATGAATCCCAGCCTTTTTTAGCGCAGTGGTCTAATATCATTGTTTCAGTTCAGAAAGGAAAAGCTTTTGAAATGCGTTCCTGGTTTCGAGAAGAAGATAATCAGCCTTTTGCTGAAGAATTAATAAGAATTTCATAAGTTAGACGCCATTTCCAAAATTGGCGCTAGTCGTGAGGAGGAACATTATGTCGTTAGCCGTTGAAACTCAAGTTGATCTGGGAAAACTCTCTCCAGAGGCTTTGGAAGAAGTCACTCGGTTTAAAGAGAATATTCAATTGCTCCGTTCTGGCAAAATGGATCCCAATGAATTTAAAAAGTTTCGTCTGAATAATGGCGTATATGGCATTAGAAATGAAACTGATTTACAGATGATTCGAATCAAATGTCCTCATGGCATTTTAACCTCAGATCAATTAGATGTTGTTGCAGGACTTACAGAAAAATATACCCGGACAAAATTGGCACATGTGACAACTCGCCAAGCCATACAAATTCATCATGTCCCTTTGGAGAGCATCCCTCAAGCGTTGACTGAAATTGAAGCTTGTGGTTTGACAGCTCGTGAAGCCTGCGGTAACACCGTGAGAAATCTAACTGCAACTCCTTTTGCTGGTTTTTCTTCAGATGAACTTTTTGATGTAACCCCTTATGCGCAAAGCTTGTTTCGATATTTACTGCGTCACCCTGCTTATCAAAATTTCCCGCGTAAATTTAAAATTGCTTTTTATGGAGGAGGGAAAGAAGATATTGCCTATACCGCTATTCATGATATGGGATTTGTTGCCGCCAAAAGAACTGTGAACGGAAAAGAAGAAAAGGGTTTTCGCATTTATTTAGGTGGAGGTCTCGGAGCCACACCGCACTTAGCCATATTATTAGAAGAATTCACCCCCTTGGCTGATTTTTATTCGACAACGGATGCCGTTTGTCGCATTTTTGATCGACATGGCGATCGTATTGATAAATTTCATGCGCGCTTAAAATTTGTTTTGAAAAAGTTTGGAGACGCGGCGTTTCGTAAAATGGTTATTGATGAACGCGCTCAGGTGAGAGCTGTTCGCCCTGGAAAAGTTAAATGGGTTATCCCTGAAGAAAAACCATTGGTTCCTCCTGTTGTTAATGTTTCTGTTGATTTAAGTGCGAAACCCCAAGCGGGTTTTGAAACGTGGCGTCAAACGAATGTTATTCAACAAAAACAATCCGGTTATGTGATGGTCATTGTTGTGACTCCTCTTGGGGATATCAATGTTCCTCAGATGCGATCTTTGGCGAACATAGCCCGCAAATATAATGGTGGTCAACTTCGAACCATGGTTCAACAAAATCTTTTTTTACCTTGGATTAAACAAGAGCATCTTGTTTCATTTTTTAATGAGCTTGTTGCTATCGGACTTGCAACGGGTGGGGCTTTGCGTTTATCAGATGTCACTCGCTGCCCAGGTGCTGACACTTGTCAGATTGCGGTGACGAAGTCCCGTGGACTTGCGGGTGCTATTCTTGATTTATTTAAGAATGGGTTGGCTCAAGATGCCGACTTAAAAGACCTGAGCATTAAAATTTCAGGTTGTACCAATTCATGTGGACAGCATCACATCGGAAATATTGGATTCTTTGGGACCTATCGGAAAGTTAATGGCCATGAAGTTCCTCATTATCAATTATTGATTGGCGGAGATATCCAAGAGGGTTCTGCGCGGTTTGGACAAGCTATTGCAGCTATTCCAGCAAAGCGGGCGCCTGAAGTAGTGAAACATTTGGTTCAGTTATTCAAAAAAGAAAAACAAGCTTCAGAAAAATTTGTTGAAACAATGGAGCGATTGGGAAAAGATCGATTAAAGAAAGAAGTTGAGCCTTTTAAGTCATTGCCCGCCTATGATGAAAAGAAAGAAATGTATTTTGAGTGGGGTGAATTTGATGAATTCAAGGCGCAAATTGGTCAAGGCGAATGCGCGGCCTAAAAGATTTTTTTGACAGGTTGAATATAATTGTCTTATTATCTCTTTGATTTTCACGTGTCCTCCATTGGCCACATTAACCTTTAAGGTTTATCATAATTAAAATATTAGACTCATATTTCAATAGCTAATGCCATCCAACACTGGATAGCAACAAGGAGAAATCATGTCTGAAACATACGTTGTTGTAAGTAAAATTAAAGGAAAAGTAAAAGAAGCTGGGTATAGAACTGGTGGAGATTATATTGAAGCTCTCTCCAAAAAAGTAGAAGATATTTTAAATGCTTCAGTTGAAAAAGTAAGATTGGATGGCAAGAAAAAGACTCTTGGAGTTGAAGATCTTTAATGAAAAGTTCCTCTCCCATTCGGGAGATGTTTGACGCTCTCGTTCCGGAATATGATCGTTTTAATCGCATTAGTAGTTTAGGCCTTGATCAAGCTTGGAGACGTGAATTAGCGCGAATGTTTAATAGCAACTCGAGTATTCTCGATGTTGGAACTGGAACGGGTGACTTAGCAAAGGAATTGCTGAGTAAAGGTTGTAGTGTTGTCGGAGTCGATTTTTCTGAACCAATGATAGAAGCAGCTCAAAAGAAGCTTGGGAGTAATGATCAAATTCGGTTTCAAGTGGCCTCTGCCGATGAGTTGCCCTTTGAACCAAAAAGTTTTGATGGAATCACTTCTTCTTTTGTTTTGAGAAATTTGAATCAAGGTGGAATTCTGACTCCTTCTCTCAGAGAGTTTTTTCGAGTTACTAAACCCGGCGGAAAAATGGTTCACTTAGAATTATCACGACCACCGAATAACTTTTTAGCTTGGGGTCATAAAACATATTTGAAAACAGTGCTTCCTCTTGTTGGTTGGCTTAACTTTGGTGAACGTTGGCCCAAAGATTATTTAGAAAAAACTATTTATAGTTTTCCAGAACCGCAGCAGATGTGCCAATACATAAGATGGGCAGGTTTTAATCAAGCGAGTTATCATCCTCTTATTGGTGGTATCGCTGGTTTATATGTGGGAGTGAGATGTTAAATCTTAGTCAATATGCGGGATTGTTGGTTTATTTAGCCATCGGTTTCGCTTTCATCTTTGGTGTATTTTTCGCCAATTATATTCTTCGTGAAAGAGGGACAGACCCACTTCGTCGTTCTGTTTATGAGTGCGGAATGGAGCCGATCGGGACTCCTTATGTTTCTCCTAATATTCGTTTTTATGTATTTGCCCTTATTTTTGTTATTTTCGATGTTGAGACCGTTTTTCTTCTTCCTTGGGCCGTTCAATTTAAATCACTTGGAATGATGGGCTTTTTGAGCATGATCTCATTCATTGCTATTTTGTTTGTTGCCTTCGTTGTGGCCTGGCGTAAAGGCGCTTTAAAGTGGGAGTAATTTTATGACAAGTCCAGTATTTAACAATCTTCCTATTATTAAGAGACATAAGGTTCTTGGCGGTGAACTGCTCCTAACGGGAGTGGATTTTTTTATCGACTGGGCAAGACGATCTTCTATTTGGCCTCTAACTTTTGGTTTGGCATGTTGTGCCATTGAAATGATGGCGGCTTATGCGTCTAGATATGATTTTGACCGTGTTGGTGTTATTCCTCGTCCAACACCGAGGCAAGCTGACCTTATGATTATCGCGGGAACTGTTGTCAAAAAAATGGCTCCAGCTGTTGAAACTCTTTATCATCAAATGCCTGAACCCCGATTTGTTATTTCGATGGGAGCCTGTTCTAATTGCGGTGGTCCTTATTACGATTCTTATTCTGTGGCCAAAGGTGTAGACAAAATTATTCCTGTTGATATTTATGTGCCTGGTTGTCCTCCTCGTCCTGAAGCATTACTAACTGCTGTCATCGCGCTTCAAGAAAAAATAAATAAATATTGGGACGCTGGAAAGCGAGTTGCTTATCCCGCACAACCCACTCGTGAAATTTTAAAAGCTGTGAATGATGCTTCTATTACTGCGAGGTCTTCGTAAGTTATGTTCACAGTAGATGTCGCTCAAAAAGTATGTTCTAAATTTCCTGATGCGGTTATTCCACCCATTGCTGAAAAAGCCATTCGTGACCCTGAAGTTGTGGTAAAAGTAACCCCTGAAACTCTTTTCTCCATTTGTAAATATCTCAAAGAAGACACTTCTCTTAATTTTGACCTTCCTATTCAAATGACGAGTGTTGATTTTATTAAAGAGGGGTTGTTCGAACTCATTTATTATCTTTACTCAACAAAAAATAAAAAAGGAATTGTCCTTAAAACACAAATTCCACGTGATAAAGCAGAAGTTGACTCGGTCAGTTCTTTATGGACCGGAATGAATTGGCAAGAACGTGAGGTTTTCGATTTAATGGGTATAACTTTTAAGGGACATCCTTATTTAAAGCGAATTATGATGTGGGAAGGATTCCCAGGATATCCCTTAAGAAAAGACTATGTCCACATTACGGATAAATTTGATTCTGGTTTAGAAATCGGAACACCTGGTTTAGATGAAAAGGGTGTGCCGTTAAAGTTAAAGGAATCCCATGGCGTCTGATATTTTAGATCCCGCAAAAATTATTGCCACTGGCCCGGTATTTGAAACGAAAATCGAGCAAGTTGGTGAAAATGAAATGTTGCTCAATCTTGGGCCACAACACCCTTCTACGCATGGCGTATTGCGAGTTGTTCTTAAGCTCGATGGCGAAGTTATTACAGATTCAGTTCCAGATTTAGGGTATTTGCATCGTGGTGTTGAAAAACTTGCTGAAAATAGAACTTATCCCATGATTGTTGTGCTGACTGACCGAGATGATTATTTATCAGCCATGAATAATAATTGGGCCTATTGTTTGGCTGTTGAAAAATTACTCAAAGTTGAAATTCCTGTTCGTGCGGACTTTATTCGTGTGATTGTTGGTGAATTAAATCGAATTGCTTCTCATATGGTTTTTTATGGGACCTATGGAATTGATATTGGTGCTTTTACGCCATTTTTACACGCGTTTGGTCGAGATCGTGAAGAAATTTTGGATCTTTTTGAAGAAATCTGTGGCGCTCGAATTACCTATAACTATATTCGAGTTGGTGGCGTTATGCTTGATATTCCTGAAGGGTGGATTGGTCGAGTGAAAAATTTTGTTAACAAAATGAAAAAGAATTTAGAGGAATACGATACTCTTTTAACTTACAATCCTATTTTTATGGATCGAACCATCGGTATTGGTCCAATATCAGCTGAAAGAGCTATTAATTATGGACTCACGGGTCCTTGTTTGCGTGGAAGTGGCGTTGATTTGGATTTAAGACGTGATCATCCCTACAGCATTTATAAAGAATTTAAATTTGATGTACCTCTTGGCAAAAAAGGAGACTGCTACGATCGATTTATGGTTCGTCGCCAAGAAATGAGTGAATCTCTTCGCATTATTGAGCAAGCTTGCGATAAATTTCCTGAAGGTCCAGTCATGGGAAAAGTGGGAAAGGTTTATCGTCCAAGTGCAGGAGAGGTATACGACCAACTCGAAGGTCCTCGTGGGTGGTTGGGAACTTATATTGTCTCTGATGGAACCGATCGCCCTTATCGATATCATGTTCGCCCTCCTTCATTTATTAACCTACAAGCTTTGAGTGAAATGATTCGTGGTTGGAAAGTAGGAGATGTCATTGCCATATTGGGATCTCTCGATTTCGTTTTGGGGGAGGTTGACCGATGAGTGAATCTGTTCAACCCACTCCGGCCCCGGTAGCGCCTTCTGTGGTTATTCCCGATCCTTCTTCAGAAAGGATGCGCGAATATCTTCAAAAGTTCCAAGATAAACAAGTTCGAATGCGTCAAAGTTGGGTTCGTTCTGCTATTTGGCTAACGGCGCTTGTGGCGCTTTTTATTGGAGCTGTTTCTGCGATTGGAGAATTATCACCTTGGTTTAAATTAGGACATAAATTTATTTTTGATCTTGCTGCGAAAAATAACATTCCTTTATTCATTCCGACAATTTTAGCTATCACTATTCCTGCTGTTATTTGGATTCAAATTATCCAAGCAATTCCCGCCGTTCTTGTTTGGTGGGAACGAAAAGTGGCCGCTCATATACAAGGGCGGTTAGGTCCCATGGATGTGGGAGGATGGCATGGTTGGGCACAAACAATTGCCGATGGGATTAAACTTCTTTTAAAAGAAATTATTGAGCCTCTCGGTTCAGATAAATGGGTATTTCGTTTAGCACCGGTCATTGTGTTTGTTCCTGCGTATTTATGTGTGGCTCCCCTTCCTTTGGGGAATGGATTAGCCGCTCTCGATTTAGATATTGGTCTTATTTATGTCATGGCTGTTTCGGGTCTTTCTACTATTGGTGTATTGATGGCAGGGTGGGGATCTAACAACAAATTTTCTATATTTGGTGGACTTCGAGCGGCTGCACAAGTTGTGTCATTTGAAATTCCACGAATTTTATCAGTTGTTCCTGTTATTATGTGGGTGGGCTCTATGAACCTGACTCATATTATGAACGCACAATCACTTCATATGGGCGGATGGTTTCCCCGATGGTTTATTTTCTATCCCGTTGTGGGTCAAATTAGTTTTATCATTTATCTTATTACCACGATTGCTGAAACCAACCGAGTTCCTTTTGACGTTCCTGAAGCTGAATCTGAATTAACCGCAGGTTTTCACACGGAATATGGTGGAATGAAATTTGCGATTTTCTTTTTAGCTGAATATGCTTATGTGTTTATCGGATCTTTGTTAGGTGCGGTTCTTTTCTTAGGCGGAGGGTCGCCGCTTTTCCCAGCGCTTGATTTCATTCCTTCTTGGGCTTGGATGCTCATGAAAACATTTGGACTTATATTTATTTTCCTTTGGAGTCGTTGGACTTTCCCTCGAATTCGAGTTGATCGAATTATGGATTTGTGTTGGAAAATTTTCATTCCATGGACTTTGATAAATATCTTAATTACGGGTTTTGTTTTGTTGTGGAGGCTTAAGTAAATGTTTTGGGATTTGAAAACTATTTTTAGAGTATCTTGGGCCACCATGAAGGGGATGATGCTCACCCTGAAGTACTACTTTAAACCCGCACACACTTTCCAGTTTCCAAGAGAGAAAAAACCGGTCCCAGAAAGATTTAGAGGTGTGCTTTCATTTCATCCTGAGATTTGTATTTCTTGTGAAATGTGCGTTAGAGTTTGCCCTTCCGATGTTATTTCAATGGAGTGGGTTCGCAATGAACAAACCAAGAAGAAAGATTTATCGTGGTATCAAATAGATTTCGCGAAATGTAATGTGTGTCGCCTTTGTGAAGAAGCCTGTCCTACAAAGGTAAAATCTGTTCATCATTCCAATGAATACGAAGTTGTTTTTGACGGTAGAAAAGACGCTTTGGTTAAATGGGGCCCCACACTGGCCGATACAGTTGCTCAAGGTCCCAAAGCACAAGAATGGTTTCGTTTTATGCCAGATGGAAGAAAAGAAAAAATTTCGTCTCTTTCGGATCCTAAAGAAAAGGGAGAAGTCGCACAATGATCGAATATTTAATATTTGGAATTTTAGCTTTATTAACTCTTGTTCCTGCTTTGTTGGTTGTTAGCGTTAAAAATGTTTTTCACGCCGCTCTTTTTTTGGTCACCTCTTTATTGGGGGTAGCGGGAATTTATGCAATGTTAGCGGCTGACTTTTTATTTGCAGTCCAGCTTCTTGTTTATATTGGCGGCGTTATGATTATTCTTCTTTTTGTCGTTCTCTTATCGGGCAAACCCAGCGATTGGACGGGTCGCCAAGTCAATGAAAAATCATGGGCTGCAGGGCTTTTTTCGATTTTTTTTGTTACGGCCATGTTGGGATTTATTTGTAAATGGTCAGTGCCTATTAAAATGCTCGAACCTCAGGCCACAACCGGTAAGTTAGGAGATCTGTTAATAAAACAAATGGTCCTTCCTTTCGAAGTCATTTCGTTGGTTATGGTGGTAGCACTGATTGGGGCAATATTTTTTAGTTCAAAGAAGGCATCGTAAATGGGTCCAAAACCTTTTCTTATTTTAAGCGCCATTCTCTTTTCTATTGGTTTGTACGGAATTTTAGCCAGAAGAAATGTTGTGGGAATTCTGATGTCCGTTGAGCTTTTGTTTAACGCTGCTGCTATTAATTTTATTGTATTTAACCGTTATTTGTACCCAGAAAATTTATGGGGTCAAGGTTTTGTGTTATTTATTATTGCCTTAGCCGCAGCAGAGGCCGTTGTTGGATTGGCTTTGGTTTTAACCATATATCGACAATCGCGAAATATTCTTGTTGAGAAAATGAATATACTGCAAGGATGAGTTTAAAAAATTGGTTCGGGTTTAATAAAAGTAACGATAAAGAATCTTCTGATCAATCTTTATCATGGAATGAAAAACGGAAACAATTTCGATTAGAGCTTGACGATCACCCAAAGCCAAGAATTTTTTTATTAAAACCGGAATCAGGGGAAATAGATAAATTTCCTTTAGGAAATGTAAAAAACATTAGCCTTCGTGGATGCCGGATGGTCTTTCAAAATATTGAAGATGTACAGAGACTTAAGGAAGGTCAGATATATTCCAGTTCTCTTGAAATAGAAGATTTTTCTCTTTTATTACAATTAAAGGTGGTTCGGTTTATTAGTAAAGACAATGTTGCTTTTCAGTTCGTTGCTCCTTTCCCGAAAGACTTTAATCAGCTGGAATGGTTTGTAGAACCTAAAATTGTTGGGCAATCGCTCCGGGAAATTGATCCGACAGCGTTGCAACAAAAACCGGGACAAGCTTTGCGTTGGTTCCAAGGAGTTAATGAAACACATTTGTTTATTTGGTTTGATCAACAGCAACAAACTCCGAAAGAGATTCAACTGGTTTTTATGAATAATGTGTTTGAATGGGATCATGTTCAAGGAATTAAAACCGGAAAAATTAAAGAAGATTTGATTGGTGAAGCGCAAAGATCTTGGGTTCGTTCTGAGTTAATAGAAATGGACAGTCAACTTTCTAAGGATTTATTAAAGAGTGCTAAATCATTGATTTCATCTTCAACCTTAGAAGGGTCGATCAAAAAGTTTTTTTTAGAGCTCAATTAAAATTTAAAAGGATATTTACATGTCAGCAGCTTTTTTGCTTGAAAATTCATATCAAATTGTGTTTGCGCCTTTGTTGGCCTTTGTACTTATTATTTTCTTTCGAAAATTTTTAGGACTTCAAGGCGCTTGGGTGGGGCTAGTCGCAATGGGGTATTGTTTTGTCCATTCCTTGTTGATTGCTGTTGGAATTATGAAAGGAAGCATTGTTTTGCCTACAGAAGGTCTTCAAGGCCTTTTTTACGAAAAATACATGACTTGGTTTTCAGTCGGTAATTTCGATTTTCGTTTGGGTGTTTTAATTGATGGTCTCTCCTCTGTTATGTTGGTTGTTGTCACTTTTGTTTCATTCTTGGTTCAGCTTTATTCCATCTCATATATGCATGATCATAAGCGTTTTGGACGTTATTTCGCTTACGTCAATTTATTTACATTTTCAATGCTCATCCTGGTTGTTGCTAATGACATGTTGCAGTTTTTTATCGGGTGGGAGATGGTGGGATTATGTTCCTATCTTCTTATCGGTTTTGACTTTGAGCGTGATGCTGCCGCTTATGCGGGTAGAAAAGCGTTCTTAACTACAAAAGTCGGCGACTTAGGTTTATATATTGCGCTATTAACTATTTTCAATTATATGGGGACATTTAATATTCCGGCCCTTTCTGAAAATATAAAAACAATGGTTTCTTCTTATCCTACTTGGGTTGTTGTTGGTGTTCCCCTGATGCTCTTCTTTGGCGCAATGGGAAAATCGGCTCAGTTTCCTTTACATGTTTGGTTGCCCGATGCTATGGAAGGCCCCACTCCCGCTTCAGCTCTCATTCACGCTGCTACCATGGTTGCAGCTGGGGTTTATATGGTAGCCAGAGTATTTTTCCTTTTTGAGGCGTCTCACTTAACAATGGAAGTTGTTGCTTGGGTTGGAGTTATTACCGCTCTGGTGGCCGCTAGTATGGGACTTGTTTCTCGTGATATTAAACGTGTTCTTGCTTTTTCAACTGTAAGTCAACTTGGATTTATGATGGCCGCATTGGGTTGTGGTGGGTATGTTGCTGGCATGTTTCATTTAACCACGCATGCTGCTTTCAAAGCGCTTCTTTTCTTATGCGCAGGAAGTGTTATTCACTCAGTTCATACAAACGATATGTGGCAGATGGGCGGGCTTCGTAAAAAAATGCCTATTACTTCAACTTGTTATTTAATCGGTACGTTAGCGATTGCGGGTTGTCCTTTTTTATCAGGGTTTTATTCTAAAGAAGAGGTACTAGCGGTCGCTCATCATCATAACCCGGTTATTTTTGCGCTTTTGGCTTTAGCGGCACTGATGACTTCTTTTTATATGTTTAGAACTTGGTTTTTAACTTTTGTGGGTCATCCCCGCGATGAAGAAAAATTTCATCATGCCCACGAATCTCCCGCTCTTATGACAATTCCTTTAGTTCTCCTCGCTTTTTTATCTGTGGTTTTAGGCTACTTTTTGATTCATGGTGGGAATATTGGAAAATTCATCGCTTGGGGAGAACATGGTGAAGCTGTTCATCATGCTCCGATGATTCTTTATATTTCATTGGCGGCCTTTGGTTTTGGTTTGGCTATGGCAGGTTGGATATATATGTCTAAACCACCGGTTTATCCATTTTTAGGGAAACAATTTTCAATTCCTCATAAATTTTTAACTGATCGCTGGAAAATTGATGAGATTTATTTATGGGCCATTGGTCATATTTATCATCCGATAAGTCGGTTTTTAGCCAAAATTGACTATGATATTTTGGATCAAGGTGTTGTTGATGGTATTGGCCGCAGTGGAAAAATCACTTCAGTTGTGAGTTCTTTTTTAGATGGAAAATTTGTAGATAAAATTCTTATTGATGGAAATGGTTTCATCATTGATAAATTGGGTTCTGGTATGAAGAAACTACAATCAGGACTGATTCAAAGTTATTTGTTTTGGATTGTTATTGGGCTCGGTTCGATGCTCGTGTGGATTGCTCAAAGTTTTAAATAAAGTATAAGGAGTTTCGGCGTGAATTCTTCATCAATTCTTTCTTGGTTAACTTTTTTACCTCTGATAGGAGGTGTTGTTATCCTATTTACATCAAAGGAGAATGAAAAGATACATAGAACCATCGCTACCATCTTTTCCGCTTTTACCTTTATTTTATCTCTGCTGTTACTGACGCAATTTAATTCACTAACTCACGAAATGCAATTTGTTCAAAAACTTCCTTGGATTTCAACTTTTAATATCGAATATCATTTGGGTATTGATGGAATTTCGTTTCCCATGATTCTTTTGACCACTTTTTTGTGTCTTATTTCAGTAATTGCCTCTTTTGGTGTCGATAAACGGACCAAAGAGTATTTCTTTTGGTTTCTTCTTTTGGAAACAGGGATGCTGGGATTATTCGCATCTTT
>JBJXGI010000100.1:0-15802 GCA_046153645.1 Elusimicrobiota bacterium | reverse complement strand
GAGGAAACAAAATAAATGGCAAGTTATAACTTTACTGAAATAGAGAAAAAATGGCAGCAAAAATGGGATCATGAAAAAACTTTTGCCGCCCCCAGTCCTACCTCTGATAAACCTGCTTATTTTATTCTTGTTATGTTTCCTTATCCCTCGGGCAATCTCCATATGGGACATGTGAGAAATTATACGATTGGAGATGTGTTTGCTCGGTATCATCGTCGGAAAGGACGTTCTGTTCTTCATCCGATTGGGTGGGATTCGTTTGGTTTGCCCGCAGAAAATGCCGCGATTAAACGCAATGTGGCTCCCTCAAAATGGACGTGGGACAATATTGCTGTCATGCGTGGTCAATTAAAAGCGCTTGGAATTTCTTATGACTGGGACCGAGAAGTGGCCACGTGCGACCCAGAATATTACAGGTGGAATCAATGGATTTTCATCAAAATGTTGGAAAAGGGGTTGGCTTTTCGAAAAAAAGCTCCTGTGAACTGGTGTGATTCTTGCGTGACGGTTTTAGCCAACGAACAGGTTCATGAGGGGAAATGCTGGCGTTGTGATAGCGTCGTTCGTCAAAAAGAATTAGAGCAATGGTTTTTTAAAATTACTGATTACGCTGATCGATTGGTCACTGGTCATGATTTATTAAAATCCTCGGCCGCGCAAAAAGGGTGGCCGGATCAAGTTTTAGCCATGCAAAAAAATTGGATAGGAAAATCATGGGGAGCGCATGTTGATTTTTCTATTTTGGATGAAAAAAATAAAAAAACTGAAAAATTGATTAAAGTTTTTACCACCCGTCCTGATACTTTATTTGGTGCAACTTTTATGGTACTGGCACCTGAGCATCCTTTGGTTCCTGTTATTACCTCAAAAAACAAAAAAGAGGCTGTAGATGCTTACCGGGTTAACGCCAAGAAACTTTCTCAGTTTGATCGGACCAATGAAAATCGAGAAAAGACGGGAGAATTTACCGGTGCTTATGCTGAGAATCCTTTAACAGGTAAACCCATTCCTGTTTGGATCGCTGACTATGTTTTAACTGATTATGGTACAGGGGCAATTATGGCGGTACCTGCTCACGACCAGCGCGATTTCGATTTTGCTCAGAAATTCAAAATTCCAGTGATCCAGGTTATTAAAAGTGAAAGTGAAGAATTTGATGGTTCTAAGGCCACAGAAGGTGATGGTGTTTTAGTTAATTCTGGTGAATTTAACGGAATCTCCACAGAGGAATCTAAAAAGAAGATTGCCGAATATTTAAAAAATAAAGATTTGGGCGGGCCAACCACGACCTTTCGATTAAGAGATTGGTTGCTTTCTCGCCAAAGGTATTGGGGGACACCAATTCCTGTTGTCTATTGTCCCTCATGTGGGGTAAAACCTGTTAAAGAGTCTGAATTACCTGTTAAATTGCCTGATAATGTTAAGTTTACAGGAGAAGGAGGCTCACCTCTTGCTCAAGATGAAACTTGGGTAAATACCACTTGCCCAGGTTGCGGCGGCGCTGCCAAGCGCGAAACCGACACCATGGATACTTTCGTAGATTCATCTTGGTATTATTTGCGATATACCGATGCGCTTAATAAAAAGCTTCCTTTTTCAGGAGAACATGCCAATTCTTGGACACCTGTTCATCAATATGTCGGGGGAATTGAACACGCCTGCATGCATCTTATTTATTCCCGGTTTTTCCATAAAGTGTTTAAAGATTTGGGGATGGTTAACAGTGAAGAGCCTTTTTCTTCTTTGTTAACGCAAGGGATGGTGACGTTGGGCGGGTCTGCTATGTCTAAATCCAAAGGGAACGTGGTAGATCCTAATGAGGTGATTTCCAAGTACGGAGCCGATACTTGTCGATTGTTTATCTTGTTTGCTGCGCCACCAACTCAACAATTAGAGTGGTCAGATAAACAAATCGAAGGGATCTGGCGTTTTTTAAATCGTTTGTGGCGTTTGGCCATGGTATTTTCCGGAAATGATGAAGATAAAATTAAACGAAATCAGGGGGATGGTGTTCAGTTTATTTCTCAAGAGCAATTAGAGCATCAAGTTCATGTCACCATTGAAAAAGTAACACAAGATATTGAACAAGATTTTGGTTTTAACACCGTTATTTCCCGATTAATGGAGCTTGTTAATGCAATCTATCTTTATCCTGATTTAGGTGATAGGTGTACAAAAGAGGCGGTTGAAACAGCCATTGGATTGTTAGAACCTTTTGCGCCGCACTGTTGTGAGGAAATGTGGGAGAAAATGGGGCACCGCCTATCACTGGTTGAATCTCCTTGGCCGATTCCAGACCCTAAAAAACTATCTGCAAAACAAGTGGAAATGATTATTCAAGTAAATGGTAAATTACGTGATAAATTGACACTGGCAGCCAATTTACCTGAAGAAAAGGTTAAGGAAGAAGCTTTGGCGTCTTTAGTTAAACGCGGTATGCAAATTAATCCACAAAGAGTTATTTTTGTTCCTAATAAATTGATAAATTTTGTGGGGTAAACCAAGCCAGGGCGACAACAGAGGAAAATAAAATGTTAAAAATTAATATGCCGTCATTCCCAAATGTCGTTATTGGGAATCTCATGTCTTTTAGATTAGATCCCCGACGCGCCAGCCAGCTGTCATGTAGGTTGAAAATTTTGGGGATGATAGCCTTTGTTTTCGCCTTTCTTCTTGTCGGTTGTGGTGATTTAAGAAACAATGTCGATTATCAAGCTCCGAATATTATTATTCCAGGTAATGTAAAAACTTTATCAGTGCGTCCTTTTGAAAATCAAACGTCTCAATCTGTTATCGGAAATAAGCTGTGGCTTGCCACAACAGAAGAGTTTATTCGCGATGGGCGAATTCGTTATGTAGATGATGAATCTAAGGCTGATGCTGTCATTGTTGGGGTCATTACGCAGTACCGTGAAAGTGAATTGAGTCATGATGTGAATTTGGTTCCGCTTGAATATCAGCTTTGGGTTGTTATGGACCTGAAATTTTTAGACATCAAAAATAATCAGTATATTTGGGAAGAACCGTTAATTGAACAAAAGTTGCGATACTTCGCTGAAACCGCTCCTGGCGGGAAAACAGTTGAAGAAGCCCGTGAAGATTTATGGGAGCGTTTTTCTCGTGATATTGTCAGGCGAACCATTGAAGGTTTTGGTTCTGTTACGGGTGTTTCACCCCGTTCTATTCCAAAAGAGCCTCTTCCCGATGTTCCTCCGCCAGATTATAAAAAGCCCGCGCCTTATTAATTGTGCCTCAAATTAAGCCAGAAGAATTTGAATCTCAGCTTAAATCAGGAAAGTTAGCGCCTGTTTATTTATTTGATGGTCCTGAAGCTTGGTTAAAAAATCGTGCCATTGATCGTTTAATTGACAAGTTGGTTCCTGCTGAGAGTCGTGATTTTAATTTGGAACGATTTGATGGAACTCAAAATGAAGCAGGTCAGGTGATCTCTTCGGCACAAAGCCTTCCTTGGATGGGAGAAAAACGTTTAATTATCGTTCAATCCGTAAATGAATTTTCTGCTGGCGATCGAAGGTTATTGGCCGAAAATTTTGAGGGTTTACCAGCATCAACTTGTTTAATTTTGGTTTATTCTGGGAAAGCCAATTTAAGAGAAGAAATTGTTGCTGAAAGCCTTTCTCATGGACATCTGGTTACTTTTTGGACACCTTTTGCCAACCAACTTCCCTTTTGGGTCACTTCTGAAGTAAAAGCGAAAGGGAAAACCATTGCCTCTCAAGCAGCCTATCGTTTGGCCGAAGCTTGTGAAGATTTACAACAAATTTCTGATGAAATTGAAAAACTATGTTTATTCGTTGGTAAGAAAAACCTTATTGATTTAACTGATATCGAAGCATTTGGATTGCCAAACGAGGCTGGGGACTATAAAACCTTAGAAGTGGCACTTTGGGAAAGAAATTGGGTAGAAGCTCTAAATCAATCGAAGTTGATGGCAGAAGGGGGGACTCGTCCCGAAATGATTTTTCCTCTTTTTGAGAGAGTTTTTAAAACGCTTATTTTGGCTTCGATTTATATGAATGAAAAAAAAATGGGCTTAATGGAAGTGCTTCCTATTTTAGGAATCCGTGGAAAAATCCAAGAAGCCTTATTTATCAAAGGGGTAAAGCAGTATTCATCTGATGAGTTATATCAATCGTTAGAAAAAATTACACAAGCAGACCACGACCTAAAAACGGGGACAATCCCCAGTTCGGTCGTGGTTTCTTTATTGATTTTAAACTTGCTTAAACACCCTGTGCTGTTAACGAGGGCAATCGGTTAGTTTTTAGAGAGCGCTGAAACTCGAGCCGAAAGAACTCCAATTTTTCGAGAAGCAGCGTTTTTGGAGAAGATTCCTTTTTGAGCGGCGCGTTGCCAGGCGGATTGGGCCACTTTGAAGCTGGCTTTCGCAGCTTGAACATTTTTGGCGGCAATGTCTTTAACAACTTTTTGAGTTAAGGTTCTCACTTTGCTACGAACGGCAAAGTTTAATTTTCTTAATGCTTCTGATTTGCGATGCGCTTTTAAGCCTGATGCGTGGCGCATGATTTTCTTTTGAGCCATGATTTAAAACTCCTTTAAAATTATTAGAGGATCGTAGCAATCATAAGAGGACTCGTCAACCATATGGAAAATGAAGATACAAACATAAATTCAACTCGACGTGAAGAAAAGCAGTTTGGACGGCGTGTGAGCGCGTTTTCATCGGCGACCATGATTTCTCGCGTTCTTGGTTACTTCCGAGATTCAATGGTGGCTGCTTATTTTGGTGGAGGTATCCAAACAGACGCATTTTACGCGGCGTTTAAAATCCCCAACCTTTTAAGGCGTTTTCTCGGAGAAGGGGCATTAACGGCTGCCTTTGTTCCGGTTTTTTCTGGAATTCTCCATAAAAAAGGGAAAGAAGAAGCGAATTCTTTTTTTAATTCATTACTGATGGGGCAGGCCATTTTATTGTCGTTGATTGTTATCATCGGTATTATTTTCGCTGAACCGATAACAAAATTTGTGGCCTTTGGATTTACTCGCGACCCCGCTAAGTTTGATTTGGCGGTAAATTTAACACGCCTTATTTGGCCCTTTTTACTGTTTATCTCATTGGCCGCCATTATTTCGGCCGTTCTCAATTCTTCGGGACAATTTTTTATTCCGGCCATGGCTCCTTCAGGTTTATCCATTGCTGAGATTGCCTTTATTTCTTTAATGGCATCTCAATTTGAAAATCCTATTCATGGTTTAGCTGTAGCGGCGGTGGTCGGTGGGGGAATCCATTTTTTATGGCTTATTCCAGGCTTATATAAACAGGGGTACCATCTTAAACTGGTCCAACCATTTAAACATTCGGAAGTAAAATCTGTTTTTCTTTTAATGGTGCCTACCATCATTGGTCTTGGCGCAGATCAAATTAATTCCTTTGTTGATCAATTTTGTGCCAGTTTTTTGGGTGATGGTTCCATTTCAGCGCTTTATAATTCAAATCGAATTATGCAATTGCCTTTGGCTATTTTCGGGGTTGCGGTATCGAGTGTTTCTCTTCCAGCACTTTCAAAAGCCGCTACCCAAGAAAATTGGACTGAGTTTAAGCGTTTGTTATCTTTTTCTATTCGTATCGCCAATTTTATCTTGATTCCTTCGGTCATTGGTTTGATTGTTATTGGTTTTCCTATTACTCAATTGTTGTTCGAACGGGGAAAATTTACATTTGAAAATTCTGTTATGACTTACCGGGCATTGGCCCCCTATGTGTTGGGTCTTCCGGCTTTTTCAATGGCTAAAATATTGGCGACTTCATTTTATTCCCGAAAAGATACGAAAACGCCCGTAAAGATCGCTTTTATTTCGATGCTGATAAATGTTGTTCTCAATGTTTTATTAATGCATAAATTACAGGTCTCAGGGCTTGCTTTGGCAACTGCTGTCGCCGCTTGGGTTCAAGTTATTTTGCTCTTTTTTATTCTGCGCAATAAAATGGGCAGGATTGATGGGAAAGCCATATCAAAGAGTTTCTTTTTTGGCATTTTTGCGGGGCTTTGTATGGCAGTCATTTGTTATGGTTTATGTTTTCATCTTCTTCTTCATTGGAGTTTGGTTTTGAGAGTTTTTACCTCCATCGCTGCGGGATCTTTTTTTTATTTCTTGATTGCAAAACTATTGAAAGTAAAAGAACTTGATTTCTTTTTGGATCTTTTTCTGCGTAAAAAAACTTAAAATTTATCTCGTGAACCCAAAAGATTTTTACTCAAAACTTCCTCATTGTCCCGGAGTTTATTTAATGCGGGATATCACCAGTCAGATTATTTATATTGGAAAAGCCATTGATCTGAAAAAGAGGGTTTCTTCTTATTTTCGTCAACGAACAGCAGTTGATTCCTACGGTTCTAAAATTGAAACTTTAGTGGCACAAATTCGACATATCGATTATGTTCCCACCGCCAGTGAGAGAGAAGCACTTGTATTAGAACGAAAACTCATCTCAGATTATAAACCCATTTATAATGCGATGTGGAAAGACGACAAGTCTTACCCCTATGTTATGATCACACTAAAAGAAGATTTTCCTCGCCTTCTTTTAACAAGGAAAAAGAAACGTGATGGTTCTCTTTATTTTGGACCTTATCCAAATGTTTCTAGCGTTCGCCATCTTTTGAAGTGGGCTTGGAGAAAAAAACTGTTTCCGCTTCGCCCCTGTAAATTTGAAATTAATGAAGGAAGTCCCCTTCCCTATAAAAAAGTGAAAACTTGTCTTTATTTGCATACTCAAGAATGTTCTGCCCCTTGTCTGGCTAAGATAACAAAGAGCAATTATCAGAAAATCGTTGCTCAGGCGAAATGGTTCTTTCAGGGAAAAAAAGAAAAATTGCTCGCTGAGTGGTCTTCGGAAATGTCGGAAGCTTCTTCTAAAATGGAGTACGAAAAAGCAGCTGAGTTACGAGACCGTATCAACACCATTGAGCGCATGAATCAATTTGTCACAATTCGTGAAATGACTCCCGAAATGTTAGGTGAAAAAGTCGGTGCCAGTCGAGCAATTCAAGAATTGATGAAGGCGCTCACTTTGAAAAGCCCTCCCCTGAGAATAGAATGTTTTGATATCTCTCATATACAAGGAGCTGAAAAAGTGGCATCTATGGTTAGTTTTTTAAATGGGAAACCAGATAAATCTCAATATCGAAAGTTCATTATTAAAACAGTAAAAGGAATTGATGATTTTAAATCAATGGCCGAAGTGGTTGGTCGTCGATATAAAAGATTGTTAACTGAAAATAAAGCTCTTCCTGATTTGGTTCTTATTGATGGAGGGAAAGGTCAACTCTCTTTTGCCTTGGCGGCTATTGAAGGTTTAGACATCAAATCTTTAGAAGTGGCTGCTTTAGCCAAAGAAAATGAAGAAATTTTTAGACCTCATACAAAAGAATCCATTCAGCTTAAGTTAGATTCTCCCGCTCTTTTATTATTAAGGCAGGTTCGCGATGAGGCACACCGGTTTGCGATTACTTTTCACCGGGCGCGAAGATCGAAATTATTTTTTAAAGAAAATTTAGAGTGATTTGCTTTGATTTCTTGTGCTATGATATTGACTGTTTTAATATGAAGAAATTACCTTCAAATATAAAAAATGATCTTGCCCGTTACACTCCTTTTCAACAGAAAGTATGGGAGGCTTGTTACCAGATTCCTAAGGGTCAAGTTTTAACCTATACAGAACTCGCAAAAAAAATTAATCATCCCCATGCCGTTCGCGCTGTTGGTTCGGCCCTAGCTAAAAATCCTTTTGCTCCGACTATCCCTTGCCACCGTGTCATACGTACCGACGGAAAAATGGGGGGATACTCTGCCACTGGAGGCATTAAGAAGAAGCTTCAGTTGCTATTAAACGAGGGAGCCCTTAAAAGAGATTGAAATTTCCCCTGGAAAAATCAATCTGTTTGAACCATATTTAGTCTCAGAGTTGTTTACTGTCGAAGTGTTAATGCAGCTCTGAAATTATTCACAAAGGTAGGTACGTGTCTTGCTTGGAAAAGTTAAATGGTTCAATAATCAAAAAGGTTACGGTTTCATAACAAGAGATGATGGTGCGGGCGATGTTTTTGTCCATTACTCCTCGGTTACTGGCGACGGATTTAAATCCCTTGCTGAAGGTGACCCGGTAGATTTCGAGGTCGTTGATTCGGATAAAGGTCCGAAAGCGGCCAATGTAACAAAAGCTAAATAACCAGAAGTTCTTTTGCTTTTCTAGCCCCTTAAGGTCTTTAAGGGGCTTTTTTCAATTTCCCGGTTGGGTCGTTGACGGGTTTTTTTTTATCAAATATAGGAGCATTTCTTGTGCGAGTTTTTGATACCTACGATGTAATAGTCGAAGAAACAATTGATTTAACTCCCCGAGTCAAAGGGATCAAGTTTAAAATTCCTGCTGGAAAAACTCTTCATTTTAAAGCCGGACAATTTGTTCAAATTCATATTCCCCAACCAGAAAAACCACGGCGAACTTCTTATTCAATTGCCTCATCATCCCAATACGAAAATTTTTTTGAGCTTTGCGTAACTTTGGTTCAAGGGGGGATTTCTTCTCCATTTCTTCACGGATTAAAAGTAGGCCAAACGATTCCCATGACAGGTCCTTTAGGGAAGTTTATACTTCCTGATCCCATTCTTCGCGATGCTGTGTTTATTGCCACGGGTTCTGGTATTGCCCCTTTTAGAAGCATGATTCAAGAAATGATATTTAAAAAGTTACCTCAACAAATTTATCTCATTTACGGAAACCGTTTTACCGATGACATTATTTATAAAAATGAATGGGATCAACTTCAACTATCTAACCCCAAGTTTCATGTTGAATATACATTAAGTAAGCCTGACTCAACCTGGAAAGGGGAACAGGGGTACGTTCAAGATAAAATTCAAAATTTCATTCCTCAGCCAGCCGCTAAAGACTATTACATCTGCGGACTCGTCAAAATGATTGATGCCGTTGTTGAAAAGCTAACCTCCCTGGGTGTGCCTAAGGAACAAATTCACTTCGAACGATTTGATTGATTTTTCGCATCGTTTCTATATTCTGCTGATTTATTTCTAATTAACTCCGATGTGAGTTTTGTTGATTTAACGTATTGAATCTGTTCGTGTCTGAACGTAACTAAAAACAAACTATAAAAAACACCTCGTTAATCTAACTCAAAAACTCTCTCATATCTCAACTGTTTGTTGCCCCGCTTGAGTTATTTCTTAACTTAAACTTAAGGAAATCTTAAGGCTAAATCATTACAATTATTAATATGAGAAATCGAGATTTATTTCTTTTTAGATTTCGCCTTTTTTTTAGGGCGAAAACGGCTTTTCATCTCTTTTTAACTACTATATTTTTTCTTGGGCAGGTTGTTTTGGGGCATGCCCAGGAAAGCAGTATTTGGAAAGAGCGTCAAAAATCAATTTCCACATTTCTAAAAAAGACAATTGTTCCTGAACTCCCACCTATTGCCCACTTTGGCCGTATGCAAGAAACCGTTTCCTCTAAAAACAGTCGAAGCATTATTTATCACATCCAAGATATCCATCAAAATGAAGAAGCTCAGAAAAATATAGCCAATACGATTCATGATTTGGTGGAAAATAAAAACATTGAACTCATCGCGTTAGAGGGAGCATTTTCTCCGATCAACTTGGAACCATTCCGTCAATCATCTCCGCAAGATACGGTTCAAAAAATTGCCGATTACCTTCTCCATGAAAACAAAATTTCCGGACCTATCAATGCGGCACTTAAAAGTACGCGTCCGATGCCAAAAATTGTTGGTATTGATGACATGGTGCACTACAACGCGAACGTGTCTGCTTACCAAAATTCCAAAGTTGAAAGCGAAGTTATTGAAAAGAAATTGTCTCAATGGAAAACCGAATTGCTAAATGAAAAAGCCACTCAATTTCCGCCAAAGTTAAACCTCTTTGATATTCAAGCGATGGGTTATCACGAAGGAACAATTTCTCTCGGTGAATTCGTTCGTGTGTTAGAAAAAGAAACAGCGTTATCTGAAAATACAAAGCACTTTTTAAAAGCACTTGATTTGGAGAAAAAATTAAACCTTCGAGAAATAGAGCGTCAACGTGCACAGCTTTTAAGTCAACTATTAAGCGTTATGAATGAGCAGGAAAAAACGATATTTATTAACTTAAGTGTTGCTTTTAGGTCTCAGGGAATTCGCCAGGCAGAATTTTATAGTCATTTAAAGAATTTTTGTGAGAAAAAAAATGTGTCTCTTTTTAGCCACTCAGCTTTAAATGATTATTTTTCTTATGTAATTATTTCAGATTCTTTAGATGTGGGAAGTATTTTGACCGAAGTAAATCAGGCAGAATCGAATGTTTATAAAAAACTGGCTCAGACTTGGAAACAGCAAGAGCTCGTTCGTGAATCAAAATATTTTTATTTATCGAGAAAGTTGGTTAATTTTTCTCTGACAAAAACAGAATGGAAAGAATACAGGTCACTAACACCCCATACAAATATGACTTATCAGTGGGGAAGTTTGATTGATTTTGACCCTTTCAAAAAATTCTATCTTGAAGCAGAAGCTCGCGATTTTGCGATGTCTCATAATTTAATTAAAGAAATAAATAGAACTCGTTCGAAATCTTCTGTTCTTGTAACTGGCGGCTTTCACTCTCATGGGATAGCAGGGCAAATGGAAAAGGCTGGCTTTACGGTTATTAATTTTATTCCGAAAGTCACTCAAATAGATACTAAAAACGGCTCCTCTTACCTTACCGCTTTTTCACAAGAAAAAACACCTTTAGAAAATCTGTTTTCGGGGGAGAAACTTTTTCTTGCGAAAAATCCCACTGAAGGTGTTCTTTCTGGTGCTATTGCCAAATGCGCAATTGACGGTAATCCGGAATTGATTCGCTCTATTCTTCCTGAATTCGAAGGAGAATTATCATTAGATCCACAAACAATTTCTGATAATACTAATGAACCTAATGAACCTAATGAAACTGATGTAGATGTTACTAATGCTCATAAACCTGGCCAGGCTAAAGTTAAAGTAGTTTGGGGAAAAAATGATAACGGAGTTGTCATATTGAAAATTAGTGATGAAACTCCAAAAAAACCTAACCTTTCTAAGGCGGCTCAATCTCGGTTCACAAAATGGCTTTGGAAGAAATGGAGTGGGAGGAAAGCACCAGGGCCTGAATCTACTTTTACGGTTTTTGTAGAAGGGATTCGATTGGGGGTATGGGGCGCACTATTTATCCCTTATGTTTGGAATTCGGCAATCTGGTTTAATAGCATTCTCATTTTTCAAATAATCACCTCTTTGTCATTTTTGTTCTTCGAGCATGAATGGAGTTCTTATCGGCAAATAGGAATCTTAAGTCTTTTAATATCTATTTACCCCACAGCTATTTTATTGGCAGGTTATAATAATGATCTTGCTTATTTGTTTTTGATTATACCTTTGATACTTATTCAATGGTTTCATGATAGAAATGATTTTAGAAAAAGATCAGATATTCCTAAATCGACTAAGGAACCAGTAGAAAAAACTCAACCTAAAACTCAACCCAACCCCTATCAAAACTTAGATGATAGTATTAGTGCTCTTCAAGGTCGTGATCAAAATGCTGCTCAAGCGGTCCTCGCCATCAGAGTTGTGCTGGAATCAGCCCCTTCAGAAAAAAGAAAACAAGCCATCTTTTTATCATTATCACACCCGGAGACAGAGGTTCGCCGGTTGGTAGGCCGAAAGATTTCAGAAATAGAAGGCATATCGCTAGAAGAATGGGTGGCCCAATTTAAAAACCCAACAATACCTGATGAGATTGACAATCGCCTCTCAGTCCCTCAAGATGCAACCGATAGAGAAAATCAAAAACAAACATCACGAAACAATGCTCGAGGCATGATTTTATATGGGCTTTCACTTATAAGTCCTGATCAAAAAAAAGTTTTTCAAAGTATCTTGGACCACGATTCGAATAACTTAACAAATGAATATCTTCAGCAATTAACTGGAATAGCCAATCAAACACTTCAATCCCCTTTAGGAATTTTGGAAACATTACCTGTTTTAGATGGAATGATACTCTCTACGATCTGGAAAAAAAGAAACGATCCGAGACTTGCACCAGCTATTAAAATTTTTATGTATGTGGAAGATGCTATTGGAATTATTATTAAAGACGCCAGTCCTCAGGTCAAAGCGCTTTTCCAAAAGAAAGAAGAAAAAGGAATTAATTCAGAGATTAAATCATTTGGTATTTCAAATATCGATAAGCCTCAATTTGAAGGAAAACCCGGAGATAAAAAACCTTTAACTCTGTGGACAACCTATATAGTTGGTCATGTATTCTTCCGTTTAATCGGAGTTGGTATCTTTTTCTTACCAGTTATTATTTATTTCTTTATTAATCCAAATTATTTTATTCAGGGCTTATTTGTCGCTACTCCAATTATTTATTTCTTTGGCCGTGTGTTATTTAACCCATCTAATGAATTTATTTCAAGATATTTTGCGGGTAAATGGGAATCTTTAGCACATTTTTCAAATGATTTTATAGCTCATCATGATCCGAAAGATGATAAAGAATGGGAAAATCTAAAATCAGGCCAAATACTCGTCTGGGAAAAAGCTCGTCAAGGTTTTGAGAACGCCTTGTACATAAGCATGGCGCTTGCAGTCTTTTCATTAGGTTATTTCATTGTTGGTTTTATCTCCAATCAAATGGAATACACAATTATTGGTTTCAAACTCCTTGCTGCAACTCCTATTGTCCCAATAATAGGCTTTTGGTTGGGGGGTATTAGAGGTCATGATCTATATAATAAAGACGCATGGGATAACAAGATTGATGGGAAACCCAGTAAAAGACCTATGACGATAAGTGATAATCACTTGGGTTTAAAAAACTTTTTATCTGCCTTTATTAAAATTGGGATTATATCTACAGGTATTTATATTTCCGCTGGCTTTATTCAATCGAATTCATTTGTTTCAGCGGCAATGGGAAATTTCGCCATTGTTCTGCCGATTTTCGTTGCCGGGTTATTTTTAATGCCCTATGTTTTCAAGAAAATAAGTGAGCGGGGGAATTATTCAATCACGGGTCCGCCTATAAATCTATTCGGTCGTTACGCGGTTCCTTCACGGGTTGGCTTGATTAAGTACAATCCAAAAACATTTCAGTATGAAGTAAATCCTGTTTTGTATTTTCTCCTTACTAAAAATAAAGTAACTCGATTATTTGCACACTTCCTTCTTTCTATTTTCTTTGTTCCATTACATGAAGCAGTTCACGTTGAGAGAATCACAAGCGAAAAAGTCGCTTATGGCGTGCAAATTCTTCTAGTAGCTACAATTGTTGCGCTCATTTCAAGTAATATGGCTTGGTCTGCTTTCGCAGTGTTTTCACTCTTTACAATTCGAATTCGGCAGTTATGGAATTTCACTCTGGTTCGCGGCATTCTTACATCGAGTATTATATTTGGGTTTTATTTGATTCTTTTTCCATTTATTCTTAAAAATTTTTCATCTCCAATTATTAATAGTTTGCTTAAAACTTTTGTTCGGTTTGGATATAGAGTTCAGTATCGATTTATTTACTCCCGCGAAATGAGATTTCATTTCGCTTTGATTGATGCTCCTGAAAGAACCCAGGTTCTCCAACTCTTAGAAGCGACCCAAAATCAGCTTATTAATTCCAAGCAGCTTCGACACATTGTTGATCAACTTCGAGAAATATTCGATTTGCCAGGAGATGTTTCAATTAAAAAAATAGAATGGAAAGCCCGAGGCTTAAAGCTTTTACCACGCGATATTATTATGGAATTGGTTATTGAAATATTAAGAATCCGAAAAATAATTACGGATGCACGCTTAGCGGACCCTGGAGAAGCTGCTGAAATCTATGCAATGCAGAGTAGTCTCGGATTGATCCTAAATAGATTAGGTGTAGAAATGAAACGACCTCAAGTAATTTTCTCAAAGAAAAAAATGAACAGTAATGGTTTTTATTATTCATTTTTCAATGCAGTTATTCTACCGGGGGAATTACGCGCGACACAATTATCTAAAACGCTGGTACATGAACATTTTCATGCAAACTCTGTTGGTTTTTCTCATGTTGATGCTGACGAAGGTATGACTGAATATCTTAGTTTGAAATTTTATTTACTTAATCGAGGGATGCCTCATTCACCTCGAGATATTCGCGACTTTAATAAACGATTAAATACGTCTGATACCGTTATTGATGGTTTGGAAGTGAATGATTACCATAAACAAGTTGACGCTATAATTGACTTGATTGAGTTGGTGGGAGAGAGAACTTTAGCAGAAGCTTATTTTCATGGCCGAACAGCTGTATTAGAGCATTATTTTCATGGCCGAGCATCTGTATTATTAGAGCAGGAAATAGAAAATCTTCCTCATAAAACGTTGAGGAGAATTGCGAGAAAGTTAGTGGTAAATGGTCCAAAAATTTCTTCTAGAAAATCCAATGTGGATATAGGACGTGAGTTGTTTGACCTTAGTCATGCTGGAGATAGATTTATTTTAGGATTAAACCGACGCGTCGCTGCACTAAAAGAACGATCAATTAATCATCCTGACCCAGAACGATTGAAATCGATGTTGTTTGATCTCAAATTAATCGAAAGAATAATCAGAATAAACGCACCCTCAGTTGTTAAGGCAACACAAGTGGAGAAATCAATGGAGAACTTGGTTAGAACCGCACGGGATAGCAGGGGCATTGGGTTAAATGGACCAATTAATTTATTAGAAGTACTAGGAGTCGATGTAGATTTATCTGCTATTTCTAACAATTCTTATGATGCCATCAGAAGTCGGGCCTCCCTGCTTTTCTTTTTGGATGGAACTCCGGGAATGGGAGCTGATCGTGCTGCCAGTGAAACCTACCGCATTCTTAAGCCTGGTGGAGTTTATTATGTTCTAACCAGAGAAGGAGAAGGCTTGCAATGGGACCCAACAGGAGAAAGCATTAATCAACTTTATACGGAGGCGTCTTTAAATGACCTTATGACTCGTAATGGATTTGAGATTATTTCTTCTGGAATTCAAGACAGCGAAAAAACCAATGCTGACACAAAATGGGTTTATGTCTATGCTCGTAAACCTGTCCTGGATTCATCCCGATCTCCCATACCCTTAAAAGATATTCCAACATCAGTGGATGATCCCAATGTTGGGGGAAGCGTTGCGTGGATTTCTACCGAAGATTCAGCCAAAACCCTTATTAACGAACGTCTTATGGGAGAAAACACCCAAGAAAGATTAGTTTTGGGTTTATCAAGTAAAAATAAAGCGATCATCGATAAACTAAAATTAGATCCTGAAATTCAAGTTCTTATCAAAAATAACCGACTTGGTTTTGTAATAGAAAATAAGGATGTAACCGCACTAAACTTTGTAAATAAAGCTCGCGCTTCGGTTGTTTTAAGAGAAAATAATAGTGGAAAAGTTAATTTTCTGATGATAGAGGGGACAGTTTTGCCCTCTTCTTTCTTTAATCTTCAGCCCAGTGACCTATTTGAACTTAAACGGCAAACATATGTGTATTTTGTGACTCAAACTCTTCTGGCTGTAAAAATGGGGACATCAGCCCTTCCAAATTGGAACGAAGTTCGCCAAAGGCTCATTAGTGCATAATTATCATTAAGAGCATATTCCAATCCAAGAATGAGCCTCAAATAAGAATCAAGCCGTGCGTCGTAGAAATCAAGTTGTACCGAGAGAAGAAAAGAGTTTTTCTTTAGCTTTGAGCATCTGAGATGCGAAATGGTGAT
>JBJXGI010000083.1:0-12186 GCA_046153645.1 Elusimicrobiota bacterium | reverse complement strand
ACAATACTTGAGTCCAACCACCTGGACTTGCACCAATATCCAAACCAATCATTTCGTTGTTGTTACTGGTGTTAGCTTTGTTATCCATGTGTTTTGATGTTAATATCGTGTTATTCCAAAGCCATTTAATCTATTCAGTTCCATTATCATTGCTTTCATCGCTTTTACTTTCCTTCCAAATCTTTCTTTTGAGCATCTTCATCTTGCCCATACCGTTGAATATATTATGCTTTTAACTTGGTCCCATCTCTTTGTTAATCGCTTCTTTGCCCCAAAGAATTCGATGGATGAACGAGGTCGTGGCGCCGAATGGATGGCAAAAATAGTTAGCGCATTGATTTCCAGCGATCCCGCGGCGATGACGCGAGTCAAGCCACTCGGCATCGGCACCATGGGGAAAGTGACTGATGAAGATGCCGTCCTATCAGCGCAAATTAATAGTTGGATGACTGACCCCGTTTTCCAACAGCAAGTCGCGACCCTGATTCGAGAAAAACTACAAAAAAAGAATGATAATGATTCGCGACCACATCTGTTTTTGGCGCGCGATATTTCCCAGTCCAATAAGGAGAAGTCGATTGGTTTAATTGCCCTTATAAAGGGAGTAATCCAATCGGGACGCGAGAGAAACGTCATTGTTGTAATTAATAACAGCAATGAAGCTAAAATTCGGTCTGTTTTTAGCACATTTATCCGGTTGGGAATATTAGGAGATAATATACATGTCAAAATCGATGATGAGTTGTTGGATCGGGAAAAAATTGAACAAGAGGAACTCTTAAAAAAATTTAATGCGCCCTCGCGGATTGTTATGCCGCGTCAAATGATGGATAAAGAGCCATCTGCTAATATGGAAGCGATGGAAGATCTCATTGATTCCGTTCGCAGTTTAAATTTGGATACAATGGAACGGCTGCTAAGAGTGGTTTTAGTAGCCGCATAGTGTGCTCTATTCATGAATTGCCTGCTTATTTTACTTCTTATAATACATATTATGATTTATAAATAGTATAAATGACCGGATAGAATGTCTGTATGTTTTTATTTAAAATAAATGATATTCATTTGTTTTAAATAAAATATTAAGTTTTTTTATTGGATTGAGGGATTTTTTTAGTGTTACTTATTTTTTGAAAATGAATCAGAAGGAAAATCTTTGGTCATAATTCCAAAACCAATGGTCACATACCCACCAATCAGTAAAAATGGGCAAAGGTTGCTGGCCCAATTTTGGCCTGCTGGATCGGTAAAAAGAATAAGAAAAAAACCAAGAAAAACGATACAAAGGCCAATTCCTATAACCTTCCAGCCGCGCTTTGATATAGAAGAGCTTTGCTGATGAGCCGCCTCATTTTTATTCTTTTTACTCATACTTGGCCTTTTTTATCGCAACTTTTACATATGCCAAATACTTCGTGGCGATGATAAATGGCATTAAACCCTAAACTCTTACAGGCCTTTTCTTGAATCCGTTCAATTTGTGGCCATTGAATTTCTTTAATAGCGCCACAGCGGACACAGATAAGATGGTCATGGTGTGGTCTCTCATATTTGATCTCATAACGAGAATGGCCATCGGCTGAACTAAATTTGTCAATTAACTTGCACTCTTCAAGCATCTTAAGGGCTCTAAAAACGGTCACTTTCCCAATTCCTTTTGACTTTAAAGCCTGATAAATTTCGTCCATACCCAGGTGATGATGCGCTTCAAGTAAATGGTCTAAAATGAGATTACGTTGTTGAGTCATTCTAAGACCCTTTAATTGGTGATATTCCTGGAAAATTTGGCGAATTCGATCAGCGTAACCGATACGGCCTGCCATCCAAGACGGAAAATAAACCAATTCCTCTTGGTTTCGGTTGGAAAGAAGCGGTGCGTGTTTTTTTCTACCCATAAATAAATATTATCATTTATCGAATTTGAATTTGAGTGTGTTGCCAAATTGGGAGATGGGGAGTTTTTCCGACTCGCTTTAAATAACCTGGGCCTACTGACATCGCGCCAGGGATATCGGCGCATCCCAAGCTGATAGCAACTCCTATCAACCCATGAATTAAGCTAATCGAAATCAAATTGCGGTTTCTTAAGAAAGCCCAGGTAAATACAATTCCGCCAATGAAAGTTGCTGTCATGAGTATGGGATTAGGAAAATGTGTTAAAGAAAATAGCATGCCATTAATCCACGGAATTAGATTTTTCTGGTGAGGTAATGAATCGCTCAGGCGATTTCCGATAAAACTAAGGAGCACATATTCTTGCGCAAATGCCCAAATGGGATACCCTATTAAGGCAAACCAAATATTCCAGCCAACAGGTAGTTCTTTCCCCCAACTTATCGCAAAAAAGGGAAGGCTTATGAGAATACCCGCTGGGCCAACATCCCTAAAATTAGGCCAAAAAGAATTAAGTGAAAAACCAATTTTTTCTCTAGAATCTGAATGAAAATAATTAGAAATAAGGCATATTAAAATGATTAATATTGAAATTACCAGTATTGTTGGACGATACTTTCCCCCCTTCCAAATAACCCAGTGGACAAGAAAATAAAAGAGACCAACTTCAAATAGTCCTATCCATTTTAATGCTTTCATTGGAGGTACCAATCTGAAATTCTATGACAAATCCATCCGCCTAGAATACCTAAGTAGGTTCCGATCACAGTGCCTAAAACTGCCATTAACACGCCCAAATGGGAAACTTTTGGTCGATAGGCAGCCGCTAAGATAGGCGCAGAAACGGCTCCTCCCACATTCGCCTGACTTGATATGGCCAACAAAAATAAGGGTATCTTTAGCGCGCGACCTATGACCAATAATAAAATTCCATGAATAAGCATAATGCTAGTACCAAAAAAATAAAAATAGGAACTCCCTGCAAAGAATCTAACCCCGCTTTGGCACCGATGCTTATTAAAACGACATAAAGAAGAATTTGCCCTATTTTCTGAGAATCAAACTCTTTTAATTTCTTTAATCTAGTTTCAGATAACAATAATGCGGCTGTAGAACAAAGAAAAATAGCCCAGGCCGTTGTTGATAAAACTGGAAAAGAGATATTTAATTTTTTACCAATAAAGCTCAAAACAAAAGAAAAACCAGCTGAAATGAATAAACATGTAACTATATTTTTGAATTGATTGGGGTTGATGGTTTTCTGGGTGATTAATTCTATTTCGGCATTTTCAACAATAGGAATATTTTTATCAAACCACTTTTGAAAACCAACACCCAATAACAAAAAGGCCATCCACGAATAAGAAACAATAGTATCAACGATAATAAGCGGAGCAAAACTTAGCTCAGAAAGCGCGAAAAATTCTTTTACCGCAATCATATTGACGCTACCACCAATCCAAGTACCTAAAAGAGCTCCTGTTGATTTCCAGGCGTCTTCTGGCAAGAACTTCATAAATCCTGCAAAAGTTAATAACGCCGCAAAGAACATTGTCGAAGTGGCAAGAAACATAGCCAGAGAAGCCTTCCGTCCCATAGATCTCAATTCTTTCATTGAAGTTCCAATAATCATAAGAAAGATAGCGGCGACTAACACATAGAGACTTATCCACCCATATAAGGGTGATGCTTTTGGAAAAAACCCAAGTTGACTTAAGGTCATCGATAAAAAATAAAGCCAGAAAGGAATTGGAAAGAAGTTTTGAATTTTCTGAGTAAAGGGAAGAGTCGAAAAATAGAGAATGAAAAATAATAAAGAAATAACTTTTATGATTAAAATCGTTACTTCCATAATTCCGTTTTCATTTTTGATTTCCAAATGTAATAAACAGGAATTCCCAGAATAAACACCAAGATTCCTATGGGGCCATATATGCCACGCTTAATAACGGTTGCGTATAACATAAAAAATGAGATGAGAACATAAATCGCAGGAACAACCGGGTATCCCCAGCATTTATAGGGACGATTCATGTCAGGGTTTTTTCTACGAAATACAAATATAGATAATACTGTCATCGTTGAAATAATAACCAATGGAACAGAAACAACTCTTAAAATGGTTTCAAAATTTCCAATCAACACAAGAACGCACGCCCAAAGTCCTTCAAATAAAATGGCTCCATTGGGAGTTCCATAAGTAGGGTGAACTTTTCCTGCAAAAGGGAAAAAATAACCATCGCGGCTTAAAGCAAAAACAGTTCTCGTATTTGAAAGCATTGTGGCTGTCAAACAACCCAAAACTGAAGTAGCCACAAGAGCCGTCATTAAACGAGTGGCCCAAGGGCCAAATAAATTGCCCGCGGCAGCATGAGCCACTTTAACTTCCCCCACCAATTGAGTTAAAGGCATCGCATAGAGATAAACAACATTCATCAAAATATAGATGATGGTCGTAATCAATGTCCCAAGAAATAAAGAAAGTGGAATCAGTCGTCCTGGGTCTTTAACTTCTTCGGCAACAATCACAGTTGAATTCCAGCCAGAATAAGCAAACGCCATCGGGACAAGCGCAGCTGCAATAGCCAATAAAGCGGAGCCTGAATTTCCAGAAATAAAAGGAGAGAAATGATCTGAATGTCCATTACCTAAGAAAAGGCCTAAGAAAACCAAAAACAGCATAGCTGCAATTTTTAAAAGCGTTATTCCATCCATGACGAGGCCCCCCAACTTAACCCCGCGCATATTAATGAAGGTAACCACCAAGATAACGATAATTGAAAATATTTTAGAGGTCCAAGTTCCTGTTGTAATTCCCAGATACTCTCCAAAGCCTATTGCCAGGAGGGCGATTGTACCAGCCGTTGTGACCAGTGAATAGGCCCAACCATAAAGGAACCCCCACAACGGGCCATAGGCTTCTTTTAAAAAAACATAGTTACCGCCAGCCTTCGGCATCATGGCGCCTAACTCAGCATAGGTGAGAGCCCCTGCAATCGCCATAAGTCCACCAATAAGCCATGCGATAAGGACCCATCCTGCGGTTGGCAAATCTCGTGCAATTTCTCCTGGAGTTGTAAAAATACCAACGCCAATAATATTTCCTATAACAAGTAAGATACAAGTAAATAAACCTAATTCTCGTTTGAGTTGAGGTTCCATGATTTCTCCCTAGAAAAAAGTACCGAAATATATAATGCGCTCACCAACCCGCATTCCATTTGATAATTCTGCTTTGTTTTTGCCAAGACGCTCTTGAATAGAAATTCTTCTCACATTTTCACCAGAAAAAGGAGCTTCAATAATTGTTTCATCATTTTCAAAAAACATAACATGAACAATTTTTGAAGGTTTATCTACTTTGGCCATGAATATAAGATCACCAGGTTTTAACTTTTCTGGGGATATCTTTTTAGACTTCATATATTGTTCATGCGCATCTCTTGGAATTAAAATACCCAATTGACGGAAAGACCAATTAACAAGTCCAGAGCAATCAACTCCGGTCACAGTGAAGGTGTTGGTTGTATCAAAAAGTGAACGGCCTCCCCATAAATAACGATTTCCTAAATGACGCTCAGCCATTTTTAAAACGCGTTGGCGAATTTCATTTTTGGAAGCCTTGTATTTTTGAGGTCTTACACGGTGAGATAATTCATAACTTATTGCCGCTTTTTCAACCCAACCAGGATATCCTTCCCATTTGGAATGATGAGTAAATTCTATTTGTTCTAAACAATTGACTCTAACCCAATTATTTTTTTCTTCTTGAACAATAATCAATTCCCCTTTTTCTACTTGTGTTTCTTGGAGAGGATCGTAAAGATAATCGGATGTTTTAGGAATAAGCTCTGAACGAATGTTAGCCACGGGCCAAACGACCACAGCTTTTTTAGGAAATTCTGCAGAATGAAGAAGTGAAAAGAAAAGTAAAAAGATCGCCATTCCTGAAAAATAACGAAATTTATTTTTTATTAAACTCATTAACCTCATTTAAGGTTGATCCAAGAGATCAATAATAGATTGTGTTAATATTTCGGCTACATCTTGTTGGTGTTTTTGTGACAACATAATTTCTTCAAACTGAGGTAAGATAAGAAAGCCTTGTTCTAATAAGATAGAGGGCATTTGAGTCATTCGGCATACCGCTAAATTAGAGCGCCACAATCCCTGGTCACGAAAAGCTGTTTTTTGCCCATAAATGCGATGGATAATTTCTGCTAATTTTCTGCTTTGTGGATGAAAGTAATGGACACTATATCCTTCTATTTCATTGGGGTTCTGACCTTCCGCGCAAGCGTCAGCATGAATACTAATAAACAAATCTCCTCGAGCATTCCATGCATGAACGACTCGATCGTTAAGTGATAATTCTTTTGTCCCATCTTGGGTTAAAATAACTTCGGCCCCTTTTTTTTCTAATTCATTTTTCGCTGTATTGGCTACTTTTAATGAAATAGAGGCTTCCGTATTTCCCAAAGGCCCAATCGTCCCAAAACTCGAAAAAGAATGTCCTGCGTCAACAACCACTCGAATACCTTTTAAAGGAAGCCCTTTGATGTTATAGGTCTTGGGTCGATGTCTTAATTCTAAAACCAGTGAATTCCCCTCATAACGAACATCATATCCCCATGAAATCCTTTGGTCAGTATAAATATTGAAAGTACATGTATTTGAATCGTCTTGTTGCCAAGTCACTTCACGAATAGTTGAATCTTTTCCTCGGTAGCGTATTCGATCAGAATCCGCTGTGACACCAAAAAGAGTCAATCTAATGGTATGGGGGTGTGTCATTTGCTCAATGCGAAAGGCGTGTTTATTTTGGAGTGGAATCTCTACTATTGTCGAATTCATTGAAGTGGTGCTAATTCTTAAATTTCGAGATGTTGATTTAGGTGGATAAGCACCAATGGGAAGTTCTGTTGTAAATATTTTTTTTACCCAACCAACACAAGATTCACCTGCGCTCACCTTGTAAAAATCTCCCCATTCACCGACGATTTCCATTTTGGTGCCAGGATACAGAAAAAGGTTGTACCCTGAATCTGAATCAGGAGCGGTTAATAAAATTGAATTTTCTTTGATTTCCAACATTCGAGGGTTTCGCCTACGCTGAATAGTAATTTTTGATCCAGATTTTCCGGAAATTTTAACGCCATCTTTTCGTTTTAAAGAAAAAAAGATATCGGCATCATTAAATTTATCTTCTGGTTGTGCGATGAAAACAGCTTTGTATATTCCTTGAATTTCACCTGGCTGCTCTTCCATTGAAATAGGATTCGAATCATCCACTCTGAAAGTTGCCACTCCACCGGGGGCAGATTGGAACGCCACGGGAATGGAATCTCCCGGTCTAACAACAATTTTGGATTTAGGATTTATGACCTCAATTTTCTTGAAATTTTCGGGATAAGAACTAGCTGGCGCTCTTACGTTTACAAATCGTGTCGCCGTTGATATTGATACGCCATCAGTGGCAACAGCTTCAATTTTAAATTTCCCCTCTTCAAAAGGAATCATTACTAAAAAACCTCCGTTTGAGGTGGGTTGAACATCAATCCCGTTTACTTTTAAAGTAGCTGTGGCGGGAGTAACAGAGCCAAATACAAAAGATTTCTTGATATGAGGGAAAGTAGAATTATCATATGGTTGGACTATTTTTACTGAAACCTCCGCGCAAAGAGCTGAAGTTGAAAGTAAAAAAAAGAAGAAAATTTTCTGAAATTTTTTCATAAATCAATCTTACATTTTTTAGAAAGAAGGACCTGTGGTTATGTACCAAACATCTCCACCATTGTCTGTTCTTTTGGCGTATTGTACTGTTAAATTTAACTGAAAACTTTGCAAAATAAAAGTGGGCCAAGAAATGGCGAGGCCTGTTGAATTGTAGGCTTTATTTAACTTGAATTCTTTACGTTCTTCTCGAGAATCCCACCCATAACCGACGTCATTAAATACTACAAGATAAGCCGCTTTAAAAAAGAAATCTGGAAATAAAAATTTCGTACGCGCATTCAAATACTTTAATCGAAATCGCATTTCAGAAGAAGCAATTATCGAATTTGTTTTTTTATTGTCATCAGATCTTTGTGAGAGACCTCTAATTCGATCAGAACCACCCAATCTAAACACTTGTGAATTTCGTCCCGAACTCCTGCCATAAAAGATTCTTGAAGCAAAGGTGCTTTCTCGAGGGAAAGGAATATATTGGGCTGCTTCTACGCCTCCCGATTTATATTGTTGATCGCCTGAGAGAATATCGCTTCCTTGTTGATAAAATATATCAAGTTTTCTCCCTCTTGTAGGAACCAGATACCGACCTGTGATAGTCGAGTGCGAGAAAGTACCAATAATAAAACGATCTTTTAATTGATTGTTTGGTTCAGATAAATCAAAAAATAAATCTTCCCGATTGGTTATACCAAGACCAAGGTTTATGGCGTTATATCTGTCCAATGGATATCCTGCTGAAACAATGGCATTTGTTTCTCGTCTTTGTTCGTCTTCTGCAAGAGTTCGATAAAATCGAGAATTTCGAACAGCAAAAGTAAATTGAGGTCGAAAGCGCGCATAAGTATAGGCCATTGCTAAATCATAAAAATCATTCCCAGATGAAAATTGCAACTGTTGGGATAATTGGTGATTCCCCAACAAATCGGACGCTTGAAGTAAATTAATAAAAACCAAACCATCTTGACTGGAATAAAAGAAGAATGGAAGAAATAAATCGGTAGAACCTTTGAATTTATAAGGATTGGATGGGCCTAGAAATAATGGAGATGAATCATTTTTTGGCCAATGAAGCCATGCTTGTGTATTGGACTTCATGTTTGTATTAACAACTTCAGTGCTCGATAAAATTGAGTCTGATGAAATTGTTTCAGAAGAAGACGAAACGACGGGTTTGCTTGGAATGAGGTTTTGATGACCTTTGAAAATATGTCTTTCTCCACCAAAAAAACCGACATACCATAAATTTTGATGAGAGAGATCGTATCGAGGTGTGAACATCCCACCAACACTTTGTGTTAAACGAATGGGAATGGTTTGTCCCTGTCGCAAGAGCCACAAATCAAACCCCAATTGATTATTATCGTCTCTATCTCGGACAAAAACAATATCACCATTAGGTAAGGTTTCCGGTTCCATTTCTATACCGGGAAGATCGGTTATTTTGGAGAGCAGTAAGTCAGAAATATTAATGGAGAAAATATCACGCCCGGCAGGGTTTTCCTTATCTTCAGTTAAAACTTCGCCAGAAAAATAAACTTTACTTCCATCAATCGAATAAGTGGGAGAACGCTCATCTTGAGGTGAATTGGTTAATCTTTTTTTTATCTCCGCTTTTGTATTAACAATATATAAATCGTTGTAGCCTCTCATCATTCCTACACAAACCAATTCATTATTATCAATCGGAGAGAAAGCTGGCGAACGAACCTCGTCAAAAGGAACTT
Source organism: Elusimicrobiota bacterium (assembly GCA_046153645.1). Lineage (GTDB taxonomy): Bacteria > Elusimicrobiota > Elusimicrobia > F11 > F11 > JBJXGI01. Next base: position 2,836 of record JBJXGI010000083.1, on the reverse strand, counting down.
GTACCTTCTCTAGTTTTTTTTCTAATAAGTCATAAAAATATAAATAATCTCTCTGAAGTTTTTCACCAACAAAAACCAATCGACGACCATCTTTTGAAACCGAAATTGATTTTCCTCCGGGCTGAATATGTTCAAGTTGAGACCATTCCAACCCAATCAACTTTGTTTTTTGATTTGTTTTGAGGTTTAACTCATATAATTCGGTAGGCCCTCCTTGGTCACTAAAATAATAAAGCTTTTCTCCATCTGGAGATAAAGCAGGCCCCTCATTAAATTGAGGAATTCCATCAGACTGCGTGACTTTAAGACCATATTGATCCGGAGTTTGAGCGGTCTCAAAAAAGAGCGCATATTTATCATTCATCCATTCTTGAAACCGAAAGTCAAAACGAAAAAGATCCAAACCCAATGTTTGGTCAAGTGCGGAAGAAATATCAAAGTGATCTTTAATAACAAGAAAGAGTTCCTTTACTTTTTCCTGGCCAAATTCATCTTTAAGAAAGGCAACGGCCGCTTCGCCAGTTTTATACCCCAAGGTTACCTGGTTTGGCTTAAGATGGGAAAAACCTTGAAGTTCAGGAAGAAGTGGTAAATTTTTATTAAAAACGGCATCACGAACAACCATGTCCCCTAGGGCTTCATCAATATCACCAGAACCAAACTCCGCGCAACCCTCCATAAACCATAAAGGATAAAAAGGAGATTTTAATAGTCGCGCTGATTTCCAAAAACCTCCATATAAAATATTGAATTGAACAACGTGTGTGAACTCATGATAAATGACGTGTTTCATCCATGTTTCTGAACCATCATTAAATATGAGGAAACGGTTTTTAAAAGCTTCTGTTACACCACCGGTCCCTTCTCCAATGTTAACAATGTTGGTTTGCTCAAACTCATTATGATTGGAATAAAAGAAAAATGGCGTGCGTTCGGGAACATAAAAATCATAAGTTTTTCCCACTTCCGACCAGGCTTTTTCTAGATAATGCGCCATTCGAGGAGTTAACAGGCTGCTACTTTCATCGAAATAAATATCGAAATGTTCAGTTTGAACATGTTGCCACTGAAATTGATCTACGCGAGTGCTGGAAAATATGGGAGAGAAAAATGAAAGAAGGAAAAGAAGCGATATAACGGAAAAAAAACGCTTTCCCCGCCCTTCTAACAGAAAATGAGCTAGAAATGCTTGGAAACGACGTTCATCTCTTAAAAAGAATCTAACTTTTTTTGGTGGGTTCATCCTGCCAGCCAAGAGCGTCACCTAAAGTTGGCCCTGCTGAAGTGTTACTATATTTCTTTAAAAGTTGTCTTTCTTGGTCTTTTTCGTATTTGCGTACTGAAAGCTCAATTTTCCGTTCTTTTTTAAGGATTTTTGATACCACCGCAGTCACTAAATCCCCTTCTTTCACTTGAGGCTTTTCATCATTTGTCTTAGGTCGAGATGTGTCAAACATAGAACGTTCATTGGTTAACTCATTCATTCTTACCAGACCATCCAACCCATTAGGAAGCTTCACAAACACACCAAAATCCAAAACTTTAACGATGTTTCCAGTGATTTCTTGACCTACTTTTAATTGTCTAATTGGATCTGGCTCTAACTGTTTGAGGCCGATGGACATTTTTTCTTCAGCGGCGTTTACTTCCAAAACAACAGCGGAAATTTTATCGCCTACTTTTAATTTTTGTTGGGGAGATTGTATTTTCTCAGTCCAGGAAATGTCTTGAGTTTTAAGAAGTGCCTCAATTCCTTCAGGAATTCTGACAAAAGCGCCAAAGGCGGCTAAATGAGTTACTTCTCCTTCAAGCTTAGAACCAACAGGATGCGCTTTTGACGCTTTTTCCCATGGGTTTTCGCCTAATCGGCGAATACTAAGAGAAATTTTTTCATTTTCTTTTTCAATTCCAATTAATTTAGCTTCTATTACTTGACCAACTTTAAGAATCCCATGAGGTTTTTTATGTCGTTCCGTCCAAGAAAGTTCAGATACATGAATCAATCCCTCAATACCCGACTCAATTTCAACAAATGCACCAAAATCAGCTAAGCTTGTTACCTTTCCTTTAATAACAGTTCCAATAGGAAATTTCTTTTCAATTCCTTCCCAAGGATGAGGAAGTAACTCTTTTCTACTTAAAGAAACTTTCTGCGTTGTCGTGTCAAACTTTATTACTTTAACTTGAAGCTCTTGGCCTACTTTAACAACCTTTTGAGGGTTATCAACTTTGATCCAATCCATATCCGATACATGGAGGAGACCTTCAATTCCTCCTATATCAATAAAAGCGCCAAAAGTTGTAATCCCGGTTACTTTACCTGTAATAATTTGTCCGATTTTTATTTTTTGAATTGTTTCAGTTCTTAAAATCGCTTTCTGCCCTTCAAGAATTTTTCTTCTTGAAATAAGAACATTTCCTTTTTGTTTATCCATTTCAAGAATTTGAACTTGAATTGTTTTTCCCAAGTAATCGTCATGATTATGAATGGGTCTTAGTTCGATTTGAGAGGTAGGAAGGAAGGCGTCTAAACCAATATCGGCGATAAAACCACCTTTGATTTTTTGAACGATTTTAGCATCAATAATTTCTTGTTTTTGAAACTTTTCCTGAAGAACATCCCAATTTTTTCGTTCCCGTGCTTGGCGCCAAGAAACCAAGGGGCGTCCTTCTGGGCCGCTCATTCTTAAAACAAGGACTGAAATAATTTCCCCCGCTTTTGGAATGTTATTATTAAATTCTTTTATGGGAATGGCTGCTTCGTGCTTTAATCCAATATTAACAAGAAGATATTCTTCAGATTGGCTTACAACAGTTCCCTCTACAATATTCCCAG
>JBJXGI010000078.1:0-12584 GCA_046153645.1 Elusimicrobiota bacterium | reverse complement strand
AAAGGAGATCAATATCATCATTTGAAACATTTTTAGCTAAGGATCTTTTTATTTCCCAACTTTTATGGAGTAAATCACCAATTTTTCTGAAATCAGCTTGAGAGCGAAATAATTCTAAAGCTTCTTTGGCAATAGCATGAATTTCACCCATGCGTGTTTCACCTTTCTCAATGGATTTAACCTGAACGCCTGCAATATCAGAAGCAAAACGAGTTAAACCGGTAAATCCAAGCAATACATGGCTTTCTAAGCCTAACTTATAATCAAAAGGTAAAATTAATGGTGACACGCGATAGGTTGAGTTTTCCCCAATTTCAATAATGTTTAAACCACCATGAGAAGACAAAATTTGATCTTGAATCCCCACATGTTCATTTAATAGTTTTTGCTCGACAAAAATTGCATTATCAGCCAAATGTCGCTTAGTACGCATCTCTCCTCGAAGTCCATATAAGGCATTTAATAATCCCACGGTAAAACTAGAGCTTGATCCCAAACCGGATCTTGCGGGTAAATCACCATCATGATGAATTTCGAGTCCCTGATTGAACGAAAGGAAAGATAAACATCCCCTTACCGCAGGATGTTTAATCTCGGTATGATTTTTTACACTCTCAATGAGAGAGTAAACAACTCGAGTCTTATGTTCAAAAAAGGGAGGAAGAAATCGGCAGGAGATATAACAATACCGTGCAAAAGTTGAACCAATAATAAGTCCGCCATGTTTATCGGACCAGGCTGAATAATCAGTCCCGCCTCCAAAAAAGGACAACCGATAAGGAGTTCTTGAAATAATCATCTAGATATTGGCAAATTGATTTCGCTTAATGATGTTATAACCTTTGATCAATTCTTTTAAGCCACGTTCTAAACCAACTTCAGTTTTAAACCCGGCTTTTTCAATGCGATCATTACTGACGATGTAGTTTCTTTTGTCTGGATCTTTACCAATTTCTGAGATAGGAAAGTAAAAATCAGGAATATGTTTTTTAATTTGTTCACACAATTCAAACTTACTTAAGTTCGCTTCACTTAATCCCACATTATATGGTTGGCCTTTTAGTTTAGCGTAGTTGTTTATAGAGAAAATAAAGGCACGAGCCGCATCTCTAACATGCAGATAATTTCTTTTGAAATGTGGTTCAAATAAAACAACAAAACGATCATTAACCGCTCTATAAGTAAAGTCATTAACCAATAAGTCGAGTCGCATACGAGGGCTCACGCCAAAAACAGTTGCCAACCTAAAAGTAACAGCATTTCCTTTATTTAAAAGATGCTGCTCAGCTTCAACTTTTAATTTTCCATAGAGAGTAATAGGGTTAAGTGGTGTGTCTTCGGTACAAAAAATACCTTCTTGACCCACACCATAACCGCTATTGGTACAAGGATAAATAACCATTTGATTCGGAGAAGCTATATCTGCAATAAATTTAACAGCGTCGCGAGCAACAGCCGTGGCAACATCAGGTTCTCGTTGACAAAGAGGCGCTCCTGTTAAACAAGCTAAGGGGATTAACACATCATGTTTTTTAGCTAAATCACGAATTAAATCATGATCACGCACGTCTTTTCTATGAATCGTTAACTTTTCGTGGATACAGGCATCTAACAAAGAAATTTGTTGATACATGAAATTATCAACCACAGTAACTTCGTGTCCCTCATTTAAAAGCATCGGCACCAAAACCGATCCAATATATCCTGCTCCACCTGTAACTAAAACTTTCACTTAATACCTCCTAATTAAAACGGACCTTTAAATTTTTGTTCATAACTATAAAAAATTTCACCTGATATATCTGTAGGAGATAAACCCAAAAGCTCCTCAGTTGTTTTAATAATGTCAACTGCTGAAGAATAAAATTTATTTTCGAGAGGACGAGTTGTCGGGCAAGGAACATGCGCAAACCCTAACCGTCTCACTGGTTTTTTCAAAACACCAAAACATTTATCATGAATTTGAGAGGCCACTTCAGCGCTAAAACCGGAAAACACCCAATCATAATCAGCAACGATACAGTGTTTTGTTTTTTGAACAGAAGCAACAATTTTTTCAACTTGAAATGGGGCGACTCCTCGAATATCAATTACTTCTAACTTAATGCCTCTCTTGGCTAAAACCTCAGCAGCTTTTATAGCCTCAATGCTCATCCAAGAAGTAGTTACAACCGTCAGATCTTTTCCTTCCAATCTTATCATTGGAGTAAAATCATCATGAATAATTTCATCGTTTACTGGACCTGAAACATCATATAACCAGCGATGTTCAATTGAAATAACGGGATTATCATCGTTAATGGCAGCTCTTAACATTGAATACGCATCTTGAGGCGAGGAAGGAAGTAAAACTTTAATTCCAGGAATATGTGCAAAAATACCATGAAGGGTTTTGCTGTGTTGAGCGGATTGTCCCCATCCACGACCAATGACGGCTCTAATAACAAGCGGTACTTTCAGTTTTCCACCAGTCATATATCTCAAACTGGAAATCATATTGGCAATTTGATTCATTCCCAAAAGCATAAAGTCAACGCGAATATGAACATGAACAGGTCTTAAACCAGAAATGGCGGCACCCAAAGCAATTCCTGTCATGGCGTCTTCAGAAAGAGGTGTACCAAAAACTCTTTCCTTCCCGAATTTGGCCAATAAACCCTTTGTGCTACCAAAAATACTTTTATGATCAGGAACATCTAACCCAAAAACAAAAACATTGGGATCGGCTTCCATTGATTTGGCTTGAGCTAAGGATAAAGCTTCTTTGAAAGTAATATTAGAAATCATATGAGCACATCCGTATATAACTCTTTTTCGTCAGGAAATGGAGCCTTTTGCGCTTTAACAACAGCTTGATCAATATTTTTCTGAACTGAAGAACGAATTTGATCTAAATCACTTTTAGCAATCCCATTAGCTAAAAGAGTTTGTTCAAAATTTTTAACTGGATCTAATTGATCTAATTCAGCTGGCGTGGGTTTGGGGCGATATCCTGAAGGAAAATCCTCCATGGGCCCCACATGTTCTAAAAATCGAAAATAACTAAGGTGTAAAAAACCTGGTTTGGGATCACTTTCCATCTTTAATTTCAACTGCTCAGTGGCATTAACAACAGCTTCAACACGAGTGCCATCGGCTTGAATAAAATGAATATCAAAAGCGGCAATAACTTCTTTGATCGATTTAAATCCTTGGCGTCCTTTTGCAAATGAATGAATAGCCAACTCATTATCTTCACAAACAAAAATAACTTTCAACTTTTTTAATGAAGCAAAATTAATACTTTCCCAAAAAACGCCTTCTTCAACAGCACCATCCCCGAAAAAAACCACTGAATAAGCATCTTTTTTCAAATATTGTTGGGCAAAAGCAGCTCCCACGGCAACGGGGATGGTTGTGGCTACAACAGCAGAGGTTGCAATAAGGCCTTTTTCAGGATTAGCTAAGTGCATGGAACCAGCTTTTCCTTTCCCTGTCCCGGCCATTTTCCCATACAACTCAGCAAAAAAACCATCAACATCCTTTGATAAAGCAAGATAAAGTGAATGATTTCTATAGGTACCGAATGCTTGGATACTTTTAGGAAGGACATGACAAACACCGATCGGAATGGCTTCTCCTCCAATTCCTATATGAACGGGAGTTTTCATTTCATCTTTTGAATATTCTGATCGAATTTTCTCTTCACTGAGTCGGGCAAGTAAAAGGTCTTCGTAAAGTTTTAACCAATCATTTTTTGTTCCAGATAAACCAGAAGAATTAGACATGTTTACCTTTTAAAAAAACTCAAAACGGATTCAATTACGAAATCGATATCGTCTTGTTTTAGGTACTGATGAACACCAAAATGAAGACCAGTAGAACCCAATCTCTCAGAAACAGGAAAATCGCCTAGTTTGTAACCAAGAAAAGTAAAGGCTGCATGTTGAGTTGGTAGTGAACCAAACAAATTCTTACACTGAATTCCTCTTTCTTCTAAATGTTCATAAAGCTTTTCCATGGTCTCATTTGAATTTTTCATCACAAGCGGAAAAGCATGAGGACAAGTTACTTCACCTGGAGCATCTCTGTAAACAATAACGCGATCTTCAACTGGCTTTAAGGCTTCTTGAATTTGAAGCAAGTATTTTCTACGAACATCAAAAGTATTTTGAAATGTTTCAATACCTTCTAAACCAATAGCCGCTTCCAAATCATTCATTTTGGAATTGAAACCAATCCGATCAAAACAAAAATACAATTGACCATTTCTTCGACCGTGGCTTCGAATAGAACGACATAATTGGGATAAATCTTCACGATTGGTGGAAATCATTCCGCCTTCACCAGAACAAATCATGTGTGCCGCATAGAAGCTAAAAAGCCCCATATCTCCAATAGAACCAACAACTTTTCCGTTTACAGTGGCACCATGCGCTTCACAGGCATCTTCAATGACTATTAATTTGTGTTTTTTGGCAATAGCCATAATTTGATCCATTTTACAGGGTTTACCCATAGTATGAACAACTTGAATGGCTCGAGTACGAGGAGTAATGGCTTTTTCAATTAAATCAGGATTGATATTAAGAGTATCTAATTCAACGTCAACAAATTTAGGAACCAACCCAGCGGCCAAAATACAATTGGCAGTTGCAACGAACGCACATGCAGGAGTGATAACCTCATCTCCTCTTTTTGCTCCTAAGTCATGCAAGGTGGCCATGGCAACAATCCCAGCATCGGTGCCTGAACTGGTTGCCACAGAATATTTATATCCAAACAAATCGCTAAATTTTTTTTCAAATAATTGTACATTGGGACCTTCTGACACCCAATTTCGGCTCAATGACTCGTTTAAATATGTTCTGGCCTTCTGTCCCACTTCAATATGGCCGAATGTAACACGGAATTTTTTTTGATTCGCACGATCAGCAGTTTTTAACATACCCCTCCCTCTCAAATACTTTTTAAATTACCTCTAGAAATCATTTCATTTTCTCAAAAGAACTATAATGTTCATATATTGAACATACTTGTTTTTCTTGTTTTAGTCAAATTTATTTTAACGCCTAATTAAACATTTGATCGATTAAATAATCAGCGAAGGGAAGAGCGCAAGTAAAACCGGGAGAAACCGCATTGAGAACATGTACGGAATTTCCTTTTTTTTCGACAATCATATCATCAACTAATTTTCCATTCGATCTAACCAATTGGGCTCTATTTCCATTTTTCCCCATAACAAAATCTGAAACCTCAAAACCACGAACTAACTTCTGTGCCTCAGCAATAAATCTTTTTCTACTAAAGGATAGAGCGATTTGAGTTTTAGCAAGTCGTCGAAAATCTTCTGTCCTAAATAAATTCCAAAAATTACGTTTTGTAATCATACTAAAAACATCTTTTATTCCTATCTGTGTATTTTTATAACTCTCTCGCCCCATAGCAATGGTTGCACTCGGACCAATCATTAATTCTCCCGTGACCATTTTTGTCCAATGAACGCCGAGAAAAGGATAATTTAGATCGGGAATGGGATAAATCATCGACTTAATAAAGTCTTTCTTGCTATTAGAAACCTTAAAATATTCTCCACGGAAGGGAATAATCGAATAGTCAAGCCCCACACCCACCATATGGGCAATTTCATCTGCATATAAACCAGCACAGTTAAATAAATTTTCTGTTTCAATGACCTGACTGGATGTTTTGACGATATATTTTGAGTTTTTATCCTCGATACCGATAACTTTCTCAGAAAAAAAAATTTCGCCACCCAATTGAGCGACTTCATCGGCTAAAGCCAGGGTCACCTCTTTTCCACTAGCAATAGCGCCGGAAGGAGAATAGAGCGCAGCCACTCCTAAAGCATAGGGTTCTTTTTCAGCAAGCTCTTTTTGAGAAACAATTTGGACATTGGGGGTACCATTGGCATCACCACGCCTTTTTAATTCTTCTAAAATTGGAATCTGACTATCATTAATAGCTACCACCAGTGTCCCCACTGGATCAAATGGGAGTTTTTTTTCTAAGCAAAATTCACGAAGTTTTTTATTTCCTTCCACACACAATGTTGCCTTGAGAGATCCCGGCTTTAAGTTAATTCCAGAATGTAAAACCCCACTGTTTCTACCACTGGTGTGGAGAGCGGGCTTCGGTTCTTTCTCTAATAAAAGTAGCTTTTTTCCTTTTTTATTCTTTAAGAAAGAACGCGCAACTGCTGTTCCTATAACGCCCCCACCGATAACAACACAATCAACTTGTTTCATTTATTCCTCAAAAACTTCCCGATAAGAGATTTCCCTTCTCAAGATAAAAAGCATCAAATCCACTTATTCGAATGCTTTTATCATGAGAAATGATAAGACAAAGTTTATCTTTAACAACAGAATTTATACAGCACATTTTCATTAAGAAATATCATACTGATTCTTATATAATACCTCAAACTCAAACCGATAAGGAACCTGCATCCACTTTGTAATTCGAATTGCTTTTGTTTTTATTACTTCACCATAGGCGGGTGAAAAAGGAACATCTTCTAACATTAAATCTAATCCTTTTTCTTTCAAGAATATTTGCAACGTTCCGGTTTGACCCTTTAATGAAATTTCTTGCGCGGAATTGAACGTTGCGTGAATTTGAGGACCTAATACAAAACACCAAGAAAGACGATGTTCTCCCAATCCACCAAATGAATCTTCAATTTTCCATTTTAGTTCTCGGGTCGCTCTTTCAATAACACGCTGATGTATGACGTGCCCATCTATCTTCTTGAACCCCGTGTGACTGGCTTCCACTCGCAAACCATCCGGCTTGATAGAAAAAGAACATTTCGCATCATTTTTCAATGAGAATAAGCTTCCATCAATAAATCTGTTTTGCTCATTTTGATCTATCATCACTGTGGAATGATAATGAGTAGATCTCATTCGGTTCCTTAAATCAGGATCAGACGTATAACAAACTGTTCCTGGATCAACAAAAAAATGATCCCCCTCAACTGAAAGACAAAAACTTAATTTATCATTATGGGTGTGATTTCCTACTCCCCGAGTTCCATTTGGTAAACAATTAAAAATGAGTCTGTCTCGTTTTCCCTTCATTGTAATAAGACCTGAGGATCCTTTTGTCTGCACAACGTCCTCATGAGAAGAGACTCCAACTACAGAAGTATTAAGATTTAAATGACCAAATACCCACCAATAGTCAGAAAGAAAAGAATCGTTTAATCGAAAAGCATTCTCTTTAAAAAGCAGATATCCCCATTCCGATAAATAACGCCAATCAACATCTGAATGAGTTAAAAAAGAATGAATTCGACCACTATCGTTATCTCCAATCAGAGGGACAATCCCTTGTGAATCCATCAAATCATGCGCTTTTGAGAACATGAGTCTTAATCTTTCAACAAAGGGGGCTCCCCAATGGAACCGAATATTGGATAAGTCATCACTTGAGGTTCCGGAAATATTTTGAACTTCAGATTCTTTTCTTGACAAGACCAAGGAACTGAAAAAAAACATTTCTAAAACCAATCTATGATATGCGGTAGACCCCTCAAAATCAAAACCATCAGGAAAGGTCTGTGAAAAAAGAGCTTTGGTTATTTCTTTTTTTGAGAAAGAAACCCATTTATCATGTCCAATAAAGAGGCCAATATAAAGAAGACCCTGCAAATTTGACAAATAATGATTGGTGGAAACATCTCCTCCCCATTCTAAATGTCGATAAATGTACATCCCGTGTTGAAACATTGATTCTAAAACCTGTTTTTTAAAATCATCAGATATTTCATTTGATTGACAAATAAATTCCCAACTGAGGATCCAGTTGCAAACGCGCAAAGACACGTCCATAGGACATGCCCAGTTGATACCATGGTAAAGTGGATTTTGATGAAACCAATCTTTCCAATGAGACAAAATGCCTCTTACATATTTTTCATCATTGGTCAGATAATACGCTTGCCCCAAACGAATAAAATGGGCACAGCGAGACAATTCCCACGGAACTTTTACATCTACCCCTTGAACATCTCCAAATTTCAGATCTTTGTAAAAGGCGTTGGAATCCCATCCCACATTGGATTTAAAATCAAAATGCCATGGAATGAGCCCTTCAAAAGAAGTCGCTTTCCCATTCATGGATTTCAGCGATCTTCGATGAAAATCTTTAAAATCGACAGGACCTGACCCCAGCACATTAAAGGTTAAATCTAAATACTGATCAGCTTCTTGAATTATTTGACGAACCTCTGTGGGAAATTTTTCTCTAAATGAATCGCGCGCTTCCAAAGAAAAAATATTTTTGGAGATGATCCCAAGAGGCTTTATAGATTTAAATTTAAAAAATGGTTTATCCCCTTTTTTAGAGGAAACACGAAATGATTCTCTCTCTAAAAAAGAGAACCACGCACTTTTGGATTTAATAAGCAGCAGTTTAGGAAGGTTTTTTTTCGAGATATTCTGAACACGATGAAGGATATGCTTTGTATTCACAATTTACAGTGGAAAATCAAATGGTTTATTTTCAATCCATTTTTCATGCCACAAAATAAAATTGAGCAAAAACCAAGAAGCTTTAGAACCGGCATGTTGAGTAAAATCAGCAACTGCTTCAGGATCAAAATAATCTGTCCTTTGTGCAAATGAATTTATTTTTTTATCAGCCCAATCTTTATATTTATTTTGAAACCACGCTTCTACAGGGACAGCAAACCCTTGTTTTTTTCGATAAATAATATCGTTGGGCAAATAGGGTTCAACAGCTTTCTTTAATAAATATTTTAAAGTCTTATTTCTATATTTAACCGATTGAGGAATTTTCATCGCTAATTGAACAAACTCCTGATCTAAAAAGGGAACACGCGCTTCAACGGCTGTTGCCATCGACATCTTATCAACACGCATCAACAAAAGTTCAGGTAATCTTAAATTTAAATCCAAGTAACTCATCCAATGAAGGTCATCAGCGTTTTCAGGGGCTTCGTTTTTGAATTGTTCGTGAAGTTTTAATATAGGTTCTACTGAAGAATACCCATTGAGTCGTTTTCTGAAATTCTTATTTAATAACTTATGTTTACTTGTTTCTTGATAGGCTTCCGCTCCACCCCAAAAAAGAGGCTCACCATACGAGGCACGTCTTAACACATCCAACATTCTTTGTTTTTTCCAAGGTAAAACATCTGAAGCAATAAGTCCTTGAACCAAACCTTTTCTCAAAACAGAGGGGATCATTTGGAAAGCCCGAACCCATGGGATAGAATTTAATACCATCCCCCAATAGGGATATCCACAAAAAAGCTCGTCTGCCCCTTCACCCACCTGACAGACGGTTGTTCCATTATCTTTGGCTAACTTAGAAACATAATAAACAGGGACACAAACAGGGTCCACAATGGGTTCATCTTGATGAAAAATAAGCTTAGGTAAAAACTCCATCAAATCATTGGCTTTCAGAATATATTCATGATGGTTGGTTTTATACTTATCACTAATCTTTCTCGCATATTCCAGTTCATTAAATTTTTCAGCGCCTTCGAAACCAATACTAAAAGTCTCAACAGGTCTCTTCATTTGTTCGGCCATTAAGGCCACATTGGTTGAGGAATCAATTCCACCGGACAAAAAAACACCGAAGTTAACATCACTCACCATTCGGTATTTTACGGATTCTTTTAATTTAGAAATAATTTCAGCACACCAATCTTTCTCCGACTTATTGGGAAATGAAGTGGTTCCCATAAAAGGATTCCAATATTTTTCTTGTTTGGTTTTCCCATTAGGAAAAACCGTCAAAGTCATGCTGCAGGGAAGTTTAAAAATCCCCTCGAATAAAGTATGAGGCGCTGGTGCAACCAAAAAAGTGAGAAAATCATAAAATGCTTTTTCATTACATTTTCTCTCGATCCCAGGGTACTCAAGAATGGCTTTAATCTCTGAAGCGAAGATAAACACTCCCTTATGAAAAGTGTAATAAAACGGCTTAACACCCATCCGGTCTCTTGCGCACCAAAGTTGATTTTTCTTTTTATCCCAAATGGCAAAAGCAAACATCCCGCGGAGACGGTGAACAACGCCTTCTCCCCATTCTTCATAACCTTTAATAATAACTTCAGTATCAGAGTGATCTGTTTTAAAGACGCGACCTTTTTTTATAAGTTCATCACGAAGCTCTGCGTGGTTATAAATTTCCCCATTAAAAACAATCCAAAGGGATCCATCTTGGTTTGACATGGGTTGAACAGCTTCAGCGGAAAGGTCGATAATCGAAAGGCGGCGGTGAGCAAAAGCAATTTCTTGATTTTCAGAAATATAAAGACCAGAAGCATCGGGACCCCGATGCGACATGGTATCCCGCATTTTTTCTATTAAAGGTGGATTAAACGCAGACGACGCTCCTTGCGTCCTAAAAAGGCCTAGGATTCCGCACATGAAGTTTCAAGTTTTCCCCAGACTTCGTTATCCATTTGAATACAGATTTTGGTTGTCTCAATTAAATCTTCCAGAGAAACAGGGAAATCGTTTTTATTTTTAATGGCCTCAAAAAAAGTTTTTAAACAATTCATATGCCCTTTATCTAGCATACCTGAACTGTTTTTTTCTGCTCCGCCATAAAATTGAAGAGTTTTAAAATCATCAATAATAGCGGACTTAGAATCCCAAAAAACCTCCACATGTTCTTTAGATAGTTTAGAGGAACCAAGGGAAGAATAGATAAGCGTCATAAGAGATCCATCTTCATAACGAATTTGAACTGAAAAATTTTCATCAGGACGAACGCCCTTGTTCCCTGATTGAATAGGCAAAATAGAAAACTCTGCAATTTTACTCCCTACTAAAAACTGAAAAAAATCAACCATATGAAAAGCTTCACCGCGGAGACGTCCCCCTCCTTGAGGCGATAACGTCCAATGATCTAAAGGAAGAGCGCCTGCATTAACTCTAAATATTCCCATCAAAGGACCTTGGCGCTTAGATAATGCTTTTTTCAAACTAAGTGCACTCGGTGAAAAACGACGGTTAAACCCAACCATAAAAACCTGAGTCGAATCCTTTTTAGCTAAAGCCTCTTCAATCTGTTGAGTTTCTTCCATCGTTAAAGCCAGTGGTTTTTCTATAAAAACATTTTTACCAGCTTTTATTGCATCTATCGCGATAGTGGCATGGGAATCATGTCGAGTTGAAATAATCACTGCCTCAACCTCTGCATCATTAAGTAATTCTCGGTAATCAGTAAAAATTTTGGAAACACCAATTTGTTTAGAAACAGTCAAGGCCGATGCTCCAGATGAAGCGCATAAAGCGATAATTTCACATTCTTTAGAAAGGGCTTTCAAGTTGGGCAAATGAGTTGTTTTCGTAAAATTACCCAGTCCAATAAGACCTACTTTGATCCGATTTGTCATCCCCGAAATTTTCAATCGGGGAGCCAGAGCTTTCCCGACCCGCCTGCCAGCTGGCGGGCAGGCAGAGACATTCGGGAATGACGAAGAGGGGTAGGATAAAATAACTGCTAATGGCTTAGGCCCTTCTTGTTGCAGCAGCTCATAAGCTTTTTCAGCTTGCTCTATGGAGAAAATTTTTTCGGCAAGGACGTCCACGTTAATTTTTTTCTGTTCTATGAGTTCAAGAAAGGCCTGCATGTTTCTATTCTCAGTCCATCGAACATAAGGAAATGGGTAATCATTCCCTTCTAATTCATAAGAAGAGTCATATCTCCCCGGACCATAAGAACAAGAAATAAGAAAATCTTGTTCTTTCTCATAAAATGGAGAGCGTTCCAAATCCATTCCAACGGCACCAACAACCACAATTTTTCCTTTTTTACGAGTCAAACGGAATGCTTGTCGTGTAGGTTCACTACTTGAAGTGGATGCCGTGATAATAGTGGAATCAACACCTCGGCCTGCAGTTAAATTATCAGAGATAAGTTCAAATTCAGATGAATGAGAAGTTCCTTTTAACAAACCAAGCTTTAAAGATTGTGCAACTCGATTAGGATCCATATCCATCCCAATCACTTTACAACCAGCAGAATTCAACAACTGAACGGTGATTTGCCCCAAAAGTCCAAGTCCAATAACAGCGCTATTTTCACCCAATTTAACATCTGCTCGTCTAACCCCTTGAAGCGCTATCGCACCTAAAGTCACAAAAGAAGCCTGAAGATCGCTAACCCCTGTGGGTGTTTTTACACATAAATTCGCAGGAACAGAAACAACCTCCGCATGATTGGCAAGCCCAGCCCCTGCACAGGCGACTCGGTCTCCCACTTGAAAACCCATAACTTCGGACCCTACAGCAATAACTTTCCCAGAACAAGAATAACCAAGAGGTTTCCATTCATCTAACTTCCCTTTCACCAAATCAAAAGTTTTTTTTATTCCGCGAACTTTTATGGATTGAATTACTTTGGCAACTTCTTGTGGGCGTTCTTTGGCTTTGGTCATCAAAGAAGCACCGGAAATATGCACACTCGCCATCTCGGTCCCCGTACTAATGAGCGAATGAGAAACTTCTATGAGTAAGTTTTTAACATGATCGCGTGGGGAGGGAACCTGCTCAACAGACACTTTACCCTTATGAAGGAGAACTTGC
>JBJXGI010000092.1:0-51842 GCA_046153645.1 Elusimicrobiota bacterium | reverse complement strand
GTTTGGGGAGGACCAAAAAGAGAATATGCTGCGGTGAAGTTTTTCTTGTTCACTCTTTTTGGAAGTGTATTTATGTTACTCAGCATGCTTGCTATTTATTTCGCGAGTGGAACAGGACTTCCAGGATCGGAACGTACTCTTGATTTGGTCAAGTTGGCTGAAATGGCTGCATCGAAACAATTACAATTTACCGCTTGTGCCGGGATGCTTATTTTCTTAGGTCTTTATTTAGCTTTTGCTATTAAAATTCCAGCATTTCCATTTCATACCTGGCTTCCTTTGGCTCACGTTGAAGCACCAACAGCTGTTAGTGTTATTTTGGCTGGTGTCCTCCTTAAGATGGGGACCTACGGGATATTAAGAGTTTGTTATCCTATTTTGCCTGAAGCAACCAAAGTATTCCTCCCTTATTTGGTTATTATTGCAATGATTAATATCGTCTATGGCGCGTTTTGTGCCATGTCTCAAAAAGACATGAAACGAATGGTCGCCTATTCATCTGTCAATCATATGGGATATTGTTTACTTGGCTTGGCAGCTATTATGGGAAACCCCAATGCCGCTCACGCAGGAATTTCTGGGGCAGTATTACAAATGGTTAATCATGGAATTATTACTGGGTCTCTTTTCCTCTTGGTAGGTGTTATTTATGATCGAGCGCATACCCGTGATATTGACGCTTTTGGTGGGTTGGCTTCTAAAACGCCTATTTTTGCAGGTTTCCTTATTATCCAAGTGATGGCTTCTTTAGGGTTACCCGGCTTAGCTGGTTTTGTATCTGAGTTTCTTTGTTTCTTAGGTGGATTTGGTGGAAGTTTTGATGGTCATAACTTCAAAATTTGGACTGGAATTTCAGTGATTGGCATTGTTGTAACAGCCGCTTTCTTTTTGAAAATGTTGAAAATGGTTCTGATGGGAGAGTTTAATTCAAAGTGGGAAGGTAAAATGCCTGATATGACTTTTAGAGAATTGGTTACAGTCGTTCCTTTAGCGATTCTCACTATTGTTTTTGGAGTTTACCCCTCACTTGTTCTAAAGTTGATGGACACCTCTATCACACAACTTATTCGTACTGTCACAGGTCATTTCTAAAGAGGAAAAATAATGAAACAACTGATTCTTATTCTTCCTGAAATTTTCCTCACAATTGTGGCTCTTTCATTATTGTTGGGAGAAGCTTTTTTTCCAGGAAAACGCCGCTTGTGGATTCATTGTGGGATTTTTAGTCTTTTTGTTGCAGGGCTTCACCAGTTGATGTTTCTATTCACTGGCGCGGTGCCTTTGGCATCTGTGTTTGGTTTTGAACCTTCTGTTGTTAGGGAAGCTTGGGTTCAATATGGGCTTGTTTTTGGAATGATTTCTATTGATTCACTAGCGATGTTTTTCAAACTTTGCATTATTGCGGCTGTTATTATGGTGTTGTGGCTTTCACTTGAAGAATCTGAATTGCAAGATTCAACGGAAATGGGGACATATACGGCCTTACTTCTTTTTGCTGTCGTAGGAATGATGTTTTTAGTTGGATCTGTTGATTTTCTTATGGCGGTTATTGCGTTGGAGTTGTTGAGTATATCTTCTTTTATTTTAACAGGGTTTGTATTAAAACGACGTTCTTCTTCTGAAGGAGCCATAAAATTTTTCTTAGTGGGTACTCTTTCAACTGGAATTCTCCTTTATGGTATTTCATATTTCTATGGTTATTTTGGGACAACTTCGATTGATGCCCTCATGAATCTATCCGCTTCGCCCTATACAAGAGACTTAGCTTTAAGCGTAATCATGGTTTTCTTAATTGCCGGTTTTGGTTTTAAGTTGTCGATGGCTCCTTTTCATATGTGGGCTCCTGACGCTTATGAAGCAGCGCCAACCCCCATCACTGCTTTCCTCTCTGTTGCTCCGAAAGCTGCGGCACTTGGTTTTTTAATGCGTTTATTTGGTAATCATGCTGCTATTGGCCTTACCCCTTTGCTTGCTGCTTTAGCTGCCATAACTATGACTGTGGGAAATTTAGGCGCTCTTCATCAAACCAATTTAAAACGTCTCTTGGCTTATTCCTCTATTGCGCAAGTCGGTTATATTCTAGTAGCTATGGTGGCGGGTGGTAATTTAGGAAATCAAGCTGTTATGATTTACACTTTCGTTTATATTTTTATGAATATGGGTGTGTTTTCTATTTTAATTATGGTTTCTAATCGTCAACAATCACATGATATTAAAGCCTTTACTGGTCTTTATCACAAATCATTTGGATTATCTATTGCACTGTTTATTTTCATGCTTTCTTTAACTGGAATTCCACCTCTCTCAGGTTTTATTGGGAAATTCTCGATTTTTGCGGCGGTTGTTAAATCCCCTGACTTAATATGGTTGGGTGTTGTGGCGGTTATTAACAGTGTCATTTCAGTTTATTACTATTTAAAAGTGGTGAGAACTATGTTTTTTGGCGACCCTGCTCTTTCTGCTGAACCATTTTTTTCTCCAGCCCTTTTATGTTGTCTTACGATTTCTTTGGTTATTACTCTTGTTGCCGGTATTGCGCCTTCTCCGCTTTTGGGTTGGGTGCGACTTGTGATTGGGTCGTAATATCTTCTTAGGAGAATCCTTTTGAAGCTTTTTATCGCTGAGAGTTTAAAAAAAGCTTTATCATCTGACCTTGATCAGCTTAATGAAAATCTCGAAAAACTAGCCAAAACAACGGATGGTTATTTGGGTGATTTATTGAAATTTGTTTTGATTGGTTCTGGAAAACGTGTCCGCCCTGCTCTTGTCTTTCTTGCCTCTCGTTTAGCAAATCCTCAAAAAAATGATGTTTTTACAGTGGCTCAAGCAGTAGAGTTAGTGCACATCGCAACATTGGTGCACGATGATGTTATCGATCATTCTGCGTTAAGGCGTGGACAAAAAACTGTTTCGGAACAAGAGGGTGTTGATACCGCGGTATTATTGGGTGATCATATTTTTACTTATGCTTTCCAAAAAGTAGCGCAATTAGGAAATCCACTTTTAATTCAGTTGCTTGCCGGGTCAACGGCTCTTATGTGTTCAGGGGAGATCGAACAATTAAAAGCGCGTTATAAATTCGATTTATCTGAGCAGGATTATATGTCGTTTATCACCAAAAAAACAGCTACGCTTTTTGGCGTTTCAGCTAGATCTGGAGCGGTTTTGGCAGGTCAAGATTTAACCATACAAAGGGCTCTTGAAGATTTCGGTATTGAACTCGGGATTGCTTTTCAAATTAAAGATGATTTATTAGATCTCACAGGAGATGAATCTATTGTCGGAAAAACCCTCCGGACTGATCTAAACAATGGAAAGATGACATTGCCCTTGATTCACTATCGTAATCAATTGAAATCGAATGAGCAGGTTAGTTCTCTTATTGAGAATTTAAAACATCCCAATGGTCAGTTAACCCAACTTATTGATCAAATGAAAGAGGCTGGCTCCATCCGTTATGCTGATGAAACCGCCAAAGATTATGTTAAAAAAGCGATGAGCCGGTTGGACGCACTCCCAGAAGGATCTCCGAAAGATTTACTTCATAATTTAGCCGAAATACTCCTCGATAGAAACTCTTGAACAGCGATATCGACCAACCTCAGAAACTAACTCATCATCTCGAAGAACTCAGAAAAAGAATCATTACTTCGGTTGTTATTTGGATTTTTTTTTCGATTGTTTCCTATCACTTCGTTGATCCTATAATTGATTGGTTGGCAAAACCGGTGGGAGATTTCATTTTTACTTCTCCGCAAGAAGCTTTTTTCCTGAGATTAAAAATAGCGCTTTTATTGGGAGTGTTATTCGGACTGCCCGTATTTATCTATCACATTTGGAAGTTTATTGGGCGTGCTTTATCGATAAAAGAAAAGTCAATTATTCTTAGTATTCTCCCTTTTTCCTATGCCCTCCTTATGGCGGGTGCCTTGGTGGCAATTTTTCTAGTGACCCCCTTAGCAGTTAAGTTTTTACTTGGTTTTAGTACGCCTCATTTAAAACCCATGATTTCATTAGATTCATACCTTTCTTTTATTTTTTGGATGGTCTTGGGGTTCGGTGTATTTTTTCAAATGCCACTCGTGATCAATATCTTGATCAGAATGGGTGTTGTTGAAGTGGATACATTTAAAGTGTACCGTCGGCATATTTTTATAGGTATTGTTTTTGTTTCCGCTATTATGACTCCAGGTCCGGATGTGGTTAGTCAAATGTTTCTGGCTATTCCCGCTTATTTATTATTTGAATTATCATTATTTTTTACGAAGAAGAATTAGTTATTATGGGTTTTAAATGAAAATTAAAATATTCATTCTCATATTATTCACTATGGCCGTTTTGGGAAATCAAAGCGCGCTTGCTAAAGACATAACTCTCTTAAACGTGTCTTATGACCCGACGAGAGAACTTTATCAAGACTTTAATAAAGCTTTCGCAGCCTATTGGAAAGGGAAAACGGGTGAGAATGTTATTGTTAATCAATCTCATGGTGGTTCAGGTAAACAGGCGCGTGCGGTTATTGATGGACTTGAGGCTGATTTTGTCACTTTGGCACTTGCCTATGACATTGACGCGATTGCCGAAAAAGGGCGGTTACTCCCCAAAAATTGGCAGACTCGTTTGCCAAACAACAGTGCTCCATACACTTCCACTATTGTTTTTTTAGTTCGGAAAGGGAATCCTAAACAAATTAAAGATTGGGATGATTTGATAAAGCCAGGAGTATCCGTTATTACGCCTAATCCTAAAACCTCTGGTGGCGCTCGCTGGAATTATTTGGCTGCTTGGGGTTATGCACTCAACAAATGGAATAAAGATGAGACTAAGGCAAAAGAATTTGTAACCAAACTTTACAAAAATGTTCCTGTATTAGACTCTGGCGCTCGTGGGGCCACTGTTACTTTTGCTCAACGTGGAATTGGCGATGTTGAAATTTCATGGGAAAATGAAGCGTTCTTAGCGGCTCACCAGTTAGGACAGGATAAATTTGAAATTGTTGTTCCTTCCGTTTCCATCCTTGCAGAGCCTACTGTTTCCCTTATTGATAAAGTTGTTGATCGAAGAGGTACAAAAAAAGTAACACAAGCTTATCTTGATTATCTCTATTCAAATGAGGGTCAAGAAATTGCCGCTAAAAATTATTTTCGTCCGCGGAATGTGACTATTGCAGCCAAATATACAACTACTTTCCCGAAGCTAACACTGTTTACTATCGATGAGGTTTTTGGTGGTTGGCAGAAAGCGCAGAAAGTGCATTTTTCTGACGGTGGTATCTTTGATCAAATCTACCTTCATTCCCTTCGTTAAATAATTACCCTGAATAATCTGGTTTAATTCCCAATTCCTCGTATTTCTGTTTCAATTCTGTCATTAATCATTGAATATCAATAGTTTTTGATTGCTTCTTGGCATCAAAATTGCCTGATAAGTATTGGAGGTCTCTGTTTATGCAAAAGATACTTGTAGTTGAAGATAATCAGGTGAATCGGGATTTACTTGCTCGCCGGTTACTTAAAAAAGGATTTGAAGTTATCCTTGCCCTCAATGGTCAAGAAGGTGTTCAGAAGGCATTTGAAACTCTTCCTGATCTTATTTTGATGGACTTAAGTCTCCCTCTTATCGATGGCTGGGAAGCCACTCGACAAATTAAATCAAATGAAAAAACCAAATTGATTCCTGTTATTGCCGTAACGGCTCACGCCATGCAAGGGGACCGTGAAAAAGCGTTGAGTGCCGGTTGTGACGAATATGAAACCAAACCGATTGATTTTATTCGGTTGCTAGAAAAAATGGAAAAGTTAATGAGTTTGGGTTCACAATGAAAATAACGATTAAGTCATTTTTGGTTATTTCATATTTTATTTTTTTTGAAAATGCGAAGCCCCTTTTCTCTCAGATCAAAGAGGTTGATATAGGAGCCGTATTTGATGAAAAAATAAAACCCATTCTTGAATCAAAATGCGCTGATTGTCACTCCCAAAAAACAAAACATCCCTTTTATTATAAATGGCCATTAGCAAAAAAAATAATTGATAACGATGTAAAAAATGGACGTCAGCGATTTAATATCAATGAAATGATCTCTTCAAAAGAAAATATAAACACAGGGTTGTTAAAGTCTCTTCAAGAAGTTTTATTGCAAGAGAGTATGCCACCTTTGAGATATAAGATTCTTCATTGGTCTTCAAGTTTAACCAAACGCGAAAAAGAAGAATTCATGGATTGGCTTGGTAAAAAATTAAAAGATCATACTGGAGAACAAAGCTCAATTATTTTAATGAATGAGCCTATTCAACCTATTCCTGAAAAAATAAACCTCGATACCAGAAAAGTTGCCTTGGGAAATAAACTGTTTAATGACGTCCGTTTATCAAAAAATAACACGATTTCTTGCGCCAGCTGTCATGACATTCAAAGTGGGGGAGATGATGGGAAGGTTGTCTCTGCTGGAATAAATGGAGTCATGGGTGGTATAAACGCGCCTACGGTTTTGAATAGTGGTTTTAATTTTAAGCAGTTTTGGGATGGTCGAGTTGAAACGCTGGAGGATCAAATTGATGGCCCGCTTATGAATGTTGTTGAGATGGGGAGTCATTGGCCAGAAGTTATTGGAAAATTAAAGAGTGATGATTATTATCAAAAAGAATTTAATTTGGTTTACCAAGATATTATTTCAGAAAAAAATATTAAAGATGCCATTGCCACTTTTGAGCGCTCCCTAATAACCCCTGGTTGTTCGTTAGATCAGTACCTTTTGGGAGATAAAACCGCTTTATCACCTGAAGAAGTTCAAGGTTATCAACTTTTTAAGAATTTAGGATGCGTTTCTTGCCATCAGGGAATCAATGTGGGTGGAAATATGTTTGAAAAAATGGGTGCCTTTGGTGATTATTTCAAAGACCGCGGAAATGTTGGTAGAAGCGACTATGGTCGATTCAATGTTACTGGAGACGAAAAAGATCGTTTTAAATTTAAAGTCCCAAGCCTAAGAAATGTTGAGCTGACAGCTCCCTATTTTCATGATGGGTCTGCTGAAACGCTTGAAAAGGCCGTTCAAGTAATGGCGAAATATCAGTTGGGTCGATCGTTATCAAATCGTGAATTAATGTTTATTGTTAAATTTTTAAAAACATTAACAGGGAAATTAAACCAAGAAGGACTGCAGTGAGAGCCTTTAACAATAAATTAATTTTTTCTGTTTTTATTGTCATATTTCTATTTTTGTTTTTACGAACAAATTCAATAAACATTACAGAGTTTCAAGATATGGGTTTAAGGTTGCGAGAGCTAAGAGAATTAAATACAACTTTAAATCAAGATGTGTTAAGACTTAGAATTGGAGATTTGAAATCTTACGACCCCTTAAGCCATACCTTACGTAGATTAGTTGAAATTGCCAGTACCCTTGATGAAAGTCAATTACAGCATTCACCTATTTTTAAAAACGAACTTGTTTTTTATCGTAAATTTTTAAACGAGAGAGAAACAATAGTTGAGGAATTAAAATCAGAAAATGCGAAACTCCAAAATTCATCTCGTTATTTTCCTTCGATTGTTAGAAACATTCATGGAACGATATCCGAATCGAAAAAGAATAAATTTTTAGAAAATATATTGATATATAGTCTTTATCCTGATGAAGCGTCTCGAGATTTAGCTCTTAAAACAGTATCGGACTTAAAGATCGGGTTAAAGTCTCATCCCACGTTATCAACTGAAGATTTAAGGCAAGCCGTTGCTCATGCTGACCTTATTTTAGAAAAGAGAGATTCGGTTGATCGTTTATTGTCTCAATTCTTAAACTCTCCTGTAAGGGCTTCTGGTGAAAAATTATTCCACTCTTTTTCAAAATATCAAGAGAATATGATTCATGAAAGTAACTTCTATCGTTTCTTTTTTATTTTAATAAGCTTTTTTTTGATTGGGTATGTTTTATATACGCTGGTTAAGCTTCATAAATTGACTTTGGCATTAAATGAAAGCAATGAGATGCTGGAAAAAAGAGTTGGAGAAAGAACGGTTGAATTACAAAAATCAAACCAAGCACTTATATTGGCCAATGATGAAGCCATGCAAGCTAGTAAGGTAAAAACATCATTTTTGACGAATATGAGTCATGAATTACGAACACCGCTTAACGCTATTCTCGGATATAGCGAGATCCTATTGGAAGAAGAAAGTGAAAAGTTAAATGAAAAAAGTATTAGTGATCTTTGTGAAATTCAATCTGCGGGGAAACATCTACTGAGACTCATTGGTGATATTCTCGATTTATCAAAAATTGAATCTGGAAAAATGCAGCTGAACACAGAAATTTTTGATATTGCTGGCGCTGTTAAAGATATGACGCATCTCCTTAATCCCATAATGAAAGAAAATAACAATGAATTGATTGTTGATTGTCAGGAAAATATGGGAGAAATGAATGGGGATCTAACTAAAATAACCCAAGTTATTTTTAATTTGTTAAATAACGCCACTAAATTCACCCGAAATGGTGTTGTGACTTTAACTGTTCGTCATATGTTTGAAAAATCGCAAAGATGGGTTGAATTTAGAGTGAAAGATACCGGGATCGGAATAAGTCCTGAAAATCAGGAAAAAATATTTGAAGAATTTAACCAAGTGGATAATTCGACCACTCGAAAATATGGTGGGGCTGGTTTGGGTCTGGCGATTAGTCGCAGATTCTGTGAGTTAATGAAAGGTCACATTTATGTCGAAAGCGAAGTAAATAAAGGGAGTATTTTTACTGTTCGTTTTCCTAAGAAAATGTAAATTGTTTTATTTTTCTCTAAGAGCGCAGCAATCAATTGGTTTTATAAGGTAGAAGGCCTCCTTACTTAAGAATTTTTCGATTGATTTGTTAGTTTTTGAATAAGTTTTTGCCAGGTTTTAAATCGTTTGATAAGAGTGTCGACAATTTTTTTTAATTCGCTAAGGTCAGATATTGGTTTTAAAAAACATGTCTCAGCTCCTCTTCTTAAACAGGTCAAAATGTTTTCAGTTGATGCGTGATCCGACATCATAATCACACCGGTCATTCCATTGATTTGTTTTATTTTTTTAAGTAAATCTATTCCGTTCATTTCAGGCATCTGAATATCTAAAATACAAACAAGAAAGTTGTCATTTTTTATAAGGTTGAGTGCTTCGATCGGGGTGTTGCAGGCAGTCGCATCGTAATTCTCTAATTTAAAATATCGGACCAGCATATCTGTCGTTTCTTTTTCATCGTCGACAATTAATATTTTAATGGGAGTTGACATGTTTTTATCCTTAAATTTCTTGGTTTTATTTATTGGAAATACGATTGTGAGAGTGGTTTCTTGGACAATGGAAAGCCCAAGTCCTGCTCCAATTCTCTCGTTATTTGATAATCAAAGATATAGTTTATCTTTGCGCATTTCAGATTCAAGGGAATTACAATTTTTTTCCATAGCTTGCACCAAAAGTAAGTTCATAGTGTTGTTTGAGTTTATTATCGGTTCCGTACATCATTTACTTTAATTGATCATTCCCAAATGTTGTTGATTGCGCGGTGGAGGTTGATATCCGTCAAGATGAGAGTTCCTTCCTCGTAGAGGTTTGCGTTAAAAAAGAAAGTTAAGTCATTTTTTTATCTTCAAAAAAAAATATTTTCCCCTTACATACTACGTATGTTGTAAGGTATGATTATGAATAAAGATGAAAAAAAACTTTTGCAATTATGCCTCAGCAGTTTGAAAGATAAAAACATTGATGAAGAAAATTATCGGTCCTTTTTTAAAGATTACACCAGCTTTATGAAAGGCGCATTAACCTTCAGAGAAGTTCTCGCATCAATAAAACATCCGAAAGGTGAGTTGAAAGAGGCGATGCAATCTCACTACGACGGTTCGCAATACCACCGCGTGTTTAAAAATCGTTGAGAAAAGGAGATTCTATGGCAGCCAAAAAGAAAGCTAAGAAAAAAAAGAAATAGAATTAAATTATTTGCATGCTTAACAAACTCCATGAATGGTTCATTTGAGCTGTTCATGGAGTTTTTTTTATTGGAGAATGTATTAGAAATTATTTTTAGAGGTTGTTTTCTTAAAGCTTCCGAAAAGACCTTCATGTGAGAAAAAACCTATATGCCTTTCAAAAAAAGAAGAATTATTAGAAGTCCAAATAAAAACCAACAAAAAAGTCAGCGCAATCAAGTGAGCCTGCCACCATTGAGAAGTTTCTTCCCTGAGGTGGAACGACTGGTGTTAGATATTGAATTTTTAAGTCGAGCGGGGCATATTCTTCGTGAGGATCATTTTGAATACAACCCAGGAGATTCAGTTGATTTTATTTCAGAATGCCCAGGCGGTTGTGGTGATGGTGAAATTAATCTTCAAAGCAAAATTGAATCAGTGGTAAGGTCACGCCAGGAAACAGGTGAAGGCCGTGCTCAATGCGCGAATACCCTTTATAGTACTACCGATTTATGCGGCTGCGAAGTGAAGTGTAAATTAAGTGTTGAATATCGCTCTGAAGCTGTTGCTTAAAAAATGAGAGAGCCTTTGCATGGTGCTCATTTTATTTTTGCTGAGACCGCGCATGAGCGACTTCCCATTGCTGAGGCGGAAGTGGTGTTTATTGGGCGATCTAATGTGGGAAAAAGTTCAGTTTTAAATGCGATAACAAATAATCGGACATTAGCGCGAGTTTCAAAAACACCGGGAGCGACAAGAACAATTAATATCTATGAAGTAAAACCAAGGAAGTGGTTGGTCGATTTGCCAGGTTACGGGTATGCGGTAGGACCTGAACGTGAACGAAATTATTGGCCGGAAATGATTGGTCGCTATTTGTTGGAGCGTCAAAGTTTGAAATGCGTTTATTTACTTGTTGATGCCGATGTGGGGACCAGTAAAACAGATGTTTTGATGGGACAATGGTTAACCCAGAAAAATATTCCATTTCAAATAGTGGCGACGAAGTCCGATAAAATTGGTCGGGAAAAACAAATACAGAATCGCGCTCAAATTGCAGCTCAATTAGGTCTTCTTCCTGAAGATGTTTTGCTTGTCAGCGCTAAAAAAAACTATGGCATTCCGATACTGCAACGAGATGTCATTAAGGAATTGGCCGTTTAATGTCTCGTAAAATTAATAAATCTCACCGGAAATTTTTTACCGAAAAGAAAAATAAAACTCATTCTGAGTCTCCAAAACTAAAACCAAATGAAAAAGTTTTTGTTGAAGGGGCGCTTCAATTGAAGGGGAAATTTGGTTTTGTTCTTTCCGAGGATCCCAAGATTGGAGATGTTTTAATCCAAGGCAATAGTTTGAAACTTGCCATGAACGGCGATCGAGTTAAAGCCCATGTTATTGGGATAGATCACGATAATCGTCGTTCCGGCGTTATTACGGCGGTTATTAAACGCGCGCGAGATAAGGCTGTTGGAACCTTTAAGCGGCTTGGAAATATGGCAGTGGTTGCGTTGGATAATGAACAGATGGTTCGGCTTTTGGATTTAAAAAAGTTTTCTCCAAAAGTGGGTGATATTGTTGTGGCTAAAATTACCCGCTGGCCAACTGGGCGAGATATTCCTGCTGGTGAATTGGTTGAAATTATTGGGGCTAAAGACAGTCCTGGTGTTGACTTAAAAGAAGTGATTCAACGTTACGACCTTTCAAATGAATTCCCCGAACCGGTAGAAAAAGAAGCTGAATATTTTGGAACTGAAGTGCGGGAGACTGATTATTTACAACCCACGCGAGAATTATTTTTTGACAACCGAGTTTTTACCATCGATGGTGCCGATGCCAAAGATTTTGATGATGCCGTTTCACTTGAACCTATTGAAAATGGTTGGCAATTGGGTGTTCATATTGCGGATGTTTCCCATTATGTCAAAGAGGGTTCAGATTTAGATAAAGAAGCTGAAAGTCGAGGAACAAGTGTTTATTTAACCGGGAATGTTCTGCCGATGCTTCCTTTTTCGTTGTCAGATGGTTTGTGTAGTTTGCGTCCTGATTGTGTGCGTTTAACTCTTTCTTGTCTAATGGATATTGGCCATGACGGTGAGGTTAAAAACCATCGAATTGTTGAGAGTGCTATACGAAGCTCAAAACGGTTTACATATGAGGAAGTTGAGGAAATTTTAAAAGGGGCCAATCCGCTTGATCTTGACCCTCGAATTATCAGTGACGTTCGTGAAATGGGGAAAGTGGCTGCTCTTTTAAGAAAAAAGAGGTTTGGGCGAGGATCACTTGATTTTGATTTTCCAGAACCTTATGTAATTACAGGTCTTGATGGGAAACCGCTCGATATTCGTCGTCGTTCCAGATTAGAAGCTCATCGGCTTATTGAAGACTTTATGCTTTTAGCCAATGAAACAGTCGCCAAACACATGAAGGGTCATCCTTTTGTTTACCGAATTCATGAAACACCTGATCCGGCCCGGGTAGAAAAACTTTTTAAATCATTAGAAACGTTGGGTCTTCCTATTTCTAATAATAGAGATATCTCGCGCCCTTCAGCTCTTCAAAGTATTTTATCAGCGGCAGAAAAATCACCTTATCAAACGATGGTTCATATGATGATTCTTCGAAGTCTTAAGCAAGCGATATATTCACCTCATGACAAAGGGCACTATGGGTTAGCATCGGAAAGTTATACGCACTTTACATCGCCCATTCGCCGTTATCCTGATTTGATTGTTCATCGACTTCTCAAAGAACGAATGAAAAGTATTCAGCGAACAAGCCACTGGATCGAAAAGTTACCTTCTTTATGTGAAAATACGTCCAAACGAGAAAGAATTGCCGTCGAGGCTGAAAGAGAATTTTTGGACGTTCAAAAAGTTCGATTTATGGAGCCTCACGTAGGAGAAACTTTTGCCGGTACCATATCTAGTGTGACCAACTTTGGATTTTTTGTTGAACTTGAGGCTTATTTTGTGGAAGGTTTGGTTCACATAACAAATTTAGGGAATGATTATTTTATTTACGATGAAGCGCGCATGATATTAACAGGCCGGCGCACAGGAAAAATATTCTCCATGGGCCAAAAAGTAAAAGTTCAATTGGCCGCAGCGAATATTGTAAAAAGACAATTGGATTTCCAACTAAAACATTCTGAATCATCACATAAAGAAAAAAGTCATTCAGGTAGTTTTCGAAAATTCGAGAAAAAAAGAAGACGATAGTCACTTCGTTTTTTTAGGAAAATTAAATGGATCAAGTAAATATTGAAAAAATTTTAGTGAAAGCTGAAAAGGAAATGTGGTCGTACCCTGAAATATTTCAAGCTTTTAAAGCCAATGGAGTTGAACGTTATGAAACAAATGTTTTGCTCCACGAGATAAAATATGTGGGTGGCGGCGAATCCTTTATTAAAAAAGCAACAGGAGATTTTCAAGCACTTACGGCTGCCACTGAGTTCAATCTGGAAAAACTTAAGCTTGCCATTGACCAAGTTCAGAAGAGAGAAATAGATTATGGACATTTTTTAGCTGAAATAGCAGCTGCTGGGGTTTCTTTTTACCGTGTTGATATGGGTCCTCGAACCGTTACATATCATGGACCGGACCGTCATAAATATGTGGAAAATATCCCCAAAGTGAAGTCAAAAGGATAAGTTATGGATCAGTGGACAATTTATTACAACCCGCGTTGTGGTTCCTGTCAGAAAGCGCTTAAAATATTAAAAGAAAAAGGAATCAAGCCTACCGTTGTTGAATACTTAAAAAACCCTTTATCGATTAAGAATTTAAATTTGTTGCTAAGGAAATTGCGAGTTTCTCCTATGGAAATAATTCGTTCAAAAGAACCTATGTTTGAAAAGCTGAAATTGGGAGAAGGTGAAAAGTCTCGTGAGGATCTATTGCGTGCCGTATCTGAAAACCCTGTTTTATTGCAGCGTCCTATTGTTGTGAGTGATAATGGTAGAGCCGTCATTGCTCGCCCGCCTGAAAATGTTTTGGCTCTGTTTGAATAAGTCGTTTATCTAAAATTCCCATGTCTATTCTTTTTAGTTGTCGAAATTTATCTAAAAGTTTTAGCACGCGTCCTTTATTTGAAGGTCTTTCTTTTGGCCTTTTTGAAAATGAACGCACAGGTCTTATTGGCCCTAATGGAGCGGGCAAATCTACCCTTCTCAAAATTTTAGCTGGCCTCGAAAAACCAGACAGTGGCGAATTGGCTCCTCGACGTGGCCTTCGAGTTAAATATTTACCGCAGCAAGATTTTTTTGCCAATGCCGCTCAAGGTGTAACAGTTCATCAAGAATTGGTTCAGGCGCTTCAAGGTCTTGGCCTTGAAGATTGGGAAATTGAAATGAGAGTTGATGCTGGCATTACCCAAGCTGGTTTTGATCCGGAACAACAAGTTATGAAACTTTCTGGGGGCTGGCGAAAACGTTTAGCCATTTTGGGCCAAGTTTTGTGTGAACCTGATTTACTTCTTTTGGATGAACCCACCAATCACCTGGATTTAGAAGGCGTTCTATGGTTAGAAAAATTTTTATTGGGTCTTAACTTTTCATTTCTTGTGATTACTCACGATCGACAGTTTTTAGAAACGGTTTGTAATCGTATTGTAGAACTCAATAAACGGTATGAAGATGGTCACTTTAGTAGCCAGGGGAATTACAGTCAGTTTATTGAAAACCGAGAAGGCTATTTTGATATTCAATCAGCGAGGGAAGAAACGACTCGCAATATTGTTCGCCGTGAAATTGAATGGTTGCGTCGGGGTCCTAAAGCGCGGACCACGAAACAAAAAGCGCGAATAGATCGAGCGGGGCAATTGATTAATGATTTAAGTGAATTGGAATATAGAAATGCGCAAGATCGTTCCGCTAATATAGATTTTTCCAGTAGTGATCGACAAAGTAAAAGTCTTTTAAATATCATGCAGGTTGAAAAAAGTATGGGTGGAAAAAAACTTTTTGGCCCTGTTGATCTTTTATTGGGGCCGGGTGATAAATTGGGGCTTTTAGGTGGTAACGGGAGTGGTAAAAGTACATTTCTTAAACTTCTTTCTGATCATCTTCAACCTGATAAGGGTCATATTAAACGAGCTGAAAAATTAAGGGTTGTTACTTTTGATCAACACCGTGAGCAATTAGATTTAGATATCACATTGCGTAAAGCACTCTGCGAAAATGGTGAAAAAGTTCAATATAAAGACAGTTGGATTCATGTTGTGGGTTGGGCTGAGCGTTTTCTTTTTTCAAAAGGACAATTGGATTTGCCGCTTCGTCGTTTATCGGGAGGGGAGCAGTCGCGCGTTTTAATTGCGCGTCTCATGTTACGACCTGCTGACATCCTATTATTAGATGAGCCCACAAATGATTTGGATATCAATTCATTAGAAGTTCTCGAAACCAGTATGATGGATTTTTCTGGCGCATTGGTTCTTGTCACACACGATCGTTATTTATTAGATAGGGTCAGTCGTCAAATACTTGCTTTTGATGGGAAAGGAAATGCTCGTTTTTATGCCGATCTTTCCCAATGGGAAGATTTGCAAGGTGAAGAGGTAGAAGAGCTGGCACCCGTAGCTCAAAACGAACCCGCTAAAAAAGAAAAAAATGATCGTCTTTCGAAAAATGATCTTAAAGAATTAAAAAATATTGAAAAAGATATTCAAGCAGCTGAAAAAGAACGCGATGAAGCTCGTCTTGCCTTAGAAGACCCCAGTATCGCCACGGACGCCGCAGAGCTTATTAAACGTCAACAAAATGTCGATATGGCTGAACAGCGAGTAAAAGTTTTAGTCAATCGTTGGGAAGAGTTAGAAGCCAAGCGGTCATAGATAAGGTTTAAAATATTGTGATAGTATTCCCAACTTCATATAAATTTTATTTCTAAATTCTAGGGGGTATATATGTTATTTCGTAAGTTAAGTTTGTCTTTGATTGTTCTTGTGGGCCTGGCGTCATTGAGCTATTCGGAGTGGGGAAATGGTTTAGGTTATGAATGTAAAGATATTTATATTCCGCTCAGTCAACAGTCTGGATGGGAATGCGGCAGCGATGAAGGGATTGGTGACATTGAGTCTCTTAAGGCCTCACTTCGAAATGCAACAGTTGAAACAATAAGCAACGGAGTTAAAATTACTTTTGCAGATCGCGTTTTCTTTGAAACAGGCTCTGCTGCTTTAACCCCAGCTGCTAAAAGTGATATTGATGGTGTTGGCAATTGGGTCAAAAGATATCCGCGCAAAAGAGTTCGTGTTGAAGGGCATACGGATTCAACCGGTGACCCAAAAATGAATAAAGAACTCTCTGAAAAAAGAGCGGCTGAAGTGGCAAAATCACTTGTCGGGCATGGAATTGCCGAAAGTAGAATTAACTCTGTTGGGTATGGTGAGACTCGCCCAGTGGCTTCCAATAAAACAGAAGAAACGAGAGCTGCTAATAGACGCGTTGAAATATTTATCTTTAATTAAATTTAAAAAAAATCAAAAAAAACGCCACTCCAATAAAAAAGCTGGGGTGGCGTTTTTTTTGTTTAATGTCATAATCTAATAACCACTTATGATAAAACCATTTTTTCAAGCTCGTACAAAAATCGTAGCGACCTTAGGTCCGGCCAGCTCTTCACCGGAGATGATTCGAAAATTAATTTTAAACGGTTTGGATGTCGCTCGTATCAATATGGCACACGGAACATTTTCTGAGCATGCACATCGAATTAAAATGATTCGTGATTCAGCTCATGCTCTAGGAGCGTCTGTTGGGATATTAATGGATTTACCAGGCCCAAAACTAAGAGTGGCTCAACTTCCTTCGGCGGGGCTTGAACTCCAAAGAAATGATGAGGTTTTTTTAACCTCCGATAAATCAAAAAAAGGCCCAAAAGTTATTGCCCTTTCCTATAAACATTTGAATAAAGATCTGAAAAAAGGGGAAGCCGTTTTTATTTGTGATGGACTCATTCGTTTGGTGGTGGATTCTCATCGCCAAGGTGAAGTTCGCTGCCGTGTGACTCATGGGGGAACCGTTCACGTTGGGAATGGAGTGAATTTGCCCCATTCTGATTTATCTATTGAAGCTTTTACGCCAGAAGATAAAAAGTTATTAGATTTTGGTCTTAAACAAAATATTGATTTTGTTGGAATTTCCTTTGTGGGAGACGCCGAAGATATAAGGCGAGTGAGACAATTTTCTCAGGCAAGGAACAAAAGTCCTTTTATCATCGCTAAAATTGAAAGGAGAGAAGCACTCAATCATTTAGATGAAATAATTGAAGAAACAGATGGAATTATGGTCGCGCGTGGCGATTTGGGAGTTGAAATTCCTTTTTATGAGCTCCCGCAAAGACAAGAAGATATTGTTTCACGCTCTCGAGAGAAGGGAAAACCTGTGATTGTGGCCACTCAAGTTCTTGAATCTATGATTCACAATCCACGTCCCACTCGAGCGGAAGCCACCGATGTGGCCAATGCCGTCATGCAAGGGGCCGATGCTGTTATGTTGTCCGGTGAAACAGCCGTCGGAAAATATCCGGCGGAAGCCGTCAAATCATTATCTGAATTGTTATCCCACTCGGAAAAAGAAAAGCCGTCAAACCGTTTTAACGCAGAATTATTAAAAGATTCTAAATTGATCATGACTTATGAGGCTTGTAATATTGCAACTCAAATGAAAGCCAAATTCATTTTAGTTCAATCCATTACCGGGCGGTCGGGTTTAAGAACATCTCGATTTAGACCTTTTGTTCCTATTATCGCTTTGGTGGCGGATGAAAAAGCGCAGCGAATTCTTTCGCTGGTATGGGGTGTTCAATCATATGTTGTGGGCAAGCGCGCCTTATTAAAACCCAACGTTTCAATGCCACGAATCATTAAAAAACTAATTCCTTTACAAAAAGGAGACCGCGCTATTCTCATTGATACCCCTATTTATTCATCCAAGATTATGTTGTCGGTGATAGATGCCTAAACCCCCATTTATTTTAGGTCTGTAATAAATTAAGAATTTTTTCTAAATCCATTCTGTCATGTCTAGATCCTTTGTTAATGCGTCTGTTGACACATGTAACCGTAAGGGTTACAATGCATTGTGATTAAAAGTTTTAGGCATAAAGGGCTAAAGTCTTTTTTCTTTACTTCTTCTAAGAAAGGAATACAGGCAGATCATGGGCAGAAAATAGGTGATATTTTAGACCGCTTAGATGCGGCTGAAGTTATTTCCGATATGAGATTTCCTGGCTCAGACCTCCATCGCCTAAAAGGAAGCCTGAATCAGTTTTGGTCTATACGAGTTTCTGGGAATTGGAGAATTATTTTTGAGTTTAAAGATGGTGATGCTTATGTCGTTGACTATCTTGATTATCACTGAGGAGGACAAAATGAAATTAAGAAAGCGATCGCCTGTTCATCCGGGTGAAATTATTAAAAGGCATTATCTTGAACCATTATCGATTGGAGTTATGGAAGCTTCTGATGCGCTGGGTGTTTCAAGGAAAACATTGTCAAAGATTCTTAATGGTAGAGGATCAGTGACCGCTGATATGGCACTTCGCTTATCAAAAGCTTTTGTTACGACTCCCCAGCTTTGGCTGAATCTACAGAAGAATTATGATCTTTGGCATGCTTCTCATCATTCACGTGCCTGGATGAAGGTTCATCAAATTGCAGCGTAGTTGTTTCTCTAAATGTTAATATCCCACTTCAAATTATTCTAAAACTTAAAGGAGTTCGAACATGTCTTCCCCAAGAAAAGTAACAGTTATTCCCGGTGATGGAGTTGGTCCCGAGATTGTAAAGGCCACTCAACGAATTATTCAAGCAGTGGGAGTTCCGATTCAATGGGATGAGCAGCATGCCGGGCTTTCTGTTTTTAAGGGGGGCCTTCAAAGTGGTGTTCCTGCTTCAACCATTGAATCCATCAAACAAACAAGAGTTGTTCTAAAAGGTCCTTTGGAAACTCCGATTGGTTTTGGTGAAAAAAGCGCGAACGTAACCTTAAGAAAACTATTTGAAACTTATGCAAATATTCGCCCTGTTCGTGAATTTCCTGGAGTAAAAACCCCTTATTCTGGACGAAATATCGACATTGTTGTTGTCAGAGAAAATGTAGAAGATTTATATGCCGGTATTGAGCATATGCAAACTCCTGGGGTCGCGCAGTGTTTAAAAGTGATGTCGGATAAAGGTTGTGAGAGAATTGTTCGAACCGCTTTTGAATTGGCGCGCGCCGAAGGTCGCAAAAAAGTTCATTGCGCGACAAAATCGAACATCATGAAGTTCACCGAAGGCTTTTTAAAGAAAAAATTTGAAGAAGTCGCTAAAGACTACCCTGAAATTGAAGCCAATCACATTATCATTGATAACTGCGCGCATCAATTAGTTAAAAAACCTGAACAATTTGACGTTATTGTCACCAGCAACATGAATGGCGATATTATCAGCGATTTAACTTCCGCGCTTGTGGGAGGTTTGGGGTTTGCGCCGTCAGCAAATTTAGGAAATGAAGTGGCTATTTTTGAAGCCGTTCATGGTTCAGCCCCTAAATACACGGGGAAAAATATCATTAACCCTTGTGCCGTTATTTTATCGGCCACCATGATGCTTCGGTTCTTGAAAGAATTTGATGCCGCAGCGAAAATTGAAAATGCCATTTTTGTGACATTAGAGAATGGAAAACATCAGTTAAAAGATTTTGCCGAAGGTGGACCTATGGTAACTTCAGATCAGTTTACTGATGAAGTCATTAAGAATTTAGGGAAAACACCTAAGTCAGTTCAAACTCGTTCATATAAAGCTGTTCAGCTCCCAGGAAAAATGAAAACTCTTTCCAGTTCTGATGTTAAAACCAGAATTGTCGGGATTGATGTGTTTGTTGAATCAAAAGTCGGTTCCGAAGCTTTAGGGAAAGGTTTGGAAGATGTGGCCTCGCTTGGTGGCCCATTGAAATTAAAAATTATTTCTAATCCAGGAACGAAAGTTTATCCCACCACAGGTGCCATGACAGATAGCGCAGATCAGTTTTTCCGCTGTCGTTTTATTCTGAAAGATGCCAATGGGCAGTTAACTGATGCTGACCTTTTAACTTTCTTAGGAAACCTCTCCCAGAAATTCTCATGGATGCATGTTGAGAAATTATTTGAATTCAATGGCGTTTCAGGGTTTACCAAGTCTCATGGAGAAGATTGATTTTTAATGTTTTTATGATTTAAATCATATTCAACTCATTGGACTTCATGTTCTAATCATGTCGTTCCAACATGAGTCAACATTTCCCTATTGATATTTCAACAACTGGTTATTTAATTGACAACCTTTTTTGGTTGGCAACCTATCTGATTGCCGTTGCTTTTACCTTAGTCCTCATCGCTTTATTTTATTTCCTCATTCGATATCGATCCCGACCTTCTCATAAAGCCTATTACACCCACGGCACAAGCCGACAAGCGCTCTTTGTAACCTTGGGGTTAGCATTAGCGGTGTTCTTATTAATTGATGTTAATTTGGCTTACCATGATCACAAAGCTTGGGAAAAAATTTGGCAGCCCACAAATAAACACAATGCAGAAGTCCTTAAAATTCAAGTGATGCCCGAACAATATGCTTGGAATGTTCGATATTCAGGAGTGGATGGTATTTTTAATACACCTGACGATGTCGTTACAATAAATGAACTTCATATTCCTATCAACCATCCCATTATCGTTCAATTGAAATCTAAAGATGTGATCCATAGTTTTTTCTTGCCTAATATGAGAATTAAACAAGACGCCGTTCCAGGACTTATTACTTCTTTAACATTCGAGGCAACTAAAACTGGTGAGTACGACATTGCTTGTGCCGAACATTGTGGGTTGGGACATTATCGAATGAGAGGTTTACTGACAGTAGAGTCAGAAGAAAATTTCGCTCTTTGGCTTTCAGCTAAGTTGGCTGAAAAAGATTCTGACCCTTTATGGGGATGGGATTGGAGAATTTAATATGAACCAAGAAAATTCAAAAGGGTTTTTTCGTAAGTATGTTTTTTCCACAGATCATAAGTATATTGCCCTTCAGTATTTATTTACTGGATTAATCTTTTTAGTTCTCGGGGGGGTCTTGGCTCTTCTTATTCGATGGCAATTGGCCCATCCATGGCAGCCTATTCCATTTTTGGGAAAATTTATTTTCCAAGAATCCGGAGGAGGAGTGAGCCCAGAAGCTTATCCGATGCTTTTTACCATGCATGGGGGAATTATGGTGTTTTTTGCTGTCACTCCTATATTAATAGGAGCGATGGGTAATTATATTATTCCCCTAGAAATTGGCGCTAAAGATATGGCCTTTCCTAAAGTGAACATGTTGTCTTATTGGTTTTATTTGGTCGGGAGCGTTATTTTGATTGCATCATTTCTTGTGCCGGGTGGGGCCGCTGGGTTTGGTTGGACCATTTATGCCCCGCTTTCCACCAGCGCAAAAGTATTACCAGGATGGGGACAGGATTTATTTATTTTAGGCTTGGCCCTCGACGCCGTTTCTATATTAATGGGCGGAATCAACTACATCACAACCATTCTCCAAGAACGCGCTCCGGGAATGTCACTTCGAAGGCTTCCTTTAACTTTGTGGGGATTGTTTTATAGCGCAGTTCTCAACACTATTTGGTTGCCTTTGGTCGCAGCGGCCTTGTTTATGGTTTTAACCGATCGAAGACTTGGAACTTTCTTTTTTACAGCAGGGCCTCTTGCTCCAAAAGAAGGAGGCCAAGTTCTCCTTTATCAACATTTATTTTGGGGTTTTGGTCATCCTGAAGTCTATATTCTTATTCTTCCAGTGTGGGGTTTAGTAGCAGATTTACTTTCAGTTTTTTCGAGAAAACCTGCTTTTGGTTACGCGGCTACGGTGATTTCAATGTTAACTATTACTGTCTTGAGCGGAATTGTGTGGGGGCATCACATGTTTACAGCTGGGATGAACCCTCTTCTGGGTAAAGCCTTTATGTTCTTAACGATTATGGTGAGCGTGCCGACAGCTGTTTTCTTTTTAAATTGGTTGGCAACTCTTTGGCGAGGGGCAATTCGTTTAACAACGCCTATGCTTTTTACATTGGGGGTCGTATTTGTATTTTCTATTGGTGGATTAACAGGTCTTTACAACGCTATGCAAGCTTTTGATGTTTATATCCACGATACTTATTTTGTGGTCGGGCATTTTCACTTTACTTTGGCAGCGAGTGTATTGTTTGGCATGTTTGCTTTCATTACTTATTGGTATCCAAAAATATTTGGAAGATTAATGAACGATTCACTGAGTAAGCTTCATTTTTGGACAAGTTTTGTGTGTATCAATATATTGTTTGGTGGAATGATGTATGTTGGTCTTCATGGTCATATGCGCCGAATTGCAGATCCCTCTGCGTATGAGTTCTTAAAAGCCGTGGCCCATTGGCAGCAGATTCTTTTTTGGGCTGCTTTGGGTTTAGGCGCTTCTCAAATAATATTTTTTATTAATTTTATTTCGTCTATTTTTATTGGGAAAAAAGCGGGTAATAATCCTTGGGAAGCGGCCAGTTTAGCTTGGACGACATCATCACCACCTCCAGAACATAACTTTCACGAAATTCCTTCCGTTTATTGCGGTCCTCATGAATTTGGAATTCCTGAACAAACAGATAAAGACTGGCTTATGCAAAATGACCCCAGAGCCAAAGAGTTAGCCAAGAGTTGATTATGGAACAGTCAATAAATAAAGAATCGATCGCAGGTATTTCGACTGGGAAAATAGGGATGTGGACTTTTCTGGTTTCAGAGATCATGTTTTTTACAGGACTTATTGGAAGTTATATTGTGCTTCGATTTGGCGCGTCTTCTTGGCCAAACCCCAGTGAATTTCTAAATACGAAAATTTTAACCTTCAATACTTTGGTGTTACTCACTTCGAGCTTAACAATGGCCCTTTCAGTTGATGCGGCTCAAAAAAATGACATGTCAAAATTATTAAAAAACCTATTTTTAACTTTATTGTTGGGAATAATTTTTCTTGTTGTTAAAGCTTATGACTATGTTCATATGTGGGGGAATGGATTTACTATATCTACCAATTTGCTCGGTTCGTTTTATTATTTGATTACTGCTTTTCATGGTCTTCATGTGTTATCGGGGCTCATATTTATTCTCACTCTCATTGTTGGTGTTAAAAAGGGTCGATATTCATCTTCAAATTACGGAAGAATTGAATACTGTGGGCTGTATTGGCATTTTGTCGATATTATCTGGGTTATCGTCTTCGGGGCGGTTTGTTTAATATGAATTTACAACACTCTAAGCAACTTTCTTCTCGTCACAGTTTTATTGTTTATGGTTGGTTGATATTTTTGACGCTTCTCGAAGCAGCAATTGTCTTTTTTAATCTTCCTAAAATTCCGGGTTTAATCCTTATGTCAGCGACCACTGTTGGAAAGTCTCTTTTAATCCTGTTTTATTTTATGCATCTTAAATTTGATCGTCCCCTTGTTTGGATGTTGCCTGGAATTCCGCTTTTCCTTGCTATTTTATTTGTTATCGCCTTATTCCCAGATATTGTTTTTAAAGCTACCTTAAGGTTTTAGAGTGAAGAATCGCTGTTTCTTTTCTTTGTTCATTATATTCTTCATGACCTCTTTTCTTTTTTCTGGTACGTGTCCCATGTGTCGTGATACTTTAGCTTCTGG
Source organism: Elusimicrobiota bacterium (assembly GCA_046153645.1). Classification (GTDB taxonomy): domain Bacteria; phylum Elusimicrobiota; class Elusimicrobia; order F11; family F11; genus JBJXGI01. The sequence continues at coordinate 28,220 of JBJXGI010000092.1, read as the reverse complement.
AGGTTCAACTGGTCTTATCAGTGGGTTTTATTGGAGTATTATTCTTATTGTGAGCGTGCCGTTGGTTTTTTTTGCGGTGGGATATAAGCTCATTCGGAAGTATTGGTAATTTTTTATATTTTTTTCTTTTTAAAAACAGAGTTTTCTTCTTTTCCCTTTAAATAAGCATCAATATTTACCATGGTTGTTTCTAATATGCGGGAAAAAGCCTCTTTTGAGTTAAACGCAATGTGCGGGGTAATGACGACGTTTTCTCTATTAAGAAGGATATGGTTTTGGAGCATTGTTTTTAAATGATTTACAGGATATTCTTTTGAGAGAATTTGTCTTTCTTCTTTAATTAGTTCTTCTCCTTCTAATACATCGAGGCCTGCGCCTGCCAATATCCCTTTATCTAATGCAATAGCAAGTGCTTCGGTCTCCACAAGACTTCCTCTTGCTGTGTTGATAAGTAAAGCTCCTTTTTTTATTTTATGAATATTGTCTTTGTTAATCATGTGATGAGTTTCTTTCCTGTTGGGAGCATGAAGACTAATGATGTCGGCATTTTTGATAAGTTCGTCAAAAGATACGTATTGGAATCCTAGGGTCTCTGAAAGAAAATCATTTCTAAAAATATCATAGGCGATCACATTCATTCCAAATCCTTTAGCGATTCTAATAGCATGCAAACCAATATGCCCAGTTCCAATGATGCCAATGGTTTTTCCTTTTAAGTCAAAACCCTGCAAACCTTCAAATGAAAAATCACCTCGAATGGTCCTCAAATATCCTTGATGAACTTTCCTCGAAAGAGCCAAAATAAGAGCAAACGTATGCTCGGCGACAGTGTTTTCACCATAAAATGGGACGTTTGTAACGGTAATATTTTTCTTCTGGCAAAAGTCGATATCAATATGATCAAAACCCGTTGACCGGGTTGCGATTAACTTTAGTTTTGGGCATTTTTTAATGATTTCTTGGGTAACTTGAGAATAGATAAACACAGAAATAATTTCTGCTTTTTTTAGAGATTGTTGAGGTGCCTCATTTATTTTCTCAGGGTAAAAACTTAATTTGCAATTTTGGGGCTTAAAAGTTTTTAGGATTTTTTTCTCATTCTGAGTTGTTTCAAAAAAAATAATTTCTTTCATTTTAATTTATCACATTAAAATTTACTTTTTTTTGAATTAAATCTGAAACTATCGTCTTGTTCTTTCCTGTTCTTTTGGCCTCGTACAAAGCCTCATCCGTTGCTTTTAATAACGCCCCTTTATCGTTTATTTCTTTCGAAGGAAAATATCCAATACCAATGCTAACAGTAACAGGGATGGGGGTTCCTTCCGCATCAAAAGGCCATCGTTGTACCGCTTGGCGGATGCGTTCTGCAACTGAAAAAGCAGTTTCGGGTAGCGTATGTGGCATGATCACAAGAAACTCCTCTCCACCCAATCTCCCCATGATGTCGACTCTTCTAACGCATTGTTTGATGATTTTAGACAATGTAGTTAAAACGATATCACCAGCAGGATGACCAAACATGTCATTTATTTTTTTGAAGTCATCAATATCCAGCATAAGACACGTGAGGGGGGTTTCATATCGTTTTGCGGATTCAATTTCAATTGAAAGTTGGTCATGTAGATATCGAGCATTGTGAATTCCAGTTAGAGAATCTGTGATCGCCATTTCATTTACTTCTTCTAATTTTTCTTTGATGAAGGAGGATTGTTTGGTTAATAGATCGCTTTTGCGGCCAAGGAAATATCCAAAACTTGTGAAGGCAATGACTGTTCCCATTGTCATATAGGCATAAATGAGACCAAAAGAACTGAGCTCATTTTTTATCCACAAGGGGTGGGAATCAAAAACTCGCCAAATCAGCCATCCAATTGGAGATCCTAATCCCAAAAGAATCCCAAGAATGGCATAAGTTCTTTTGTCGTGAGGTGTTTTTTCGTCGGATAGTTTGTTCATATCTAACCGCCCTATGAAAATTTATTTTGAGCTCAGTTGACTTAAAATATCAAAACTACTAATAATCCCAAGAATGCCGTCTTTTTTTCCTTGAACAAATATGTGATGGAGTCCATTTTTTACCATTTGTTTAGCAATTTCATTGAGTGGAGTTTCAGGTTGTGCACTAAAAATAACAGGTGTCATCCAATCCTGAACAGATTCTTCGTTATCTATTTCATGGAAACCTGGAATTTCACCTTTTCCTTTTTTGGGCGAATATTTTTTCTTATTAATTATTCTGGATTCGTCTTTTTCCTCAAGATAGCGAACAATGTCAGTTTTTGTAATCACTCCAACGGGTTTCCCTTTTTGATCAACAACAGCAGCCGCTCCAATATGGTTTTCATTAAATAAATGGGCCACATCGTGAACGGAGTCTAATAATCGAACTGTCTCGACAGGTTTTTTCATGATTTGAGCCGCTCGAATATCAAAAACATTTTTCATATAAGCCCCCTTCCCACATTAACTAGAATACGGTCTACCTCTTTTGGGCGGAAAGGTTTATGACCGGGCTCATATTGGAAACTTATGATAATGAGCTATTTAGGATTGAAAAACCGTTTCTAGCTCTGCGATGTCTTTAAGATGGATTTTCCCTCGTGAAGATTCGATCCATTTTTTCTTCTGGAACCGACTTAAAGTTCGAATGGTTGTTTCAACTGTTGTCGCTGATAAATCAGCAATTTGTCGTTTTGTATAGGGGAGGGTTTCTCCGTGAGTTTTAGTTAATTGAAATAAAGTGCGAAGAATTCGTTTTTCAACAGGTTCTTGGGTTGAGCAGGTAAGTTCTTGCATCATATTGAGGCGGTTGCTGCAGAGCGCGCAAACTCCAGAAACAATCGATGGATATCTATGGAATAAATCCAAAAAAACCTGATCAGGAATTCTAAAAGAAACGGAATCAACGGAGGCAACGGCTGTGCAAGGATAGGTTCGTCCATTGCTTCCCATTCGGCAAAGGGTTCCAAATAAATCTCTAGGGTGAATAATCTCTATGGCATGTGGTTTCCCATCAGAAGTATATTTAAAAATTTCAAGTCGCCCGTCCGAGAGAACCCAGACACTGTTGGCATCGTCGCCTTCGCTAAATATGGTTTCACCTTTTTTGTGATGAACCTCCTGTCCTGTTGATGCTAGGTGTTCCAATTCATTCAAAGGAATTCCTTGGAATGGGGGGATAGCGCTAAGAAAGTGTTTAATTTTTTCCATAGTAGGTGTCGTCGATACAAAGATTATACTAATCTAGAAATATGAAGATGCCTACATTATTTATTTGGCTGGATACATAAGCGGTGGAATCGAAAGGTGAAAAAATGAATCTGTTGAAATTTAGAATTTATTTCCTCACTATTATTTTTTGTTCATTTGTTTCGCATGTTTGTGCGCAACAGACATTTCTTTCCTGGGAAGATTGTGTTCGAATTGCCAGGGAACATAATCCCTCTTATCTTTCTTCTGTTCAATCATTCAAATCTAGTGGTTTTTCTTATCGAGCGTCTTTAAACGGTATTTTTCCTCAAGTTGATTTGTCTACGCGTTATTCTGATAGTGATTCAAATTCTGAAAATTCCAAATGGCGAGGGGATGGGGAAGCAAGTTTAAATGTATTTGATATGAAAACTTATTCACAAATTAAGTCAGCTTCTGCCCAGGAACAAAAGTCAAAAGAAAATCTTAACTTGGTTTCCTCGATTGTTCGCTCAGATTTACGAAATGCTTTCGTAAAACTCATTTTTTCTCAAGAACAATTGGTTGTGGCTGAAAAAATTCGTGATATTCGTCGTAATAATTCTGAAATGGTGACACTGAAATATAATTCCGGAAGGGAATCTAAAGGAAATATGTTGCAGTCAAATGCGGAATATAAGGGCGCAGAAGCAGATTTATCACAAGCCAAAAGATCGTTAAAAGTGGCCCAAATAGAACTAAATCGACATCTGGGATCTGATCATTTTGATGTTATTTTCGCTACGGGAAGTTTAGATGTGAGGGAACTGTTAGATGACGTTGATATGAAGACTCTTTCTCAAATGCATCCACAAGTTATTGTGCAAAAAGGGGCTCTCCTCCAATCAAAAGCGGCCCTCCAAGAAGCCAAAAGTTCTCTTTGGCCAACTTTGTCTGCTTCTTATTCCCGCTCTGTTATTGGTAAAATTTTTTTTCCCAGTGATTCATATGCTTGGGGAGTTTCAGGAATATTAAATTATCCGCTGTTTTCCGGTGGTCCTACTGCCACTTATAACCGAACCCTAGCGGCCCGTGCCAATTTAAGAAGTGCCGAAATGGATTATGAAGCCATTATTCGTGAGGTGAGATCTCAACTAGAGTCGTCCTGGGCCACGTTGGCAGGATCCGTAGATAAAGTTGAAGTTCAATATGGTTTTCTTACGGCCGCTCGTCAAAGAAATCAAGAAGCTTCGATTCGATATTCAAGCGGACTGATGTCTTATGAGGATTGGCAAAGAGTTGTATCTGATTTGGTTAATTTTGAAAGAGGTTTTATTTCCGCAAAAAGAGACAGCGCCCTGGCAGAGGCTGATTGGAATCGCTCACAAGGGCTACAATTGGAGAACCCATGAAGAAAATTTTAGGCAGTAGTATTTTATTGATTATTTTGTTGGCTGGAGGATATTATTGGTTTGAGCAAAAAAATAAAAATAAAAAAAACGGCACGACAATTCAAAAATTGCAGGTGGTTGAAGGGTCTTTAGAAAAAGCCGTAGAAGCCACAGGTGAAGTTTCTCCCTTAAATCGTGTGGAAATAAAACCTCCCGTTTCAGGACGTATTGAAAAAATTTTAGTCGATGAAGGGAATACTGTTAAAGCGGGGCAAGTATTAGCTTGGTTAAGTTCAAGTGATCGAGTTGCGATATTAGATGCAGCGCGGGCTCAAGGAGAAGATGTTGTTAAAAAATGGGAAGACACCTATAAACCAACACCTATCGTGGCGCCGTTATCCGGTGTTATTATTCTTAAAAATATTGTGGTTGGCCAAACAGTTGAGAATGGAACTATTCTTTTTGCGATGTCCGATAAATTAATTGTTCTAACTTATGTTGATGAGGTGGATATTGGACGAGTCAAAGTGGGAATGCGCGCTCATATAAAACTAGATGCTTATCCAAATGATTCTGTCGAAGGGAGAGTGAGCAGTATTTTATATGAAGGAAAAAATGTTTCGAATGTCATTACCTATGGCGTGAAAGTGGAGCCTTTGAGCAAACAAGACTTTTTTAGATCTCAAATGACAGCCAATGTCCGCCTCGTTATTGAATCACGAAATAAAGCTTTAATTATTCCATCAGATGCTGTTATTAATCTTCCTGAGGGAAGAAAAGGGGTTTTGGTTCCAGGGACGGGAGAAAGATCTGAGGAAAAACCAATTGAAACAGGACTCGAAGCGGGGGACAACGTTGAAATCGTTTCAGGTTTGAATTTAGGAGATACCATTGTTATTGTTAAGAAATTATATGTGCCACAAAAAGGGCAATCATCAAGTCCATTAACAATGAGGCGCCCATCTAATTCTTCTTCACAGGGTGCCTCTCAGCGGCGCAGGGAAAATTAGTTTTTTCTTTTATGCCCCTCATTCAATTAAAAAACATAACCAAAACTTATTTTTTGGGAGAAAGTGACCTCACTGTTTTAAAAAATATAAATCTTTCCATTGAAGAAGGGGAATTCGTTGCAATCATGGGGCCTTCTGGTTCGGGAAAATCAACTTTAATGCAAATTCTCGGGATTTTAGATCGTCCCACCAGCGGGGTTTATTCCCTTTTAGGAAAAGACGTCTCTCAACTTTCAGACGATGAGGGCGCCATGATGAGGTCACGAACAATTGGGTTTATTTTCCAAATGTTTAATTTGCTCCCGCGTACTTCCGCTCTTGATAATGTTGCTCTTCCATTGATTTATTCTGGGGCTTTGAACCGAGAAGAAAGATCACAGGAGTTATTAAAAGAAGTTGGATTAAGCGATCGAATGCATCATAGGCCGAATCAACTTTCTGGTGGACAACAACAGCGCGTGGCGATCGCACGCGCTTTGGTCAATCGCCCTCGCATTTTATTTGCTGATGAGCCAACAGGAAACTTAGCATCAAATCAAGCAGACGAAATTATGGCACATTTAAGGGAATTAAATCGTGGCGGTATTACTGTCATCATGGTCACGCACGAACTTGATGTTGCCTCTCATGCGAAAAGAATCATTAAGATTAAAGATGGGGTCATTGTTTCTGATGAAAAAAATCAGTCTTCTCATTTGGAAAAACCTTCACGCCCTTTACCGTCTTCAACAGTTGATTTACGAACGGATAGTTGGTTCTCATTTTCTGAATTGAAGGAATATACTCGTTCTGCGCTAAAGGCCATAACAACGAACAAAGTTCGAAGTAGTCTTTCCGTTTTGGGAATTATGATTGGTGTGGCTGCGGTTATTGCGATGTTGGCTTTAGGCCGAGGCGCGCAGCAATCGATAGAAACACAACTCGCCAGTTTAGGATCTAACTTGCTTATGTTACGGCCCGGTGCCCCTTCATTAAGAGGTGTTCAGACGGCCGTCGCCTCTTCGAGCCGTTTAACCATGGAAGATGTGGAAGCCATTAAAAATATCCCTGGTGTCATTCGTGTAGATGGAAATGTTTCTGGTTCCGCTCAGGTTGTTTACGGAGATAAAAATACAAATACCCAAGTGACAGGTGCTACCTTTCTTTATGAAAAGATGAGAAATTCCAAACCTTATATGGGGCGTTTTTTTTCAGATAAAGAAGATTCTTCTCAAGAACGCGTGGTTTTATTGGGTCAAACTGTCGTTAATAAATTGTTTGGAGATGAAAATCCTTTGGGTCAGTACATAAAATTAAATCGAATTAATTTTATGATTATTGGGATTTTGCCGCTCAAGGGCGCCACTGGCTTTCGAGATCAAGATGATATGGTTTTAATTCCCTTAAAAACCGCCATGAATCGTGCCCTGGGTGAAAAATATCTCAATAACATCGCAATCGAATGTGCCCAAGCTGAAGCCATTTCAGAAGTGATTGTTAGTTTAGAAGAGTTAATGCGCAAGAGACGTCGCCTTCCTGATTATAAAGAAAATGATTTTGATATTCGGAATATGTCGGATATTCGAGCGGCTTTGGCAGGAACCACTCAAACTTTTTCTGTTCTTTTAGGTATTGTTGCTGCCATTTCACTTTTGGTTGGAGGAATCGGGATCATGAATATCATGCTCGTTTCAGTCAATGAGAGAACCCGCGAAATCGGCCTTCGAAAAGCGGTTGGGGCGCGTAGAAAGGCCATTTTATCTCAGTTTCTTATTGAAGCCACATTGTTATCTACCGTTGGCGGATTAATAGGAATTTTATTTGGAAGTTCGGTTTCTTTTGTTTTGGCTAAATTTGCCAATTGGGCTTCCGTGGTTTCTCTAGAATCTATTTTGTTATCCTTTGTTTTTTCAGCAACGGTAGGGATTATTTTTGGTTTTTGGCCTGCTCGCAAAGCTTCCTTGATGTCTCCTATTGAAGCCCTTCGTTACGAATAACATTTATTTGTTTAAGAAGTTTTTGGCCTCAAGTAATTCTTCTTTGTTTCCAAGAATAATCAATAAATCATTAGGGAGTAAAATTGTGTCTGGGGGTGGGTTAGAAATATGTTGCCCTTCTCGATAAATAGCAACGATGGAACATTTGGTTTTTTCTCTCAAATTTAAATCGCGAATGGTTTGATTAATTGCCGTGCACCCATCTGTTAAAGTGATTTGGTCGGTAATATTAATAAGCAGTAGTTTTCCGTCACCGGCTTTTAAAACAGCTTGTCTGGTCGGTTCGCTTGTGGCCAGTCCGATAATTTGATCTAAAATCCCTTCTAAGTTTTCTTTCCATTGATTTATTTTTTTAGGAAATATTTTTACAAATAAAATAAAAAAGACCATCACCCCGATTAAAAATTCGATTTTCTCTATAAAACGACTGGCAGATAACAATAAAAGCCCCGCAAAAAAGATAATGATGAGTGAATTAACAGAGTTGTAGAAAGAATGAATGTTCAGATTTGCTAAGAGTTTTTTATTTTTAGTAACAATCAAAAGCGTGATGTGGCTAGCGTATTTTGAGAGTGCGATAATAACGGGAATAAACAAAATTCCTGCCAACAACCAAATGAGAATGAAGGAAAAGATAGATATCTTATGAATAAGAAAAATAGAGACCACATTTAATATCGAAGTCATTGTCACAAAAAAGGCGAGGTAAATTCCAAGTCGAATGAGATATTTTGAAAAGATGGCTGTTGCTTGGACTTGGTTTTGTGATGATATTTTTTGAGTCCAAGAGTGGTATTGGGTTAGTTTTGTTTTGAATGAATGGGGAGTGGCTATACTAAATCCTTTTAAAATTAAATCTGAGTTTCGAATAAAATAAGGTGTTGTTAGGGTCGTTAGCGACGAAACCATGACAACAATGGGATAGAGAAAATCACTCGTCATTTTTAATGAGACACCCAAGCTCGCAATAATAAATGAAAATTCGCCTATTTGCGCTAAGCTCATTCCCACTCGCACAGAGGTTTTCGCGTCGTATCCTGCTATAAAACACCCGATCGTGTTTGCTAAAAATTGACCCAAAATGACAATCAGTGTGATCATGATGATGGGGAATTTGTATTCCCATAAAATACCAGGTTGTATTAACATGCCCGCAGAAACAAAAAATAAAGCGCTAAACATATCTCGAATGGGATGAATCCAATCTTCGATGTCATTTGATTGCGGGGTTGCGGCAATAATAGCGCCCGTCAGAAATGAACCTAAGGCAACAGAGTAGTTAAATGAGTGAGCCGTGCTGGCTCCCCCTAAACAGAGAGCGAGGGAAATAATTCCCATGATTTCTTTCGATTTAAACTTTGAAACTGAATTTAATAGTTTCGGGATTAAGAGAAGACCCAAAACAAGAAAAATCGTAATAAATAACCCAATTCCGAGAAAAGACTGAATAATTGTGTGCGCGTTGGTTTCACTGTTGTGACGGAGCCCTGATAAAATAGAAAGAATAGTAATGGCTACGATATCTTGTAAAACCAATATGCCAAAGACGATTTGAGCAAAACGTTCTTGTTGAATTTTGAAATCAGAAAAAACTTTTACAATAATGGTTGTGCTGCTGATGCATAAAATGGCGCCCAAAAAAATGCTTTCCATTCTATTCCAATGAAAAAGATTTCCTAATCCATATCCGAGTAATAACATTCCACTGACTCCGAAACAAACCGGGATAAGCGCAGAAAAACCAATTCTTTGAATTTTGGGTAAGTTAAATTCAAGTCCGAGTGAAAAGAGTAAAAACACCAGGCCCAATTCTGCCATGGTTTGAATATTTGAAAGATTGGTGATAAATGAAAATGGAGGGAAATAAGGGCCAATAATAAAACCGGCTATCAAATAGCCGATGACAACGGGTTGTTTCAGTCGGTGACACAGCAGTGTCATGGCTCCAGCCAGTACCATAACGATGGCCAGATCAATAAGTAAAGACGATCCCATAAAATTTATTATGACAAATGAAGCTGTTGTAAAAGAAGGGTTTTATTTTCTATTCTCACCGATGTGAAATCATTCACCAAAATCATTTTTTTATTTGTTTTTGTGTCCAGTTGGGGTTTTACTGGGGGTGTTTTCGTTCGATATCCTCATTTGGAAAACTCACTCAATAGGATATCCCAGGAAAATCCTTTGGTTTCAAAAGAAATCCGTGCGCATTCGAACCCCTCTGCGCTCTGTGGTGTTAAAGCGGTTGTTGATTCGTTGGGACATGTGAAGAATGATTTAATGAAATCCATTCTTCAATTAAGTCATGTACTATTGCCTATTGATCTATTTTACTTAGAAGAAAAAAATGGTTCGTTTTCAATTTCAAACTTATCTTCTCCTCAGGCCGTTCAAAAATTCGTTCTCCTTCCTTTCTCTCCTCCTAAAATAAATCGCGTTTAGTACGACACTTTATCATCGTTATTGAACCCTAGAATCTAGGTCGTCATTCCCGAATGTTTCTGTCGGGAATCTAATTTTAAACTAAAGTCTAGATCCCCGATTACGAATTTCGGGGATGACTCAAAGGAGTATTTATGTCTTTTATTCGTCGGCGTTTTTTAATGCTTTTGCCATTGTCTTTATTTATTTTTAGTTTGAATGTTTTTTCTCAAGATATTATCCCCACAAGTGAAGAGCCTATTGTTTCTGCCCCTGATGGAGCCATTTTGATGGACATCACAGAAGTATTAGGAACAAAAATTGAACGTAATCCCGCTGGCAGAACGATCGGGAAAGTAGAAAGAGAAAAACTTGAATCGACCGATGCGTTTAATTTAAGAGAAATGTTTACAACGGTTCCAGGCGTGACCCTTCGTCAAAGCAATGGACCCAGAGACGTCAGTATTTCGGTTCGAGGCTCTGGTGCCAAACAAAGTTTTGCTGTTCGAAATATCAAAATGTATGAAGATTGGTTCCCGACCACTCAATCTGATGGGTTATCTCGAACCGATATCAATGATCCCAACGCCTATGAAGGAATTGATGTTATTCGAGGCCCTTCGTCTTCTTTATACGACAACTATGCGTTGGGAGGTGTTGTTAATTTTCGTTCTCGTCGAGGACGAGACATTCGAGGCGTTGATGTGGGCTCTACTGCTGGTAGTCATGCTTACCTCAATAACTATGTTCATGCGGGAAACCGTTATCAGGGGTTTGAATATGCGGTGTTTGGCAGTTTTGTGCGTGGCAGTGGGTATATTGATCACAGTCAGTTTTGGACCGGGACTCAAAATATCACCATGACGTTTACGCCGGATTCGAAACGAACGATTGTATTTAAATATCTCAATAATGATTTAAGGGCTCAAGTGCCGAGTCGATTAACCTTGGATCAGTTGAATCAAAACCCAAGGCAAGAAGGGAGGACTTCTGTCACCGGCGTAGGAACGATTTCCGCCACTCAAACAGATCAAAATAGAGAAGATCGACGCACAATTATGGGCGCGCGTTACGAATATGCTGCCACACCCAATACCGGAATTCGGTTTTTAGGGGCCTATGACGTCAAAGATATCAATCAAACCTTTGGGACCATTGGGGATAATGTTAACCCTAACTTTCATCAATATGCCGATATCACCCATCAAGGAAAATTGTTTGGTAAAGAAGTAAAACATTTTGTGGGACTGTTTTTTAATTTGATGGAACAAGAGGCGAATAGTTTCAGGAATTTGGGTGATTTCAATGGAACCAGAGGCGCTCTTAATTCTAATACCAGAGGAACTCACCGCAATGTTGGCGCCCGGTTTCGTGAAGAAATTCAATTCGATGAAAAATGGACTGGTATTTTAGGTGTTGGTCTTGAGTCATCAAGAGTCAGCGCGCAAGTTCAAACTCGAACATCCAGCGAAACTTATTCTCGGGTGAGTGTGGGACGAAATTTCTTTAACGTGGCTCCAGAAGTGAATGTTATTTATCAAGCCACTCCCAAAATAAAAATTCACAGCCGCATGGGAACAGGATACGGAATTCCCGGAATGAGTCAGCTGACCACGACGCCGAGCGGGGTTGCGGGAAACAACAATCAACTTAAATCCCAGAGAAACCTTGGTTTTGAGTTGGGAACTGATGGACAAGTGGTGGGGAAGTTGATGTTTGATGTCGTTGGATATTACGAATTCTTTTATGATGAACTTGTCAGTCAATCTCCAGGGGCAGGGCTTTCTAGTTATAGTACGAATGCGAAAAGAGCCGATCATCGAGGCGCTGAAGCAACATTGGATTTCCGCACTTGGTCAGGGATTTCATGCTCAGGAAGTTACACTTATAATGACCATGTATATAAAAACTATACTGAAATTATCAGCGGAACAAGTTTCAACCGCGCTAATAAGAAAATTCCTGGAGTGGAAAAGCATGTACTTAATTCACGTGTGGGGTATGAATCTCCGATAGGACTCGGCGCTTGGGTTGAAGCGAACTATATTGCTCCTTATTACATTAATAACAGCAATACGCTAAAAGCCCAAAGCTCAACTGTTTGGAATTTAAACACGCATTTTTCTAAAGAACTCACTGGCCCCGTTTTTAAGAAATTAATTTTGTTTTTTGATTTAAGAAACGTATTTGATCGAAAATATATCGGTTCAACTGTTGTGGTAGCGGACGCATTAACAGATACACCTGCTAATGTGGGATCTACCAAGCAAGGTTTTTTTGCCGGTCAAGATCGATCCTTCTTTAGCGGTATAAAGTTAACGTTCTAAGTTGTAAACCCCGCCCGCAGAGGGCGGGGTTTTTTATTTGAGAGGTATAAAATGGAAAGTTCTTCTTATTCGCGTATTTGGCGGTGGCACTTTTATTCAGGTCTTTTTTTAAGTCCGACATTGCTGACCTTGGCGATCACAGGACTTGTTTATTTGTTTAAACCTCAAATTGAACCGATGATCTATCGTCATTGGTTAGAAGTCCCCAAAGCAGAGACCACCATTTCTGCGCAAGCACAACTAGATTCTGCCATGAGTGCTTTTCCGGAATCCCGCTTAAAAAATGTCATTCCAAGTCTTGGAGCAGGAAAATCCATGCAGGTTTTCCTAGAAGATAAAACCAATACTGAAATGATTGTTTATGTGAATCCTCATAAGAGAGACATTGTCGGCTCCCAAAAAGCGGATAAAACATTAATGCAGCTCATGCATGATATTCATGGATCTCTTTTGATTGGGAAACCCGGCGAGATTATTATGGAAATGACCGCGGGGTTTGCCTTTATTTTAGTCACAACAGGGCTTTTTCTGTGGTGGCCGAAAGATCGGAAGAGTTTGGCTGGTGTTTTGTGGCCCCGCTTTGACCTAAAAGGGCGCGGATGGTGGAAAGATTTTCACGCGGTTCCCGCTTTTTATTTATCTTCCCTCATTTTTTTATTTTTAATAACGGGACTGCCTTGGACGGGGATTAATGGTGATATCCTCAAAACCATTGGAGAAAAAACAGGAACCGGGTCGCCGCTCGGTTTTGGAGGGTCACCCTATCAATCTGTGCAAATCCCAAGTCAACCCAAAATCGATTTAGATCGATTGCTTCAAATTTCCAGAGAAAAACTTCCTGGGATTCCAGCAACAATTCTTCTTCCTAAAAAAGAAGGTGGCGCGGCTGTCATTCGTTGGAAAGCGCCGCGCCCGCAAGACCGAGCTTACATTCACGTTGATATGTTTACTGGAGAAATTATTAAAGATTTTCGTTGGAAAGATTTCGGTGTGATTGGAAAATTTATCTTAATGGCCGTGGCGTTACATGAGGGAACTTGGTTTGGAATTTGGAATCAAATTTTAAATTCAATTGTAGCTTTAGGTGTCATTGGCTTGGCAATTTCAGGTATTGTACTTTGGTGGAAAAGAAAACCGCCGCACTCTTTCTTATCAGCGCCTCAGGTCAGCGATGGGTCTTCATTCCCCAAAAGTTTAGTGGTGTTGATAGGAATCTTTTGCGTTTTGGTTCCCGTGACTGGGATTTCTTTGATTGTCATTTTAATTGTTGATTCGGTTATACGGAAAGTGAATTAGAAGGAACTAAGGTATTTAATGGTCGTAAATGGGGGAAAGGGGAGGAATCTTCGAAAATATAATTCGAAATCAACAACAAAAACTTGGACACTAACTGAAACCTCTAGTCACAATAATTTCACTCGTTTTGAAGTGTTTTTAAACGCTAATGGATAAAACAAATTTGAGTTGATTTTTTAGAGTGTTTATTATTTTTATTTTAATCTGAAAAATGTATTGACAATAAATACACATAAACGTATATTTATTGTATGAACACATATAAATCTACTCACAGCGATTCCACAGGGGATTCAAGTCCAGTCAGGGCTGTTAGTATTAACATTCGTGCCCGGCAGCGTCAGCGTGACCTCATTGATCGTGCGGCGGAAGCGCTCGGTAAAAACCGTTCCGACTTTATGTTGGAAACGGCCTGCCGAGAAGCGGAGGCCGTGCTTCTTGATAAACGCGTTTTCGTGCTTGATGGCAATGCCTATAAGCAGTTCGTAGCTCGGCTGAACGCTCCAGCTAAAACCAACCGAAAGCTGCAAGATCTTCTGGAAACCAAGGCTCCGTGGGGGAAGTAAAAGGGAATCCCACCGCGCCGGAGCGTCTAACCGCACAGCATAAGGTGACGGATTTTAATTCTGGTATTCTCTCGCTGGATGATTGGTTAAAACGGCGCGCCCTAAGCAATCAAGAAAGTGGGGCGTCGCGAACTTACGTTGTTTGCGGAGCAGGAAAAGTTATTGGTTACTACGCCCTTTCAGCGGGTTCAATCCTACAATCTGAATCAACTGGCCGAGTTCGCCGGAATATGCCGGATCCGATTCCTGTCATTCTACTAGGCCGTTTGGCGGTGGATCGATCGTGGCATGGAAAAGAGATTGGGAAAGGCCTCCTGCGAGATGCAGTACTAAGAACGATTTCGGCCTCCGAGATTACTGGCATTCGTGCCATCCTCGTTCATGCCATTTCGGAAGATGCCAAACATTTTTATAAATCCTGTGGTTTTCAAGAATCAACAGTTGATCCGATGACATTAATGGTCACAATGCGCGACGCCAAACTGGCGTTGGGTATATAACTCCTAGTCGATTATTGCTCAATTTATTTACGGGCATACAAGGGCTAGACTTTATTTTAAGTCTTGAAGTACAATAAGAACCAGTTAAAATTGCTCATAGGGCTTAATGAAATGCCATTTAAAAAACTACTTATCTTAATTTCATTTCTTGTCACTGCAAGCGGTGCTGTGCTTGCAGGGGATGTTGATTTAAAACTTACCACCAATAACGGCACAACCAAGCTCAGTGTTCTTGATTCTGCTAGTGTAGAAGTCGCCTCAGTAACTTCTGACGGCGACGCGTATTTTAATTCTATTACCGTCACAAATGCGGGAAATCTTATTTTAAATACCGCCACTCTTCAGGCCAATTCAACCTTCTATGTCTCAAGTGGAACAGTGGCCGGGCAACTCAGCGTGACAACCCTTAAATTTGTGGACGGTTCAAGTATGACTACTGTGGCTTCTCTCCCATCGCGCTCTTTTGTTGGACATTGGGGCGTTGCCAACTTGGCGGGTACAGTTGCTGATTCTCAAATGGTGTTTGACGTAGCGGGGGCTGCGCAAATTGCGGCTGGTTCTCGAATGAAAATGCCTTATGCTGGAACAGCCCGAGGAATTTGTGTTTCAGGAAGCGCTGCTCGATCAGCGGGGACTGCCACTTTTCAAATTTTTAAAAACGCTGTCGATATTGGAGCTACTTCGGATGCTGTGATTGATGGTACCAATACTCAATTTGTTTGTTCAACCGCTGGGACAGGCACTTTTGTCGCAGGCGATATTTTAGATGTGAGGGTGACATCATCAGCGTTAACCCCAGCCGCTTCCACCGAATATACGGCCGATATTATTGTTGAGTGGTCTAATTAAAAAATGCGTCGTTTGTTGTTCTCCTCCTTTCTTCTCCTTCCTTGTTTCGTTTTTTCTGGTGAGATAAATTTGGAAACCTCTTCTTCAAATGGATCTACAAATATTGCTGTTAAAGATTCCAGTAATGTCGATGTATTGACTGTTAATTCTGATGGGGGAGTTGTTGCCAATTCAGTCACTCAAGTTGGAACGTCGGGGGGAAATATTATTCGAAATACTCTCACCCTTCAGTCTGGGGCCACTTTTTATGTGTCGACCGGAACCGTGGCAGGACAAGTTCAAGTGAATTCTTTGAAATTCGTAAACGGAAGTTCAACCACAACTAAAATGATAGCGCGCCATCAACGGGTGGGGCATTTTGGACTTTCAAATTTGGCTATCAGTCAGACGAATTTACAAATGCAATTAGAAGTGGGAAGTGCCGCTCAGGTTGTTGGAGGTTCTAGGATAATAATGCCCTTTAATGGGAAAGCAGTGGGAATTTGTGTTTCAGGAAGTGCTGCTCGAACAGCTGGGACTGCCACTTTTCAGATTTTTAAAAATGCGGTTGATATCGGATCAACATCTGATGCGGTGATTGATGGTACCAATACTCAATTTGTTTGTTCAAGTGGCGGAACAGGCACTTTTGTGACCGGTGATTTATTGGATATTCGAGTGACAACCGACGCCGCCCTTTTACCTGCCGCTACAACGGAATACACTGCCAGCCTCATTGTTGATTTTTGGAATTAAATTTCTTAATGACCAATGAGTCGCATCATTTGTGATGGATTGACAATTTTTATTTGTTTAAATTTTTTTATTTCTAGTAATCCCGATTTATCTCCTGTTACTATAAAGTTCGCTTTTCCTTTTAATGCCACTGCCAAAATATAGTTATCCCATGGATCTGGGGAAATTCTTAATTTAGGTAGATTTGTAATAAATATGCTTAGTAATTTAATTTCATTGAGCATCGCACCGGCCATGATAGGTTGTATGTATTGGCGTACCTTTGGATATCGAGTGGCTTCTCTAAATTCATCTAATTGCTCTTCACAAGTCAGAAGATGAAAATATCCATTTTTCCAAAGCTCATATAAAAAATGAGATGATCCCAGTTGATTTATGAGAGCGCTAATAAAAATATTGGTGTCTAAAACAACCCTCATTTCAGGGTCTTTTTTTTAGTCCGCACCGACTGGACGGCCTCATTGATAGCCAATTCTATTTCTTTGGAATCGAAGCGCTCATTTTTTTGCTTTGTTTTATGAACTATTTTGTCTAAAACACGCCATTTGACGGCTTCTTCTACAAATTTAGAGAGATCTCCTTTGCGCATGCCTTTTTGGGAGAGATAAGTACGTAATGAAATATCGGTTTCTCTTGAAACGATGAGTGACCATCGGACGGTATTTTCCATGGGGGCTCCTTATTGGGTATATCAATGCTTATGTGTTTATAAGTCTAAATGTTTATAAGTGGGCATTCAATAGGTAAATCTTTCCGGTATGAAATAAAAAGACCGCTCTCTATAAAAATAGGGGGCGGTCTTTTTATTTTGTAGAAAGTTTTTTATCTAAAACTAAAAACAGGGGGTTCTACTTCGCACTCTCCTCCTATTCCTGCTCCTGTATCGGAAATTTTCCCTCTAAAATCTGCTACAAAGGTGCCGGCGGTGTCTCCAGTAACAACAAAAGGATTGTTGAGTAGGAAAGGCGATGCTGCGTTCCATGGCTCAACACTGTTGTTGGTCGTACCGGTAACGGAAAGGAATAAACAAGGTTTATCTTCTGTGACAAGAGAGCTGGTTCCCGTAATTGATGTTCCATCAGGACAAGCTGAGGTGCTGGGGTTTCGAAAAACATCAACTGTTAAATTGCTTCCGGTTGTACAGTGCCCATGGTCAGAGTTATAAGAAGGTTTAGCGGTAATGATTTCACTCATTTTAAAGGCAATACAGTTATAGGTTCCCGGGGCTACTGTTCCTGTTCCTAGTGTGGGACTGGCCATCATGTTTTGAGGAGTAGGATTGTCGTCGGTGTAAACCAAGCTCATGCCGGAACAATTACTGTTGGGTGAAACCCACATTTTATAGATCTTCATGTTGACTTCGGATGCGTCACCTGAATTGGCCGCGAAACTTTGAGTCGAAGTGAGACCTAGAATGAGCCCCATAAATAGAGATAGTTTATTTTTCATTGTCCGGCCCCCTGCAGTGTTAATACATTAACTTCGCCATTCCCAGCGGCGGTTGATCCACGGCTTCCTTTACATCCAATTAAAGCCAATCCCAATACCATAAACCCAACAAGGGTTATTGTGGTTCGAGATAGGAATAATATTTTTTTATTCATGTCTTCCTCCTATCAACATTTCACTTTAAATTTTTTTTGAATAACAGTTTGGTTATCCCATTTAATTTCAACATTCCATTCACCATTGAACACATTGTTTTCTTCATGGGATGATGAGTCGTCTTGAAGGCCATCTCTTTCTTGATTAAATCGAAACCAAACATAAGAAGCTTGTCGACCTGGCGCTGGAATATCAAGAGTTTTTTTAAAATGTTGATTTATTTGGCCATTGGGCATGCTCCAAAGTGTTTCAAAGGTGTGTTGGCCAATTGCTTTTTCTGGAAGTGTAAGGTATCCATGAATATAATCATTGCAAGAAAATTCGGTTTCTGACTCCACGAAATTGTTGACCTTTGATGTTAAAATTAATTTGGGATTTTTTTGGTCAGAGGAATTGATGTTTAGATTTAAAAATATAATTAAACCCAATGACAATTTTAAAATTTTCATATGACCTTATTTTAAAGGCAATGAATGATATGTTGGTGATCTTGGTATGAAATTTTCGTGACAAAAGTAAAACCTATTTGGTTTGAATTGATCGTTTCAAATCTGCCGGACGCCAATAGTATTTTTCTTTTTTATTAACTCTAAACTGAGCGCGGAGCCAAACAAAATAATCCCAGTTGCCAGTATCATGACAAAAGATATTTTTTCATTCAGAAAAAGCCAGCCCCATAACATTCCAAAGATGGGAATAAAAAAAGTGACCACAATTGCTTTTGACGGTCCCATTTTTCCGATGAGTTGGTAAAAGACCACAAAAGCGATAGCCGTTGTGCCAATTCCAAGTGCCAATACACATCCCCAAGCCACTAAAGATATGGGGTGAGCAGGCCATAACCAAAATGCAAAAGGCATGAGAATAAGGCTTGCGCTTAATTGGCTGATTGTTGTTACCACCATGGGTTTACTTTCACTTAAATATTTTTTCATGTAATTGACTGAAAAACCATACAGAAAAGTGGCCATGAGGCCAGCGATGATTGCGTGAATCCCGTGAGTAGAATTAATGGTGGTTTTATCTTTAACTAAATAAAATACGCCCAGGAATCCCAGTACGAGCCCCAAAATTTGTAATGGTTTTAATTTGTTTTTAAGCCAAATCCATGCGACAAGGGCAGTGAAAAAGGGGGCGGTTGAATTTATAATAGCGCCATGTCCTGCGCTTGTTCTTATTGTTGTGTAGGCCAATAAACTGAAAGGAAGCGCAGCACTTGTTAATCCCAAAACACTGGCTTTATTCCATTGGGATTTAATTTCAGGTAGATGGCCTTGAATCAAACAGAATGGCAGTAAAAATAATCCGCCAATGGTAACTCTTAGAAAGATAAGTGGTATGGGCGTGAGTTCGGGACCTGCGATTCTCATAAATAAAAAAGACCCACCCCATAGAGCTGAGACGAAAATAAACTGAAGAAGGGTTGCCATGGATGGGAAAGATAATGTTATATATGCAAAGGTTTATCAATGAAATCAAAGTATTTGAAAATGATAAAAAACTTACCCCAAAGCAACGAAACCGATTGGAGTGTTTATTTGCTTCGTTGTGGAGATGGAACTCTTTATACAGGGATTGCCAAAGACCCGTTGGCGCGATTTAAAAAACATCAGTCAGGAAAAGGGGCAGCCTACACCCGGACACATTTGCCCATTGAACTGATATATCAAGAAAATGCGCTGAGTCGTTCCGCTGCTTTAATAAGAGAAGCAAAAATAAAAAAAATGCCGAAAGCTAAAAAAGAATTTCTAGTCAAAAGTAAAAAAGGAAACGATTAAATTATGAAATCACTTAAACATTTATTTGATAATAACCGTGCTTGGGTAAAAGAAATGCAGAAACTCAAGCCTGGTTTTTTTGAACTTTTATCCAAGCAACAAGCCCCAGAATATTTGTGGATTGGTTGCTCAGATAGTCGGGTGCTTGCCAATGAAATTGTCAACCTTCTTCCAGGCGAATTGTTTGTTCACCGCAATGTCGCTAATTTAGTGGTTCATACGGATCTTAATTGTCTGTCTGTTATTCAATATGCGGTGGATGTTTTGAAGGTAAAGCACATTATTGTATGTGGTCATTACGGTTGTGGGGGAGTGAGAGCCGCTGTTGAAAAGGCGGAACTCGGGCTTATTGATAATTGGCTTCGCCATTTGGGAGATGTTTGCGAGCGAAATCGTTCTAAAATTGATAGTCAGCCATCAATTAAAGAGAAAGTCAATTTATTATGTGAACTTAGTATTTTTGAGCAAGTTAAAAATTTAGCACTTACGACTATTGTTCAAGGGGCTTGGGCGCGTGGCCAAAAATTGGAAATTCATGGGTGGGTTTATGATTTAGAAGACGGCTTGCTTCGAGATATTTTAGGTTTTGTTGTTGATAATAAAGAGAAAATTTCAAATCTGAATACTTAGATAGTGGTTAGTTTATTTTTTCTGAATTTCTCTCGGAAATAATAGGGAAAGGTTTTTTTCATCTCCATTGGCATTTAAACTCCAGTAGGGGAGTCGAGTTGTTCCTGTAATCTCACCGCTTTCTCCTTGAGAGCTTTTCCATCTTAAAATTCGCTTGGGCCATTGTTTTTCTATCCAGTAAGTGTATTGGCCAAAATGAGTTGAATCAATGAGCCATTTCGTGGTTTCTTTTTTTCCTAAAGCGGTAGTAATTATTTCACTCTCAGCAGATTTCGTTACCCTCACCTTCCCGAATTCGAAAGGTTTATGCGTAAAGCGTAACGACAACAACATGGGAACTGATACAGCTTCTTTGGTTTCGCCTTTTTTAAGCCATTCACTATTAAGTTCTCTCATGAGAATGGGAAGAGAATCTTCATAGATCAAATTGTTTGGGATAGTAAACTGATTATTTTGGTCCGCCTCTCCGCCAAAGTAACTGTGAAGAGATTGAGTTACTTTTTTCCCATCTGATACCACCTGATCAAAAACATGACCACACCATTCTTGAACACTGAGTGAAATACGACTGGGTTCCATATTTTTATCTATTTGTGAAAAAACTGAAGACATAACTTTGTAATCATAAATGCCTGTTTGAAATGTTTTGAGAAAGTTTAATTTCAACACAGAGTATCTTTGGTTGGCGGGAATGTTGGTGGAATCACCCTCAATTTTGACTCGTTCTTTTAGGGAGTGATCTTCTGTGACAAAAATCATGACTGCTTTTCCGGTACGGTTTTGCCCATAGCGAGGTTGGGTGATGGTATAACCACTCAGTTCGGCCTTGCCATCGCCCCAATACGACCAAAAGTCTTGGCCATAGCTCAGAGGAGAAAGGAAAAAGGTGAGCAGAGCGATCAAAGTTAGTTTTTTCATAGGGCCAATCTAACTTCTTCTTTATTAAAGGTCAAACCTAAAGTTAGTGCATTCGTTCTACTTCACCACTTTCAAGGCGATAGATGGCATTCACTATTTGTAGGCCATGTTTTTCTAGAGCTTCTTTTACAATCGGGCTATTTTTAACAATGTCGTTAGAACTTTGATATATATTGGCTCTGATGGCTAAGGTTTTTAGTGGCTCTCCTGAGAAGCGGTTTTTTAGTTCAGAAATGCCCGCTCCGATTTTTTTTACGATAGCCTCTAGGTTCGTTGTCGGCATCGTACCACCATCGCAGGCTGCCGCGACGGCGCCACATTTCTCATGCCCTAAAATAACCAGCATCTTTGATCCCAAGTGTTCAACTGCATATTCTATGCTACCAAGAACGATAGGGTCGGCAATATTTCCTGCTGTTCTTAGTACAAATAATTCGCCTAAGTTTTTGTCAAATATAAGTTCCGGGCTAAGGCGAGAATCAGCACAAGTAAGTACGATGAATTTCGGTTTTTGTCCTTTGGATAGCTCTATTCTTTTCTTGATGTATTCGCGTGGGAGCGGTTTTCCGCTTATAAATCTCACATTCCCTTCTTTTAAACTATTCCATAAATTATTTTCCACCAAGGGTTTTTTGTCGGTTTGATGAGAAGATGGGGAATGGGTATCTTCTGTTAAATCATGATGGGACGGGTTTGAAAACAACAAAGAAAAAGTTGATAAACTGATAGCGGCACTAAGCCAAAATTTGTGTAAATATTCTCTTTTCATGTGGGTAATCTCCTTATGTTCATATTTTCGGCAGTTACGTAAATATCTTTAGAAGGAACTAAAAAGATATTATGCTGTTAAGTCGTAAACTGCCAAATTTTTTCTTAAGGAGTTTTTAATGTCTATTATTTCAAACGATCAACTTCTTCAACAGCTTAATTGGAGATATGCCACCAAATTTTTTGATGCCACGAAAAAAATTCCACAAGATGTTTGGAACACAATAGAAAATGCTCTTGTCTTAAGCCCGTCTTCTTATGGTCTTCAACCTTGGAAATTTTTTGTCATAAACGATGGAGAGACAAGAAAAAGACTATTACCTTTTACCTGGGGACAAAAACAAGTTGTCGATGCCTCTCATTATATTGTGTTAGCCATTAAAAAAGACTTGTCTGAAGTTGATGTTGATAAATTTATTAATCGAATAGTTGAAGTCAGAGGTGGTTCATTTGAAATTCTTAAACCTTATCGAAACATCATAGTTGGTGATCTTGTCAAAGGCCCTCGAAACAAAGTGATCAATGAATGGGCTGCGCGGCAAGTTTACATCGCTTTGGGAAATTTGATGACATCTGCAGCACTATTAGGAGTCGACGCTTGTCCTATAGAAGGCTTTGTTCCTGTTGAATACGATAAAATTCTGGGCCTTCCGGAAATGGGGTACAATGCCGTTGTTTGTTGTGCGTTAGGTTACCGTTCCGAGAGTGATAAATATGCCTCAGCTCCTAAGGTTCGATTTGAAAAACAAGATGTTATTTCAACAATCTAATCTTTTTTGAGAGGACTAGGTGAACGAAATTCCTTTGATTGATTTGCATATGGCTGCGGCTCACTTCCCTATTGCATTGTTAATCACCGGTTTCTTTTTTGAAATTTCTGGTGCTTTTTTTAGAAAAGATGACCTTAGAACCACCGCTTATTGGATGCATTTAAGTGGCATTTTATGTGGATTTGTAACAATTTCTTTAGGGTTCTTGGGTAACCCTTTTAGAGAAGACACAGGTTTTATAGGGAAATTATTTGTTGATTATGGCACGCCCATGGCCAATAAAATGGTTATACATCAATGGGTGGGAGTATCGTCGATCACTTTGTTCGTTTTGTTGGGATTTTGGCGAGTGTTCAAAAAAAACGATTTTAAACGAGCTGAATATCCTGTTTTTCTTTTTCTTTTGTTGCTCGGGGTTGTTTTTATTGGGGCGACAGGGTATTTGGGTCATGAAGTCATGGAATAGTTTTGGAGGAGAGGGAATGAGAATAATTTTTTTAATGTTTTTCATGATGTTGTTCAAACCATTATCGGCTCATGAAGCTGATTGCCCTTATTGTGAGTTACCCTTAGTACAAAACACCAAGGAAATAGATAATGAAGTTGTTTTGAAATACGGAAAGAAAAGAATTGAATATCGATGTGTTCTCTGTGCGATTGCGGATGCTAAAAAATCCTATTCAGGGGATGTCACCATTCTTGCTCCCACGGAACTGAAAGGAAAAACAGTTGAAATTAATCGGAAAAATGGAGTTTGGGCTTCTCCTCAAGAAGTTTTATTTATAGGGGAAAAAGTAAAACATCGATATTGTGAGATCGGTTATAGAGCATTGAGTTCAAAAGAAGCATTCTCCTCCTACGTCAAGAAAAACAAAGTCATTTTAAAAGGAAATCAACCCATAACATTAACTGAAATGGTTGATATGGCTCAGTAGAATTCCATTCTCAGTTGTAATAAAGGAGTTTTCATTTGAAAAAAATAAGTGTGACAGTATGTTTGATGGTTTCGGTTTCATCTTCTCTTTGGGCTGGAGCATGGCTGAGAGAGAAAAACGAAGTTTATTCTAAGGTGAGTTTTTCAAAGTATTCTGCAGATAAAGTATTTGCGCCAAAAAAAAATAAGAAATTGAATGGTCCTAAATATTCTGAATATTCTTCCTCATTCTATGGTGAGTTTGGTTTTACAGAAAAATGGACGGGTATAACTCAGTTTTCTTTCAAATCAGCCACCAGTAAGTTCGCTGGTATTTCTCATTCTGAGTCTGGATTAACTGATTTATGGTTTTATATGAAAAGAAAACTTCCTTCTGAAAAATTCACTTCAAGTGTTCAGTTGGGGGTCAAAACACCTCTGGGATATTCGGAACGAAAAAATCCACCTTTGGGACAAGGACAGGTTGATCTTGAATGCCGTTTGCTTGCAGGAAAATCGCTTTATCCATGGCCAGTTTATTTGAGTTCAGAAGTTGGATACCGAAAACGAAATGGTGATTATTCTGATGAAATTCCTTATGTTTTTGAAACAGGTTTTTTCCCAAAGAAAAATTTGTTGCTTAAGGTTGGGCTCGATGGAATATCAAATCTAACAAATGATGAGGCCAGCAATTTGAACTCAAATTTTAATGATTTTGTTTTTGATAAAGAATTTATGAAGCTTAATTTTACGATAGCTTTGTTTCAAAAGAGTGGGTGGGGATATGAAATTTTCTACGATACCCTTCTCACAGGTGCAAATACTTCTGTTGGTCAAACAGTGGGGGTGGGCCTATCGTGGCAAGGGAAGTTATGGGGACCTGGTCAATAAAATTTCATAGATTAGTACTGACTTTGTTGTTATTTTCAAGTTCCATTTGCGCTCATGAAGAGATGTCTGGCGAAAATGACGAAGTTTATTCTGTTGTTTCCTCCACAATGCCTCCAAAGGACCTCCCTGCTTGGTTAAAAAATGTATCAAAAGATCACGTATTTATGCCAAGAGGTGTGTTTAACTACGATATTTATGGGTTAAAAAAATTAGCCCAGGATTTAAATGCGGTTGCCGTTGGCCATGCCATGGCTTATGAAGATATCGTTAAGGGGAAACAGGCAAAATTAGAAACGAAAACATTCGATAAAATTTTATGGGTACTGAATCATCCTCCTGAATTTATGCCAGATGAAGGGGAAATTTCTCCTACATTTTCTAGAAAGTTTGGTGTTTTAGAGCAGGTTTTTGACTGGGGGCATTTTTTACATGCGCAAACTTTAGATGTGCTGGCATCAAAAGACTTAACTTTTTCTGAAAAAGATAAAAAAATTAATCAGTTGTGGGATTTTTACTTCACACAACTTCCTTATGCTGTTTCTCCTTTACCCATGAATATGGGGTATTTGGATAATCAAAAATATAGTGGTGGTTTTAGATCGCGTTTTCCCAAAACCAATGCTTTATTTTGGGGATATCATTGGTTACAAGGTATTGTGTATGACATGCTTTATCAGAAAACTGAAAGTGAGCAAAAAAAAGCTTATGACATTATTGGGGAGCGTTATCATACCATTGAGCTTTTTAAGACAAAGCGGCCCTTTATGCCCATGGTGGCGGAACTAAGTCCCCGTTTTGCTGAAAAGTTTCCACACGTTGCCAATGCCTTCGATAACCTTCATATGTTGCATGATATGGTCAATGATATTTTGGTGTCCGACAAAATTCCTTGGGAAAAAAAGGACGACGCTATTACCGAAGCCATTTTAATGTTGTCAGCGGCAACTCATAAAAATGAAAAACCAGGAGACGTTAGAGAAATTGGAGGGCTACACGATCACCGTTTTATGAAGGGAATGCCTGGTATGGGACTTATGCCGCACTCAACAGAAGAGGTCATGTGGATGGAGGGTATGGGTTGGATGAGCATGGAAGATTGTCATCACTGCTCGATGCCCTTACCTGAGGGAAAGAGAGCTTGGGAAGCTTCTTCTATTATGGCTGAGGGGTGGTCCATGCGGGTTCGTTGCGCGCTTTGCGCTCGCGACATGGCCTTCGAAACAAAAGGAAAGGCGATTCTCCATTTGGCTACTGAAAATCCTGAAAAACCAGTTATTATTTTTTCTTCTAATGATGGAACACTCAGCACTGACAATTTCGATGTTGTCTTTTTAGAGGAAGAAGGGGGGCATGCAGGGTGTCATAAATGGTCTCAAGCCTTTACCTCTCAAGCAGCTTTTGAAAAATTTACGCATGAAAATCATAAATATAAAAATGCTCAAGCTTTGTCATTTTCGCAGTGGAGTGACCGAATTGGAAAAAAACCTGACACCTATGTAAAACCCCTAGGGCCCGAAGGAAATCCTTTTGATAAAAAGTAAGCTTTTACAAGCGCGTCATTTATTCTTCATGTCCCTTCTCCCACAACAGTGGGAGAAGGTTAGGATGAGGGCAAGTATTTCATTATGTTCTTTACTTCTAACCATAACCGCTTTCGCCGTTGACCATAATAATATCGATTTAAATCGTCCTTTGTCTTTTGAAGATGCAGAGTCAATTGCTAGATATGAGTTGTCATACGAATCTGGAATTCACACAGAGTTTCCTCGACATGGTAAAACAGGGGTTTCAATCCCCATTGAAATTTCTTATGGCGCTTTTTTGAATTCGCATTTTTCAATTGGTTTTGATCCCGGATGGGGAAACATAGATGAATTTCGCGATTCTCGATTTAATTTTAATCGAACAGAAGTTAGTTATTTTCATAATTTAAATCGAGAGTTATTGAATTTTCCTGCTGTTGCTTTTAAATTGGGTGCAGGCTTCCCTTCAGGGAAAAATCAAAAAGAGATGGAATATTTAGTTAAAGCTATTTTCAGTAAAAGGTTTTTTGAATTTGAACGGGTTCACTTGAATTCCATATCAATTTATCGAGCCGGCTCAAGTTTTAGAGAAAGAAAATGGCTTCATTCTGCCATTCTTGGTTTAACCCATCCCTTGGGTTATCCTAAGAAATTTGTTTCAACGGCATTGGCCAATATTGGGATAAGAGAAAGTGAAATAAAAGGGCAAAAACCAATGGGAAAATGGGGAATTGGAATACGTCGTCAAATTAGCATAAGATCTGTTATTGATTTGGGGTTTAAAGGGGATATTCCATTTGAATCCCGCAATTCTTATATGGCACTTGGTTTTAATTTGGGATTATCGACAGCATTTTAAATGGGGGAATATATGAAAAGAATGAAATTGTTGTTATTTGTAATGTTATTTGGAAGTTTCAGTTGGGCTGGAAAGCATGATCATCACAAATCAAAGCCACATGAAGATCATAGTCCAAAACATGGCGGGCAATTTTTTATGGCGCCCGATAAATTTCATCACTTAGAGGGGGCTATGCCGTTTGCGGGTGAATTTCAATTGTATTTTTATGATGATTACACCAAACCTATTTCCGCAGAGCCTTTTTTAGAAAATACAACCATTAATGTCACAAAACTCAATACGAAAGGATTGGAAGAAGGCGCTCCTTTTAACCTTATTCCTCAATTGGGTGATAATAGAGAATATCTAAAGGCAGATTTGCCTCCAGGGGTGTTTTTTCCCATCCTTTATACTGTTGAAATTAAATTTTCGAAAGAAAAGCCAGCCGATTTATTTAATTTCAAATTTACTGAAGTAACTTCTATAAACTCTGCCGATCCTCATGGAAGTTGCATGAAAAAAGAAAAATGTGAGCTTGAAAGTAATAAAAAATGTTTTGAAGATGGGGAATATTGCTGTGATAAATGTAAGGCTAAAAAATGTCAAAAAGAAAACTGTGAAAAATGTTGTTCTTCAGACAAAGATCGCTGCTGCAAAAAGAATAAGGAGAAATCCTGTTGCGAAATGAAGAAGTAGCCTCACATAGTTCTATTGTAATCAAACGCTCATCAGATCGATTTCAAACCAATATCGCTTGGCTTGATTCAAATCATAGTTTTAGTTTTGGCCATCATTATGATTCTGAAAATACTCACCACGGACTTCTCCTGGTAAGTAACGATGATATTATTCGCCCTGGTACTGGTTTTCAGACCCACCCTCATCGAGATATGGAAATTGTGACATGGGTGTTGGATGGTGAATTAGAACACAAGGATTCCGAGGGTAATAAAGGCATTATTTATCCTGGCTTGGCTCAACGAATGAGTGCAGGACGGGGAATCTGGCATTCTGAGATGAATCCGAGTCAAGATAAAGAGGTTCGTTTGGTTCAAATGTGGGTTCCACCAGATACGGAAAAAATTCAACCTGGTTACGAACAATTAGATATTAACAGAGAGCTCTCTAAGGGAGGATTGGTTCCCATCGCTTCTGGTCAAGGTCATAATGCGGCTATTTCTATTCGGCAAAAAGACGCTGTTTTGTGGGGTGGTCGTCTTAAAATAAATGAAAGCGTAAAATTGCCGGAAGGTTTTTTTGTTCATTTATATATCGCTAAAGGCTCGGTTCAATTGGATAAAAGCGGAATTTTAGATCAGGGGGATTCTGCGAGAATAACTCAGA
>JBJXGI010000067.1:0-30483 GCA_046153645.1 Elusimicrobiota bacterium | reverse complement strand
GAAGGGGCTACTGGAACCACCTGCGGTTCTTCTAAAGGTGTTTCATCAACAACTGATTCAACTGGTTCTGCCTCTGGTATTTCAGGATCTGCCATGGGCTCGGGAACCACTGGAACAGAAGGAGCTTTATTAGCAGGAGCCGCCCCATTTCCTGGCGGTTGGTTATCAGGGGCAACAGAGGGAACAACCGTCTTCTTATTCTCTAAATCAGGAGCAATAATAAATGTTGGTTTTCGATTTTCTTTTTTCTCATATCGCCCCCCTTCTTTTCTTGGGAAAAAAGCATCAGAAAAACGAGGATTCGTAACTTTATCGTCAGAAACAAATCGTATCTTTTCCGTTTTTAACTCTCTGATATCAATTTTTTGGAATGAAAACCAAGTATTGGGGTTTTCTCCCTCAAAAGTAGCCTGAAGAACAAAACCTGGTTTTGCTGTGAGTGAATAATCTTTTAAAGAAAACCCGGTTCCTAATTCGAAATACAGCGTTCCATATTCCGTTCCATTTTTGATGAGTGTAATTTCAGCAATGGATTTCCCCAACAAGTCTAATTTCCCAATCACTTGATCGTTTTCATCTAGTAATGAATAAGATTTATCAGCTTTATTAAAAAGAACTTTTTTGGCTCCCGTTTGAGAGGTGATAACAGTAAATAATGCCGAGGGGTTAAAGTAATCAGCACGGGGATTTGGTTTTTTGTAGTCGTACAACCGAGAATACTGCTGATCGGTTAACTTATATTGACCAGCAATTCGAGTCATCTCAATAGGATCAATAGGAAAGTCAGTTGAGTCGACAAAAGTGTTTCCCTTTTGAGCGCGAGCAGTGGCAATAGCACTGGCCGCTTTGGTTAAATCATGATCTTTTCCAAACAACCCTTCTAACACCACAGGTAAAACACCATAATCACTTTTAACACCTGCCAGCGCTTGAACTAAATTTCTGGGGCCGCTTGAAGGTTGGGGTTTAAAATCATTGACGGTGGGGTTGGCGCTCCAATCTTTTTCAGTGGACTCATACTCTTCATATCTCGTATAAAGAGTATCCCATGTATCAGCGGTCATTTCAGTGCCAGCCAAATGACTTCTGAAATCCATTTTTTGCTCACCAGTTAAATAACTGGCTTGTTCAAGAAATCTGTCAACGCTTTCAGGTGTAATATTTTGTTTGTTTTGTTTATCAAAAGAAGCCAAAGAAAGCATTGTGGTTAGATCCATCGATCCCACATCTTCGATTTTTATATCTTTAATAAAACCGGCAAACCATGGGAAATCGGAAGCCAAGTTTGACAAGGCATTCACTTGGGCTTCAGGCAACTTAGAATCAACCAAAGCTTTTTGAACAGCCGCCTTTACATTGCCCATTCGAGGAGCGATAAGAATATCAACCAAACCACTGATTTGTTGATTTAACGGTAGATTTTCAACAGCAGACAACTTCGCTTCTAAATCAGTTAGCACCTTCACATCCGACATTTCAGTTTTAAATTCGTCCATTAAATAATCAAAAAGCGCGCCTTCCAATTTATCGATCTTGGTCAGGATTTCTGCTTTATCTTCTTCGGATAGAGATCCCTTCAATTTATTTCGTTCAAGTTCAATGGCTTCTATTTTTGGAGTTAATTCGTCGGTTAATTTTTCAATGAGATCAGCCGTTTCACCAGTGACAGGTGACACCGATAAAATGACATCAATCACTTTGGATAAGGTGTCCACATTTTCAGTTTTTCCTGTTTGAATGAGAACAATTGTTTTTATTAGATTGGTGACTTCTTCATTCGTTAAGTCAGGATAATTTTTATTGATATCTGTAAGCATTTGACCGACAGTGAGTCTTGCAGATTCATCGTATTCCTTTGTCAACGCCTGAACTTCGCCTAATTTCTGCATCAACTTACCCATCGAATTTTGTTGATTTTGAGGTTGACTTGGATCTGGTTTTTGAAATTCGTTTTGAATTTCTTGAAGCTCAGCATTGGCTTTATCAAGAGCTGCTTTTTTCTGAGGATCTCCCCTGGTGGTATCTCCTTCTAGTCTATTTATAACTCCTAATCCTCGTGAAATTTGAGTTGGCTCGAAATTGGTATTTAAAAATACACCCAAGAAACCAATGGATAAAAGTTTTCCAAGAATAGGCTTTCTCACTTCTCCATTTTTCACGTAAAGAGCCGTAAAATTAGCGGCCAAACCAGCCACCCCAACAGCCACCGCAGCAACCACAGCCCAAGCTCCAAAGAACACGGCTGCAATAGTTATGGGAAGCGCCAAACCCATGAGAAGCTTTCCTGTTGATTGTCCAGCCGTGTTTCCAGCGGTCAAGCTTGACATCATGCCGCCTAAGGCTTTTTCTCTCAAACTTTTCTTTCCCTCATCTTTTGGTTTTTCTTGAGGAACACTATTAAAGGAAAGGAATTTTGCCACAGCAAAAAAAGCGATGAGCGGAACCAATATATAGGGTAATGCCAATCCTGCAACACTTCCTAATCCAGTTAGAAGTTGAACCGCCAGTAAAGGTACGATGGCTGTTGAAATACCTAAAACTTTCTTAAGCGTTGCAGGAACCCTTTTTGTAAATTCTGTTTGTTGTTGAAGACCGCGTTTAAGATAGGTTTTTACTTGTTGAGTCACATCGTTGCTCGATGTTGCGGAATTAACCAAATCTTCAACCGTTCCTGAATTGATTGCATTATCGACAAAGGGTATTTTTTGCTCATTCGGGTCAAGATTCGAAGCATCATCTATGAGGGTTAGTTTATCCATTAACCCTCGAACAGCTTCTCTCGTTTTGCCGGTGACATTCCCAACCAAAGAAAAGACCGCCATCGCCGATTGATAGTTAATGGCGCGGCCTTGATCGGTTGTAGTCATAAAAGTGGGGCTTAAAGCTCTTAAAGAAAGTTTATTGAGTGCCTTTACTTTTCGGGCGGGGTTAAAGGCCATATTATAAAGAGCACCAGCGATCAATTTGGCCATATAAAAACCCTGGACAATCACACTACCACCCGACAATTGATTTAAGGGGGACTGCGCCGCTTCAATGGCTTTTCCTTTTTGCGCGGCGTTGTAAATGGTCAAAGCATATTGAGTTAAAGGAGTGAGAGAGGCTTTTCTGCGCCCATCAGGAGTGGTGGTATCGATTCCGTTTATTCGTAATGTCGCATCGGCCAAAATTTCTTTGCGCTGCGTTATAAGAATTGTCCCATCCTGCGCTTTTAGAGAAGCCGCATCAGCAGAATCTGAAGCCATCGTTAATTGAACAAGCATACCTTGTAATTCTTTCAGCGAAATTAAATCATTGGTAAAGAAATTCCCATTCGTATTAAAGGCCCCTTGAGCAGGGTTACGCTGTTCTAATGAAGTTCGCACAAGAGAAGATAAATTATTTGCTCCATCCACCAGGGCGCGCGCATTAAATTCTTCAGGTGAGAGACCCAAAGAATTCCATGCCACCATGAGTTGCAAGGCCACTTTCTTTTTATCTCCCACCGCTTTTAATGCATTGGCATCCAACGCACCCAATCCCACTAAACCTGTTAAGAGATTTTTTTGATCATCATCACTCATCCCTTTCGTGACTTGGTAAGCCGAATAAGCCTGTTGTTCCGCCACTGTGGCATAACGAGAATCGTTCGAGTCTGAATCAGAAAATTTGGCTTTGCCTTCAGCAATATCGCCCAAAAACTTTGCCGCATCTATTTGCCCATCATCTGTTTTCCCATCGGCTGTTTTAACGAATTCTGCCAAGCCTGTTTTAGAACTGGCATCAGCAGAAACTGAAACGCGCTGAGGAGCATCTTTAACACCATCCGCCGTTTTTTGTCGTTGGGACGTGGGAAGTAAATAATTAGATAAAAGAAGCATGGTGTCCCGCACTTGAGAAGCGGGGCGGTCTGACATAGATTTCGAAACATCGGCAAAACTAAGTGAATCAAATCGAGCGCCAGAATAGAGCCCCGTTTTTCGGTCAAAATTAGCAGCGGCGTCTTTGACACCAAATAACGAGGAGGTGATGTCAACCATTCTGGCCAGCGCATCTTCTCGAATATCTCTGGAAATACTTCGGTCACCGGCAATACGTGAAAGGGCAGAAAAAGCATTTTGCGCGGCTTCCCTAAAATCATCAGCTGCTTGCTTTCTTGGGTCCTTAGCTGCCAGACCGCTGTTGCCATTGGTTTTATCAGTGGAATTTAAATTATCTGATTTAATTTTCTCCAAAGATTTAAGACCCGCAGACCGTCCGCGCGCCTGTTCAATCATCGCGTATTGACCGACTGGTTCTAATAACAATTTAGCGGTGGCTTGTTCTCTCGAATAAAAACGGACTTTTTGCCCTAACTCCGCATAATCTTCATACATGGAAACCAAAACAACCAATTCGTGCGTGGAAAGACTCTTCACATCTTCATAAAGAAGTTTGCTTAAATTTTTATCTCCTAATTTGTCTTCTCCAAAAACGCCTTTGGCTCGGCCATATTTTTGGGTGAGCATGACATCATTGCCTCTCGCATCTGCTAAACGGGCCTCTAAAATACTCCTATCTGACACAATCACAACACGAGATTTTAAATCCTCGGGGTTACGAAGAGTTCTTTTCAGCGCTTGCAGCAAACTAGAAGCGGTGACTGTTTCATATCCGAGAACCATTAAATTAGACCGACTTTTGGGGCCATCTTTTAGGTTGATGCCGCGTTCCATAATTTGAGTTCCTAAAAGAATTCGCCCACGGTTATCTCCTGTCACGCTGGTTGTAATCAAAACTCCATCAGCATCTTTGGCACTAACTTCGTCATGCACAATATGAAGCATCTTGACTAAATCAGCTAACTTTGGATTGCTGACTTTGCCAGCCTCAACGGACAATAAATCGAAAAAAGGTTTAATCCCTGATATCGATTGAGATTTGGCTTCGAGAATGTCAAAAAACTCTGTGTCAATTCGTTTAATATATGCTTTTAAGCCTCCAATTAAATCTGCCTCGAAAGTAGAAATAATACCGACACCTGTCACTTCGCCTTTACTTTCTCCTTCTGCAAATGATCTCTCGATCATGTCCGCAATGGCCTCATATTTACTCACAGCATTTTTGGCTTCTAAATGCCCGAGTGCCATTTCTTTAAAACCAGCGCCTTTTCCATCTGGGTATAAATGCCGCCCCCTGGTCGCGTCTTTTATTTGGAACTGATTAAAAATATCATTGATGGAACTGAGTCCAGTAACAACATTAGTTACGCTGTACTGATTAAAACTTCCCGCATAAACATCACTGATTTCAAAACCCAACATTTCTTTTAAAAATTTTAGGGTCGCAGGAGTTCCGGTGGCTCCCGCAATAAAAATGCTTCTTGAGGCAATTTGGACAAAGTTCGCAGCAGAACTGGATTCGGAAATTTTAATAGCCTCTTTATTTATTTTAAGGCCGCTTTGAGAATAATTTTTATCTCGAAGTTTAAAAAGATTCGCTGCCACAACAAACGCAATGCTGCCATCAATCATTCCAAATTGTGGTTTCCCACCACTTACTGGTGTGACTTGATGAAATTTTTCTTTTGGCGCATTGGGTTCTTTGGAGATAATGTTTTCAAATGAAACTTCACGTCGCCCTCTTCCTCCATCTTTCATATCTCTTAATTGTCCGACCCCGGTCAGCGCTCTTAACACCTGTTCCACTTCTCCATCAGAAATTTTGTCTTTCCCTACACCTAACTTTTCTCGAACCGCCTCTTTAAATGCGTCCGACATCACAATATTTTCACCGTCTTTGGTAAACCACATTCCGTCTCTTTTATGAGCCTCTGTAATAGCCTCATAGAACACGCGGTATCCCGCTTTGTCTTTACCCCATTCAAATTGTTTTTTACGCGCTGCAGGGGTATCGAAGTCAATGGAACCGTCTTTTTTTGAAAGTTTCATCACATCACTCACGGCATTGACAATTCTTTCAACGGTATTGATGTCTTTTTTGCTGGCCACCAAACCTTCTTTGCTTGTAATAAAAGACATTTTGTTAAACATTCCGTCCGCTTCATCAATGAACAAGGCTTCAATATATTGACTCATCAGCTCTTTTAAATCACGAGACGTATAGTCGTTTCGAATTTGACGTTCCAAAAACCCTCGACTGTGCAAATCAGCGACAACAACTTTTTTACGTCCCCCTGAAGCATTGGGCGTATAAACCTTCATCGCTTTTTCAAGGTTGTTCCCCGCTAAATTTCTTCCATCCACCGCTTCTAAACCAAAAGATCGAAACAACTGCCCGTATCCCTCAGAGCCTTTCACAAGATCTGTCACATATTTCCCAGCTTCAGCCCCTTCAAACACCATCAGTTCCTGAACAAAATTCTCTCCTCCCTTTTTCATCGCAAAAATAGCCGCTGCCGCAATATAAACTGCAGATTTGCCTCCTCCTGGTTCAAGACCCGTAACTTTCCCTTGTATTAATTCTGTGAGAAGGGCAATTCGTTTTCCCGAAGCCAAAGCATTCCCCGGTTTTTCATCAATCGTCTTTTCATCAATCTCACTTTTAAATTTAAAAAACTCTCCCATCCAAACATTCGCAATCACAAAACGCTCTGCCGCATTAAGGTTTTCAATTTTTTTGCCATTAAAGAGGGAACTCACAGCTTTTTCGAAATCGGCAGGGTCGGTGTCTTTTTTATACATCAGAGATTTAACTTCGCTCAATTTCTCTGGCGTCATTCCTAAAGCCTTTCGCAATTCCATTGTTTCCTCATGAATTTTTTCAAATCTTTCATTTTTAGCAGAATCAGTTTGAGGTTTTGTTGAATCATTGTTTTCTTCTTGGAGTTTGAGTATTTTTTCATAACGAACAGATAGCGCAGGGGATTCATTTTTAAGCTGGTCTCGATCTTTTTGGAAGTCGAGTTTAAGCATGGCTCTAAATTCGACGTTACTAACATAAAGTTTGGCGCCCTCTAACTGAGTTGACAAGGCATCGGCTTTATCTAAAGATTTTCTATCGCCCCAGAAAGCAGCCCTTTCAACACTTCTTATTTTTCCTTCGAAAGAGGAAATCAGTTTTTCAAGTCGATCTTTTTCTTCACCTTTGCTCGACTTTAACTGTGCTTTCATTTGTGAAATTTCATTTCGGTAGGACTCAACTTTCAGACTTGTTGACAAGATTGATAAATTTCTTCTGGCCAAAAACAACCCTGCTTTCGCCATAATGGCACCAAAGAAACCGGATTGACTATATTTTAAGAGGGCCGCTTGATAACGAGCTTGAGCGTTATCGAGCCTCATTTCTATTCTATCGACCCTTCCTCTCACAGGCGCAGCAGAATTCTGAACCATTTGAATCAATTGATCTAAGCGAGCAACACTTTTTGGGTCATTTATCAATTGTTTACGCATCGATGACAACTGGTCTAAACCAACCGATCCTTGATTAAGAACGTTTGTCACTCGCTCTAAGCCGATTCTTTCACGAACAGTATCACCAAATTGACGGGGAGCACGTGCAATCGTTCTATCAATCGCATCGGCGAACATAACAGGTTCAACATAACCCACCATACAAGTGCCGCAAGCCAATTGATCAACATGAGAAATCAAATCATTAAAAAGTTCTTTTTCTTCACGCGTTTCAGCTGTTTTAGCCAACTCACGAACTCTTGCTCCTTTCTCTTGAGCCGTGACTGTTCCATCTAATTTTCTTAATTCTTTAACAACAGAAAAAATAACATTATCTTTTCCAACTTTTCCTGCTAGTCCAGTGGCAAATCGAACCGCGCGCCTTAAAACACTCTTATCAACTTGTTTTTGAGAAAAAACATCAGTAACTCTTTTTTTAACCCCTTCTGAAGACTCTGCTTTAGTAACAGCGACCTCTAATTCTGCCGGTGAAAGTTGTTCTGTTTTTAATAAATGTTTTGAATAAGAAGCCCCATCGGCAGTGACAACATCAGAAATTTTTCCATCGGCATTCCTTTCAACCAAAATATCGCGATTTCCAGAAAACCGATCAAGCAAGTTACGCACTCCCCCCTTCAATAAGTTTGATTGGTCAACAAATTCCAAGAAAACATGTGCCTTTCCATCTTGGGCTTTTATTTCATTCATCAAAGACCAAACCGTTCTTCGTGAAACCAATTGTGTCACCACTGGTTCGCTAGCATCTTTACCCACATCAAAACGAACGGCGGATCGGCCTTTGTCGCTTAGAATTTGTACGGATCCTAATTTTCCATTTTCTTCAAAAGTAAGGACGGTGTTTAAATCATCTTTTTTGAGGACCCCCTTTTCAATGAGAGTGACAACAAGATCGGCATTGGTTTTAACTAGGGGCGTTGGTTTTTCAAGGACGGCTGTGGCGGTATCGGCGGTTTTAGAATTTCTAGAACTGGCTTCACTTTTATTTACGGGCGGCGAACGAGGAGAAGTATTTTTCGTGACGACATCCACAGCATAACTTTTCTCTGCTTTTGCAATAATGACACTAAATTGATCACCAAGAACCACATCAAATAACTGAACATCTTCATATCCCGCAACGGCTAAAAGACTGGAACGAGAATCCTCCGTCAATTGATTAACATTTGCGTCTTTTAATACTCTCACTCCGTCTATGGTTTCGCCCTTAATGGCGCCAGTTGCCAATTGTAAACGGGTAAAGGCGTCTAAGTGCGTTGATCCGGAAAAATCAGTAATGCGATTAATAACTGCTTCTGTTCTTCCGAAAAATGACGAGCTTCGCTGCGCCAAAATTCCAACCGCTTGTTGAGCCGCTTTTTCTAAATCCGCTTTATCTCCAGGCATTTTTCCTTGAAGCGTGTTATCAATAAATTTGGTTAATTGTCCGTCTGTCATGAATGTCAAATGGACAGCAATGGCGGTTGATTTATCGGCGGCACTAAAACTGAGAATAACGTCTCCTTCTTTTAAACCCCAAGCGTCACGCGCCGCTTTAATTTGATCGGGAGTAACATCTTGTGTCTCCCCTCTCTGAGCTGACAAAACAATTTGAAGGTTTTCTTCTGATTTTAAAGACGCTGGCGTCGTTGGTGCTTCTTCATCTTTTTTATTTTTAGTCCCTTCATTTTTCGCAGCTTCTACAGTGGGAGAAAAATCAAATATATCTGTTACCTCAGCTTGTTTTCCCTCTGGCTGCTTAGTATTTTCTTCGCCCGTTGGTGTTTTATTTTCGGCAGGTATTTCGGATTCCTTTGGCGCGGATTCGGGCTTATTTGATTTTTCTGCCTTTTGCTGTTCAGGTAAACGAGTTGCTTCAATATCTCCATTTTTTCGAGCAATCATAAGACCGTCTGACTTTGGCCCTTCAAACCCCTTTTCACCAGTTGAAAAATCAAACGTTTCTTGAGGAATGAAGGATGAACCCACTTTTCCTTTGTCTTGTCCATAATAAAAGTTTTTTAACATGTGCGAAGCTATTCCCGCTTCTTCAACTGAAACTTTGTACTTCCCACCGAAATAGTTTTCCATAAAAGCGGCATCTTTACCCATCAAATCGACGGCAATTTTTCTGGTTTCTGTTTGACGAACATTTCGAACACCTGGCAAAAGATCAACAACAGAAAAATCTGATCGACTAGAAATTTTCGACATCTCTTTCATAAAACGAGACTGCGGCGCGTGGGTAGGGGCAAACAAGAAACCCGCGGTAGAAATAAGGTCAATGGCGGCTTGGTTTGTTCCCTCAGCGGCGACAAATTTTTCATCTTCTAAAACGCGAACTCCATTTTCTCTTTTAACTTGGACAATTCCGATTTCATCGGAAATGGCAACAGCCCCTTTTTCAACCCAACCAAACACTTGAAAGGTGAGCGGCATGGCCACAAAGTGTTGCAGTCCTTTACTGCCCGTGAAAGCTAAAACAGCTGTTACCTTATGCCCATTAGCAAAAGATTTATTAGCTATATTTTGAAGGCCCCTTGCCCAATGGCCTACCTGCCCCGCCGGTGACAACCCCACACGTCCAAAAGCAAAAGCGGGCGCCATAAGAGACATTTGAACGGTCGTATCAACAAAATCTCCTGCTATTTTGGCCGATTTTCCACCAAGGCCAATGGCATTAAATAAACCGGTGGCACCTGTGGTTTCATGCTGAGTTTTTAGTTCGGCCTTTTTTTCTAAAGCAACAATTTTGGAATAACCTTTTAAAACTTCTTTGCTCTCGGCTTGTTTTTGATCGGGTGTTTTATCAGGATCACTTTCGATACTAGAAAGTTCTTTATCAATATTGGCTCTTTCTTGAGCCGCTTGACTGTTTAGTTGAGAGGCCGATTTGTCTTTATCAGGGTCTGATTTCCAAAAACCTAATTTCTCCCCTTGTTTTTCTAACCAGTGGTTAAGACCGAGCCCTTTACCAATTAAGGTTTCCCACACAGCGACCGTAACACCGGCTTCTAAACGGAATTTGGTAATGGCCGCAGCACCGGCCAAAGCGCTTTCTTTTAAATTACCAAAGGCTTTAGACCACGTGGTGGCCACCGCATGCCCAATGCCTCCAATTAAAAGACCAAAAAAAGCGCCCTGTTTGGCAGAAGTCCATATACTTCCGGAAGATTGCCCACTAAGAGCACCATAAGTAGCTAGAGCAGCCCCTCCGGCCAAAGCATTACTTCCATGTAACGCACCTTCTGCCTTGATTGCAGAACCCCAACCTTGTGAGGTAGTTTTTGCGCCGGCAACCGGAGCAGGTGCAAATCGACCAAATACTTTAAGAACGCTAAGAGCCGCCACAAAAGTAGCAGCAGTCTTAACTCCTGACCATAAGGCACTCCCTATAAATTCATTCACCATGAATTCTGTAAAACCAGAAGCAGAAGTTAGTCTTTTAAAACTTTGATTTTGAAGACTTGAAATCAATTGGACCGAATACCCAATAGCAAAACCAGTAGCAGCAACAACTAAAAGTTGAGTTCCCGTTGAAAGGTTAGAAAATTTTCCAATTGTATCTGCTGTTTTGGCAAAACCTGGAATTCTTGACATTCCCCCTAGCAATTGCATGGCTACTTTAATTTCGCTGCTGGCGATGTAAAGAAGCGCAACAGCAGCCTCTTTCCATACTTTCGAATTCAATTCACCTTCTTTTTTATAAGCATCCCACGCCTTTTGAACCTGAGTGGCCGCCACCTTACGAATCAGGAATTGAAGCCCGCCCCCTAAAACTTGACCCGTGGCGGAACTTACTTTAAGAAGAGTTTTCGCCGTTTCTTTATATCCATATTTCACTAAAGGAACAACAAATGCACTGTTCAGAGAGCTTTTACCGAGAAAAGAAGTTGATGTTCGAAGAGCAGTGCCCCCTGCGGTAGCGGCTGCCGAACTAAAATATTTTCCAATAACAGAAATGACACCGGGAACAATTCCCAAAACAAGCATTGTAATTCCCATGCCGTCACTACCCGCCAAAAACCCCTGATAAGCAGAGGTACCAGAGAAGAAACCGCTTAACGCACTAATTCCCACCGCTAAACTTCCACCTCCGGTTACCAGAGCCGTGGTCAAAGCAATGGCTCCCACAAGAATACCCGTGATAGGTTTCAAATCTTTCACTGTTGCAAACCCACCATAAACAATTCGTTTATCATCTGTCTCAGTACCGCTTCCCATATAACGGCCTTTTCCTACTCCCAATGCATTGGGGTTCCAAACAGCGACACTGATAAGACTACTCGGGTTACCTGACATGTATTTAGAAAGGTTGTAGGTATTCATTTGGACAGGGCGATCTAAAACTTTTCCTGAAAATATCTTCAAAGTTAAAATAGATGAATAATCAGAAGCTCTGGTTTCACCACTTTTTATTGCCACTGCTCTTCCAAAACTAGAAAGTCCTCTCACATAAATATCTGATCGTTCAAAGAAAGACCCTTGAATTTTTTTATTTTCATCAAGAGAAAATGTCCATTTAGGATCAGGATTAAAATAGGTGAAGTTTCCGCCTTCAAGATTCCAGGTTTTCTGGTCCATGGTAAGCCAATATTTTTCTTCAAATGATGTGGTTCGGGTTCCTAAACGGAAAAGATTAGAAGAGAATAAAACAATGGTAACCGATTCAGATTTTTCTGCTTCCACTAATTTCATTTTTGATTTTTTGTCGGTTCCTTCCCAAAGGAATTTAACATCCCCGTCTCCCTCTTTTTTAACGACAAAATCACTGCGGTCTGGGTTCCAGCCTTTTCCTTTTTCTTGCAACCGATTGTTTAACTGTCCAACTTCATACTCGTCGTAACGAGTCGATGCGGATTCTTCTCTTTGAGGATCGCGCTGGCCTCCTAAAATAACCGCGTAATCAAAACTTACATCATCATTTAAAACTCGGAATTTACGGAAACCTTTATCCCCGCCTCCACTCATGTCGAGATCGTCAAAAATGGTTCCGGCCAAAAACCCTGCTTTGGTGGGCTCTTCGACATTTTTATCGGAATAAACATACACGCGCCCTTCTTTCATGAGCATCTGGCCATCTTTAATTTCGTAGCGAACCATTTCCGCTTTGGAAATGCCACCTGCTCCGCCTTCGGGTTTATAAATTCCCACATTTCCTTTTTCTTCACGTGAGAACGCTTTTCCCACATTTAAAAAACTTCCTTCATTGACGCGCAAAGAACCGCTTAAAATTTGTACGGCTCCATTACTATTCTCACGAAGTTGAGTGCCTGTTTCAATCACAAATGAAGACCCGTTGGTTGATTGCGATTGTTCAGAAGTTAAAACAAAATAATTTCTTTTATCGGAATCACTGGGAGCATCAATTTGGAGCCCTAAAATATATTTACCTTGGGCGTCTTTTCCAGAAATTTGAATTTTAGATTCGGGGGATCCTGTTTCAATGGTCACTGTTCGTTCTGGAATATGAAAAACAGTTCCTTTAATAGAATCTTGGTTGGTAAAGGCAATAGCCGTTTTTCCTAAATTACTTTCGCTTAAAACAGTGCTTATTTTTTGCGACTGACCATCCGCCGAAGGTTCTGCCTTAACGGTATTGCCTAAAAGTTGAAATTGCCCGGGAGAAGTAAATTCAATACCAGCGCCCGATTTTTTAAATTCAACATTTTCACCGGAATCGGTTTTTACTTGACCTAAGAAAAACGCATTGGATTGAGAATAAACTTTTTGCTCTTGAACAAAGCGGAAACCTGTTTGAAAAACGCGCCCTTGAGCGGAATCAGACGAAGAAGCAAATTGATCAATTTTTCGATCAAATAAAACATCAACCTTTGTGCTTTTTCGGTCTTGCTCTTTATTTGAAATGGTTCCTTCTACTGTTGAACCATCAGGAGTCAAAAGAGAAATTTTATCCTCATTTTTAAATTTTGCGAGTGACTCGGCTGAAGCAATAAACGAGGCATCTTTAATATGGTATTGAACCCCATCCAATTTAACAGAAGCGTTATTTTTGGCTAAAGTTTTGAAATATTTAATCATGGGTGCGTACATCACAACATGATCTT
This sequence comes from Elusimicrobiota bacterium, assembly GCA_046153645.1. Classification (GTDB taxonomy): domain Bacteria; phylum Elusimicrobiota; class Elusimicrobia; order F11; family F11; genus JBJXGI01. The sequence continues at coordinate 17,045 of JBJXGI010000067.1, read as the reverse complement.
GAGTAATGGCTTCTTTTGATATTTCACCGAATATAGAATCTCTTGGGGTACCACCTGCGGGCTGAGCGATCTGGAAGATATCTTTGCCTACTGATGCAATTTTGTCGTATACACGCAAAGAATCTACATTTCGAATAAAAATTTGAGAGGTTTTTTCAGCGGATTTTCCTATCCCTGTAATTTTTGTTTCGGAGAGGAAAATTTGGTTGCCTCTCCATTTGCCGCCATTGGTTTCCTTGTAGAGTTTACTATCTCCCAATGTTTCAGTGATGGACACCTCTTGATCGGTCTGACCTTTATTGATCACTTCTGTTCTGTTGCTGTGGCGAATGAAACCATTGGAATCTCTTTTATTGCTATAAGACATTTCTGAAATGACTTTTCCATTTTTTTCTACAAGTGACGGATTAGCCACAATAAAAGCATCTGCAATAATATTTTCTTCTTTGACTAATTCTGTTTTAATAGTGCGTCTTTGTTCTGAAACAAGGTTTCCATTGTCACCTACAATCGTTTTATCATCCGTTCGGATTTGGGTATTTCTCTCTCCTTTGGTGAGCTGAATAGTCAAATTCTCTTTCGCTTGTGATTGAGGGTTATTGTTATGGCTTAAATTGCGCGGTTGATCTAGTTCTACTAATACTTGAGCGCCTTCTTTGGCGGTGGTGGATAATCGAAGATGACCATCAATCAGCGTTAATTTAGCGTCCGTTTGAAATTTAAGCGTTCCTGTAAAATCTTTATTACCAAGACCTTCCACGGCCCCTGGCATTTGAGATACTTTTAGTTCTTTTCCTTTTTCACCATCGATTTCATCAATTTGAAGTTTGGAAACCGTGGGTTGTTTGGAAGAAGCGGTATATTCAAAATGATATTGCTGAACGGTTTGTTTGGTGATTCCTTCGGCTAAAGTGACCTTTGTTTGTTCTCCGGCACTGGGACCAAATACTTGAATTGTTCCCTTTTCTCTTTTCATCGAGTTGTGCCACGTGGTGGGATCTAATGAATTGGTTGTAAAAACAGCGTCTTTAGAAATGGCGTGGCCGCTTCCATCCGCGTTCACTTTTCCAACAAAGGCGGCGTCGCCTCCTTGTTTGGCGCTAAATTGATACTCGGGCGCGGTTACTTTTTCACCATTTTGATTCATAACGCGCTGAAAAGGTTTAACAACTTTTACTTCAAGCCCTTCTGGGACCATTGAAGCATTAACGGTGGAAGGCCCTGTTACTTCAACTTGACCTTTTTTTCCATGAAAAGTAATGCCTCCTACGGCAATAATTTTTAAAGAAGCTTCCGATGAATTAAACTCGCTTCCTTTTTTTATGGTGACGGTTCCATCAGCGCCCAAAATTTCTTTGGTGTTAAAAGATAAATCTCTGCCTGAATCATTTTTCCATTCCACTTTTCCTTCTTGAATTGTTTTTGTTTGCTGACCGGCTTTCATTTCCTCAATTCGCACTTGTTTCACATCGGCTTTAAGCCCTTTCAATTGATCCGCCAAATTTTGAGGGATAAAAAGCTCTTTGGCTGATTGAAATGTAATGGTTCCTTTGTCAACGCCCTTTGAACGAATGTTCAAATTTTGATCAAACCGTGCGCTAGAGTTAGCGTCAAAAATAAAAGTGGATTTATCATTCAAAGAAGTTATTTGAAGCCCAGGTTTATCAGAAGAAGCAATGTTAAGTTCACCTAAATCGTTCACATTAATTTCAAGACCTTCATCTAATTTATGCTTGGCGTGTTCAAAACCACCGGCTCCCACAGAAATTTTGCTGGATCCTTCTGCGAATAAGTTTAGTTGCGCTGTAAAAGCGGTTTTTCCATTTTCACCTTTAACTTCACTATATGTATCAGGGTCTGTTTTGACAGCAATAATGGCTGCAATGCGCGATTCTGCCCCTTTTGTTGGTGTATAAACGGATTGACCATTAATCGTTTGAGCCTGAAATCCAAAAGACGTTGCCCCAGGAGTGGACGACCCCATTAATTTAGTACCGCCTTGATTTCCTTGCCCCCCGGCGGCGGCCGCTTCTGGAGAATTATTAGGAAGGGTGATGGGACGGTCTAACTTGATATCAGCAGATAAAAGAGTTTGCCCCATGGGAGACACAGAAACATAGTGCACATCAAAATTGGCTTTTGAAATAAGGGTGTCTTTAACATAGGCGTCATGTTCACGAAAGCTCTCAGGCTTGGCCAGTTGCCGCCAAATTTTTCCATCTTGAAAAACAGCTCCCGTTAAATTTAAAGCCAAATCGCGTCCTGCTACTTTAACAGGAGAAAGAGAAGGGGTAACAATCACCTCCATCTTCTTTCCATCTTTTGACAGCGATAACTGAACCACAGATCCATCGGGACCCGTCACTTTTATGCCATCAAGATGAGAGGAGGATCCCGCTCGTGGTAAAAAGTTTCCTGCACGATCTAATTCATATGTTTGCCCAGGCTTGGCTTCAATAAATGTTTCTCTAATGTTGGTTATCCCATCTGATATTTCTAATTGAGATATTTTTTCTGACTCCTGCCAATTGACCTTTTTATTCCCGGGCATGGTAATTTTGACATCGGCTTCTGCCATTTTTCCATCTTGAATTTTTATGGTTCCAACAGCGTCAATAGCGCCCTGAATGGGGAAAGGCGAATGCGCAATAATATTAATATCTGCTAACTTTTGTTTTTGCTGAGCGGAAATATTTTGAGGGAGGAGAACCGCTAAAAAGGAATTGGCTTTGTTTGGCATTTGAACTCCGCCTGAACTTAGTTTTTGAGGGGTGACATCTTTTCCGTCTTTAGCGGTTCTTACAATGCTGAGTTGATCAAAAGTTTTTGCAACATGGATAAATACACCTTCATTATTTTGAACATACACACTCACTCGTTCTCTGTTGGTTGATACCACCTGAGAGGTATTCCCCGCTAAACTCATCATGCCGGCCATAGAAGCGCCATCTTCATCCGCTTTTTTTTGAACCAAAACTTTTCCGTCTTTTTCTTTATGAACAAGAACGCGCACACCCACATCGACGTGATTTAAATTTTCATTGGCGGGGAAGGGGCTTTCAGACGAATTATTCCCCCCGTTGTTTTGTTTGTTGTTATTCTCCTCAACCGTTCGCGTCTCACCTTGATCATGAAAACTTACCGTACGAACTTGGGAAGCTCCGGTTTTAGAATCAAAAATAGGGCCTGACACAACAACAAATCTTTTTTCAATGCCGCCTTCTTTGGCTTCAACTCCATTTATTCGCTGCATCACGCCATGATTGTTTTGGGCAACAACTTGGCCTGTTTCATTATTCACAATATTCATAGCAACGACTTTATTGTTTTGCATTTTGAACGTGGTATCCAATCCGCGTTCACGAATCACGTATTCACCTATGGCACCTTCAAGCTTGATAGCTGGTTTTGGTGCTGCTTCGCCTTTTCCCTCTCCGCTTTGAATAAAAACTTGCCTCGTGATGGCCTGTGTGTTTGCTTTAAAGTTTTTTAACTCTCCATTAACGCGAGTTTCTTTATCACCTTGGCGAAATAAAGTTTGAGCAACAATAAATCCGCCCGCGTTTCTTGTATTTTCTTGAGTAACACCAGCTCGTGTTGATTCTTTTTCTTCTTTAATATTTCCTTTTTGGTCGGAAGTGATGTTGTATTTAATTCCGTTAATAGCTTTAAATTCAACTTTTCCAACGAACTGAAGGCCTTTATCGGTCTGGACAAATTTCCCGTCTACCTTTATAGAGGTGCGATCAATATTTGTGATATCGCCTGAAAAACCAATTTTGGGTAGGTATTCTTTGGCATTTTTCCTAAAACCGTCTAATGAAGGGTCTTTGATTCCTTTAAAGTTTCCAGATACTTTTGCACTCATGTCGACTTTATCTTCAGTTTTCTGTTCAACATTGGCAAATCGGGCGATCACTTGCCCTCTGGGCGTTGCCGAAATTTCGACTTGGGCTGTAATCCCATTTTTGCCCACAACAGAAAGGGTTACATCTCCAGTTTTTTTATCCTCCAAGATCTGAATATCTTGTGGGTTTTTAACGGCTTCTAACGCTGCTTTATCGTTAGGTTTTATACCTTCAACTTTAATATTGGGCTTAGTAAAAAGATTTTCGGGGTTTTTCATAAGAACATTGACAGCATCTCGAATTTTCGGATTCTGAATGTTATCGGCATTTGGCAATACCTTTGCCGGGCCGTTATCAACAACAGGAGTCAAATTCGTTGGGGTAATAGCTTGCGCTTTGGGAACCACACTGGCCAAATCAACCTTTAAATGTTCTTGAGAATAGCCTTGAGCGGCTTCTTTAAAAAAAGCGTTAAAATCACTGACTTTATTGTCTTTTACAAGATTACTTAAGTAAGAACTTAGTTTTTGATAGGTCGGGCTTTTATCACCGGTTTTTTCTGAATATTGTTTATAGAGAGTTCCCATTACCATTGTTGAACCCTGTTTATGCTCCATTCCAATAGTTCCCAAGGTGGCAACGTCTTTTGTGTTTTCATTCTCATAGAGAGAATGGAGATTGGCCATCACACTAAGGGGAGAGCCTGTCAACACCTGTTGAAAATGCGCGAAACCTTCGTCAATATTTTTGGCTTGGTTTTGTTTTTCGCCGCTCAAATCAAATTTCAGTTCTGTAAAACGAGCTGGAGCCGTCGTGGAAAGAGCCGCATGACCTAACACTTCATGGGCAACAGTAGCCACAATCATATCGCCCGTACTTAAGTTATCTAATTGAACAGGAAATTTTGTTCGAGCAAGCATGGTGGTTAAAGGTTCCGATGAACCAGAGCGCCCACCATCTTTTACTTTGTCTGTATTACCTTTAATTTCACTGACATAGATAACGACATTTTGAACTTCTGTAAAACGAGCATTAATAACATCACCAGATGTTTTGGTTTGCGTCATTACGTGAGTAAGTCCCATTAATCCTTGAACACCAGGAGTGATACTTTCGACAAAAACAACAGGTTTTCCTAATTTTGTTTTGGCATCATCAATTGCGCTCATATGAGCTGGTGTTAATGAATAACTTTTTTTTAACTCATCAGTACCAATAATTTTCTGGACCACCAACTGAGCCTTGGGGCCCTCATTAACAACTTCAATTCTTAAACCGATATTGGCGAGGCTCACATTAATCTTTTCAACTTTGGCCGACAATTCCATTTTACCTTTGGCATTCCCAGGTTGAACGGCTTTAGCTTCAGCAAGAAGTGCTTTAAAAGTATCGGGGGCTTTAACATTCTCCAAACCAGCCACCTTGGCATCAACTTTGGACTGAACAATTTCTCCCAATTTATTAACTGCTATATCATTGACCTGTTCCGGCAATTTTCCTTTCGCGTCTTCTTTGAGCTGATTGATTTGTTGTGGTGTCGCAAAATTTGGGTTTGCGGGGGCCGAAGAAACAGGAGGAAGAGTGAGGGCCTCAGTTACTTTTCCATTATTATCAACTTGCACGCTGTGCTTCGTGCCATCTTTTGTTTGAAAAGAAATTTTACCTTCAAAAACAATACCTTTTGAGGTTTCTTTAAACTGACCTTCAACTTTTATGGAAGCAGGATTAACGTTTTTCATGTCTCCTGTAAAACCAATTTTCGGGAGATAAACATCCGCTTGTTTGGCAATATCTTTGACAGAAGGATTTTGAATCCCTTTAAAATCGCTGGGCGCTTTTGGTGTTAGATTAGTGGCGGAGTCCTGCTTAGCAGCAGTTTTTGGTTCAACGGTAAATTTTGCGGTTACTTTGCCATCTGAGCCTTTGGTGAGTTCTACTTTAAAAGAAGTCCCCTCTTTACCTTTTACAAATAACGTTGTTTTACCAGTCTTGTCTTCGGTGATATTAATGATGGGGTTACTTTTAAGGGCATCACTCACATTTTTAACATCACCGCCGGCCAAACCTTCCACCGACATTTGTTTGGCTCCCACACCGGGGTTACTCAAAACAGCATCAGGGGTCGATAATAATGTTTTAGCCGCTTCCCTTGTTTGAGGGTTATTAATGGCACTGGCATTGGGACGAACTTCATCTAATTTTTGAGTGTCACCTTGTTTTTCTCTTTGAATGCCTAATTCTGTTTTATCAACGCTTGATCCATCTTGTTGTTTTGGTTGTTTCATCCACCAATCTTGAGCGTTTTGATGGAACACAAAAATTTCTTGTGCGGGAACGGAAAGAGAATATTTTGATGGATAAATTCTATTTAAGATGGCCTGAGAAAAACCATTCCACGCGTAAAGGATCCAAGTTGATTGCTTCACCTGTTGAACTAAGGGATCATTAGATGAAGTGAGTGCTAACTCTCTGACCATTTGAGGAAGGGGCAATGAGGGTGAAGCGGCCCACAAAACATTAACGTGCAAATAAGTCAACGAAAAGAAAATAGCACTCAGTTTTTTAATATTTTTATTTTTCATCATGATCTAATTTTAGAAAGGTCCCCTTAACAACGCATTAACAAGTTGTAAATTTGTTGTAACAACTTTGTAACAGACTCTCAATATCCTTTCGTGACACCAGTCTACTTTAAGCAAGTTAACAACCTCTTAAAAACGCATTAAAATTTAACGAAGGTGATAGAAGGATAAATGGAAAAGAAGTGAATATCAACAAAATTGATAGAAAGTCTCTACACCCTCCCACAAAAAACGCCTTGATTTAACAGAACGAATTAGGAAAAAACAAAAAAAGGGAAAAAATATATGTTTTTTTAACGGAAATTAAAATTTTTAGTTTGATAAAGCCCTTTCTAAAAATTCCTCCCCACAAAGTGGGGAGGTTGGTGGGGGATTAATAGGTTTTTCCTTATAAAATATTTTAGAATTAAATTCCCCTCTAAATCCCCTCCTCATGTCTTAATTCAGTGAGGAAATATGATTTACAACTATGCGCGGTCATTAAGAGGAAACCCATCTAAAGCTGAAAAGTTACTTTGGTATTATTTGAGAAATAAGCAACTTAACAATTATAAGTTTCGTAGGCAGCATGTCATTAAGCCCTATATTGTTGATTTTGTTTGTATTGAAAAAAAGTTAATTATTGAATTGGAATAATCATGTTCTCGTTAATACGGAAAGTGTTCTTGAATCGATATTGAAATTTTTATAAGGAAGAATCCATTTATCCCCCACCAACCTCCCCACTTTGTGGGGAGGAATTTTTTAAATTAATATTAATTGGCTTATTACTTAAGCAGCTATCAGACTACGAATTTCAGGAAAGTTAACCTGAAAAATCAAAAGCAGCCTAACTTGTAATCGAAATGATCTACAAAAGATACTGAAAATTTTCAATAAATGATGTATTTATAACTTATGAAACCAAAACTTGTTTTCTTCTCAATTTTATCGGTTGCTATTTTGAGTCTCACTATTGGCAGCTATTTTTTATTTAAAAAAATTCTTAAAGATCGGCAACTAGCAGCACAATTTAATATGCCTATCAGCCGGAACATTCCTATCAATGGAAATAGACAGGTCACAACATATACTGCCGAAGATTTAGAAAAAATGAGAAAGGAAGGTAAACTCCCCCAAAACGCCGTTCCCCAACCTTATATTCCCCCCAATAATTATCAGAGCCAAAACGATGCCGCCGTTCAGCGCAGCCTGCGCACCCTAGAAGAAATCAACCGCACCAACGAACTCAACCAACGCCTCATGGAACAACAACGCCAAATGCAAAATCAAAAATAACGGTACCGGTTCTTAAGTGGACACCTTTTATTGGTTGTACCTATTTCAGATTAAGAACCGGTACCGAGGTTTATCTTTGTCTTGGGAGATTTGAGTTCTGAAACGAGAGCAGAAAATGAAACTTTTCCAAGGATCAGCCTACCCCAATTTCGAGTGGTCACTTCCAACATCACATAAGCGGCGGGAATAACAAACAATGTCAGAACCGATGAAAGGGCGATTCCGCTCACCACTGTTTTTGCTAGTGGCGCCCACATTTCAGCGGATTCTCCTTTTGCAAAGGTTAAAGGCAACATAGCCGCGATCGTTGAGAGAGAAGTCATAAAAATAGGTCGTGAACGCTCAATTCCAGCCATGAGCACAGCTCGCAGAAGACGCCGGGATTTTTTTACCGCATTTAAACGATCAATAAGAATAACAGCATTAGAGGTCACCGTTCCGCCCAACATTAAAAGCCCAATATAAACACCCATATTGACCGGAGTATTCGTCATCCAAAGCATGGGCATAGAACCCACCAAGGCCAATGGAATTGTTAATAACATTAAAAAAGGTTGCCCATAAGATTCAAAAAAACAGGCCAATACCATATACACCAAAATACCCATAATCAAAAACGCGTACATAAATTCTTTTTCACTCTGAACTAACTTTTTGTAATCACCACCAAATTCGTAATGATAACCAATGGGAACTTTTAAATCCTTGAGGGCGGCACGAACCTTATCTACCGCCGTTGATAAAGCCAAACGTTCTCGATTGGCTGAGACTTCAATAACACGTTCTTTATTTCGTCGAAACACTTCGCTTGGCGTGTAACCATTTTCAAAATCAATCACCTGTTGAATAGGAACAATCACGCGACTTTTGTTATTAGAGATAAAAGTTAAATTTTTTAAATTTTCTTCAGTACGGCGATCTTCTTCGGTCAGACGAGCCACGGTTTCCACCTGCTCATTTCCCGAATTAAAATAAGTGGCACGCAGGCCCCGAAGTTGAGCGTGAACCGTATCAGCAATTTCACGAGAGTTAAGACCAAATAAAGAGGCCCGAGAGTGATCAACACGCAAGCGAATCTCCGGTTGACCTGGTTTATAACGAAGTTTTACGTCGCGTAAACCTGTTACTTGCTGCATTCGTTTGGCAACTTCGACAGCCAAATCTCGAAGCACGTTATAATCTTTCCCAAAAAGATCAATGAATAACTCTTTAGAACTACTGGGCTCTGAAAAGTAAATAAATGCTTCGTATTCGCCACCCACCCCTTTAAATTTTGGGCGCAATTCTTGAATCAAATCTTGAGCGGTCCGCGTACGCTCCGACTCAGGTTTAAGTGATACATAAACTTTTGACGACCATCCTTCAACCCGAGAAGACACCGTTCTCACAACATTCTTAACTTCAGGCAAAGCATTAATGGTCGACTCAACTTCTGAAACAATCTTATCTGAGATTTCCAACTTACTTCCGGAAGGAAGTTCAACAAAAATAATAAATTCATCGTTGTTGCCACTACTAACGAATTCTTTGGCCAAACCATATTGATAAATTCCAAGAGAAGCCACGAGCGAGGCCGCCACACCCAACATGACATACACCCGATTGCGAATAGACCAAGCAGTTGTTTTTCGTAAAAATTTTCTCCAAGCATGAGGCTGAGAGAAATAGCGTATTAAACTTGGAAGAAAAAAGAATAGTTCTAATATATCAGAAGGAATATAATCGGAAAATTTCTTTTTCTTAACAGATGCAGGTAATTTTTCCTGATTTACAATTAAAATCGAATTATCTGATTTTTTTCTGGTAAAGCGTTCCCATTTTTTACTAAACCACTCCTTTAACTTTTTCTCCCACCCATATTCATCCGATCCTTCTCCATCAATAGAGGCAAATTTCATTTTTGAGGCCAGCAAAGGCACCAACGTTATTGACATCAGAAGTGACCCCAACAATGACACAATAACGGTAAACGCGACGTCTGAAAATTTCTTCCTAATATCCTCGCTAAATAAAACAATGGGTAAAAAGATAACAACCAAAATTAATGTGGACGAAGCAACCGCCAAAGCCATTTCACCCGTGGCTTGCACAACCAATTGAACGCGATCAATATTTTTTTCACCTTTTTTAGCCGCCTCTTCATATCGATGCAAAATATTTTCAAATACAACAATGGAGTCGTCCACCATTCTTCCAATACCCAGCGCAATTCCTAAAAGAGACATAATATTGATCGTAAACATGGGCGGATTACCCAATTTCCCCATGATAAGCGCATGCAGGGTCATTACAAAAAATGTTCCCAAGACAGCCACAGGAATTGAAAGAACGATAACGGCAATCTGTTTGGTTTTCCTTAAGAAAAACCACAGTATAAAGGCCGTTAAAAAAGCTCCTTCTGTCAGTGCTTCCTTAACATCAGATATGGCTTGTTTGATCGCCACAGATTGGTTAAGACCCACCCCGATACCAACATCAGGAGGTAATGTTTTCTGATACTCATTCGCCGCTTTAATCACTTCTTGCGCCACTTCAATGGTATTGGCACCACTTTCTTTTTGAACTTGAATGGTCACAGAATCTTGACCATTAATTCTCGAATGAGAATCCGCTTCTAAAAAATAATCTCTAATATTGGCGATGTCTTTTAAGCGAAGCCGAGAACCTTCTTTTGTCACATCGACCCCTAATTCTTTCATCTCATCAATACTTCGAAAATCTCCCACGACTTGAATAGACCAGGTATCGCGCTGAGAAAATTGCTCGCCTGAAGATAAAGTAATGTTATTGGCGCCCAATTGACGTATCACTTCTAATATGGGAAGCCGGTGCATTTCTAATTTTACTTTCTCAAACTCAACTAAAATTTTTCGCTGTCGACCTCCATAAATCTCAACATTGGCAACCCCCGTCAAGCGAGAGAGTTTGGGTTTTAAATCACGTTCTAATAAACCACGTATAAATTCAGGGGTTTTAGTTGAACTCGTAGCGTTTAATATGACAACCGGGTGATCACCCTCTTTGTAACGAGCCACTATTGGTTTTTCAATTTCTTTGGGAAGTTTTCCTTTAATTTTCGCAAGGCGCTCAGAAACTTCAAGCGTAGCGCGTTTGACTTGATCAGGATTTTCAAAATATAAATACAACTCTGATCTGTCTTTACGAGAAACAGACATGAGCTCTTTAAGGCCTGCCATTGAAGCCACCGCCTCTTCAATAGGTGCTGTAATCAAACGTTCAATTTCTTCTGAGGGCATTCCACCACGAACGCCAACAAAAACACTGATCTCAGGTGGTTCCGAGTTGGGCATTTTGTCCACGGGCAGAGTAAAAAGACCTATAAGGCCGCCCATCGTAATGGCTAGAACAGCCATCAGAGTTGCAATGGGACGTTTAGCTGAAGCTTCTGTGAGGAACATAAAGAAGCTTTTCCTATAGAGGGAAATTCCTCCCCTTGTAGTACAAAGGGGAGGTTAGGTGGGGTATAGATAAATTTTTCTTTATAAGGAAAAACCTATCCATTCCCCACCTAGCCTCCCCACTGAAATACGTGGGGAGGAATTCACTTGGCAAGCTGTTTTCATTTACATTATTTTCCATAAACGATTTTTTACAGCGCCACGTTAAAACTTTTTCCGGAGTTTCGATCGATGACGATAATGTTTTTTACATCTTTAAATTTATAACTCTTAAGTAAATCATGAATCTGTTGACCAACATAAGGAAGGACCGTTGTTTCAATCATTTTGGTGGTACCCGAAACGGTATTCTGAGATACCAAATCCAAAAAAACCTTAAAATTATTATTTTGAACGTTGTCTCGATCAAAAGAGGCTGTCACTTGTCTTAAAATAAGTTCTTCTTTGAATTCTTTTCGATTCTTTAAAAGGCGTCTCATTTGATTGGCGGCCACCCCTGCAATAAACAATTCAAATGAAACATCTTTCAAATCAAAAGTAGCGTTGAGGTTGGGTTTGTTATTACTTTCTACCGCCATCATCATCATGCGAATGAGTGCCATTTCATCAGCTTCGAAAGGAACATGTTTTTCTCCCATCACAAATTCTTGAATGAGACGATCTTGCGAATCGGTGACAGATAAAGCTTCCGCGAACAGTTTTTTTACATCTTCAATATATCGAGTTAATACCAATCGAAAATCCGGGTTTGATTTATCGGCTATTTCAAGCACAACAAATTTAGGAGGAATATCTGAAGAAATAGAAACTCTAACAAGAATGACAAAAAGTCCATTTATTTCACGGCTGGTTTTCTCGTCTCCTGAAGCCAAGTCCGTTAATAAATTATCCAAGGTAAACCGAAGCCCCAATGTTTGACCCGTTTGTTTGACGTCAACCACATCAATTCCATATTCTTTCTTCGCCAGAAATTTAATGGTGTCCACAAAGTTTTCTTTTTGGTATGTGGGTTTACAGGAAGAAAAACAGAGGGAAAAAAAGAATAAGGTAGTAAGCGCTATTATTTTTATTCTTTCATCAGTTAATTGAAATAGAAAATTCACTTTCATACTTTCACCGCCGCTCGTTTTTCCTGAAATAAAGTTGCCTTCTCATAAAGAATCGGAATAATAATCAGTGTCAACGCTGTTGACACAAACATCCCTCCGAAAGTAACTTGAGCTAAAGGGGAGGCAAGTTCATCACCTTTTCCAAGCCCAATAGCCAAAGGAAAAGAACCCATCACAGCGGTAATGGCCGTCATTAAAATTGGTCGAATGCGGTTGATACATCCGAAAACAATCGCCTCACGCAATGCCATTCCTTCTTTCCTCATGGCATTAATTAAATCAATAAGAACGATACCATTATTCACAACGATACCCGCTAAAATGACGGACCCCAAAGCCACCACCGCTGAAAAAGGAGTATTTGTAACGAATAATGTAAATGCAATTCCAATAATAGAAAAAGGAACAGTGCTTAAAATAATAAGTGGTTGAATGAGCGATTCAAATTGAGCGGCCATAATCATATAGATTAAAATGATGGCCAAAAGAAACGTATACTTTAAACCAGAAAATGATTCCGCAATTTGACGACTTTCCCCTCCTAATTCAACTGTATATTCTTTTGAGACGCGGTAATTTTTAAGCATTTGACTTACTCGCTTTAACGCTTTTGCCGTACTAGAACCAGAAACTTCCGCCGTTACCACAAATGAGCGTTGACCATCTAAATGCCGAATTTCACTGGCTCCCACACCGGAACTTACTTTTGCCACCGCGTCTAATGGCACCATAAGCCCTTGAGGAGAGCGTGCCGTCATTTGTCTAATACTGTCAGAATTTTCTCGGTCTTCTTCCCTTAAACGAACTCGAATATTGGTTTCTTTTCCTTCATCTTTAAGCTCGGTAGCTACGATTCCTTTAATCGCGATCAAAGCGGTACGCGCGATATCAGAAACTGACAACTGAAAACCAGAAGCGCGGTCTTTATCAACAATGACTTTCGTTTCTTTAGAAGGAAGCGCAAATGTTGTCTTAACACCAAAAAGATTATCTTCCTTATCAAACTCTTTTACCATTCTATCTGAGAGAATTTTTAATTGGTCTAGTTCAGGCCCTTTTACTTCAACTTCAACAGGAGCACCTCCAGCCAAGGCGGAACGGATGGGACTGTCCTGTAATATATAAGTTAATATTCCCCCTTCTAAATTTTCTCTTTTGGCCAATTCTTGAAATTTATGAATGACTTGATCTGTTGGAACCCCTGCTTTGGAATCAACGTTGACCACAATTCTAGACTGATGAGAACCCAACGCTTCAATTTCTTCATCTTCTTGAGCTGACCCTACATTGGCCATGGCAGAAACACCTTTTATGTTAGAGAGAATCCCCTCTAACTTGGCCGTAACAAGATTACTTACTTCAAGCCGCGTACCAATAGGCATTTCTAATTCAATAATAAATTGTCCTTGATCCATTTTTGGCATAAACACTTTCGGTGCCCAAGAAAGTAACAGAAGCGCAAGTCCAAATAAAAGAACCATGATAAGGCCTACTGTTTTAACATCATTGAGTGAAAACAACAAAACGCGTTTATAGAAATTATCCAAACGTTTTCCATTTTCACCTGTTAACGTATATTTTTCTAATTTTCCTTGCTCCAAAAACCGAGGTAGTTTTGTTTCATAAGCGGAAAGTCTCGGAATTAAAGTAAGCGAGACAAATAAACCCGCAATATTGGTAAAAATAGTAACAACAATAAGATCATTAAAAAGTTGTTGCGCGATTCCTGTGATAAATAACAGAGGAAGAAAAACCACCACGTTGGTCGCTGTTGAGGTCACCATGGAAAGAGATACTTCGTCTGTTCCATCGCCAGAAGCCTCTAATAAATTTTTTCCTAATTTTTTATGATGGCGCGCAATATTCTCTGCCACAACAATAGCGCAATCTGATATAGAACCAACCGACAATGCAATTCCAGCCAACGTCAACATATTAACTGAACCACCAGTAATAAACATCATAATAAGAGTGGCCATAATGGCCACAGGAATAGACAAACCAACATTAAATGAATCCCGAACATTTCCGAGAAAATAAAAAAGAACAAAAAAAGCCAAAAGCCCCCCGATAACAACGTTATCACGCATGCTGTTTAATGAATCTAAAATATAATTCGATTCGTTATAAACGATGTCCACCTTCATGCTTCGAGGAAGAGAAGGTCGAAGTTCTTTTAGCGCTTCTTGTACTGACCGAGAGACTTCAACGGTATTAGCGTCCGCGTGTTTTTGAATGGAAATAGAAATATTTTCATGCCCGTTATAGCGTGAATAGCTGGTTTTATCTTCTAAACTCATCTTAATTTGAGCTAAGTCGGAAAGAGAAATTAATCTTTGTTCTTGAGTGGTTTTACTATAAGAACCTTTATCTTCTGTTTTTTTCCATTTGTAGGTGGGATCAAATTCCGGGTTTTCAACTTGAACAATTGTTTTCCCAATATCATCTAAAGTTTTAAAGCGGCCTTGGGTTCTGACCAAATATTCCACCACTTTTCCCTGTGTTGTTCCGGCGGGATAATCATAATTGGCGTTTTTGAGCGCTTGTTCAACCATCGGGAGTGAAACTCGACTGGCACTTAAACGTCCACGGTCCACTTCAACAATAATTTCTCTTTTTTGACCGCCTGAAATTGTAACAGAACCCACACCATCTGTTTTATCCAGCTTTTTCTTAATGACATCTTTAGCCAGATCAGTCATATCTGGCAAAGAAAGGTCCCCTGTAACACTAATGACAAGAATCGGATGCGAAAAGGGATTAACTCTTTTGATAATGGCTTCTTCCGCTTCTTGAGGAAGTCGGTCTTTAATTCGATCTAATTTCTCACGGGTTGAAAGATGAGCAAAACTCATATCAACACCCCAGCCAAACTCAAGGGTCACAGCGGACATTCCTTCTTTTGAAACAGAGCGAACGCGTTTTAAATGAGGAACAGTTCCGACTGCTTCTTCGATGGGTTTTGTGAGTAAGTTTTCGATTTCTTCAGGAGCTGCGTTTTGGTATTTGGTAATAACAACCAATTGTGGGACGGAAATATTAGGGAATAATTCTTGTGGAAGTTGTTTCCAAGCAATCAAACCAAATAACCCAATCCCCATGAAAACCATGGTGGTCATCACCGGCCGTTTGACAAAAAGTGAACCTAGTTTCATTAATCTCGAACCACTTCAGCGCCAGCGACTCGGTCCATATCGGCCAAGGCGACGTTATAAGCGGAAAGGGCTTCTTGTTCGGTTATTTGAGCTTCGGCATTGGCAATTTCTGCTTGCATGAGTTGAGATAACTCTGCTAAACCTAACTTCATTTTCTCTCTCGTGATTTCTAAATCCTTGGCTCTATATTGCAAATCTTCACGGACGGCTTCGAGCTGACGCGCAGCTTTTTCTAAGTTGTAATAAGTTTGGCGTACCTCAAATTCAGCTTTTCGTGCCGCTTCTACCAATTCTGCCTTAGCACGTTCAAATTGAAGCTCGGCTTGTTTTGTATTAGACATTCCAGGGAAATTATCCAATATTCCCAATTCAACAGATTTTTGTTGAGATTGCGTAACAAAGGATTGCCCGAGATCAGGAGAAGTCTTTTCTTTCGTGAAATTGCCCTTAACCGTATTTCCCCAAAACATTCGAGAAGCTCTTAATCCAAAGTTCCAAGCTTCTCTCATTTCAAAATCATCATCAGCAAAAGCGGCCCCGGACCGTCCGTAAAAACCATTTGCATCCAATTTAATTCGACCATCAGCACGGGCCGCTTTATAAGCATATCTGGCGAGTTCCGCGTTTAGTTTTGCAATTCTTACATCCGGACGATGCTCTTGAGCCCATGAAATAATCGATTCGACATTAAAACTCAGTCGACCAAATGACAGCGCGCCGGGGACGGGATCAGGCATCATTTGATCTTGATTTAAAAGAGAAATAATGACCAACCGGGCTAAAGCAATATCTTGCTCATCTGCGGTGAGTTTATAAGCCGCTTGATCAGCTTGAGCATTAACATTCAAAACCTCAGAACGAGATGTGAGATCAAATTTTAATTTCTTTTTAACGAGATCTTTAATCACTTCACCTTGCGCCACAAGTTCACGGCGGATTCGGTAAATAGATTGAAATTTAAGAAGTGAGTAATAGCCTTTTTTCATTTCATAAGTTAAATCTTGAGCTTGTTTGCGCAAATTTTCAAGCGCCATGACTCGGTTTAAATCGGCTTGACGGTAGGCGCCCCATAGTCGGCCTGACTGCCAGAGCGGTTGATTAACTTGCAGTCCATACTCGTCTCGTTTAAAAGTAGTGGCTTCAAATCCTTCAAAATTATCACTGGGGAAGGGATTGACTTCTTTACCACGCGTCGCAGACAAGCGAGCCGTCAGCTGAGGCAAAAGAGCTCTTTTTGATTCGAACACCCTGAATTTTGCCAAGTCGACTTCCTCTCTAGAAACCACCAACAAACGACTATTGGCTTGAGCCACTGCCACAAAATCATTGAGTCGTGGATTGGCAGGGATATTGGCTGCTCCTTGATATTTGGCCGCATCAAATCGAAAATCAAGTTCAGGAACATCTACTTTGGTTTGGGTTTTATCTAACCCAACAACAACCAACCATCCTTCTTGTTGGACCGTATAAAACACGGGTCGTTTTAGCTTCAATTCTAAATACTCCAATGGAAAGCTCTTATTAATATCTTTATTGGCGGAACTGGCATCTTGAAAACTAGAATAACCATAACGAATTTCAGTTAAAGGATCCAAGCCCACAACTTGAATGGGATCGCCCGAAGCTAAAACAGAAGTTGTTCCTGTAAATTGAA
>JBJXGI010000044.1:0-69070 GCA_046153645.1 Elusimicrobiota bacterium | reverse complement strand
CTGGTGAGAGTTGAGGGTGAGAATTATATTTTACGAGAACAGAATCAGAAATTGTCGCGAAGTGAAATTGAAAGAGATGCTCTGCAAAAAGAAAATAATGAATTAAGAAGTCTGTTACATCTAAATCAAATGCAATTTTCCGAGAGCCAGGCCGCTGAAGTGGTAGCTGAAGATGTAAGAGAATTGTTTAAAGCTGTTATCATTAACAAGGGACAATCAGACGGAATAAAAGAAGCTTCTGCTGTTGTTGTTTGGAGTCATTCGTCCCTTGTTTTAGTTGGCCGAATCATAGAGGTTAATGCTAAGACAAGCAAGGTTATGTTAATTACAGATCCTTTATCGGCTATTGCAATAAAGGTGGGTGATCAGTCTTATAGAGGGTTATTGGAAGGAAAGAATACGCCTTGGACTCAAGTAAAGTATCTTGCATTTAATGCTGATATTAAAATTGGTGATGAAGTGTTAACTGCTGGGCTGGGAGGTGTTTTCCCTCCAGATATTCCTATTGGAAGAGTGTCAAAAATTTTTAAGACGCCTGATGGTTTTTTTAAAGAAGCTCAGGTAGAACCCTACGTCACTCTTTATTCTGTTCGCCATGTATTGGTTTTAAAAAGAGAAATTAAGGAAATGAAGGAAATGTTGGAAATAAAAAAATGAATAAATTTTTATTTGTTTTATTTACTGTTTTGATAGGGGTTTTTATTCAGGTTTTTTTTAATCATTACTTTTCTTTTTGGGGTTCTGGTCCTCAAATCCTTTTGTTGTTAACAATCGTATTGGGTTTTTTAGCTGGTCCTCTTCTTGCTGAGATTGTTGGGTTTGTTTTGGGCATGTTTTCTGATGCTATGGGAGGGACGCTTTTCGGTCAACATATGTTCCTTCTGTGCTTAGCAGGATTTATGGCAGGAATGCTTCAGAAAAGAGTTGCAAGTGAAAGACCCGCAGCGCAAATTGTTATTGCTTTTTTTGGAACATGTTATTTTTCTTTGGGAACGTGGTTTATTGACAAGTTTTTTGAATCTGGAATTTTAAGAATTGCATGGACTCCATTTTTTGTTTCTATGATTTTTAATTTGGCTCTTGTGACGGTGATATTTCGGATTACGGAATATTGGCTTCATTTTTGGAGAATTCAGCCGGATATCAATTAAGGAATTTTTATGTGGGTTGGTGGCGCGACAGATTCATTCTCAGAGAAAAAATTTCGAGGTCGAATTCGATTTATTAGCTATTTGTTTATTGGGTTTTATTTTTTTATAACGTCGCGGTTATTTTTTTTGCAGATTGTTAAAGGAGGAGAGTTAGCGCAAGCGTCTGAGTCAAATCGAACACAAATCATTGCGTTACGAGCGCCTCGCGGTGAATTCTTAGATCGATTTGGCAATGTTATTGTTCAAAATCGCCCCAGTTGGTCTTTGTTATATTCAGTTCCTGAAAAAATCACTATTGATCGAGAGATGGTTCAAAAGTATTTAAACCCCTTTTCTCAGTCTTTTCCAAATTATTGGGAAAAACGACTTCAACGAGCTTTTGAAACAAAACAAATGGTGCGATTGGCAGAAGATATATCAGATGATACGGCTTTTGTGATGCGTGAATTAGAGCAATTGGTGCCAGGCTTAAGAGTTGTGATGGAATTTCGAAGAGGTTATCCGGTTGGAAATTTAGCCACTCATATTATTGGGTATCTTGGTGAAATAAATGAACGCGAATTGAGGAATGTCAATTACACTGAGCGGAAATCCGGAGATCTCATTGGGAAAATGGGCCTCGAAAAAATATTTGATAAAAAAATTCGCGGACAAGATGGGGGCATGCTTATTGAGGTGGACTCAATAGGACGACTGAAAAAAGTAATTGAAGAATTACCATTTCTTCGTGGCGGGTCTGTTATTTTGACTTTGGATTTAAATTTGCAAAAAGTTGCCGAAGAAGAATTGGCAAAAACAACAACGAAGCGTGGGGCTGCTGTGGCGATAGACTTAAATACAGGCGCCATTCTTGCTTGGGCCAGTCAACCCACTATTAATGCATTGGGCTCTTTAGGTGATGAATTAAAAGATCCTAATAAGCCTTTTCTTGATCGAGTGTATCGAGGTTCTTATCCACCAGGATCAGTTTTTAAGATTATCACGGCGATTGCGGGGTTTGAAAAGAATGCAATTAATTTAAATGAAAAGATTTACTGTCCAGGATATTTGAATTTAAAAGATAAGAATGGAAAAGAACGCAGATATGGATGTTGGAAAATTCATGGGACAGTTGATTTTTGGAAGGCAATGACGGAGTCTTGCGATACATATTTTTATGAGCTGGGTAAAAAAATAGGTTCTCAGGAAATTGCCAATCATGCTTTTGAATTTGGTTTTGGGCAACAAGTTCAAGGGATTCTTCCAGGTGAGAATAAAGGAGTTCTGCCCTCGCCTCTTTGGAAGAGAAAAATAGGTTTAGGTGGGTGGTCTACGGGAGATACTTTGAATACCTCTATTGGACAGGGTTTTATTACTGCCACTCCATTGCAAGTTTGTGTCATGATGGCCGTTATGGCCAATCGTGGGGTGGTTCACAGGCCTTATATTGTAGATCGAATTATTGGGCCCCAAGGTGAGATTTTACTAAAAGAAGAGATGAGCGTTATCCGAACTGTTCAACTTAAAGACAATACATGGACACTGGTCAATGAGTCTCTTAAAAATGTAGTCACACAAGGAACCGGTGTTGCGACAAAGATTGACGGGCTTGATATTAGAGGTAAAACAGGAACCGCCCAAAATCCACAAGGAGATGATCATGCGTGGTTTTCTGTTTTCGCGGGTTATCATGGAGAAAAACCATCCATTGCTTTATGTGTATTTGTCGAAAATGGTGGGCATGGAGGGGCGGTAGCAGCGCCTATTGCAAAAAAAATATTGGAGACAGCATTACCTCCTAAAAACTTGAGTATTAAATCATGAAATTAGAATTTTTAACAACGCCTACGACAGATAAAGCAAGTTTTTTTGGAAAAGGCTTCCATGTTGATTGGATATTGTTTTTATCCACAATTCTTATCGTCGCAACTGGAATTTTAATGATCTATTCAACAGAAATAAGTCTGGGACATGGATATGCGTTGAAACAAGGGATAGCCACTTTTATTGGATTGGTTGGGATGATATTTTTGATGGTTCTTCCCTATCAGATTTTTAGAACCTATACGAAGTCTCTATATATCCTAATGATTTTTGTGTTAATAGGCGTTTTGATGTTTGGAGTTACCTTGCGAGCGACACGGGGTTGGTTTCAGTTTGGGCCATTCTTTATTCAGGCTCCAGAAGTGGCCAAGATATTATTTATTCTCAGTGTGGCCGGATATTTAGATCAACGTATTGAGTGGTATTCACCAAAATCATTGGTTATTCCTTTTTTATTGGCGGGTTTTCCGATTCTTCTGATATTGGCTGAGCCTGACTTGTCTTCCTCTTTGGTTTTTTTCCCAGCAACGTTGGTCATGTTTTATGTTGCTGGCGCGAGAGCCTTACATTTACTTTCTTTGTGTTTGGTTGGATTTATCGCAACTGGTATTCCGCTTATTTCTACTTATTTTAGGTTGTTAGGGCCGTCACTGAAGGACCATTCGATCCTGTTTTTTCTCTCAAAAGCTTTGAGCGGGGGGCTGAATAGTTTGTGGTTTTTCTTAGGAGTATGCGGATTTTTAATTGTTTGTTGGTGGTTCTTACGGAAAATGCGAGTCTATATCCCTTCTTTATATTTATGGGTGACACTTTTTCTTATCTCGCTTGGAAGTTTGGGGGCCATCGCAACAGAAAAAGTAATTAAAGAGTATCAACGAAAACGGTTGGTGGCCTTTGTAAATCCAGAGTTAGATCCTTTGGGTGGTGGATATAATGTGAGACAGTCTCAAATCGCTATTGGGTCAGGCCAAATTTTTGGTAAAGGTTATGGAAATGGCACTCAGTCACGACTTGGGTTTCTTCCTAGTCGGCACACCGATTTTATCTTTTCAGTTATTGGTGAGGAGTTGGGTTTTTTTAGATCACTATTTATTTTGTTCCTTTATTTTTTAATTATTTGGAGAAGTTTTGAGATTTCATTGGTTTCTCGTGATCGTTTTGGAAGTTTGGTGTCTGCTGGGTTTGGTGCCATGTTTGCGTTTTATGCATTGTTGAATTTGGGAATGACAATGGGGCTTGCCCCTGTTGCCGGCGTTCCTTTACCCATGCTTTCCTATGGTGGATCATCAATACTCAGTTCTCTTTTTTCGATTGGAATTGTTCTCTCCGTTCATTGGCGGCGATATTTACTATGAGTCAAACAATGGTCATTGAAAAATCCCGATTTGGCTTTTCCACGACTTTACAGAGAGTTCGTTTGAGGTTTTCAAAAAAAGGGGAGGCCACTCAATTAAGTCATTTGCAACAAATTCAAATGATAAAAAAAGCCTTAGAATTGTCTCAATGGCCAGTCGCAAGGTCCAATGGTAAAGGAGTTGATTTAAAAATTTCTTTCGGTCCTGTGATTCCCTTTGGATGTGAGTCGGAGTCTGAGTACTGTGATGTGGATTTAATCAGCCGGCTTAATTTTAAGACGGCGCAAGAATATTTGAACCCGCATTTAGGGGTAGGTTATTCTTTGATGGAATTGAAATCCATCCCAAAGTTTTTTCCATCATTAGATGAAACCATGAATGTGGCTTTGTACGAAATTCAGTCGGATTTTTTGTTAAATTCTCATGAGAAGTGGGAGAATTTTTGGAAACAAGATTCTTATTTCGTAATAAAGAAGAAAAAAGAACAAGAAGTAAAAATTGATGCAAGAGAAAGAGTTATTTCCTGGGATCTTCAAGGTTCTGTTTTGATGTTAACTTTGAGATTTGGTCCTGGAAAAACATTGAAACCGGAAAAAATTATTCAATCTCTTTATCAATTAGAAGATTCGCAAATAATACCGGGGAGTGCCTCAACAAGTCTTCGGGTTTGTCGTAAGCAGTTATATTTTGAAAAGAAAAATGGGGAGCTTTTAGCTCCTTAAATTAAAACAGTAGAAGGATGAAGTTATGAAACCAGTAAAGAAGCAAATTTTAGCCAATGCCACTCCAGATGAAACAAGGATTGCCATTATTGAAAACGATAAATTAGCCGAATATTTTATCGATCGACATATTGGTGGAAGTGAGAAAGTTGTTGGAAATATTTATCACGGAAAAGTTGAAAATGTATTACCCGGAATTTCGTCAGCTTTTATTGATGTGGGGCAAGAAAAAAATGCGTATCTCTATATTTCAGATGTCCTCAGTGCCGATGGGAGAGAGCGTGATATCAGTAAAATTTTAAAAAAAGGAAACCCCATATTGGTTCAAGTAGCTAAAGAAGCCATTGGAACCAAAGGTATGAAAGTGACGATGGATATTTCTCTTCCCGGGCGTTATTTGATTCTCATGCCATTATCTGACCATTTGGGCGTCTCACGCCAGGTAGAAGATCATCAAGAAAGAGATCGGTTAAAGAAAATTGTTGAATCGTTTAATCCTCCTGGAGGAGTTATTGTGAGGACTGAGGCCGAAGGAGTCGATGAAAAGGCTCTTCGTCGAGAAATGAAATATTTACTTAGGCTCTGGGATACGGTTAAAAAAAGATCAGAAAAAATAAGTAAGGGGCTTGTCCATAAAGAATTAGGCCTTACTTTCCAAGTCGTCAGAGATATTCTTTCTGAAGATGTTGAGGCCTTCATTATTGATAACCGTCAAGAGTATGAAGACGTACGCGGGTTTATTGAAATGTTAGCTCCGGAGTTAATTGATCGGGTCAAACTGTATGATGGCCGCACTCCTTTATTTAATACTTTTAAAATCGAAGAAGAACTTGAAAAGTTGCGAGGATCTCGTATTGATTTACCCTCTGGCGGATACATTATTATCCAAGAAGCAGAATCTCTTTGCGCAATTGATGTAAACACAGGTAAATTCACAGGAAAAAATTCTCAAGAAGAAACTGTGACAGCAACGAATATTGAAGCCGCTCAGGAAGTGGCTCGCCAGTTGCGTTTGAGAAATATTGGTGGAATTATCGTTATTGACTTTATTGATATGAAAAAAAGACGAGACCGCGATAAAGTGATGGAAACTCTTGCCCGCGCAACGCGTGGCGATCATGCAAAAATAAAAATTCTTCCTATTACGAGATTGGGGTTGGTTGAAATGACTCGTGAACGTCGTCGGGAGTCGCTACAAGCAATGACGGGAGAGCCTTGTGCTGAGTGTAGTGGCAGTGGATGGGTGTTATCGTGCGATTCGATGTTTCTTAAAATACGTAAAGAAATTTTCGAGATGACCCAGGGAAGAACTGAAGGCGTGTTAAAAATTTCTTTGCAAGCGGCCATTGCACACTATTTTAAAGAAAACAAAGATCGTCTTGAAAAACAGGTGGGAAGGACTGTGGAAATAATTGAAGATGAAACACTTGCATGGGAGCATTATCGTATTTCTCTTGAGAAAGTCTAAAAGCTTTCTATTGACGATAGAAAATAATTAGGTTATGATCCTGACCCTATGAATTCATATGCTATTGTACAAACAGGCGGAAAACAATACCGCGTTGCTGAGGGAGAAACCCTTCGCGTAGAAAAACTTGAAGCCAAAGCAGGGGAAGAAGTTAAAATTAGCGATGTCCTTTTCGCAAAGAGCGACAGTAAAATTTTAACCGGTCGTCCTCTTATTTCCGGAGCCAGTGTGACAGCGGAAGTTGTCAGGCAGTTTAGAGCTCCAAAAATTATTGTCTATAAAGAACGACAGAAAAAAGTCTATAAAAAGACCCAAGGTCATAGACAATGGCTCACAGAGCTTCGCGTTAAGCAAATTTCCCTTCCGAAATAAAAAATAGAGGATTTACATCATGGCACATACAAAATCACAAGGATCTACATCAAATGGCCGAGATTCTGCCGGCCAGCGACTTGGGGTTAAACGGTTTGGTAGTCAATTGGTCAATGCGGGTGAAGTGATTGTTCGACAAAATGGAACTCATTTTCATCCAGGTACAAATGTTGGTCGCGGTAGCAACGATACGTTATTCGCTTTAAAACAAGGCATTGTTCGATTTGAACGAATGAGCAAAACTCCAGGGCGTTGGGGTGGTCGTCAGCGAATTAGTGTTTATCCCGCAGCTAAAGAAAGCGTAGCCTAAGTTAAATCTCCTTTTATGAGGGCAGGTTTCATTTTGTTGATGAGCCTGCCTTTTTTATTTTATGTTTATTGATTCCGCAAAAATTAGAGTTAAAGCAGGTAATGGTGGCGATGGAAGCTGTGCTTTCCGTCGAGAAAAATTTATTCCCAAAGGTGGCCCCAATGGTGGAGATGGGGGGCGTGGTGGGGATATTCTGATTCAAGCCGATAGCCATTTAAGGACCTTACTTGATTTTATTCGAAAACCCAAATATGAAGCCCAAAATGGTGAGTCCGGTAGCAGTTATCATAAATTCGGATTAACGGGCGCTAACCTTATTTTAAAAGTTCCCTGTGGCACAAGCATTTATCAACAAGGCTCTCTCTTGGCTGATCTTGTCAAAAATGGCCAAGAGTTATTGGTAGCCAAAGGGGGGCGTGGTGGCAGAGGCAATGTCCATTTTAAAAATAGTGTTCGACAAACGCCTCGTATTGCCGAAAAAGGAGAACCGGGAGAAGATTTTGAACTCGAATTACACTTAAAAACCATTGCAGATGTAGGACTTATTGGTTTACCTAATGCCGGAAAATCTACGCTTCTTTCTCGTTTAACTCGAGCCAACCCTAAAATTGCCAACTACCCTTTTACGACGCTTCACCCGAATTTAGGTGTGGGTGTGTATCATCACCGGGAAATTATTTTTGCAGATATTCCAGGACTCATTGAAGGATCTCATGCGGGTAAAGGTTTAGGGCATGATTTTCTCAAACATATTGAGCGGACCCGTATTTTGGTTCATGTTATTGATCCCCTTGGGTTTTCCAATAAGCCCGCCAAAGAAAGTATTGGTATTATTAATAATGAATTAAAATCATATTCAAAAATTTTGGCTAAGAAACCTCAGCTTATTGTGGTGAATAAGCAAGATTTAGCTGAAGGCGAAAAAGTTTTTAAAGAAATAAAAAAAGCGCATAAAAAATCAAAGGTTCTTGCTGTTTCAGGCGTTACAGGTCTGGGTATTGAACAGTTATTATCGGAAACGGCCAAACTTATTGATGAATATCCAGAACCTGATTTTGAGATAGTTCAAAAGCCTGTGCACATAAAACTTGAAGCTGACTTTTGGGTAGAAAAACAAAAGAAGGTTTGGTTTGTGAAAGGGAAAAAAGTAGAACGTATTGTTCAAATGACCAATTTTGATTTACCTGAAGCGGTCATGCGAACACAAAATATCTTAAAAAAAATTGGGGTTGAACGGCAGTTGTTGGCAGCTGGCGCCTTGAATGGTGACCCCGTTACCATTGCGGGATATCATTTTAATTTTGAACCGGGAATGGGATACCAAATGATGCCACCTCGGATGCCGCCTCGACGATAAAAATGAGAATTGTTGTTAAATCTGGATCTGCCATCATTTCGCATAAAAAAGGAGGGCTCGACCCTTCTGCCGTAGCTCATTTAGCCAAACAACTCGCCTCTCTCCATAAAAAAGGTCATGAAGTGATACTTGTTACCTCTGGTGCTATTGCCGCCGGCGTGGCTCGATTAGGATTGCATGAAAGGCCCACAGAGCTTCGTGCTAAACAAGCTTCTGCAGCTGTGGGACAATTGGTTCTTATGGAAGCTTATGAGAAGGCTTTTTCAAGGTTTGGTATTACCCCCGCCCAAATTCTATTAACCCGCGAAGATTTAACACACAAAGAAAGATATCTAAACGTCAAAAACACTTTGCTTCATCTTCTATCTCTTAAGGCCATCCCCATTATCAATGAAAATGATTCTGTTTCAACCGCTGAAATTCAATTTGGAGACAATGACACTCTTTCCGCCGTTGTTGCGACAAAAGTTCATGCGGACAAACTTATTTTATTGTCTGATGTAAAAGGACTTTATGAAGTTGATGAATCTGGGAAGTTAACAGAGAAAGTGATTCCAGTGGTAAAAAAGGTTACAGCTCAAATGCAAAAGTCGGCTTTAACTGTAAAGGGATCAAAGATGTCGGTAGGTGGAATTGTAACCAAGTTAACAGCTGCTAAAATGGCAACAACGCATGGGATCGAGACTTGGTTAGCCTCAGGTTATGAATCCGATGTGCTCTCAAAAATTTTGAATAAACAAGCTGGCGCTGGAACTTGTTTTAATCCAAAAAGGAAATAAAAATGGAAATTGGAATTGTTGGATTGCCGAATGTAGGAAAATCTTCTTTGTTTAATGCGCTGACCGCCGCAGGGGTGGCATCTTCAAATTTTCCTTTCACAACCATTGAGCCGAATGTGGGTGTGGTCCCCATTAAAGACGAAAGACTTTATCAACTCCAGAAAATTTTTTCTGCCCCAAAACTTATTTCAGCTGCTATCCGATTTCTTGATATTGCTGGTCTCATGCCAGGGGCCAGTAAAGGCGAAGGAAGGGGTAATAAATTTTTATCCGATATTCGGACAGTCGATGCTATTGCTCAGGTGGTTCGTTGTTTTGAAGACAAAGATATTGTCAATGTCATTGGAGATGTAAATCCTAAAAAAGATGCAGAAATTATCTCTACAGAGCTCATGTTGGCTGATTTAGAGCAGGTTGAAAAACTTAAAGACAAATACGCGGGTTTATCTCGATCTGGAAACGAAGAAGCTAAAAAATACTACGAAGTATTGCAGAAAATTCAAGAAGGCCTTCATAAAAGTATTCCCGTTCGTAAACTAGATATTGATCATTCAATCGTCCAGGAATTTAATTTTTTGACTTCCAAGCCTATTTTATATGTTGCCAACACCAGTGAAGATTCTAAAAAAGAAAATATTCAAATGGTTTATGATTTCGCAAAAGAGCAAGGGGCTGGAGTTGTGGAATTAAATGCCAAATTAGAAGCTGAAATTATGATGCTTTCTGAAGAAGAACGTGCCTCTTACCGAGAAGCTTTGGGAATGCAGTTAAGCGGGTTAGAGCGTTTAGCTGCCGCGGGCCAAAAGTTACTTAAGCTCATTATTTTCTTTGCCGCTGGTCCCAAAGAAGTGCATGCTTGGCATGTTCAAGAGGGAAGCCCCGTTGTTAAAGCGGCTGGTAAAATTCACTCTGATTTAGAGAAAGGTTTTATTCGTGCTGAAGTTTATAACGCCAAAGAAATTATTGAAGTTGGCTCTGAAACAGAGCTACGAACCAAAGGCAAAATAAGAATGGAAGGAAAAGATTACATCACTCAAGATGGCGATGTCCTTCACATTCATTTCAAGGTCTAGCTTAATCTCTTCAGAGACACGTTTTAATTCCCAGCCCATATTGCGCACAAATCAGACATAAAATTCGCACAAGTTGTGAAAATCGTTACAACTTTTTTACCAAATCTTAAAGAAACCTTAAGTTCATTTTCTTAAGATGATTGGATGAAATGGAGTAAAAAACTTAAGAAAAGTATAAGTGCCGTTATGGCGGTACTGATTTTTTTGAGCCAAAGCGTATTGGCTCATTTCTCTGAAACCAGCCTGTGGAAAGAGCGGCAGAAATCAATTGTTCATATTGATTCTTCGTCTGTTGGTAAAAGCTCTTTGCCGTCCATTTTTTCACATACACCTTCTTTTGTATCTCTAAAAAACACCTCAGACTTGGATAGCACCCTCACCCCATTATTGGCCTATGGAACCATTAGAAAAGTGGTTCGACCAAAGAATTCTAAAGGGACCATTCTCCATATCCAAGACATTCACCAAAATGAAGAAGCACAGCGGAACATCGCAGCCTTGATAGAAAAAATGAGTCAAAACACCGCTAAGGTCACAGTGGGGTTAGAAGGGGCGTTTCATGCCATCGACTTAGAAAACGTTCATTCCTTTGAAGATCAGGAGAGCGTAAAAAAAGTTGCAACCTATTTGTTGAAAATAGGAAAAATATCAGGGCCCGTCTTCACCGCTTTAAGCCACCCTGAAAGAAAAATACAACTCATCGGGATTGATGAAAAAACACATTACCACGCGAATGTCGAGGCCTACCAAAATATCCGTAAGATAAAAGAGGAAGTTGAAAACAGAATCAAACAAGAAGAAAACCGCCTAATTAAGACCCGGAGTGAACTAAACAATAAAAAATTAATTGAGTTTGACGATTGGGTGAGTCGCTATAACAATAAAGAATTGTCGTTAGGGGAGTATATTTTAACGCTAGCCAAATGGGCGCACCCACAACACAAACAAACGATTCTTTTTAAAGAAGCTTATAAAGCAGAAAAAACATTACAAATCAAAAAAATTGAACAAGAACGAACAGATTTTATTGCGCAGATTTGGCATAAGCTCTCTCCTCAAGAAACCAAAATTTTTACCACTGCTGGAATGGCGTTAAAAAACGGAGACTTAAGCCCTTCTGACTTTTATGGAATGTTACAAGGTTTAGCCCAAAAAAAAGGAGTCAAGGTAGACCCTCAGTGTGAACTAAAAAAATATTTTGAATATCTTGGCCAATCACAAAAGATAAAAGGGGAAGAACTTTTTAGAGAAATAAGCCAATTAGAACAAGAAATTTACGGAGAACTGTCTCATACCACTCAGGAAAAAGAATACAGTGGTCACGTTCAATGGTTTCGCTTAGTGAAAAAGTTAACAGCCTTTTCTCTGACGCGTGAAGAGTGGGTGAAATACCAGGAGAAGAAATTAGAAATTAGAAAATGGAAATTAGATTTAAATAATTTGGATTTAACAGCTTTCGAGAGGTTTTATGAGGAAGCGGAAATAAGAGATGAGAAGATGGCGAAACTTATTTTAAAAGACGTACTTAGTGAAGGCAAAGGCGTTCTTAGTATGAAAGGACTAAGTACGTCGTCTTGCCCCATTCTCGTCACAGGCGGTTTCCACTCAACTGGAATAGAAAATTTTTTAACAACAGCAGGCTACAGCGTTATTTCGCTGACCCCTAAAATGACAAAAGTGACTGCTGTCGATGGATCAGAATACCTTTTGAACGCTTTTGCGCAGGAAAAAACACCGCTAAATAAATTATTTGATGGGGATAAACTTTTCTTGGCCAAAGCGCCGATTATAGAAGGTTCATTTTTAAGAGCGCTGATAACCATGGCTAGTTTTCAAAAAACAAAAAAATGGGCTGAGTCTCTTTTAACCGGTATTTTTAAAGGAGGAACGGTTGTTGAAGGTTCAGACTCGCTTGTTAAAGCACGGTTTAATCAATTTGACCTGTCTATGGCTTTCGGTTCAAGGAATCAAATCAAAAATTTAATTGTTGATATCGCTATTTCTAAAACGCTCTCTTTTTTGGTGGCTTCTGCTCTCACGTTTTATCTTAAGAATCAAACCATTCAATTTTTAGTCTTCGACACCATATTCTTTATTTTCTTTTTTATCGTGATTCAAATTCAGCGAAATAACCTTCAGAAAATTCCTCAACTTGCATCTACAGCAGCGCAGTTTTTGGTGGAAACAATTCCTGATCTCGTCATGAATGCGGTTTTTGTTGAAGAACCTCGACTTATTATTTCCCCTTCTGGAGAATTAATAGATAGAAAATATCCTGCTCAAAATAATACCGAAGCAATCAAAAAACATCTTAGTCGTCTTGTTCAATCGATGAAATCGAAATCAACTTTAAGTAATTTAACAAAAGAGCACGAAACCGAATTAAAAAAACAAATGATCGAAGGAAATGTAATGGGTTATCGTTTTTTTACATCTAAATATAATCCGGATATTGGCGACATCATTTTTCACGCTGAACGTTCATTTGTTTACTTTCCAACGTCTGATCTACTTATTCATATTGAGGACCCCATGTTTTTAGAAAGAGAAATAGAACCTCTTATCACACTCCTAAACGGAAATGATTGGGAGTTGGATCTCACTTCAAGAGAGAGTGCAGTTCGCGAAGAATATAAGTGGGACAACTGGAAATGGACCGCACCTTTTTGGGCTTATCAACTTTCTATTCATCCATTGTTCCTTCATGTGGTTTATGAGTTACTCAGAAATGAAAAATCAACTGATTTAGAGATTTGGGATCTTTTTGGGGGAGATGGTACATTTCTCAGAAATCTCAACAAACTGTTAAGGAAATCACATCACGGAAAATTTGAATACACCATTATTGATGGAAATTCTGAGGTAGGAGATAAAATCAGACATATTCCATCAAGAATAATTGAACATAAATTCACAACGGAGACAGACCTCGCTGCATTAGCTCCTGGTCATCCTCAAGTTATAACCGCGATTGGGGGATTAAATTTTCAAGTGACGGACCGCGCTGTTGCTCTCCATATGGCGAAAGAAATTTTCAAGGTTTTACCTGAAGGTGGAAAATTTATTCTGGGCGGTTTCACCTCATTACTTTTAAATCGAAAAGATCTTGAAGATATTGGATTTGAAGTTAAAAATACGTCCGTTCCATTTGACATTACGGGGTCTGCCATTCAACTCTACGTTGCTGTAAAGCCAATTAAAAAACAACCCGCTAAAGTTCATGAAGATCTTGTTTTTAAAGGGTTCTTAGGTCGCTTGGAAGAATTTCAAATGAATCCCGATATAGATTTGAACTTTCTATTGAAAGATATTGAATCGCACCTATCCAAAAATGTTCAGGCTATGTTACAAACGAATATTTATACTTTTAATATCTCTCCGCGAGATACAACTCTTCTGGATGTATTTCTGGGTTTGGCCCTTTATGTTTTAGATAAAAAATTAGTTGGTATTTCTGATCGTCAGCTTGAGCAGTGGGATTTATTGATCACTTCTTTGGCACAAACAATAAAGCAAAAGTATCCTGAAAATTGGGGAGGGCCCCAAGGTCCAGATTTCATTAAAATTCAAGATCATAGGGACCCTTTGTATGGGTATTTATCTGTCCCTTTTCTGCTCCAACTGGCTTTGTCTACTCGGTTTCATGATCAAGCGAGTCTTGGTTATGATGAACTGAGTTTTAGTTATGTCAATCTTCCCCCTCTTTATCGTGACCGAGTAGAGAAATTGTCTCTTTTTATTACAGGAACACATCTTCAACCGAATATTTATCCACGTGAGGTCACTGATTTTAAATCAAGCCTTGTTTCTTTTAAATATGCCTTGGAAAGACTGAAAGAGGCTCTTGAGAAAGGCGCGAGTGATGTGAAGAATGCTTTAGAGTGGGAGCTGGCCATTGGTACCTATCTTTTTGGCTTGGCTTATAAAGACGACAAATTAATTGAAATAGATTTAGATGCAAAGCCTTTTTTGTGGGATATTCCTTATCGTCAAAATGAATTAGAAGGAAATAAGTTAGAGAGTAACAGCGATTGGGTCGCCATGAAAAAGGAATTCTACGATCTTATTTATACACATCAAGCTGAAATAAAATCGTCTCTTACAGCTCTAAAAAAAGAAGTTCAAGATGTTCCAGATGGTCAATCCTGGCTTAGTCAGCGTTGGGTTGTCATGGTTCATTTTTTTATGAACTTGCCCCCATGGAATCATGGCGCCTCAATGGAAAGCCTCATGGTAGGGCCGCAAGACTATTCTGCTGATATTTTTAAACATTTCTTTGAATTTGAATTAAAAGAAAATTCCACTCATCCAGAGGCCAAAGAGCAAGGGGGTAGATTTCTTGTTTCGCGAAACTTATCGCCTGTTTTACCAGTCATTGCTGAGCTTGAAAACAAATTAATACAAAAGCCAGCGCCCATTCCTGATCCACAACAAGTAATTTTTGAAGAAGGTTTAAAAGCCATTGAAGAACTTATTGCGCTTCGACCTGAAATACACAAAGAGATAGATGGAGTTATATCTGATAGCCCTATGCCCAATAAACAGGACTTTATAGATGTTTTGGATTTTTTTAAGAATTATGGTCCTGATAAGATACTGAGAAAAACCAACGAACAATTAGAAATAAATTTAAGGACTTTCTTAGTCGCTGGTGGAAAAGGACGGCCTATTGCTCATCGTCAAGATACTTCAGTTACCTTTGAAGGCGTGTTAAAAACTGTTCGTTTTTTCGACAAAATTCCTAAAGATCGCGAAAGTTTGGTGAATATGGGGAAGAGCCTTCTGGATTATTATATTTTTTCTTTATTGGTGGTCTCGATGGCAGGGAAATGGGAGAAGTGGGGTGATGGTTACACAACAAGAGTTGAGACTCTTCTTAAAAAGCTTCAATTTGATGACAATTCTAGCGGGCATGTTTTTGTAAGAGATAGTAGTTCACTTGTCACCTTGGCTGGTTCAGGATATTCAATGGAGGCTATGGAGTATTTAGATATTGAAGACCGTGCAATAGAAAAATTTCCAAATCATGCGATGTTATCGGCTCTTGAAATAGCTCGACACTTGCGAGCAATTTTTTATTCGCTCATTGTTAAACTAATGCCAACATCTAAAAGTCGCCATGAGAAAGAGAATAAAATTGATTTTGTTCTGCTCATGCTTTATTTAAATTCGTTATTAAAAGAATATTTATCTACTTCAGGAATTCGGAAAAAAGAGATGGGGCGTATCTTGTTAAATATTTTTTCTTCTGATTCCGATCTTCTCTTGAACAAAGAAGGGTTGAAACGGCTCAAAGATTTAATAGATGAAGATCGAAAAATTATTTCTGAACCGCATTCTCTGAGCGCAGATCAGGCAAAAAAATATGATGTGCTTATTGATAATGTTTTTAATTTTCTAGAAACAGCCGCACCCCAACTCTCAATACAGCTTGAAGCTGAAGATGGAAATAGTGAGAGCGAAGATGCTTATGACCCTGCTTCTTTATTTTTATTTTTCTCATCAGACGTCATGAATTTGATGGCTGTTACCTCGTTGCTTTACCCCGAATTTAAAAAAATCGCTTTTGAAGATCATTTATTCTCAGATGCGATGGGAACAAGTGAAATATCAGCGGAATTAAAAAGTAAATGGATTCTTGAGTTGAAAAAAATTATTCGCCGAGTTAGACCCCATAACAACAGACAATTAGATGAGTTTATATTTCGTGATCCTTCGATAACTTATTCTAGAGGCGGCGGAAAAATTTTCCGTTCAGAACTAAAAAATAATTTGAATAAGTTTGTTGAGGAAAAGTCTGGGACTTCTGATATATCCTCTGTTGCCCCCGCTTCTCTCATATATCTCTATGGAATATCTGACGAAGCTCCCGATTGGCTTCAAAAATTCACAAGAAAATTTTCAACATTGTTTAAGTGGATTGGTTTGGTTGGGGCGATGCTTGAAGCCTATGTTATCACGCAATATCTTTTGCCTCTTGACGGTATATATGTTTTTTGGATTTTGCTGACGATAATATTCTTGCACGCAGAATTAGCCTACACCATTTACAAGCAAAACGGAGGGGAAGCAAGTTATAAAGTTTTAATATTCGCGTGGCTTCAGTTTGGTTTGATTTTTGGGTTTTACCCTTTCGCGCAACATTTTTTTGGCTCTTACTGGCCAGCTGTTGCATTCCACCTCATTATTGATTTTCTTATTATTTTTCAAGATCAAATTCGTTCGAGATTAGAAAAATTTATAGAAAAAAATATCCCTGGTTATCGTGATTTAGACCCAAAGTATCGGAATTTTAGAAATGATAGAGATTTTTATGGATTAAATAATTCTCCGATCTTAAACGATATATCCGCGTTAAATCCCAAGCCGAGATTTGGAAATAATTTGAGCCTTTCTAACTCAGTTGGGGCTTTATTTTCAAGTGTTGGGTTATTGGGTTTACTGTATTATTTCACGCCAACTATTTTGGTTTCCGCGATTATTTTCCCAATTATATTTGTTGTTTCTTATTTTATTTTTCAAGCATTGGGATTGATGATATTGGCGGTTCTTCGCTCTATTGGTTTTATTCGCGCGGGTCCTCAAGGGGAATACCGTTTAATACGGTATTTGGGATATCGTGGAGCTATTAAAATTAGTTGGATTCAAGATTATTTTCCAACAGGGGCAACACCACAATCTCACCCTGAACTTTTTGCGCTTCTTGATTTAAAAAACCCGCAATCTCTCTACCGTAAAATCAGCTTATCGCACACCGTTTTCTTAAATGAACTACATCCGTCTCTTCCCAATAAAAAAGTCATTTTAATAAATGAGAAAAAAGCGGACCCTCTTTCTCAAGTGATAGCCGCCCCTCACGAGTTTATGCTTTTTAGAATTTTTTATGTTCGTAAATATACGGTTTTCCTTCCGCTTCATTGGATAATTAATCTTCTTAATGAAGCAATCGCTTTTGTGGGGAGTTCTTTGGCCAGCATTCCTATTTTTGTAGACGTGCTTTATCAACAACGAGGTTTAGAGCATGATCGATTGGCCCCTGATTTAAGATATCGATTAAAAAAATACATTAACCCTGATACCGGCGGACATTACACCGAAAAAGATTTGGAATTTTTTAATGGAAACCCGGAAGTTGTTCACCCTCTCTTAAAAGAAGAGACTGATTTATTGGGACATCAAGATCCGCAAGCCCATCAAATTGTTCATTTGTTAGATCTCACCATTGTTGATCCTCAAACCAAAAAACCAGTGACGGTGGCCACATTGATTTCTGAGTTTAAATGGGATTTGGCATTAAAGGCCATTACCCGCGCTGTGCCACCCGTGTTAGGAATGACAGCGCGTCAGTTTAACAGCATTATTTTAACGCACCGTAACAACCAAATAATAAAAGATGATGAGTTAGTTGGAAGCATTCCAGACAAGCCAGGAAAATTAATTCCTGTTAAGTTAGCCGATGGTCCTGAAAAGATTGTTGATTTAACTGGCTTGTCTCCCGCTGAGCGAGAGGCTGGACAAGTTTTATTAGAGCGAGCTTTTGCGGAAGGAAAAGTGGCTTCTATTCAAATGAATTCTGGCGCAGGGGCGCGGTTTTCTGACAGTAAGCCATGGGTTCCAGAATTTTTGACTAAAGCTGTCTTAGGTGTATTGCAGATAACTTTTAAAAACGCCCGTATTTTTTCTTCTGTTGCGGCTCTTAATTTAATTTTGTGGGCGGGTTTTGTCCCAGTGAGAGCCGCCAAATCATTTGTCAGTTTTCTTGTGACGCGTGATAATAAATCTTACGTTCAAGCTGATATAAACCATGATCCTTTAATTCAGATATTAGGGTTTAAAGACCAGGTTAATTTAAGTTTAACAACAGCCCAAAGCGCGCTTCCCTTTTTAAATCGTTTTGGGGGAGTTTTATATGTCCCTGGAGATTCAGGAGAGAAATTATGGGTTCGCCCACTGGGGGCATTAGACGCCATTTTTACACATGTCATTAATGGGGATTTCTTCAAATGGGCCCACCAAGGGGTTGAGGTTGCCAGTGTGAAAGCCGGAGATAATATTACCGTTCCTGATGGGAATGCCATAAAGATACTCCGCGATTCTGGAAAACCGATCATGGTCATTTTAGTAGACCGTGAGCTTATGTTTAATTTGGATATCGATGGGCAGCCTGTCAGTATTAAAACATTAGGAAATAAAAAAGTGATATCGAGTCAAGGTTTGTCAGAAACTGTAAGAGTTCGAGAAGGAAGAAGTTTTGTTTATTCATCCATTAAATTTAAAGATGAGGAAAAAGGCGAGGGGAAGATTATTTTACGAAAAGACGGTAAAAAATATTTCATTGATGAAAGTAAAACTCAGTTGCCTGAAGGGGTCAGCATTAAAAAAGATAAACAGGGCGCCGTTGAAATGCATTTGGATAACAATGATGTTTTATCTCCTAAATTACAATTTCTTTCATCTACTCTTTCTGATATCCCTCTTGTTGATGTCACACTGGCTACCGCTGATAGGCAAGATGTTGTTTTTACAGTGTCTTATGAATCAACACAACGAAAACCTATACCCTTCATAGAAGAAAAAACAGAAGAGGGATGGAAAGAAGTGCCCAATACACGAATTAAGATCAAAGAAATTGTGTTTGAGAAAGGCGGTACCCCATTCCAAAACGATATACGTGACGACCATGAGCTTGAAAAAAGTGCCGAAGTTGATCGTTTGAAACTGGAAAATCGCGTTCTTAATTCTGGTGAAATGCTGGTTCACTTGCCTTGGCTTTTAGAAGCACTGGGTTTTTCACAAAATGATTGGGCTCATCCTCCCATTCAAGACGAGGTATTAGAAAAGATTTGGGATCGCTACAAAAATGTTCCCCCGAGTGTAGACACTCAAAAATTTAGACTCGACCCTCGTATTAAAGGGCATCAATTGGCTTGGATTTTAGCGGCTCTTTTAAGAGCGGATTTAGATGTTGTTTATGCTGTTGTTGACCGAGAAGGGGTAAAAACTCCAGGTGGATATTTTGCATTAAAAGAGTCGGACACGCTTAAAAAACAATTTGAGGGAATATCTCGGATGTTAGAGACAGTGTTGGCTCGATTAAAAGAAAAATCACCAGAGGTTGACTTATCTTTACTTCCTCCGTACTTATTAGCCGCGGAGTGGACCCATGTTCTTTTTATTGCTCATAGTTTAATGAATGGAAAATCTTATTGGGACCCTCTCCCTGGTCAAGAGACATCAACGCACGCAGTGGCTAAAGTTGTATTAAACCGTAAAGCGCTTTTAGATCATTCTCAAGATATGGAGACAAGTGGTTTAAATTTAAATGCCGGAGAGCGATTGCTCCAAATGGTTCAAAGAACTTTTGTTGATATCTACAAAGCAGGATATAAAGTTTTTTATCAAGATAAAGACTCTATTAAAATTCCTGAGGATGATACCGATACAATAGAGGTTCTCATCAGTGCTCAGCCCAATAATACAGCCCTTCAGACCCTGGATGAACTTAAAAAATCCCTTGAATCAAATTTTGGTGTGCAAGTTGATATTTTGCCACCACACATTATTGACGCAGCACCAAAAGTGGGAGGGCCTTTATTGGATAAGAAAATAGGCGGTCATGAAAAGGGCTCTCAGCAAGCTTGATTTTTTAAAAATATATGATTATCAATATTTTTCGCGTTTTTAATTGTTTCAACTAATTAACACAGAATTCATGGGGAATTAATCTTCTGCTTGTAGAATAAATGTACTTTATGAACAACTCAATTTACAATATCGATTTGCACCATTTTCCTTTAGGACAGCCGCTGCTACCTGAACGGGCCAAAGTTGTTTTTCAAAAAACACGTTTCAATTTACGCCAATCTCAAAAAGCGCGCGATCGTTTATCACTGGCTTGGAACTTGCTGGATATGGCGGCCATCCAAAGAATTCAAAATAGATTGGAAGGGTCCATCCAAGCATTAGATGAAGCCAAGGCTATCTTTGAACTGTTAGATGAAAAGTTTGGTTTGGCTATGGTTTATCAGGAATATGCTGTTGTTTATCGAGAAATGAAGCGGCATAGCATGTTTTTTGATTATGCGAATAAGGCGTTTTCGTTGTTGCAAACATTAAAACAACCGCAAGAATTGGGATGGTCGCATTTACATTTGGCCATGGCCTTGCTTGATAGGAACGAATATATTGATAGCTTAAACCATTTGAAAAGAGCGCAGGCTATTTTTTCTGAATTTCAAAATAGATTTGGTGTTGCTTGGTCATTTTTCCTGATGGGTAAAATTTTTAAAACACAAAGAATCATAGATCAAGCTGAAGAACATTTAAATAAGGCGTTGAAATGTTTTTCAACTTCAGCTCCAGACTCTCTTGGGAAAGCTGAGTGTTTACTCGCCAGTGCTGAAATAGAAATTCTTCAAGAAAAATTTGAATCAGCTCTTTCTTTACTCGATCAAGCAAAAGAAGGGTTCCAAGAACAAGATGTGAAAGATAAATTGGCTTGGATTGATTTAAGAAAAGCAGAGATTTTATTCCATAAAAATGAAAAACAGGCGTTAACAAGTTGTAATCGAACACTTATTTCTTTTAGAGCGCTTAGAGATTCAAATGGAGCCGCTTTTGCTTATTATCAAAGAGCTGGTTTTTTTAGAAAAATAGGTGAACCTTTAAAAGCCTGGGAAGACTTAAGAATCGCGGTTCGTTTTCATACCGATAATTCACAACTTTTAGATTTAATGTTTGATTTTCGGGAAATTGCTTTTGTTCAATTTGAACTCAATGAAATCATGTATGCCCATGAGTCTTTAGACAAAGCAATCAAGATCGCTCACGACTTAAAACTAACCTATTGGATAACCCATTTATCAACTATTAAAGCCTTGATGCAAATGATTTCAAATCAATGGACAGGAGAGGTGGGTTCACTCAACCCAAATGATCCCTATCAGAAAAAATTTCAATTGCGGGCTGCGTTATTGTCAAATAATACGTCTTTGGTTGAATCTATGTTAGCCATCGAAAAATCTACGCATTTTCAAGATGAATTGGAACCTGAATATTATTTAGAGTTAGGGTTTTCTTTGTGGATGACAGGGCAAACTGATTTTGCGTTAGAAAATTGGAAACTTGCTTTTAGTAAGTCAGAATTTCCTCGTTATTCGACGAAAAAAGCAGAGGCGGCCTTGCTGTTATATTTGTACAGTGATGAGGCAGAATATAGAGATTTAGCTAAAGTAGAGAAAACAATCAAAGCGTCCAATTCAAGACGATTAAAAGAAAAAATAATTCTCTTTAAAAACAAAAAAGGGTTTGATAAAAATAACAAGATGATAATCAATTCAATTATTTCTCCTCTATGAGACGTTCCGTTTCTCCGTTTGGAACAGAAGTTCTTGATGATGAGGCTGTATTCCCGCATTTAGAGGCGGTTTTTAAAAAAGTTTTTCCCGGTGAAGTGGGAAAAACACCTTCAAAGTTAAAATTGCTCGAAGACGCACGTTTTTTACCTCAGCTTCTCAATAAAATTTATTTGGCTCCTTCCAATGATGCTCCTCAAATCGGGCTCGTTTCTCAGTTCATAAATTCCAACAGAAATTTATTAAAAGATAAAGAAGTGTTTGAAGAGTTATATCAAGCCATGTTAAAGATTTTTGATCAGAAGATATCATTGTTTATGATTGATCACTTTAATAAAGAACAATGTGAAAAAATGGAATGGGCCACTGAATATAAAGATGTTGTTTTGTTTTCGAAAGAAAGAGATCAATTGATCGCCGAATTTTTTGCGCCCGTGACTGAACACGAACCTGGGCGATTTGCAGAGTTTATTTCGAGATGGAATCAAAAACCAGAACTTGATGCGCAATTGCATTTTCTGGATTTTTGTAAGGGCGCCAAAAATCCTACCTTTGAATATTATTTATTGTTCGCGCACCCTTCATTGGCTCGAGTTGTAAAAAACAAAGCCCTGTTCCAACAGCTCTTAGAAAACACAAAACCCATTTGGTCTAAATTTCCAACCGACACCTGGATAAGAGATGTGCAGATGGCCTTTGATAAGGGTGATTCACTCTAAGACTCGAGTATTTATTTTTTCTTCTTTGGGGCGGGTTTTGAGGGTTTATTTCTTTTTTTGATGGCTTGGATGGCTTGTTCTAGTTCTCTTCTTACTGAATCATTCGATTCTCCATTTAACGCTTCTTTCATGTAAGAAATATCTTTTGAGGCACCATTACTTTTCAAATACAAAGCGGCAAAAAGACGGATGTCTTCATCTGATGAAGTTAATTGGTTTTGCGCAGCTTGTTTTGTTTTTTTGATAAGTGCCAAGGTTTGTTTGGCTCTTTCTTGAACAAATTCACTTTTATCTTGAGTCATTTCTTTGAGGATTTCTGAAAAATCATTTTTCTTGGAATGCAAAGCGCCCATGCTAAGGACTGATGCCGCTCTTATTTCTTCTCTTTCATCACTGGATAGATCAACAATTGTTTGTATTCCTTTATCGGACTTTAAAAGTCCCAAGCCCAAAGTTGCTTTAAGCCGAAGAGCTAAGATGGGGTCTGTTTTCGCACTTTTCATAATAAGCGTGAGGGCATTTGAATCTCTTAACTTAATCAGTGAATCCATGGCCGCTGAGCGAACCAAGAGACCTTTGTCTTGAGCAGCACTTAAAAGAGTAGGCGAAAATTGTTTGGCATTCAGTTCTCCCAGTGCCCATGCGGCACTTTCTTTTATTTTGATTGGGGTTTCTGGATTTTTAAGTGATTGATTAAGATAATTTAGAAATTCTTTGGTCGCTTTTTTGCTAGCGACAACCTCATCTATTTTAACAGTGGCCTCTTCTGGGGAGAGATCTGAGTAGGAGGCGAAGAGGCATGTTGAGGTTGACAATAAAATCATGACGAACAGAAAAATTCCCGTCATCCCCGAGCGTTTCAATCGGGGATCTTGCTTTAAATAATTTAGATTCCCGACTAAGGCATTCGGGAATGACGGTTTTAATGAGCTAGAGTTATTTAGCACAAGGGTTTACGCCCTTCATAGGCGCGTGCGATGGTTAGTTCATCGGCATATTCAATGGAGGCGCCGGCAGGTAATCCATAAGCAAGGCGGGTCATTTTTTTTCCTGTGGGTTCGATAAGTTGAGCTAAATAAGTTGCGGTGGCT
Source organism: Elusimicrobiota bacterium (assembly GCA_046153645.1). Classification (GTDB taxonomy): domain Bacteria; phylum Elusimicrobiota; class Elusimicrobia; order F11; family F11; genus JBJXGI01. The sequence goes on along the minus strand of JBJXGI010000044.1, from coordinate 45,516 downwards.
TCTCCTTCTACAGTGGGGTTGGTTGCAACAATAATTTCTTCGAATGGTGAGTTCGTCGCTTGAATTCGTTTTATCAGAGGTTCAATGCGTAATTCTTTTGGACCAATACCGTCGAGGGGGGACAAAACGCCGCCGAGAATATGGTAATGCCCTCGATAAATTCCTGATCTCTCCATCGCTTCCAAATCGGCCATTTCTTCTAGAACACAAATAAGATGAGAGTCGCGTTTTGAGTCTGTGCATCTCAGACAAGGGTCTTCTTCAGTAAAAACGCCACACAAAGAGCAGGGATTGAGGTGGTTTTTCGCCTCTTGAATCGTTCGAAGTAAGTTTCCTGTTTCATTTGATTTCAAAAGATAAAGTGCCATACGTTCTGCCATGCGGGGGCCCACTCCTGGCAATTTACGAACGGCTGTGACTAAGTTCTGCCACCGTCTAGAAATCATGAAGATTTTTCGCGTTTCAATGTGCCGGGGAAATGTTTCAACGCTTTCTGTAATTCAGGATCGATGTCAGTAGAAGATACTTCTTCTAAATCATCGGCTTCAGGCAGTTTGGCAAGTGAACTTGTCCCAGGATTTGTGAGGGAGTTTTTCGGTTTGGTGTCTTTGGATGTGGTTTTATCCACAGTGATAATAAAAGTTGGTGTAGACCCAAATAATTTCATGGCCGTTGATTTTAAAATATCCATAGATCGTGTTAATAAATCTTGATGAAATGAGCTTTGAACGGATAATTGGACTCCTTGTTGAGTCATTTCATATTTTGCTTCTTGCAGAGTGGACCCCAAAGTCATTTTAACTTTGAGAACTTCATCTAAAAATTCAGTCCAGTTAAAATCTGAAGCAGGTGGTTTTGTTTTAATGCCGTCATCCGCTAGTGTTTTAGGAGCCTTGGCGACCGGGGCCTGAGATTGAGTTATTTCCTTCGGTTTAATGGTCTGAATTCCCACCTTCGCACCCATGAATGAATTTGTAATGGTAGTAGTGGGCGTGATAGCGGGAGTAGCGGGCCCCGATTTTTCCAATTGTTCTAATCGGTTTAATATTTCTCTTACGTCCCATACTTTTTGTCCCATACGGAGAATGTAAATTTCAAATACTGCGCGTGGTGTTTCAGAATAACGCATGTCTTCAAGTGCTTTTGATAGCAGTCGAATATAACGCTCCAGTTGCGCAAAGTCGTGCTGCGTTGCTTCTTTTTCTGTTTCTTGTCTGTTCACATCAAAAGGATCCGGAACCCCGGCTTTAGCCAGAAGTAAATTATGAAAATGGTGTTGAAGGTCTTTTCCGAGTTGGGTGAGGTCAATTCCATTTTTCGCACACTCATCAATTTGTTGAAGAATCGCGGTCGGATCTCCGGCTTGAATAGCCAGGGCTGTTTTACGAATTGTTTCTAGTGGGAGTAAACCCAATAAATCCCGTACCGCTTGAAGAGTAATTTTTTCTGGAGAAAAAACAATGGCTTGATCTAAAAGGGAAAGTGCGTCTCTCATAGACCCTTCTACAAATCGAATAATATTGGCCAGCGCTTCTTCTTCCACATTAATTTTTTCTTGAACACATATATTCTTTAAGTGTTTAAGAACCAATTCTGATGAAATAGGTCGTAAAGAAAATCTTTGGCATCGGGAAAGAATAGGGGCTGGAATTTTTTGAACTTCTGTTGTTGCCATCATAAAAACCACATGGGATGGCGGTTCTTCTAGTGTTTTTAAGAGTGCGCCAAAGGCGTCTTTGGTGATTTGGTGAGCTTCGTCGATAATATAAATTCGGTAGCGGCTACGGGCCGGAGCGTATTTGGCATTTTCTCTCAGTTCTCTTATTTGTTCGATACCACGGTTAGAGGCGCCATCAATTTCTAGAACATCATCTACAGAATTGTTATCAGTGATAGATTGGCATGAAGCGCATTTTTGGCAAGGGTTTTTTGTGGGGCCTTTTTCGCAGTTTAAACATTTGGCCAAAATTCGAGCGGTCGTGGTTTTACCAACACCTCTGGGTCCGGAAAAAATATAGGCGTGAGCCACACGGCCTGATTCAAGCGCATTTAAAAGCGTTTGTGATACAGGGTTTTGACCCACCACATCATCAAAATTTTGCGGTCTATATTTTCTGGCCAGGACAACGTAAGACATAAATTTAACCTTTATGTGCAAAGAGGAACATGATTAAAAACCCCAGTGCGAGTAAAATAATTTGAAGTATGGTTTCTTTTATTTTCGTTCTTTCGTGTAATTGGGGGATTAAATCCGCTAAAGCAATATACAAAAATCCGCCCGCGGTGATAGCAATGAATTGCGACTGAATAACAGGGCTTATTCCAACAAAAACGAAAGTAACCACAGCTCCCAAGAGAGCCACCGACGCGCTTAACCCATTAACCAATAACGCTTTTTTCTTGGAATACCCTGAGTGGAGTAGAACACCAAAATCCCCAATTTCCTGAGGGATTTCATGCATGATGATAGCGGTTGTTGTTGACCACCCAATAGCAGGGGAAACCAAAAAAGAACTGGCAATAATGGCTCCATCGATAAAATTGTGAATGGCATCAGTAATAACAACCAAACTTGCAGTGGTGGGTTTATTTTCGCTGGGTAAATGTTCATGAGTGTGGCAATGTCGCCAAATGAGAAATTTCTCAAGCATAAAAAAGAAAAAAATACCCACCGCAATGAGAATTAAAGAAAAATGAGAATCTACCGATAGTGCCTCAGGAATTAAATGAAGGAAAGCCGAGCCCAACATAGTGCCGGAAGCCAGGCTGATCAAATAAAAGGTTAGTTTTTTAGAATCTAGATTCGAGGCCATAAAAAAAACCCCTACAAAAGAAACCATTCCCACACATAATGTTGCCAGTAAAATTTGAGCCAAAACCATAAGGACAATGAAATTAGCAAATTGAGTGATTTATCGGCAAAAAAAACTGGAATCTCTGACTTCTTCTACATCACAGTTTGGGTTCTCAAGATACTTAATCTCTACAAAAGTTTTTTGAAATGAAGTATTCTTTCATTCTCAAATCTCGTTAAGAGGTGAAATTATGACGCATTTGTTAGAAGAAGCTTTTGCGAAGGCTTCAAAATTGCCTGTGTTGGAGCAAAATGCTCTTGCTCGGTTAGTCTTAGCTGAGCTTGAATCTGAAAGACGTTGGGAAAAATCCTTTTCTGAATCTGAAAAAGTATTAGAAAGGCTGGCTGCAGAAGCTTTAAGTGAACATCATCGCGGAAAAACAAAACTTCTTAATCTAGAAAAATTGTGAAATCACGTACTTCTGCTCGATTTCGAAAAGTTTTATCCAAACTTCCTTTGAAAATTCGAAAACAGGCAAAAGAGGCTTATTTTTTATTCAAGATAGACCCCTATCATCCAAGTCTTCATTTCAAAAGGATTCATTCTACGCAACCAATTTATTCTGTTCGAATAAATATCACATATCGTGCAATAGGGATTATTGAAAAAGATGAGATTATTTGGATTTGGGTGGGAGCCCATGCAGAATATGATCGGCTACTGCGTAGTTTGTAGACTTAATTATAAGATTTCATAAGAAATTCACCTCTTCTTTTCAAGGCGTTTTTATATCGATGGCTGGTTTAAAAATTCATCGAAATTTAACCGATTTTGAGGTGAATTTTTCGGCCTTTTCCTGTATATTTAGGCATGCAAATCATGTTTGGGAAGAGGGTCTTTTCAGGTTTTTTATGTCTTGTTTATTTCACTACACAGGTGGCTTTCGCGTCTAAAAGAGAAAGTGATTTATGGAGTGAAAGAAAAAAAGCGTCCGCTTCTTCTCAGCAATTTGCGTCTGTTCCTTCCTCTGTTTCCAATGTGCTCACCCAGCTTCCATCTCTGAGTAAAGATTTAGCTCTTTCATCTCAAAAAATGTCCGCTGTAAAAAAATGGAATGGGAAAATTTCCAAACCGCTTCAACATATTTTAGAGAAAATTCCTTTAACAGCGGGAATAATTCAAGAAGTTTATTCTCCCTCGCCCATAAAAGAAAATAACAAAAACTCTGCCCCTGTTGTCCTTTTACAAGATATCCATCTTAATTCCGAAGCTCAAACGAATATGACTGAAATTTTGCAGACCTTGATTGATCAGGGCCAATTGAACATGGTGGGCGTAGAGGGGGCTTTTGAAAAATTTGATTTCTCCGCTTTTCGTTCAATAGAAGACAAAAAAGTGGTGTCCTTTGTGATGGCTTCTTTTTTTAAAAACAATCGTCTGGCTGCGCCCTCTTATGTGGGCATTATGAGTCAAGTGGAACCACCCGCTTTTGTTGGAATTGATGATGAAGCGCATTATGATCTTAATGTGAATGCCTATCTTTCCTCACAAAAATTGAAAGAAAAAACAAAACGAGATCTACAATTACAAAAAAATAAATTAAATGAAGAAAAAAGAAAGGTTTTTCCAAAGAGCCTTAATGAGTTTGATGCGTTGCGAGAAAATTACCACTCAGGGAAAATAAGTTTGGGTTTTTATACCCAGAAAATAAGTGCCTTGGCAGATGATTTTTTTGATCCCACCTTAGAACAGTTTTTATCCGCTTATGAAATGGAAGCAGCGCTTCGTTTTAAACAAGTAGAAATAGAGCGCCGCCAAGTTGTTGAACGTTTAGCTAAAACTTTAAACCAAGAAGAAATGAATTTATTTTTAGCACAAAGTGTCTCTTACCGCGCCGGCCAAATAGGTTTTGGAGATTATTATCAAGAATTAAAAAATCTTTGCCAGAGAAAAGAAATTCATCTTTCTCAGACCCCCGCATTCGATGCCTACATTCGTTATGTCGGTCTTGCCGATGGAATAAAAGCCGATAAATTATTTGAGGCCTTAGAAAAACTAGAGAGTTTTATTGTTGAAAAATTAGCAAAAACAGATTTAGAAAAAAAAATCGTCGCTAAAAGTGAATATCTTCTCTTGGTTGAAAAACTGATTCATTTCTCCCTGACAGCCAGCGAATGGGAAAAATACAAAAAATTAATTCCCCTCTCCTCCCGAAAGGGAGGAGAGGGTCAGGGTGAGGAGGGTGTTGCAAACCTCACCTCTTTTGAGCGGTTTTATGTGGAAGCGGATATTCGCAGTGAGAAGATGGTGGGGAAACTCCTTAAAAACCCCTCACCCTCCCCTCTCCCGTTTTACGGGAGAGGGTTAGGGAGAGGGCAAAATCCAGGAACTGCCGTTATTGTTGGCGGCTTCCACACGCCCCACATCACAGCGCTCTTTAAAAAGAAAAATATCCCTTATATTGTTGTCACTCCCAAATTAACCAAAGTTGATGAAGCTGGCGCTAGCGCTTATCTTAGTGCCTTCGCTAGAGAAAAAACACCGCTGGATCGTCTTTTTTTAGGTGAAAAACTTTTTATCAATCCTAAAAAACAAAACATAACAAGCCCAAGCGCTTATGTTGAAGCCATGGCCAGTGTTCTCTCAAGATTGGGCACTCTTAAAAATATTTTGATAGCGCCCGTTCGAATTGTTCATCAAAAGATTTTGGTTAACCTGGTGGTTCAAAAAGCTGATGACCCGGCGAACGATCAATATAAACTCAAGCGTGAATTGTGGGTCGTTGTTAAAGAATTTATTTATCAACTCCCCGTTTATCTCATGGTTATTTTGGGGCCATTATTGTTTTCATCTCCTGTTGTGATGACGTTAGGAATCATTCTCAATCTTGCGATGGCCTATCAATTCGGAAAAGATCACACAGGTTACAGTCGAAATCAACAATATTTTTTAATGGGGCTTGGTTTCGTTTTTGGTGGAGTCTTCTTAATTCCAGGTGTGATCAATACTTTAGGAATTTGGTCCTTTGTTTTGTCGATGGGGATTCATTTCATTTATAACCAAGTGGTTTGGGCCATTAAACGATTAGCGCAAAATATTCCATGGATTAAGCCTGTTGCCAATTGGTTTCCCTTCGCTACAATTTCTAAAGAAGAAGAGAAGGAAATTCAATCTAAACTTGAAGAATATATTAAAAATTTTAGTTCCAATAAAACATCAAACAAAGCACTGCTAACTGAGTTCATTCATTATTTTACTGGAATTCATAATTCTTTTTTTGATCGGACAAAATCCGAGAATAAGAGACTTGTTAGAGAAGTAATAAAAATCGTTTTAGAAAATGAAGTTGAAGAAGTTCGGTTATTGGGTGCAGCACTGTTGCATAGAATTTTTCGTCAACTAGAGCCTTATGTCCTCGATATAACAGACCCAGATCAAAAAGATTTTTTAAAAATAATTCTTTCCTCGTTGGTTAATGCCTTAGATCCGGATGACAAGAATGGAGCGGGTTCCCAAATAGGATCTATATTGCGTATGAATTTTAATTTGTGGCCACATATTTTTAATACCACGGATGCGAATGACAAACGTGTTGTTACTAAACTTCTTGGTTTTTTGGTCAAAAATAATGGAACCACTTCTCGTTTCAACGTAGAAACACTTATTAAACATCTTAATACCTTTTTTGAAGAAAATAATTTAAAAGAAGAGAACTCCGTTTTTCTCACATTAGAAAACCTTAGAATCCTTATAGAACTATTTCCAAATATAAATATTAGTGTTTTTAAAAATTGGTCATCCTCCGGGGATGTAAGGTCATTTGCTAGTGCCATTGTCAAACTGTTTGATGAATTACAGTATCCGAAAGTAGTCGTTATTGAACAAGATGATGGTTCCCAAAAAAAAGTGAAGATATTTCGTTCAACGATTCTGAAATACTTAAAGCGGGTTTCAGAAAATGAAAAAGATTTTGAGACTCTTGTTGGAATTATTGTTGTTTCTTGGGGTAGTTATGAAGAGAGGTTATCTGTTTCTCCCGCGATGGCAGAAGACGTGTTTTGGGATGTGTGGGCACGGCTCATTGATTCTGACCAAAATCCTAATTCCACGACTGACCCTGGGTCCCAAAATACAAGTTTAAACTTAGATGTTTTACAGGCCCGTCTTAATTCTTCATCTCCACTCCCCTCCTCTACTCCTAAGGATGCCGATGATTTGCATGAACATATTCGGAATAAACTGAGGCAATTTGTTAAAAGTTTTAGTTCTGAAGATGATACGGCTGCGTATAAAAAATTGGTGCTTGATTTTGTTTCTTATTTTTCGGCTATTCCTAAAGATTTTTTTGGCATAGAAAAACTTGAAAATCAAAGAATAGTTAGAGAGGCCATAAATATTATATTAAAAAATAAAAATGAGGACATTGGTTCGTTCGGGGCATTTGCATTAGGGCAGATTAGTCAATATGTTGATAATTATGTTTTTGACTTAAACGATTCTGAAGATCAGATTTTTTTAAAAACAATATGTTTATCCTTTGCTAAGGCCTTGGATTTATTTTTTAAAGAGGCAAAATATGAAGTAAATCGAAAGTTTACTTTAGATGTATTAATGCTTTGCTGGCATAGTCTACTGAGCGTTATCAATTTTAGTGATTTTAATGAAAGGCAACTGATTAAAACTGTCACTATAGAACTGACAAAAGGCATCGATGATCGCTTAATGTCCAAGGAAATAAAAAAAGAGGTTATTTTAACTCTTGAAAATTCTTTCGATTTGTATGAGCAAAGAAAAATTTTTTTAACCATGGAAAATTTTCGAGTTTTAATAAAAGCGTTGCCCAAATATAACGTTGAACTTCTTGGATTTTGGTCTACGTCAAATGATGTTCAAGCGGTTTCTAAGATCATTCATGAAGCTATAGTAGGTATTCATTCAACCAAAGAAGTTGTCATTTCGAAAGAAGATGGTTCTCTAAAAGTGATTTCGATATCTTCGCAAAAGATCGTAGACCTTTTAAAGCGCTCTTCAGAACGTGAAGATAAATACGATTTGCTCATGCGGAGTCTCGTCATGGCTTGGGGAGCTTATGAACGAGATCACGAAAAGCATCCTGAAATGGCGGAGGACGCTTTTTGGCAAGTTTGGGCCATGCTCATTGATCAGGATGAGAGTTCCGATTCTTTGCTTGTATCAGGAAGTGATGGTCTGGGTTTGAATTTGGGATTAGCTCATAATAATTCGGGATCTTCGAGTGTAAACGTCCCCGGGGTAGATGAATTAGTTCAAAAGTATAGAAGAGGTAACTCGAGGAGTTTCGCTGATCTTTTAGGATCTTTTATCTTTTATCGCAATGCCTTTTTTTCATTTTTATACCTCGAACTAAAAATAGTTTTTAAAGAAGCGCCATATTTTATGCCGGTTTATTTACTCGCGTTGGCCAGTTCCGCTTGGCCGTCGGATACAACAATATTAATAGGGCTCTTCGCGCATGCTTTTATGTCCTTCCTTTTTGGTCGCGCCCACACCTTGGGGCGAGATGGAAAACCAAACACCACAAAACAAAAAATATTTATCGGAACTGTTGCGTTCATCTTTGGCGCAAGCTTATTTTTGCCGGGGGTAATATCAGTGGTGGGTTTATCTGGAATTTTAGTTTTGATGGGACTTCAACTGTTATACAACCTAACGGTTGGTTTATTAAAAAAACTTTCAATTGTTATTCCTTTTATAAAACCTCTGACAGGTTGGTTGCCTTTTTTAACAATTGGCGGAATGGGTGGTTTAGATCCTGTTGAGTTAATAAGAAAATCCAGAGAGGCAGCTCGAAAAAGCCGAATTGCCGCTTTACGTGCAAAATCAACCTTAACTCCTTCTGAAGCAGCAGAATTAGCGGCCCTTCAAGCAGAAGGAGGTGAGACGAGAACTGCCATTGCCGCCTTGGGTCTTGGATCTTCGATCCGTGCTGCTGTTGAACAAATGGCCTCAGGTGATAAAAATATTTGGAATGACCCGGTTAAGTTAAAAAGCCTGGTTAAATTTGGTGAGTATCAATCCAGTGATGCGATGATTGGAATAATGTATGTCCTCCTTAATGAAACTCCAAACTTGCAAACATTAGGCCTTCTTTTTGACACTTTTCGTGGAATTGTAAAGGGTGATATTGTTGAAGGTGAGAGTCATTTTCACGGTGTGGTTTCTATTTATTTATCCACTTTTTTTGAAGGTGTGGCCCCTTCGGAATTGAGTCCCAAAGATATTGAGGCGATTCAGGATATGAGTGTGGAATTGTTCCGTGCCGCAGAAAAATTGGCCGCCCAATCTGGAAATTTGAGTGAAAATGCCGTTACCATTCGAGAACTCATTCGTTTTTATGTGGACTTTAGTAATTATTATCTTCGTAATGCGAATCAAGGCGCTCACAATTTGGGCGATGTGATCCGCCAATTTATTTTAACCGCTGAAAATATTTACGGTCGTGTTTTAGTATCACCCCAGGCACGGGCTGAGTTCACCAATAAACTATTCGAAATGTTGAGGACCACATCTAAAGGAGCCACTGTTATTTTTCGCGCTCAGCAGCTCAAACAGTTTTCAAGTGAAAACGCCGCTCAAACAATCGCAAATATAATGAATTTTTCGGATTACGAAAATACAGAGCCCGAGCGTCAAGACAATTTATCCCCGTTTGAAAGAGCCATTGATGCGAGAATCCTTCGATCGCGCCAAAGCTCTCGCCCTTTATTACTCGTCACAGGTTCTGATGATGTCATGATCGTTGAAGACCGTTTGGCGACTTTAGATAAACAAGATGGTCGTACGGTTCGTTTTTCCGCCAGCGCTTTTGCCAAAAGAAAAGATTTGTTTGGCATGCTCATGCCCAATAAACAGATGAGTGTCTCTGAAAGAGAAAGACTTGTTTTACAGGCTCAAACAGAAAACGGGAAAATTTTACAAGCGCTTAAAGTGATTTTCGATGTTTCTGATGATGCAAAAAACTTAATTGATGAAATGAACAGTCATCTAGGAGAAATAATAAAAGATGATGCCGTTCGTTCCAGCTTGGCTGTTTATTTGGCCAATCCAGAAGCGTGGCAAGACACCATGTCGTGGCGGGATGGTTTTTTGGTTGAAATGGCTCGCCAGGCCGCTCGGGATTTAGATATGCAGCACACCATTATTATCGATAACGCGGAAGCTCTTCCCGGACGAGTTCGCGTGTTGCTTAATCCGGTGCTGTGGGAAAAACAAGCGGATATTCCTGATCGTCGTGAAAAAGTTCAAATTCCGCCCAATGTCCAATTTATTTTTACGATGGACCAAGATTCTGTGGTTCGAGATGATTCTTTTCTTAACCGTGTTCTCATGCAATTTACTTCGTCTTTCAATTTATCTAAGGCTGGATATTTGGTTCAAAAAACGGGGGTCACGGCTGAAGTAGAAGCGCAACTTTTTCAACTTTACCATTCTTTGAAAAAAACGTCTTGGCAAGACGCGCCTGATTGGAATTTTTCTGATTTGGTGCATATCGGTTGGCGTGTGGCTGGTCGCTTAAAAGATAAGGCGGGTCTTGATCCAGCGGCTATTTTTTCTCAAGAAGTGGAAGCTTATTTGAAATTAAATTTATCCAACCGAAAAGATTGGTTAACTTTAAGTCAAATGCTTAATGAATTAGGAATAAAAAGAAATGGCTCTATTCCGGCGCTTACGTTTTCAGCTGAAGGTAACATTGTTTTTGATGGAGTGGAGATTGTTTCAAATGATCAGATAAAACAACATCACCAAAATTTTCCGAGTGACAGTGTCGAAAAAGCGCTCAACCATTTATATGGTTTTGCCCTCACCGAAATGGAAAATCGAATTCTAAGTCAACTGGCGCGTGATTGGAAGTATGGAATTCGTTCCGTTGAAATTGAAGGACCTTCGGGCGAAGGGAAAACTGAAATCAGTCGCGTGTTCTCAAAAATAATTAATTTGAAAATTTCAGAAAGAACCATTAATGCAGCCACCGATCTTGGTGATTTACGTGGGCGGTTTGTTTCAGATCGAAATGGAGGCATTCAATTTGAAGAAGCCGCTTATGTGAGTGAATTAGAAGAAGGCGGGTATGCTCATATTTTTAATGAAATTAATACCAGCCCTGAAAGCCGGGTTTACCAATGGCTTTATCCGGAGACCGCACGACAAGCTGTTAAAACATTGCCTGAATTCGCCGCTCAAGAAAGTGCCGGAAGTTCTGTAAGAAAAGTGAAACCAAGTGAAAACAACATGCGATTTTTCACTGTTAATTCTGAAGGAACCGCTGGTCGCGAGCCTCGGCCCCGGCGTGTGGCGGCCACCGTTCCCCGTTATCGACTTGGTTTTGACCCAAATGCTTTACCTGGTCTTGCCCGCCAATTTTTTGAAAGTGATTCAGATGTTGCGCCCCACGCTTCCACTTATGCGCCTATTTTGGCAGAGGTTCACCGCGCCGTTTGGAGTGCTCAAAATGAGTTGAATTCAATTGAAACAACCCAACCGGTCACGCGGCGTTTTTTATTTCGTGTGATTGAGCGCATGAAATCGATTAAAAAGAAAGAAAGTTCATTAACCCTACAAGATATTTTTATTCGCGCGGTCGGAGATATTTATTGTTCTTCCTGGAGAGATTTAAATGAAAAAAATACCGTTTTAAAAATTGTGAATGATGTTTTGGTGCGTCATGGTATGCCAAATATAAAAGAAAATGGTGAGGCCACACTGCAATTGGCTTTATTAGAAGATTCTCCCACCATGGTGTTTCAAGATGCCTCAGGCTCTTCCGGTGGCGATGTTGTGATGGATTTAATTGGAAAAATTGATTCGAAGGCAGAAAAAGTTCGTGTACCGCTTAGTTTTTACCACGATAACAAACAATGGGTGGGAACCTGGATGCCACGCGGATCCAACCAAAACGCATTGGCTCAACTATTACAAAAACTAGGGGGAATGAGATTTCAAAAACTGGATTATGAAATCGGTTTGATTGGGACCTTTATTTTGCAAGCCCGCTTAAGTTCTGAACGTGTTTACGTTGTGTTAGAAAATTACGCTCGTCTTAATAAAAAAATAATGCCACTTTTAAATGAATTTCTTCAAACAGGTGAGTTAGAAGCACTCTCCACTCGTCTAACCCAAGACAACGCCGATGAATTATTCGAACTCATAGTAAAAGAGATAAAAGATCGAAGTGTTAATTTCGAAAAATTAACAGAAGGTTACCCTGGCCCCATTTCTGTTGACGATTTAAAGAGTGACCCAACTATGCGCCTTGCTTTTGCACGTTGGTTTTATACCCATCAACCCAAAAATTTGAAATGGGTTGCCACTGCTTCTTCCCAAGAAGAAATTAAAATTGGCGGCCCAGAGTTAGACCGTTTCGCCGCAGTTAATATTTCTGAAAAACAAGGAAAAGAATGGGTAGAAAAAAGTGTTGAGGGATGGTTAGAAAAATTAAACCTTGGGGGAATAAATCCAAAGTATAAAGAGACGCTCATAGAAAAGGTTTCTCATATTCTCCAAGCTTATCGTGATGCGGCTAGCGGTGGCGAAGCTATGTATGAAAATCTTCGACTCAGTATTAATGATCTAGAAACACTTTTTTCCGAACTGTTTTTAGAACAGAAAGCTCATGAAAAAAATGAAACCGATTTTAAAAAGGATCTCGATAAGATTTCTTATTACACGCTTAGTATCGGTTTACCTCCTTCAATTCGGAAAAAATTTGATCTAGCAAAAGAAAAAATGGACCATCCTGAAAAAAATATTGGATACCGAAAAGAAGCGGGCCGTGACCATTGGATCTTTTTTGCTGACGGCATTTCTATTGAAACACTTTATCCTGTTTCAGAACCTGAACCAACAGGGTTTTTAGCTCCCACAGAAAACCACGTGAGACAAATGGCAAGTTCCATCATCGCTTGGCGGCATCAGCGTTGGAGCGTTATTGAAGGATATCAGGGAGGCGGAAAATCAGCCTTGGTTCAAACCATGGCCCAACGAATGGGTGTGCCTCATTATGATCAACTCATGTTTGATGGAATTGATTTGGGTGGGTTTTTAGGGCGCCTTTCGACTAAAAAAGGAGAACTCATTTTAACCGCGCAAACAGACGATGATGGGAAATACCTGCTTGATTTTTTACGCGCTTATCAAAATGGGGGAGCCGTTAACTTAGATGAAGGAGCGGTGGGAACCTCATCTCAAAAAGTAATCGAATTTCTTTGTTCTTTGGCGGCCCTTCCTTCCATTGATTTGTCTCATTATCATCCTGGTTATCCCGGCCCACCCATTAAGCGGCATAAAAACTTTCGTTTGTTTATTACGCAAAACCCGGCTGGTATCACTCAGGATCGTTTGCCCATTCCCTATGAAGCCGATTCGAGAGCTCACAAAATTTGGGCTGAAAATACTCTTTCTTTTGAAGACGCGCTGTTAATTATTAACCACCATCTTGGAATTGTTAAAGCTCAAATTTCAACGCCCGATCTTCAACCGATGAAAGAATTGATGGCCAATATTCATCTTGGTTTTCTGGCGCACCACCCCAATAAAGACGATCTATCTCCTCGACAATTAATTCTCATGTCGTTAGGACTCAAAGATGCCATCAGCCAAAATAAAACCAGTGCAGCTGAACTAAAACGTGCTGTATTCCGTGGAGCTATGGTGGCTTATTTCGAACGCCTTTCTCTTCAAGAGAGAAAGACGGTGTTGGCAAAAAAAGATACCGCAACAAAAAGTTTTAATGATTTGGTCGAAGAATTTTCAACAGAATGGAAGGGGCCCCTCACTATTCAACCGAATAACTTTGGTGGGGTTCAAATCGCAGAATCTTCTGGTAAGACGAATGTGGACAAAAAAGAAATTCGTTTCACCGAAGAAATGGAAAGTCAAAATGGAGCGCTATGGTCGCTTGCTTATGGGCTTTCTTTGGGAATGCCGGTGGCGCTCCAAGAAGAGGTGGGGGCTGACGCGTTGGATTTGGTTCGCAAATTTGCTCATCAAACCAACCGTGAGTTAGAAATTCTTTGGTCCCATGGAGAAATGAAGCGCTCTCATTTGGTAGAAGCGCTCGTCCCTCTTTTTAATGCGAATTTCAACGATTATGGTGTTCGCGAACAAAGTGTTGGTCGTGAATTTAAACAGGCGCTGGGTTTTTTAGCCAGTCATATGTTAACACAGGATGAATATAATCGCCTTTCCCGTGAACCCCAGCACCCTGAAAAAATCCTTTTTTTCCATATGATGGACGCAATTCCCGAACGCCAACGAGTCATTCTTAATCTCTTCCTTTCGCGAATGGGAGAAAATAGAACATTGACTATTGGTGATGCGGAGGGCCGCCCTGTCGAATATATTCTCCCTCCTTGGGTGGGATTGGTTGTTTCGGCGCCCGTGAATCACCGTTTTTCGTCTCCTTTTATGAATCGTTTTTTACCCGTTCGAGTGGAACCGTTTTCTAAAGATGAAACTCGCCGTTTGTTACTCAAACGGTACCCTTACATCGATGACCGAGAATTTGATTGGCTTTGGCAGATAAAAGAAAAAGCGGTGGAATTAGATACAAGTGGCGGTTTTGACGTGCGTTATTATTTTTCCCCAGAAGATATTTTTAAATTGGCCTCAGCTATACAAGAATTAAAACGCCGGTCTTGGCGGCCACTTAAATACGACCCGCTTTATTATGTGCTTCGTGCGGTTCAACTTATTTATTTGGGCGCTCTCAAAGATGATGATTTAAAAAAGTTTGAACGAGACGTTGTGTTTAATTTACTCCGCGACATTTTTAAAAAACCAATTCAAGAGGAGTTAATCAGCGTTTCCGAATTGTCGAGATATTACCGACTTTTAAAGCAGGAAGTATTTGAAGATTTTTCTAATCTACAAACTCAAACCGTAAGGAAAGAGGTTCAATTAAGTGACTTAAAAGAAGGCCAAGATTTACCTCTTCCCAATGGATTTCGTTTCCGCTACAGCAATAAGTCAGAAGGAAAAATAACATTAACAACACCCGCGCGCTCTTACAACCTCAATATGAATGCGCTTCGAAACAAATTAAAAGTGACCGATGAAATAACAGCCTATCTTAATGATAGTGGAGATTCGATTGTTGTTGAATATAAAATCTTAAAAAGAATAGGCGCTTTCGATTTACCTCAAGATCCTTGGAATAATGACCGAGCCTTGCCCGTCCACGAAACTCCCACTCGCGCTTTTATGGAAATGACGCCAGAGCACACCATTTTCTTAGCTGAAATTATTAATGCGTGGCAACCCAGATCGGATAAAACTCAAAGTCCGAGTGAAGCTCGCTCTCCTCGAGTGGTGATGGTCAATGGAGAAACCGGAGTTGCAAAAACGGCCGGAATGGTTAATGCCGCTCTCATTACGGGCACTCCGCTTTATGTTCTTAATTCTTATGAAGATATGCGTATTGCTGATGTTTTTATGAGTATGGGAATAGAACAAGGAAAAATTCAACTCAACATAAAAGAGCTTTTGGCGCGTATCGGCCAAATTCGCCCAAAAGGTTCTGATAGAAGTTGGCAGAAAATTCGAGTGCCTGGAAAAACAACTTCTTCAAGGGCTCTGGTCGTTTGGGACGAAGCCAATGTGGCTACCGCGCTGACCCATCCATTGGCCCCTTTATTCCGAGGGGAAAAACGGTTTGATTTTTATTATATGGGAGAAACATGGGAAGTTGAAATTGAAGAAGATGTTCTCTTGGCTCTCACATTTAACCCTGCCGAAACTTATGACAGTCGCCAAGCTTTTCCATCAGAAATCGCCGGATACGCCCATAAATTTTGGCCAGCCAATCCAGCACGTTATCCAGATCCTCAATTAAAAACAATTCTAACTGAACTCACTCGTCGTGGTGTGAGAAGTGTGCAGGAAGCTCTTGAGAGACGAACAACGGGTTCCACAGAAACGCCCGAGCAAGAAGGTTATGTGCCTGTGTCACGGCAAGTGATCCCAAGTTCACATCCCGATACAAAAGATATGAGCAGTGAAGACGAAAGCGAATTTCTTAAAGGTTTAAAACGATATCCCAACCCGGATATCAATGACGAATGGCTTCGCGCGATTCGAGAACAATTACAGCGCGCAGCGTCATCCGCTGAAAAAGAAGAACCTAAGAAAGATGACAAGCCCACCTCTCCCATGGAAGCTCCAAGTCAACCCGCAGTTATTGAGAATTTTAAGACGAATTATGATTTAGATGCTTTGAAATTAGCGGCGGCTACTTTTAGGAGTGGAAGCATTGACTTTGTTGAATTTGGTAATCGTATTGTCGCGCCATTTTTACAAGCGATTTCTGATTTTCAATTTACAAATGAGAAACCGGAAAATTTCCATATTGCACAAAGTATTTTTAACATTGCTGGTCAAATTGACGGGGCCCTTGAAAATGCGTTTCGTTCCATTGCAAATATTTACAACTCAGAAAAAGGAAGCATAGTTGAGTTTAATGAAAATATCATGATTATCCGGAGAATTTTGGCTCAACCCGGGCGAGATATTTTCCTTCTTCTTAAGTTAGTGGGCGAATCCAGAGATCAATACGAAATGCCTTATTTATTTATCAAAGCTGAAAAAATTATCAACCATTTTAGTCAGTGGACACCGGAGCATTATGATGTGATTGGAATCGCTGCTGATAGTCCTTTGAGAACTCAGCCACTTCCTCAGGCACTCGTTCTAGAAAATGCACCTTCACCTGGGTTGTTAGGTTATTGGGAAGGTGAATTTGCCGTGGCTTTCCAAAATGACACACGAGCGGCCATCCCCGAAACTGTTCCTTTGGACGAAGCATTGGCCTGGACTGTTTTTCATGAAACAGGGCATATGATAGATCAGCGTCGTTACCGCGCAGAGGCGTTCCCTATTCCAGACAATATTGAACTTAATCCGATGTTATTTCCACTTATATTTGTTTCACCGAATAATTATTTAGAATTTATACGTAAATGGCTGAAAAAAATAAGGGACCCTGAACATGTCTATGGGCAAGCCATGAAAGGTATTTTAAATGGGCTTCGTAAAATATGTTTAGAAAGAAATGAAGATGGATCAGAGACCCTTGAGCCCGGTGCCGGGGACGAATGGATTACAGACGCTTTTGAAAGCGAAAAAGTGGACCGTGTGATTGATATGTTAAAAAAATTACCCCCTACCAAAGTTAATAAATTAGCGGCGGAAATTTACCAAAAAAGATCTGTTTATTTAAATACCGCAAAACCGGGTTCGCAAGAAGTAACTCAAGGAAGTGGCGACGGTTGGGAGAGAGACTTTACCGCAGGTGTCGATAAGGGATATCAACAAAGAGTAGTTGGTAAAGTGGAGAAAAAAGTTACGGTCGATTCTAAAAATAAAAAAGATCGTCCTCGGTTTACTCCGGGCCCGAAAAAAGATCGCGGTGATGGAAAAGGCGAAAAAGAAAAAGGCCCTCAAACAGGCCCAGAAAAACCAAGTGACTCACCTGATGTTAAAACAGGCGACTCATTGCTTGATATTTCAAAAATTCCAGCGGGACTTTTGGAAAAATTCTTAAAACTTTTTGCTGGCGCACCCTCCGAAGTGCGGTTTTTAAGTGGTGATGGCGATGAAATTGATTTAGATGAATTGGCTGCCACTCGAGGCAATTCCGATATTTTTATTCGGGTTGAATCAACGCGCGGGCGAACCCGCGGCCATTTTGCGGTGACCGTCGATGTGAGTGGAAGTACCCATGGTGATCTCAACCGCACTTTTGTGGATATGGCCAGTCAATTTGTGAGCCTTTTCCACCGAGCAGCGGTCAAAAACCAAGAAGTAAAAACAGGACTCGCTGTTCATGGTGATAGTTATAGGTCTTTACTTGATCCCAAAGATTCTCATAAGGCAGGTAAAGTAAAAGAAGCCTTAAGAATTTTAGATCAGTATCCAGCCGCTGAAGAGAATAATTTTGAAAGTGTGATTCGATCTATTATCGACAAACATAAAAAAAGAGACGGCCTTCCGATTTTGGAAATTGTCATCACCGATGGGCAAGTGGACTGCAGCGAAAGCTTATTGGAAGAAGCGCATCAAAAAGGAATTGATATTGTTATTGTCGGTTACAACACGCCTGAGGTTATCAAATTTCCCAAAAGTCTTAACCTTCCCAAAGGCACAGACGCACAAGGGATGCTTAAAGTTCTTTTAAGCATTGCTGAGCTCAAAGCCAGACGAAGAGATGGCAAACTCCCACTCGAAAAAAACTTGGGGGAACGGTTGCAACTTTCTTCCAATGAAAATTCTTCTGGAGAACCTAAGCCCATTAATTTATCTAATTCATTTGTTGTCTTGTTTGCCACGTTATTGATTTCAGGGTTGATTGGGTATTTTATGTATTCGTCGAGTGGGGCATTTGGTTGGAATACGATAGTGATGTTGGCAGCGGTGCCTGTTTTGTTGATTTTGCAAATGGCGCTGGTTCTTTTTATTCGTGTTTATGACGATATCAATAAAAAAAATCTCCCCAATGCGCCGCCTCTTATGATGTTGTGGGGAACAGCAGCATATTCATTTCGAGAAGCTGATTTTGTGCAATATGATCCAGAATCGAAAGCCTATCAATTAAACCCTGCTCTTTATTATTTTCTTGCTCCGCCTGCAAAAGACTTATCAATTTTTAATAAAGCAAAACATTATTTTCTCAGTTTCGTAATTCGAACCCTTCTTCACATATTACTCATCTCTCTTCACGAAAGAATCCACGCCAAAAATAACGGAAGTGAATGGACTTCGTATGGGATTCAAATGGGATTGTGGATATCTGGAATTGCCTTCATTCTTTTTATCTCCCAAGGGTTATCATGGACTTCAGGGTTTATGATCGGGGCTCTTTTTGTGGTTATTTCAACCGTATTAACGCTCATGGCCATGATTAGAGAAAAGGATATAAATAGCAATAAGTTGCATCAATTTATAGAAACGCTTTCACAACCTGGGATAGCTCATGAATTAATAGAGGGAGCTGTTGTAACTTTGATGCTAAAGCTGAGAGATAAAAAGGAATTGAGTGATAAAGAACTTGAAGTATTAAGTACCTTATTTGATAGTTTCCCTGCCGACTTTTATTCAAAGGATCCTGAAGTGGTCAAAGAGTGGCTAGGTACTTTAGCCATCAATTCAAAAAACAAGAATGCTCACTTACGTTTTGGAAGTTTGAGCGTTTTAGAAAGAATATTGTCAAAGATTTCTGGGCCTTTTTACCTTAATAGTGATAGTAATTTTATCAAAGAGAAAATTCAATATTTGGTTCCAGGTTTAGATGATGATTCAAACGAGATTCTTTTCGCGAGACTTTATATCGTTCAAAGATTTTTATACGACGCTCCAGCGGATCTATTTGCAATAAGTGATGATTTGTTAGTTGAAACTGTTATTCAATTTGTAGCCAAAAATTTAGATCTTTTCAATCCGGGGTCTGAACGTGAAGCCATATTTGAATATCTTTTATCAAGGGTTCCACCTGAATTTTTTAAAACTGATGACCCGAAAAAAAGTGCACTTTTTGTTCAAGTTTTTGATTTGCTGATGAACGAATTAAAGTTCAAATCATCATATCCAATGACAGCTCATATCAATCCGTTAATTTATCTTTTGAAAGCGCGCCCTTCATTGCTCACCAAAAAGAATCTTCAATCGATTATCCGGACGGTTAAAGAATATGAAAGGGTGTTTCAATTTTCACCTGAACATATTGAACTAATCCAACCTTTTAAAGATTTAGCCCCTTCAGAAGAAGTACGCTCTGCTGCTGGCGCCATCATCGAAGCGTTAAATATACCGGACGTTTTTCACGTAAATATTACAGATTTAAACGGAGAAACAAAGTCTCTATATTTTGACTTTCCTAAGATCAGCGCCATGTTATGGAAGAGCGCTCAAAACGATCGTGATTTTGATCTTGTATTCCAAACCCTCCAGTTAGCATGGAATGCCAAAAATAATCCACGGGAGGCTTCTCCCACAGCGGCAGAAAATTCTTTTTGGATTACAATTGCTCATCTGGTGTATGCAAATCGGACATCCCAAGATAAAAATAATAATGCAAACCCCATAAATATAAGAAATGCGGCAGCGGCTTTTGGGGTGACGTCGGCGCTGGTGTTATTGGTTTATGGCATCGGAGTTGGTTTTGGAGTAAACCCTTCTCGAGAAGGAACAACGCTATTACTGGTCGTTCCTGTGTTCTTTTTAATTCAGATGCTTCTCACTGTTTTTCTTCAAGTGGCAGCCAAAGTAGGGAAAAACGTTTTGCCGACAGGGCCACCTATTTTTGTTTTGTGGGGTTACCCGGCTCGTTCTTTTCCGGGAACCAATTTCATTCAATATGACCCATATCACAAAGTTTTTCAGCTTAATCCTGTTCTTCATTATTTTCTTGGTCCCGCCCCCAAAACTGCTTCTTTTCCAAAAATAATAATACATGCTGTTGTAGGGTTTTCTTTTCGATTTCTTATTTTCGTATTAGCTGTTCGCTTCCATGAGCGCCTTCATGCAGCTGGTTGGAGAAATGAGTTGGTTGTTTTTGGTGTACAGCCCCTTTTTCTTTTTGGGATGTTCGGCGGTGTGGTTTATGCTTATCTTTATGCGCCAATGTTATTTGTTATTTTCCCTGTAATAATTTTAATTATTATTGTGTTTAGAGATATGGCCGAAGACGATTTAGAAATTCTTAAAAAATATACGCCTCAAGAATATACGTCTCTAACTAATGCCTCATCACTTCGGAAAGAAATAATTCGGTTTTTGGTATTAATCCTCAATAATGACGATAAAGAATTGCGTTTAGCTAGTTTTATAATTTTACGCACTTATTTACGTGAAAGTGGCGAATCTTTATTTAATGAAAATGATAAAGAACTCGTTAAGGAACTACTTCGTAATCTAGTTGCCCATTTTATTCGATCAAAAGATCCTAATTCTAATCAGGTGTCCAATATTTTATCCTTGTTGCCTGAAGGTTTTTTTGTTGAAAGCGATACAAAGTTCGCTGAGGAAATAATCACAGCAGTAGCAGAAAATTTAAAATATGAAAATGTGTTTATTCGCCGAAAAACCATTGATTTGTTAGGTGACTTGTTATTTCAGTTAACTGGATATTTTGATGATTTAAATAAAGAAACAATTACTGGGATGACTAAATGGTATGAGAATTCTCCCTATGATAACTTAGATCAGTATAAAATGCTTATGCTTTTGCAGTCTAAGGTGACCAAAAAAGAAATAAAACAAGAAATTAAGCAATTCCAAGATAAGTTCTTTTCCAAGGAAATTTTCCATTTTTTTATTACTTCCAGTTCGTTTTTCCAATTTGATCCCGAGGATAATATTACCTCTTCTCAGTTAGAGCCATTTCAATTATTTGCATCTCAGCCCGATGAAAGTAATATTCCGCCTTTTGCCAATGTCATTGTTAAAGTATTAAGAAGTCAATCCTCTGTTGAAGATAAAATAGAATTTTTTGAAATGATGAAAGCTTTTTCTCAGGATGACGATAGTTTTGATGAACTATCTCAAGTTCTTGGGATGACTTGGCGTGCCTACATAACGCAAAAAATATCTTCAGAAATAACAGCAGAGGATTTCTTTTGGAATGTGGTATCTTCATTAATCGAAAGATATAGATCTTCTCAACTTTCCGCTAAGACGAATTCAGCAGATCCTATTAATATAAGAAATGCGGCAACAGCTTTTGGCGTAACGTTAGCGTTGGTGTTATTGGTTTATGGCATCGGAGTTGGTTTTGGAATAAACCCTTCTCGAGAAGGAACAACGCTATTACTGGTCGTTCCTGTGTTCTTTTTAATTCAGATGCTCCTCACTGTTTTTCTTCAAGTGGCAGCCAAAGTAGGGAAAAACGTTTTGCCGACAGGGCCACCCATTTTTGTTTTGTGGGGTTACCCGGCTCGTTCTTTTCCGGGAACCAATTTCATTGAATATGATCCATATCACAAAGTTTTTCAGCTTAATCCTGTTTTACACTATTTCCTTGGCCCTGTTCCTAAAGACGCTTCTACAATTGAAAAATTGATTCACTTTGCCGTTGGGTTCACCCTTCGTTTTGTTCTTTTTGCGTTAGCAGTTCCGTTACATGAACGCCTTCACGCGGCTGGTTTAAGAAATGAGTTAGTTACTTTTGGGGCTCAAGCCCTTGTAATGGTAGGCGTGTTTAGCGGTATAGTTTATGCTTTTCCTGGTATATCTACTTTGTTTATTATCTTTCCCGTCATCGTTTTGTTAGCTATGTTGATATATAAAAAATTAAAAAATAACGATATTAAAATTCTTGGTAAATATTTATGGCTAACCATAGCCCCAAAACTTCGAAAAGAAGCAACTCTGATTTTAGTTTCGAAGTTGGCGGAAGGTAATGAAAAGATTCAGTTGGAAAGTTTAGAAGTGTTGCGTGCAAATAAGAATATTTTTTCTCGTGGGCTATGGAATTCCTCAGATATGAAGTTATTAAAAGAAATCCTCCGAAATTGGGGAGTTCATATCAGTCAGATTGACGGCATAGAAAAACCAAAATATCGCTTAAGCTATGAATTGTTGTCTCAATTTGTTGCCGGCATACCCAATGGATTATTTCAAGATACTGATCAGAAAAATGTTGAAAAACTCATGGCGCCGTTTATTGAAGATTTAAAGAATCCCAATACGGAAATCCGTTCTCATATAATAGAAATGTGGGGGCATTTTTATTTTTCATTAGGATCGCCTTTTTTTGGAGAAGATAGTAAAAACTTTTTTAAAAAAGTAATAGATGGTTTAATTTGGAATTTAGATAAAGAGCCAGAGATTGCTGCTGTATCGTTGACTACTTTAATTAATATAGTAAGTAAATACTCATATGGAGGTAATGATAAAAACTTTATTAAAACTATTTTAAAAACAATCAGCGTCATGATGGTGTCTAGAGAATTTAAGTTTTCATCTAAGATCGAACTTGAGTTTTTAGGGAAGTTTATGTCAAAAATTTCAACGAATGTTTTTAATGAAGAAGATGCCTCTTTTATTCGGGAAATATTTGATTTGTGGGTGCAGTACTTTGAGAAAAACAAGAATGATGTTTTAATTCGGAATAATAAAATTCGATCTGATTTCATTCGAATTATCGATATTTCATCGGGTGATAAATTAAAAACATTTTTCAATAAAAACTTGAAATATTTTTCTAGGTTTGATAGTTGGATGACAAACAACAATTCAGGGGTGCTTGTTGAAAAAGCTCCTCAGGGGTATTTTGATGAATTAGATGAAGAAACTATAAAAGAGCTTGCCGCGTTTAATTTCATAGAAATAAAGTATAAGAATTATTCTCAAATCATGATGCTTGCTCGTCTTCGGACCAAAGTTACAAATGAAAAAATAAAAAAAGAAATTCAAAATGTTTTTGATAAGTTATTCACTAGAGAAAACATTCGATTATTTATGGATACTTTTTCAGAAAACGTAGATCTTGCCCTTCAGCCTTGGCAAAAGGATCTCATGCTTTTAATGGAATCACAATCTGATGAAGATGACGCGCCACTATTGATAAAGACAATTCTTAAAGTTTCAGAGGATCAAGATTCCGTTATAAGGCATAAAGATTTTATGGAGATGTTGATAAACGTTTCTAAAAATCCTGGAGAGTTTGATGTGATGGTTCGGGCCCTCTCAATGGCCTGGCGTGGTTATGAAGAAGAAAAGAAGAGCTCAAAAGTAGCGGCAGAAGATTTTTTTTGGAATTCGGTATCTTCATTAATCGAATTGCATCGGTCTTCCCAACTTAGTTCAAATGAAAATTCCACAAATCCCATCAATATGAAAAATGCGGCATCAGCTTTTGGTGTAACGTTGGCACTGGCATTATTACTTTATGGTCTAGGAGTTGGTTTTGGGTTGAACCCCTCTCGGGAAGCGACAGCACTATTAATAGGTATTCCTGTTTTCTTTTTGATCCAGATGTTTTTTACGATATTTCTTCAAGTGGGGGCGAAGATAGGGAAAGATCGTTTGCCCACAGGTCCACCCATTTTTGTTTTATGGGGTTACCCTGCTCGTTCTATTCCGGGAACTCATTTCATTGAATATGATCCTTCCATTAAAGTTTTTCAGCTGAACCCTATGCTCCATTATTTTCTTAGTGCCGCTCCAAAAAATTCTTCTCGTGTTAGAAAGGTTATTCATGCTTCTATTGGGTTTACTCTTCGATTTATTCTTTTTTCGTTAGCGGTTCCGTTGCATGAACGGCTTCATGCAGCTGGTATAAAAAATGAATTGGTTGCTTTTGGCGCCCAAGCCCTTGTGTTGGTTGGCGTGTTTACGGGAATAATTTATACATTCCCTAACATAACGACCTTGTTCATTGTTTTTCCCAGTATCGTTCTTTTAAGCATGTTGATATATAAAAAATTTAAAGAAGATGATTTAAATATTCATATTAAATATCTGAAATCTCCGATCATTTCAAAACTACTTTTAATGGAAATCATTCGAATCTGGATTTCAAACTTGGATGATCTAGATGAAAAAAATAGATTAAAAATATTAGAGCTTAGTTCTAGATATGTAAATCCTATTTCTGGTTCTCGTTTTGATCCTGATGCTAAAATGCTTATAAAAGAACTGCTTTGGAATTGTGCCGCATATTACAATCGAATAAGCGGAATATCAGGAGAAGAACGTCGTCTCAGTTACAATATACTGTCTCGACTTATTTTATTTCTGCCAAATAGGTTGTTTACAATCGATGATCAAAAATTCGTTGAAGATCTAATCCTGCCGCTTTTAGCGGACTTTAAGAATCCTGATAAAGCAGTTCGTTATCAAGCGTTAGAAATATGGAGTAACTTTTTCCAGAAATTGAGCGTTTCTTTTTTTAATCAGAATAAAAATTTATTGGAAAAAATCGTGGATGCTCTAATTTGGGATATCGAAAAAGGAGGGGATTTTAAAGCAATTTCTGAGTTAATGAGTTTATTATCAGAATATACATATGAAAGAAATGATAAAGATTTTGTTAAGAAGGTTTTGAGGAAAATGAGTTCCGTATTAGCGCCGCAACAATTTAATGGATCAATTCAATTTGAACTCACATTTCTAGGAAAATTTTTGTCAAAAGTCCCTAAAAATGTTTTTAATGGAGAAGATGTTTCTTTTATTGAGGAAATATTTGGACTATGGGTTCAATACTTTGAAAAAAATTGGACTTTTAATTCAATTAAAAATGATGGAATTCCTTTAATATATTCATTCATTAAAGCTATTAATATTTTGCCAGATGAAAAGTTAAAA
Organism: Elusimicrobiota bacterium; assembly: GCA_046153645.1. Taxonomy (GTDB): domain Bacteria; phylum Elusimicrobiota; class Elusimicrobia; order F11; family F11; genus JBJXGI01. The sequence continues at coordinate 20,386 of JBJXGI010000044.1, read as the reverse complement.
GAATTTTTTAACAATAATTTTAAATATTTCTTTAAGTTTGACAGTCGTACAATGGATAATTTACGGTTGCTGCTAAAAAAAGCACCTCAAGGGTATCTTGATGAATTAGATGAGGAAACAATAAAAGAGCTTGCCACGTTTCATTCAAACACGATAAGTTATGAGAATTTTCCTCAGGCCAGTGTGCTCACGCTTCTCCAATCTAAAATCACCAACGAAAAATTAAAAAAAGAAATTAAAAAAGCTTTGGATAAATTATTCACTAAAGAAAACGTTCGTTTGTTTATTGTTGATCATCTTAGTCAAAACGTGGATGGTGGCATTCAAGCTTGGCAACGAGATTTCATTCGTCTAATCGGGTTACAGCCTGATGATAATTCTATTCCTCCTTTCGCCAAAGCCATTATTAAAGTATTAGAGAGCCAAACCTCTTTAGTAAATTACAAAGACTTCTTGGAAATGCTAGTTGCCCTTTCTAAAGATCCTGAGCAATTTGATGCCCTAGTTCAGTCGTTGTCAATGTTCTGGCGGGGGTATGAACAGGGAAAAATATCTTCAGAAAAAGCAGCAGAGGATTTCTTTTGGGATGTTGTGTCTCAATTAATAGCTAGGTATAAATCTCCTGGGCTTTCTGAGGATCCTACAAAACCAAACCCCATCAACCTAAAAAATTCGTTTGCCGCTTTTGGTGTTTCTGCTGCGATTGCGGCTGTGGCGGTTTTGATGGCGTGGGGTGTGTATGGTTGGCGCGCTGCACCAGAAACAGAGATGTTATTTAAAATCTTGTTGATGCCAGCAATATTATTCTTCATGTTATTTGGAGTGGTATCTGGTTTTTCTATAACGGGTAAATTTTTTGAGAAATATTTACCCCGGGGGCCTTCGCAACTGCTCACGTTGTGGGGGGTACCTGTTTTCCCTGTCTCAAAAACGACTTTCATTCAATACGACTCTGCGGTTAAAGTTTTCCAAGTCAATCCGATTTTTTATTATTTTTTAAGTCCACTTCCTCAAAACGCTTCTCCATTTATAAAAGTTGGCCACCGGTTTATTGGTTTTTCCATTCTTGTTGTACTTAATTTATTATTGGTCCCGATTCACGAAAAGGCACATGTCATAGGTGAGGGTAATGAATTTACTGTTTATACGGTACAATTTTTACTTTGGCTTGTTTTGGTGGGATCCGTGCTTTATCTTCCGAATATTATTCCATGGTTTTCAAGTATTACCGTTCTTGCCCTCTTCTTTGGTTTGGCATCTTTATTATCCGTTATAACGATTATTAATTCAGGTAATGAGAAAAAAAATGGCGAAATCTTGAGTGGTATTGGGCTCCAGCATGCCAACTTTTCGTTACAAAAAGTCATTATCACTGTATATATGAATAGCCTTCAGAAAACAAAAGGAGATGATTTGAAAAGAGCTCTTACAGGTTTGAGTGCATGGGCTTATAACTCTGACGCAGAAAATTATTTTAATCAGAACGATAAAGATTTGCTGAAAAAAACGATTGAATATTTGCTTGAAAACTCCGATTCGAATAACAGAATTACAATTGTTTCTTTCCTGAGTTCGTTAATGCCAAAAATTCCCATAGAATATTTTGGAAAAGATGATAACGATTTTATTTCTAGAATAATAAACGTTATGGTTCAGTGGCCTATTGATTTAGATGGATCATTAATGTTAGAGGACTTTTTACCTTTATTATCCCCAGATGTTTTTGATAAAGACAACGAGGATCTATTTCATGGTGTCTTAAAATTTTTAATTTCTGTAATGAAAAAAAATACCGGAAACAATGATAGTGATAAGCTTACTCATGAACGGGCTTTTATTTGTTTAGCGAGTGTTTTTGAAACTGCCCCTGCCGGGTATTTCAAAGTGAGTGATAAAGTTGTTTTTGGTGAAATATTTGCTTATTTTACAGGGGAGATGGCACCAATATTGGCTTCAGATTCTGACTTGTATTTCTCTGTCATCCGAAATACTTTAACCGCAGACCCTTCTCTTTTAACTATGGAAAATTTACGATTATTTATTTTGGTAACACCACTTAACACGTCATTATTATATAGCACTGAAAGGTTAGGTTCAGTATTGGTGTTATTTAAAGTCATTGCGTCATCTGATGATGTAAAGATGTTGGCAGATTCAATGATCGGTGCTCTTTGGGAGCAGTCGTTTAATGATGATCCTCGTCTCCAAATAAAATTCGAAGACGTTTACGAAATGATACAAACGGCGTCAAAGAATAAAGATACTTTTTCTCAATTGGCCCAACTGCTGATCATCGCAAGAAATGCTTACCTTGAAGATATAGATAAAGGTAAATCGCGACAAGTTGCCAATGACGCTTTCTGGCGGGTAATAGCTGCTTTAGTCAAGATGGGCCAAGCTTCTCAAGAGGCTTCTTCAGAAGATAACTCAAACCCCATCAACTTAAAAAATTCAGCCGCAGCTTTTGGGGTGATCTCTGCTCTGGCGTTTGCTGTTTGGGGTATTGGTGTGGGTTTATTGGATTGGAATCCAAGTGGGCGAGGGTTGGTTCTTTTATTGGTGGTGCCCCTCTTTTTCTTAATGCAGATGTTTTTGGTCATTGGTTTTATGATAGCGACCAAAGTAGGGAAAAGCTTTCTTCCAACAGGGCCCCCTATCTTTATTTTATGGGGTTACCCCGCTCGCTCTGTCCCCGGCACCAGTTTTATTCAATATGTTTCAGATGGTAAAGTTTTTCAGCTTAATCCTGTGTTACACTATTTTCTAAGTGACGCTCCTAAAGATGCTTCTTCTTTCAGAAGGCTTATCCACTTTGCTATAAGATTGACTCTTCATTTTATTCTTTTTGCATTGGCGGTTCCGCTACATGAACGTTTTCATGGATTCTTTCATTCGGATTATTGGGAAGATGAATTCTTTGCTTTTGGGTTTCAAGTTCTTATGTTAATGGGAATGTTGAGTGGGATGGTTTATGTCTGTCCAGATATAGCAACACTGTTTATTATCTTTCCTTCAATCATTATTTTGTTCATGTTGATATATAGAAATATAAAAAAAGACGATTTAGAAATTCTTAGAAAATATATGGGATTAAGGGGCACATCCCCAATTCTTCGAAAAGAAATGATTCGGGTTTTAGTCTCAAATTTATCTGACAAAAATGAAAAAGTTCAATTGGAAAGTTTGCAAGTGCTACGCTTCAATCAGAATGTTATTTCCCATACTTTATTTAATTTTAATGATAAAGAACTTATAAAAGAACTCCTTTGGAATTGGATAACGCATTTAAAGAATGGACCGATGGTGCAAGGATACGATCTGGGTTACGATTTGTTTTTTAAATTTCTTTCATCTTTACCAGACAAATTATTCGACAAAAACGATCAAAAATTTATTGAAGAGTTGATGGCAACGGTATTGGAAGATTTGGAAAATCCCGATCCTCTTATTCAAACTCGAGCAATGAGTATTTTGGAGTCTTTTTCTAAGAAATTAAATGATTCTTTTTTTAATAAAAATAATGAAGATTTTCTTAGAAAAGTAATGGGCGATTTAACTCGGAATTTGGATAAACGAAAAAATAACGATTTTCGGCCGTACAATATTTTAAAGCAGATAATAGAATCAAATTCATTTGACGACATTAATAAGGATCTTCTTAGGGAAATTGTAAAAAGATTCAGTGTGCTATTGGTAGATAAAGAATTTGACGGTACGGTTCAAATGGAACTTGAACTCTTAAGCGCGTTTATGCCTAAAGTTTCTGAAAATATTTTCAATGGTGAAAGTGATGAGGATGTTGATTTCATCCAAGAAATATTTGGTTTATGGGTTCAATACTTTGAAAAAAATTGGCGATATAATTCAATCGAAAATCTGGGAATTCCCTTGATACATTCATTCCTTAAAACTATTGATATTTCACCAGATGAGAAGTTGAAAATATTTTTCAACGATAATTTTAAATACTTCTTCAAGTTCGATGCTAGGACCAGAGATAATTTACTACTACTTATAGAAAAAACTCCTCCTGGGTATTTTGATGGATTAGATGATGAAACAATAAAAGATATCACTGCGTTTGATTCAAACACAATAAGTTATGAAAATCATCCACAAGTCGAGATGCTCACTCGTCTCCAAACTAAAATCGTCAAAGAAAAATTAAAAAGGGAAATTCAGGAAGCTTTAGATAAAATATTTAATAGAGAAAATGTGCGGTTGTTTGTCAGTTCTTTCGCCCAAAACCTGGATCACCATTTTCGTCCTTGGCAAAGAGATTTCATTCGTTTCATGGGATCGCAGTCCGATGAGAACCCGGTCTCACCTTTCGCAAATGCCATTAATCAAGTATTAAATAACCAATCCTCTTTGGTAAATAATAAAGATTTCATCGAAATGTTAATCGACCTTTCTAAAGACGTCAATAGTTTCGATTTATTAATTCAAACCCTTTCGACGACATGGCGTGGTTACATAGATCAAAAAAAATCCTCAGAAGAAGCAGCGGAAGGTTTCTTTTGGGATGTGGTGTCTAAATTGATTGCTGCCCATAAAGCTTCTCAAAATTCCAGTGATGCTACAAAACCCAATCCCATCAACTTAAGAAATTCAGCCGCAGCTTTTGGGATTTCTCTTGCACTGGCGATGGTGGCGGTTGGTTTGGCGTGGGGAGTCAATGGTTGGCGTTTGGGAGGAATGGAAATAGGGTTGTTTACTCTTATGTTACTACCAGCTGTTTTTTTCTCAATTCTTTTTGGTGTGGTACTTGGTTTCTTCGTTTCTGGTCGACTTTTTGAAAAGTATTTGCCGAGAGGGCCTTCACCCCTCATTTCTTTATGGGGTGTGCCTGCATTCCCGGTGTCAGGCACCCACTTGATTCAATATGACCCTGCCATAAAGGTTTTCCAGCTCAACCCAATTCTTCACTATTTCTTAAGCCCACCATCAAAAAATACATTTTTACTCAAACGAATAATCCATCGCTTGATAGGATTTTTTATTCTTGTGCTGCTCAATTTATTGCTCGTGCCATTTCATGAAAAATCACATGTCAAAGGCGAACAAAGTGAATGGACTGTTTATCTCTTACAATTTATGTTGTGGATTATTTTGGCCGGCTCGATTATTGGGCTGCCAGCACAGGTTTCATGGCTAACCAGTTCGAGCGTTTTCATGGGACTATTAGGTATGGCCGCTTTATTATCGGTGGTAACGATGATTCAATCAGGGCGGCAAAAGAGAAATGCGAGAATTTTTAAGATTATTGATTTGACCAGGTTTTTTCATGATAATAAGTCTTTAACAAAAGCCATTATTAAAACTTTGATGAATAATTTTCAACAGGCCGATGAATCCGTTCTTGAGGAGAACATGCGCCTCACGTCAGTTATTCTTTCTAACATAAATAATAATTATTTTGATAAAGACGATAAAGGTTTTCTGAAAATTGTCATTGAGAATTTGCTCAATAGATCAAATTCAGAATATAGGAAGGGTATAAACTTATTTTTAATGAGGCTATTTGAAAAAATTCCCGCTAAATATTTTACACGAGAAGATAAAGAATTTATTTTAAAAGTAACGGAGAGTGTAATTTTAAATCTAAATGATGATCCCCAGGTTGTCCTTTTAAAAGATTTTTTTAAATTAGTAGACAAAGATTTTTTTGTTCCGAGTAATAAAGATCTGATCAAAAAAATTGTAGTTTTTTTAAGTGACGCCATGAAGGCTCAGTCGGAAGAAACTCTTCTCAGTCGAAACCTTTTGAACCAATCAAGTAATGCTTTGGACTTACTGCTTGGTAAGCTCCCCAATGGTTTTTTTGATGTTGATGATCAAATTATTTTTGGAGATCTATTGAGCCATTTGATGACTAAAATGCCTGGGAACTTCAGTAGTCCGGTATCACTAGAAGTTAAGGGACTAGGAACTTTATTCAGAGTATGCCCCTCTCTTTTAACTTTAGAGAATTTACGCTTGTTTATTGTTTCAATTCCATTGACCGGTTGGAATAGTCGTGGTGTTGGAAGATCAAATTTGGCGAATATATTGGTGTCTTTTTACCTCCATTCTCCTTCTGAGGAAGTCAAGTCAGTGGCGGATGCGATAAAGGGAGCTTTATATGAAAATCTGAACACCCTTCCGATTCCCTTGCCAGAGCCCTCACCAGGAGAAGAGAAATTAAGTATTAATTTTGAAGAGGTTGCCGCAATGATATGGAAGTACGCGGAAAGCAAAATTAATTTCAGTCAATTGGCTCAAGCGCTTATTATGCTGCGCAATGGTTTCCTTGTTGATGTCAAAACATCATCCGTGGCAGCGAGTAATTCTTTTTGGTACGCGATCAGTACTTTAGTTGAAAGGCACAAAGCTTCTCAACGGGCTGTAAACCCCATCAACTTAAAAAATTCGCTTGCCGCTTTTGGTGTTTCTATTGTTATTGCGTTGGTGGCTGTTTTGATTGCGTGGAGTGTGTACGGTTGGCATGCTGAACCTGTCATAAAAGGGTTACTTGTGCTTCTCGTGATGCCAGCTTTATGTTTCTTTGTTCTTTTGGGAGTGGTCTTTGGTTTTTCTGTTTCTGGTAAATTATTTGAGAAATATTTACCCAGGGGGCCTTCGTCGATACTCACGTTGTGGGGAGTGCCTGTTTTTCCAGTGTCAGGAACAAATTTTATTCAATATGATCCTAAAGTTAAAGTTTTCCAAGTTAATCCCATTTTTTACTATTTCTTAAGTCCCCTTCCTCAAAACGCTTCTTCATTTAAAAAAGTTGGCCATTGGTTTGTTCGGTTATACATTCTTGTTGTACTTAACCTGTTATTGGTGCCATTACATGAAAAATTACATCAATACGGAATAAAAAATGAATTGAAGGTCTATTTATGGCAATCGATAAGCTGGATTATCCTAGGGGGGTTCGTGCTTGGCCTTCCGGCTGTTATTCCCTGGTTCTCAAGTGGGATGGTTCTTATTCTTCTCTTCAGTGTGGCTGCTTTATTATCAGTGATAACGATTATTAAATCAGGGAACGAGAAGAGAAATATTGAAATCTTTAGTGGTATTAAGTTCTCGAGGGCCAACCTTGTCTTGCAAAAAATGATTGTCTCTAGCTTGATGAATAGACTTCAAAAAACAACAGGGGATGATTTCAATATAATATTATCGATTTTGGATGACTGGGTTTCTAATTTTGTGCAAGGGAACTTTTTTAATGAAAATGATAAAGATTTATTGAAGAAAACTATTAAATATTTGCTTGAAAAATCTGTTTCGAATAACAGAACTAAAATTGTTTTTTTCCTGCTTTGCTTAATGCCAACAATTCCCAGAGAATATTTTGGAAAAGATGATAATGAATTTATTTCAAGAACAATGAACACTCTTATCCGGTGGCCTATTGACTCGGATGGGTTATTAATGTTAAGGGAATTTTTCCCATTATTATCTGCAGATATTTTTGATGAAAACAACCTGGTTTTATCTAATAACGTCTTAAAGTTTTTAATTTCTGTAATAAAAAACCATTCCGAAAATGATCCTGCTAGTAAGGATACTCAAGGAAAGGTTGTTATTCTTTTAGTGGATGTTTTTAAAACTGTCCCTGCCGGATATTTCAAAGTGAGTGATAAAGTTGTTTTTGGTGAAATATTTACGACCTTTACAGGGAAACTGGCACCATGGCTGGCTTCGCATCCTGATTTATATTCCTTTGTTCTCCGGCATGTTCTGGTCGCGGACTCTTCTCTTTTAACCTTAGAGAATTTACGATTATTTATTTTGGCAACACCGCTTAATGCATCATTAGTAAATAACCCTGAAAGATTAGGCTCCGTATTATTGTTATTTAAAGAAAATGCGCCATCGAATGATGCAAAGATGATGGCAGATTCGATGATCAGTGCTCTTTTCGAACAGGTATTTAATAATAACCCTGATCTCCAAATAAAATTCGAAGACATTTACGAAATGATTCAACAGGCAGCAAAGAATGAAATTATTTTCTCTCAATTGGCTCAAGCACTGATTATTGCAAGGAATTATTACCTTCGAGATATAGGTGAAGATAAATCGCCACAAGTTGCCAATGACACTTTCTGGGGGGTAATAGCTGCTTTAGTTGAGAAGAGCAAAGCTTCACAACGACCCGCTCCAGGCGCAGACGATGGCACCGTACTGGGATGGGTTAAGCAAACTGCAGCTACTTTCATCGGTTTCATATCTGGTGGAAAGAAAAACGAAGTTTTGACTCAAGTTTCTCCTTTACTTTATGACCGGGATGATCAAATTCAATTACGAAACCTATTGCTTCAGGTGGTAGAGGGCACTCCGCTCAATTTAGAAATAGGGCAGTTAACCTCAAGCGAAAACACCGGCACTCGCATTGGCAACATCGCAGAATTGGTATCTCGTCATTTGGTTGATCATCCGGAAGAGCTGCATCAATTTGGTGATTTGGTGCGGTTTGTATTAACAGGAGAAAAGAAATCAGGCCGCGCTTATTTTGGTGGGTCACTCCACGGGCTCATGCGAGAAATTCAAAATCCAAGGTCAGAAATAGCTCAAAATCTCAGTCGTCCCCAAATTGTTGTTCAGTTTATTGGTGAAACGAATGTTAAAGAATCAATTGAATTGGCTCGAAATGAAATTAAAGAAGCAGGAAAAAAGAACATGCCTGTTATTTTCCGTTTGGTGAGTAAAAACTCCCAAATACGTTCTGAGTTGGAAAAGTTAAAAGCGTCTGCACCTGCCAATGTCAGTATTGAGATTTATGATGAAAAGCAGGCTATGAATTTATCGGTCGCATTTAAAAAGGGGGTCATTTCAGAAGATGAATTACAATATAGTCTCTTTCGTTTTATTGCCCCTGCATCTATGAAAAAAGAATTCAGAGCCTTTTTAGATTTTTCAAACATTCCTCAAATCGATTTCAAGAGAGAAAAAGACCGTTTTCGAACCTACCTCATGTTAACGGATACGCCAAATCCTTTGGTGATCGAGTTTGATCACGAGCAAATCCAAAAGTTAGAAGATTTAGATAAATTGGTGAGAAAGATTTTGATGCAAGCGTAGTCATTCCTTTATTGCGGTCGAATTCGGCTAACAACATCTCGAAAAAAACCTTTGACCATATTTCCTGACCTTGGCAAATCTCTAGAATTCTCATGGCTTTCGATAGATAAATTCCTCCTCATGAAATGGGGAGGATAAAGGTGGGGAATAAATAGATTTTTCCTTTTTAAAATAACCTAAAATCTCACCGTTAACATTCTCAAATTTTCCCTTCCTAAACTTAACTATGAAAGGAAAATATGATCTACGATAATGTACGTTCTCTGAGAAATAATTCTTCCAAATCTGAAAAGCTTCATTGGTATCACCTGCGAAACAAACAACAAAACCAATATAAGTTTCGAAGATAACATGTGATTAAACCTTATATCGTTGATTTCATTTGTATTGAAAAGAAGCTCATTATTGAAGTCGACGGGGGATAGTATGCTTTACAAACCAACTATGATGATATTCGAACGCGGTATTTAAAATCGAAAGGGTTTACTGTTCTTCGCTTTTGGAACAATCAGGTATTAAGCAACATGGCAGGCGTTTTAGAAGTGGTTCGAAAGTTCTTATAAGGAAATATCAATTCATTCCCCACCTTCATCCTCCCCATTTCATGGGGAGGAATTTGCTTATTGAAAAATGTCGAAATCCTCATTTGATTTTTAAGAGTGCCCCACTGTCAAAGTCAGGAGACCGTTTTAGAATCTACCTCATGTTAACGGATACGCCGAATCCTTTGGTGATCGAGTTTGAGCACGAGCAAATCCAAAAGTTAGAAGATTTAGATAAATTGATGAGAAAGATTTTGGCACAAGCGTAGTTGTACCTTTATTGCGGTCGAATTCGGCTAACAACATCTCGAAAAAAAACCTTTGACCATATTTGGAGGGAATCTGCGTTTTTAACAAAGGGTTCAACCTCTTGCCGCGCTTGTTCTACGTTAAGAGAATCAATGGCTTTAGATGTCATTGAGAAGAAACGTTTTGACGTGAGTTTTTCTGACTGTTTTAAATGGCCACTTTGAAGCATTCTTTTTTCTAAATGTGCCAAATGAAGTTGCGGATGATTTGCGGCGTACCAAACCAAGTCATACCAATCGCGGCCTTTCACTCTGTTTTTCCAACGTCGACATAAGACCTCATGCATTTTTCCAGCAAAGAGGTCTGGTAAGGTAAAAACTTTTACTGAAAATGGAATGGGTCGTAAAAGAAATTTTGGTTCTGTTTTAAAACCCAAAGGGGGGTTGGTATCAACTTCAATTTTTATTTTGAGAGCTTGTCCCGCAGGTATTTGTCGACCTATTTTTTCAGAAGACTCAATTAAAATAAGGTGTTTTTGAGTATCTGCTTTCATAAAGGCTGATTGAATTTGACTTGTTTTAGTTTTTTCTTTTTTTGTGACGGTCACATCAAATCCAAAAGATCTTATTTCTCGTTCTAAAGCGTTTAGGTATTGAGAAAGATCAAATTCCAAATCCGGCTGCATAAGAGAAAAATCGAGATCTTCGGAGTAGCGGTCAAGGTTATATAGGATTCGCAGAGCGGTTCCACCATAAAAAGCCGCTTTTTCAAAAAATTTTGCCCGCCACAAACCCAAGAGAGCAATTTCTTGCAAGATTTCCCTTAATGCTTGGTTAGCATCTTCTAATCGACGATAATCGTAACGTTCCAACATCTGTTTAATAACGTCATTCATGCTTTTCAGATCCTTTGTTGAAATGTTCAATCCATTTACTTAATAAAAATATTTTTTGTGATCGATATTGTTTGGCGATGTTGAGGAGTAAAGATGTGTTTAACTCTTTGAGTTTATGACCGTCTATTCTCAGATGTTTTAGAATATATTGTTTTATTTCAATTTGACTTCGAATTGCGGTGCCACGGTCTGTGTATATTTTGTCAGCGATGGCTTTTTCAGCGCTGGCGATAAAAAAGGATCGGTTGTCAGACAACTCAATACGTTTTATTCCCCAAGGATAGGCTTTGAGAGGAATGGTTTGGTAGAAGAATAAACCCACTGGTGTTGAAAATCGGCGTTTGCGGCCTGTTGTCACCGAAGTGATAGCCTCTGTCCGTTCAGGGATAAGGCCATGATAATGGAGCGCGTAGTCTAATGAAATATAAGACGGGCCATAGAGCATATTCCCAAGAACCTCTCTGGAAAAAGACTCACGGGCATTGTTTTCTCCAAAAATATAAATTCCTTTTTTGATGCGGATGATTTCTTTTTTTCGTAGTAAAGAAGTGATTTTATCCCGCGGATGTTGATAATTCCCTAAAATGGCAACGACAGTCTGGTAGTCAAACTCTTCGTGAGGAATGCATTTTCTGAGAAGGTTGATGCTGTCCATATAATATGTCTATTATAGCATAGTATGTCGTCATTTTGTCGACTTACTATGCTAATTAAGTGTATATTTATCCACTGAAACTTTTCTTGACTTAAATAAGAAATGTAGTAACATTATTTTCAGTTTCAAACGGCGGAAATTTAAAGTCCAACTTGCACCGGCCGAGTGTCACTTCTAATATCAAATTTCTAAGTGCTAATTTCAAAAATGAAATTAGAAAATAGAGAGTAGAAAATAGAAGTTTCCTAAACAGGAGCTAAAGCGGCGGAGATAGAACCTATTTTTCTAACCCGTGTCAGCGAATCGTTGGCATGGGTTTTTTTATGCCCATGCGAGCGGTGTATTATGAGGAGGCTGTATTATGAGTATTAAATTAGGAGATGTTGTTCCAAACTTCACACAAGATTCTACCGATGGACCTATTGATTTTTACCAGTGGGCGGATAGCAGTTGGGTGGTTTTGTTTTCTCATCCGAGAGATTTTACGCCTGTTTGTACCACTGAATTAGGCGCAGTCGCAAGACTAAAACCGCAGTTTGAAAAAAGAGGGGTGAAAGTGATTGGTTTGAGTGTCGACCCTTTAAAAGATCACAACGCTTGGTCTAAAGATATTGAAGAAACTCAAGGAACAGCGCTTAACTTTCCGCTTCTGGCAGACGCGGACAAAAAAGTATCTCTTCTTTATGATTTCATTCACCCCAATGCCAGCGATACTTTTACGGTGCGTTCTGTTGTTGTTATTGATCCCAATAGAAAAGCTCGTTTAATTATTACTTACCCGGCCAGCACAGGGCGTAATTTTGAAGAGATTCTTCGGGTTATTGATTCGCTGCAACTGACGGATAATTTCAAAGTGGCCACGCCCGTCAATTGGAAACAAGGGGAAGATGTCATTATTGTCCCAGCGCTCAAAGATGAAGAAGAAATTAAGCGTCTTTTTCCAAAAGGGTATAAAGCCATAAAACCTTATTTGAGAGTCACTCCTCAGCCCGGACTTAATTAGGAAGGCAGATAGGTTCATGTTGTTTTTTTCAAACCGAAACCGAGGGGTTCTCCCCGGTTTCGGTTTTACCATGGGGATGACCATTTTGTTTTTAAGTTTGGTTATTCTTTTGCCGTTATCGACATTATTTTTCAAAACATCCACTCTAGGGTGGTCTGGTTTTTGGGGAGTGGTAACGGCGCCTCGCGTTATTGCGGCTCTCAAGCTAACTTACACTGTTTCTTTTTTGGGAGCTCTGGTGAACGCTTTCTTTGGGCTTATTGCTGCTTGGGTACTCGTTCGATATTCATTCCCAGGGAAAAAGATAATTGATGGCATTGTTGATTTGCCTTTTGCCCTTCCCACCGCTGTTGCCGGTATTACATTAACCACTTTATATTCGAAAGATGGTTGGATAGGAAAATTTTTATTTCCACTTGGGATTGAATCTGCCTATTCTCCCATTGGAATTTGGATTGCTCTTACCTTTATTGGGCTTCCTTTTGTTGTAAGAACTGTGCAGCCTGTGTTAGAAGATTTAGATCGAGATATGGAAGAAGCGGCCGCCACGTTGGGGGCCAATCGTTGGCAAACCATTCGACATGTGGTGTTTCCGGTATTGTTACCCTCATTAATGACGGGTTTTTCGCTGGCTTTTGCGCGTGCGTTGGGGGAATATGGATCAGTTGTTTTTATCTCAGGAAATATGCCAATGAAAACGGAAATCACTCCTCTTTTAATTATGACCAAACTAGAACAATTTGATTACCCCGGGGCGACGGCGATTGCGGTTGTGATGTTACTCACCTCATTTTTGTTAATTCTTTTCATTAATTTTCTCCAGTGGTGGAGTCGTTCCCGCCAGGGTCAAAACTAAAGGAGCTGTATTAATATGGCCAGTACCATCTCTCGATTGCGAGGGCAAAAAGTTTCAGCGGTTTCAAAAGAATTAACTGAACCAAAAATTGTTCAGAAAATTCTCATCGGAATTACATTGTTTTACTTTGCCGCGTTTCTTTTGTTGCCACTTTTTTCTGTTTTTTTTGAGGGTTTACGAAAAGGTTTTTCATTCTACATTGAAGCCATTTCAGAGCCCATGGCATGGTCGGCTATTCAATTAACGCTGTTAACAACAATAATTGTTTTGCCACTTAATATTTTATTTGGTTTGTGCGCGTCTTGGGCGATAACAAGGTTTCATTTTAAGGGGAAAACATTTCTTATCACTTTGATTGATTTACCTTTTTCTGTTTCGCCTGTTATTGCTGGGATGATTTTTGTTCTTGTTTTTGGCGCCCACGGATATGTGGGCCCTTGGTTTGTAGATCATGGAATAAAAATTATTTTTTCTTGGCCAGGTATTGTGCTCGCCACTTGGTTTATTACCTTTCCTTTTGTGGCCAGAGAACTTATTCCACTCATGCAGGCCCAAGGGACAGATGAAGAACTGGCGGCCTGGGTGTTGGGAGCCAATGGGTGGCAAATATTTAAAAAAGTGACACTTCCCAATATCAAATGGGGGCTTTTATACGGAATTATTCTGTGTAATGCTCGCGCGATGGGTGAATTTGGCGCGGTGTCGGTGGTATCGGGGCATATTCGAGGATTAACCAATACCATCCCATTGCATGTGGAGATTCTTTACAATGAATACAGCTTTGTGGCCTCTTTTGCAGTGGCCTCTTTGCTGGCGTTTTTATCAATTATTACCCTTATCGTTAAAGTTATTATTGAAAAAAGAGCGCACATATGAGTATTCAAGTTCAAAACTTAAGTAAAAAATTTGGTCGTTTGGCTGCTGTTGAAAATGTCAGTTTCAATGTGCAGTCGGGTTCATTGGTTGCTTTGTTGGGGCCCAGCGGTTCTGGAAAAAGTACACTTCTTCGTATGATTGCAGGCCTTGAAATTCCCGATTCGGGGGAGATTTTAATTACAGGGAAAGAAGCCACAGCTCGAACTGCCAGAGAAAGAAATATTGGGTTTGTATTTCAGCACTATGCCCTTTTTAGGCACATGACTGTGGCTGAAAATATCGCTTTTGGTTTACAAGTTCGAAATTTCACCAAAGTTGAAATTCAAGAGCGTGTTTCAGAGCTTATTGGTTTGGTGTCATTAGATGGATTGGGGCACCGCTATCCCAATCAATTGTCGGGAGGGCAAAGGCAGCGTGTGGCTTTAGCGCGCGCCTTGGCTCCACATCCAAGTGTTTTACTTTTAGATGAACCTTTTGGCGCTCTGGATGCAAAAGTGCGCGAAGAACTGCGAGAATGGATTGTTCGGTTGCATGAGCAGACACACGTGACCACCATTTTTGTCACGCATGATCAACAAGAGGCGATGGAAATTGCAAACACCATTTTTGTGATGAATCAGGGCCGCATAGAGCAAACAGGTTCACCCTTAGATATTTTCGATCGCCCGGCGAGTCAATTTGTCGCGGAATTCGTTGGTGAAACGAATTTTATTGAATCCAATGTCACTGGTCCTGATTTGGTGACCTGGGGCCCGTTTCGGTTTACCGTTCCCGGTCTTCCCGTGGGCCAAAAAGTGCGAATTTACTTTCGTCCGCATGATGTGTATGTTAGTTCTGTACCTGAAACTCTTCAGGTGCCGGGAAAAATTACCAAACTAAGATTCAGAGGGGCCTCCATGGAATTATCGCTTCATGTGGGGGGAGATAAAGAAATTATCGCTGATGTCCCCAAGGGTGTATCTATTGCCAGTGGGTTTGATCAAGGGCGTGAGGTTTTTGTGGGAATCACCGCTTTCCACGTTTTTCCTGTTTAGCAGGGGCTCATGTTAAAAATCATATTGACACGATTTTACTCATGAGTAAAATAGGGTATGTCTGAAAAAACTAATAACTCCAAATCTGCTTATTCCCGTTATATCAACGCCTCCTTACGTTCTGATTTAAAACAAAAGATGGTTTTTTTAGGAGGGCCAAGGCAGGTTGGAAAAACCACGTTGGCGCTGGGGCTTCTGGGTATTGGCGCTAATGAGACCCACTCGGCTTATCTCAATTGGGATGATTTAGAGGATCGTCATCGATTATTGAATCACCAATTGCCTTCTCACGAATCACTTTTAGTTCTTGATGAAATTCACAAATATCAAAAATGGCGCAATCTGGTAAAAGGCCTTTATGATAAAAATAAGTCCCGACTCTCTATTTTGGTAACAGGCTCAGCGCGTTTAGATTTCTACCGCAAGGGAGGAGATTCTTTAGCAGGGCGCTATCATTTTATTCGACTTCATCCTTTTTCTCTACGAGAATTTGACCCTACAGTAGACCCCAAAGGCCTCCCTCTCTTGCTCAAGTTTGGCGGATTTCCAGAACCTCTTTTTCGCGCGGATGAAACACATCACCGTCGTTGGCTTCGAGAGCATACCGATCGCATTTTAAGGGAAGATTTACGTGATCTTGAACAAGTAAGAGAGATTTCGCTGGTAGAAGCGCTTGTGGCTCATTTGCCTGTTTGTGTGGGGTCCCCTCTTTCGGTAGGGAATTTAAGAAACCTACTCCAAGTTTCTCATGAATCAGTAGAGAGGTGGATCTCAATTTTGGAGCGATTGTTTGTCTGTTTTCGAATTCCTCCTTATGGCGCTTCACGGATTCGCGCCGTGCGCAAAGAACAGAAACTGTATTTTTGGGATTGGTCGCATATAACCGAAGACGGGCCTCGTTTTGAGAATCTGGTGGCTTCTCAGCTTCTTAAATATTGTCATTGGATTGAAGATACGGAGGGATACCGAATGGAGTTACGTTTTCTTCGAGATACAGATAGGCGGGAAGTTGATTTTGTGGTGCTTCGAGATAATAAGCCTGAATTTGCTGTGGAATGCAAAACTGGTGAACGATCGGTGAGTGCGTCGGCTATTTATTTCCAAGAGCGTACACCCATTCCCGTTTTTTATCAGGTGCATCTTGGAGAAAAAGATTTTATCCATAGCACGACAGGAATACGTGTTCTCCCTTTTGCTACTTTCTGCAAAGAATTGCGTATGCCTTAAGTTGACTAGAGCGGAATTCTTTTTTACATACAAAACATCCTCGAAAAAAGTAAAATTCCGCCTACGTTCTTAATTTTGGCGGGGTAGCTCAGTTGGTAGAGCAAGGGACTCATAAGCCCTGGGTCGTCGGTTCGATTCCGGCCCCCGCTACTTTTTATGTTCCAATTAAAATCTCTTAAAATTAAATCCCCTATCATTCAATCTCCGATGGCTGGTTGTACCGACCTTGCTTACCGCATGGTAGCGCGTAAACGTGGGATGGGTTTTTGTTTTGTGGAAATGATTTCAGCCAATGGTTTCATGCATGATAGTGGTAAGTCTCATAACTTATTAAAAACCATAGAGGCAGATTCTCCTTTAGGGGCGCAGTTGGTTGGGTGTGATGCCGATATTATGGCCGCTGCCGCTGAAAGAATTGAAGAGAAGGGTTTTGATTTGCTCGATTTGAATTTGGGTTGTCCGGTCAGGAAAATTACTGCTATTGGTTCGGGGTCAGCGTTATTAAAAGAACCTCAAAAAGCAGCTCATATTTTTACCAAAGTTGTAAAAGTGTTAAAAAAAATTCCACTGACCATTAAAATTCGCAAAGGTTTTGATGATCCTTCTGGTGACGAAGCTGTTCGAATGGCAAAAGTGGCGGAAGATTGCGGGGTGTCTGCTGTTACTGTGCATGGTCGAACCAAAGCCCAAGGATACAGTGGTGTTGCTGATTGGGAAGCTATTGGAAAAGTAAAACGCGCTGTTAAAATTCCCGTGATTGGAAATGGGGACGTGGTAACCGCGGCTGATGCCAAACGTATGCAAGAAATCAGTGGATGCGACGGGGTGATGATTGGTCGTGGCGGTCTTGGCAACCCTTGGATTTTTTCTCAAATTCATGATGAACTTTTTGAAGGAAAAAAGCCAATTCTTCCAACAAGAGAAGAACGCTTACAAACCGTTCTCGAACATATGGAACTTGAAGCCTTGTATGAAGGTGAGCAAAAAGCTGTTTTTCATATGAGACGTATTGGTGCGTGGTATATTGCAGGTGTGACCAATGCCGCTTATTGGAGAGATCAACTGGTGAGAAGCAAAAACTTAATTCAAGTCAGAGACATCATGACACGGGCCATGCTAGAAAGCAAAGATTTTAAAGTTGTTAAATCCACAATGACGGAAGGGCAGTAATTGTTGGTCAGAAGAATAAAGTTTTTTCTGTTGATATTGCCTCGGGTCATGATGTTGTTTTTTATGGCATCCCATCCTTCTCTTCTTTTTGCCTCCACCGATGATGATCAAATTGAAAATCTGATAGTGGCAAAACAACAAGAGGATGAACTCTGGAAAGATCGTGATGGAGATTTACCCGAAACGACTTTAAGTGGAGATAAACAAACCGTAGAAATTTTTTCTGATCGAATGGAACTGGCCACCCTTCCTTTGTGCACGGGCCTTGAATTAGATGAGTTTCTAGATATAGCAACCGATCAATTCCACGGAAATATTTTGACTCTTGATTTTTCAAATTTGAAATTAAGACAGTATTTTATTGATCATTGTTTGGTGCGTCCCGATGATATGATGACAGCGGTAGGAAAAACAAACATTTCTCACGTTACCATTGCCGGTTTTCAAATACGACGATCGTTAAATCAATGCGAAACGGATCGACCCTTTACTTTAGAAGCTGTGTTAGACGAACCTCTTATAGAAAATCCTATTTTTTTTACAACCGATCTCAAGCTCTCCAGCGGCACTGTTCAGTTTTATTCTGTTGAGTCTTTAAAGAAAATACCATTGGGAGACAATCTGAGAATTGTTATGAAAAAACAAATCCCTTTTTTGGATGAATTTTCAACTGAGTCCTATGAATTGAGTCACTCGTCTTCTACAACACTTATTTGGTTAAAACGAAAAAATTTAACCCCAGACGATGAAGGGCTGAGCTCTGAAGTTCTTCTTTCCTGGTCTGATCAGAGGCTTGAGACTCTTCTTCAAACAAAAGTTTCTCTTAAAGAGGGAACGGGACATCTAAAAATAAATGGGGTTTTTGATTTTGATCGAGATGGTTTTGATGATTTATTTATCTCTGGTGATCAGGCGCACTGCCCTTTTGAGCTTCTTTTTAGAGGGTCAAATAATGGGTTTATTCCCTATTCGTTGCCCCTTCGGCGTTGTAAATGTTAAAAACGACCTGTTAAATCAATACAAACCACGTGTTAAAAGTCACAGGGTTAGCCTCTTGTTTTCAAATATCTCTTCTAGTATCCTTCATTCATTAATATGGAAGTGTTTATTCGCTTATTATTCGGTCACTTTTTGGCCGATTTTACTTTTCAAACGAACTTCATTGCGGAGTGGAAACGACGCAGTTTTATGGGGTTATTGGTCCATGTCCTCCTTCATCCCATTAGCTACATTGTTTTATGCTGGCCCTTTTTAAATCAGACTTGGTTTTCTATTGGTGGGATGAATTTTAATGGGTGGGTTGGTATCTCTATAGCGGGTTTTTTACATTTTGTTGAAGATTGGTTTCGGGTAAAACAAATCAATCAGGGCTGGGAAGATAGCACTGTGTTTTATATATGGGATCAAGCTGTTCATTTGGCTGTCTTGTGGTTTATATCTCCCCATAGCACGCAAGCTGTTCAGAATACTTGGCCGTATGTTGGTCTTTTATTCGTTATTGTTACTCATTTTTCTACGGTTACGATTTGGTTTATTGAAAAAGATATTTTTGGTCGTGATTACCCTGAAACGGAAGAAAAATATATTTCTATCTTATACCGACTGATTGTTTGGCTTTGTTTTTTTCTACCTCATCCTTGGTGGATATTTGTTCTCATTTTTGTGGTGACTATGTTTTGCCGCCATGTTGTTACTCGCCAAGTTGATTTCAGTTCCACGAGTGTGACTTTAGGAAATAGCATTGCCTTTTTGTGTGGTTTTATTTGTCGTTTTGGTCTTAACGTGCACTTTTGAAGCGCCGTTTATTAGTTGTTTGAATTTAATAATTGTTGAACTTTAGTGGTGAGTGTTTGCGGCGAGAATGGTTTAGGTAAAAAATGAGCGCCCTCTTCTAAAATTTCTTTTAAAAATGAATTATCCTCAGTATAACCAGACATGTATAAAACTTTAATATCTTTGTAGCTTAATAGAAATTTTTCGGCCACTTCTCGGCCATTTATTTTTGGCATGACAACATCTGTTAATAATAAATCAATGGCTCCGATATTTTTTTTGCAAAGTTGGAGAGCTTGAATTCCATTTTTGGCTTCAATGACCTTATACCCTTTTTCAATAAGGGCTCTCCCCGCAAGACGACGAACAGAATCTTCATCTTCAACAATCATTGCTGTCCCATTGTGTTTTTTAATAAGAAGTTCATGGTTTTTTGTTTTGTTGTGAATAGATTCTTCTGTGGATGGAAAATAAATTTTGAAGGTTGTTCCTGTTTCTTTGGTGCTTTCAAAATTTATTTTTCCGCCACTCTGAATAATAATCCCATATACTGTTGAAAGTCCCAGGCCAGTTCCTTTTTTTGTTTCTTTTTTTGTCGAAAAGAAAGGTTCAAATATACGTTTTTGTGTGTCTTCATCCATTCCCATTCCATTGTCTTTTACTTTAAGCAGAATATGTGACTTGTTGTTTTCTTCGGGAAGGTTTTCAGCACTTGTTGAAATAGTAATTTCGCCAGAAGATTTGATTGCGTCTCTTGAATTGATAACTAAATTCATGATGACTTGTTCAATTTGACTCACGTCAGCCTTAATATTTAACAGTTGGGGTTCAAGGTGAATTTTCAATTTAATGCGTTCACCAATCAGTCTTTTTAGCATCTTCTCCATGGATCGAACCACGCTATTAAGATTAATTGTTGTTGGTTGCAACATTTGTTTTCTGCTAAAGGCCAGTAATTGTTTTGTGAGCCCTGCGGCTCGCAGTGCATCTTCATTGATTTCTTTAATATCTTGTTTAATAAGATTGTCCAG
>JBJXGI010000042.1:0-180946 GCA_046153645.1 Elusimicrobiota bacterium | reverse complement strand
AAATAAAACTGTTTGCTCTCGATCGCCATAGATATACGCCATAAAGAATTTCTCCTTGAATTATCAACTTCCCTATGGCATTCTACTTCTTATGTACTTTTTAAGAGTTATGACACAGTTTGTGCAGAACCTGCGTCATAATGTTTTTACCGACGATAAATGAGCCAAACCAGGCAAAGTTTTAGTGTGAAAGAGGAGGAATAGTTTATGATTATTTTAAAAGTTGTCATTATGTTCTTGATTAAATCGGTTCTAAATCCATTTATCTTTCTCATCGCTTCTGCTTCAATTCCTCACCATCAAACTTTATTTCCAAAAGTACCAAATGAGACCAATGTGTATACGGTCAATTTATTGAGATATATTCTCTTTTCAACTGTTGTCTATGCTTTATGGCTCGGTATCACCATGATTCTTAAAAAGTTTGTCGGCTCCCCGCTCTCAATATTTTCCCAAATAAATTGGTTTGTTTGGTGGGCCATGATTCCCTACATTTTTGGAGCAATAAACCTGGGATTGTGGATGTATAAAATGGAGTTTAATGCCTTCATGTTTCTTTTAGCCCTGCCGCTTCTTTTATGCTCGATTGTTCTTTTGGTATCTTATATAAAGATGATTATTATTTAATAGAAAACCCAAACACCATCTCACCACGCACCTTTGACTGTGGCCCGTACAACCATTAAAAAAATAAATCAAGTTCTTGACCAATGACTTAGAGATTGATAGTGTTTTTTCGAACTCACCTTTTTCGGAATTTCCGAATCTTTAAATATAATAGGAGAGAATTCAGGAGGCATATCATATGTCACGTTTTAGCGTTTTATTAGCCGCTGGCTTTTTAGCTCTCAGCGGATGCAAAAAAGGCGGATCAGAACAGGCCGCCGCCCCAACCGAAGCCGCTCCCGTAGAGCAAGCCGTTCAAAACCCCGTTGATTCAGCTACAGCCGCCACTGTTTCAGGCAGCGTCAAATTTACTGGCGCCAAACCAAAATCTCAAAAATTAGCCATGGGCGCTGATGCCTATTGCAAAACCAAACATACCACCGATGTTCTTTCAGAAGAAGTGACTGTGAATGCCAACAACACACTCAAAAACGTGGTTATTTATGTTAAAAGCGGACTCGATGCGAATTTAAAATTCCCCACTCCAACAACTCCAGTCATTCTTGATCAAATTGGTTGTTTGTATGTTCCTCATGCAGTTGCGCTCCAAGCCGGCCAAGAATTATTGGTTCGTAATTCTGATGGCGTTCTTCATAACGTTAACGCCAGACCTACCAAAAACCAAGGGTTCAACTTTGGTCAACCCGTTCAAGGAATGGAAAACAAAAAGACTTTTTCAGAAATTGAAACTGGAATTCCTGTGAAATGCGATGTTCATCCTTGGATGCATGGAACCATCAGCGTGTTTAACCATCCCTATTTTTCTATTACTGGTGAAGATGGTTCGTTCTCACTGGCCAATTTGCCTCCGGGTGAATATGAAATTGAAGCCTGGCATGAAAAATATGGCACTTCTGTTCAAAAAGTCACCGTTGGTGCTTCAGAAACAAAAAGTATAACTTTCACCTTTAAAGGCGCTTAATTTCTCATATAATGCCTCCTCGCTCTTTATTTTGAGTGAGGGGGCATTTCTTTTTTTAAGACATAAAATGAAATCATGATCGAGCAAAGCAACTACACTTTTGGATTACCCATCGCAGCTTCTAGTTACGCCGCTGAAATTGATAAATCCCTTCATATTCTCCATATTGGAATGTTAATTATTTTTGTTTTGTGGGGAATTTTTTTTACATTCTGCTTATTTAAGTATCGAAAAGGCGCTAACCCCTCTGCCAACCATGCGGCGGCTAAAGGCGGAATGATTTCGTTTCTACCAGATTTCATGGTTTTGGCTTTTGAACTTTGGTTGGTTTTTGCTCTTGGTTTACCAATATGGTCTAAAGTAAAAGAAGATTTTCCCATCGCCAATCAATCTCATGTTGTTGAAATGGTGGCCGAGCAATTTGCTTGGAGCTTTCACTATCCGGGAACTGACAATTTATTTGGAAAAAAAGACATCAAACTCATCAGCTCTGGAAATTTAATTGGATTAGATGACACAGACCCTTTATCTCAAGATGACTTTGTTCTTACAAATGAGCTTCATGTTCCCATCGATAAACCCACAATTATTTATATGACATCGAAAGATGTTATCCATAGTTTTTTTGTTCCAGAATTTCGCGTCAAACAAGATACTGTTCCTGGCATGCGAATTCCACTTTGGTTTAAACCCATTAAAACAGGGGCCTTTGAAATTGGCTGCGCTCAATTGTGCGGCCTCGGACATTATCGAATGAAAGGAACCGTGATTGTTCATTCTCCAGAAGATTTTGAAAAGTGGAAAATGGAACAAATTCAAGCCAAATTGGCTTCTGCCGAATAAAAACGAAGAGGATAAGATTATGAGTCAAAACGATCATCACGAACTAGGTTTCGTGCGCAAATATATATTCTCACTTGATCATAAAGTCATAGGGCTTCAATACCTATTTACTTCTATTATTTTTCTTTTATTAGGTTTTTTGTTTGTCATTTTAATGAGATGGCAATTGGCTTATCCTGGCAAACCCATGCCTTTCATCGGCGGATTTTTTGGTGATAGCTTTGCTCCGGGTGGCATTATGTTGCCTGAATTTTACAATCAACTCGGCGCTATGCATGGAACCATTATGATTTTCCTTGGTATTGTTCCTTTGGGCGTTGGTTTTTATGGCAATTACCTTCTTCCCCTTCAAATTGGCGCTGGAGATATGGCTTTCCCTAAATTAAATGCCATGAGCTATTGGACTTATTTTCTAGGCGGCATTGTTATGCTTTCAAGTTTTTTTATGCCAGGGGGTGCCGCTCAATCAGGGTGGACTTCTTACCCTCCACTTTCCGTTATCATGCCGGCGGGGCAAACTGTTTGGCTGATTGCCATGACTTTTCTGATCACTTCGTCTTTGTTTGGAAGCATTAACTTTATTGTTACAACAGTAAACCTCAGAGCCAAAGGGTTAACTTGGATGAAGCTTCCTATTTTTGTTTGGGCCCAATTTATTACAGCCATCCTTCTTTTATTCGCATTTCCTGTCTTGCAATCGGGTGCTATTCTCCAACTATTAGACCGGGTTGCTGGAACAAGTTTTTACCTTCCTGCCGGGCTTGTTATTAACGGGCAAATCTTAGATCGTGTCGGAGGCGGCAGTGCGCTTCTCTATCAACATTTATTTTGGTTTTTAGCACACCCCGAAGTTTATGTTTTAATTCTTCCTGCGATGGGTGTGGTGGCTGAAATTATTGCCAACAATACGCGCAAACCACTTTATGGTTATAAAACGCTGGTGGGTTCCATTCTCTTTTTAGGACTATTGTCATTCTTAGTTTGGGCTCATCACATGTTTTTGTCAGGCATGAAAACATCACTCAGCACTATTTTCATGACGACAACCATGATTATTTCCATTCCCTCGGTAGCTATTTTAAGTTGCCTTTTATTTAGTCTTTGGGGAGCTTCTATTCGTTTTACGGTTCCTATGTTGTTTGCTCTTGCCTTCTTACCGATGTTTGGCATTGGTGGGCTTACAGGGTTACCCCTTGGTTTTTTACCCACCGACATTTATCTACATGACACTTATTATGTTATTGGGCATTTCCATTATGTGGTTGTCACGGGGACTTTAATTGCTCTTATGGGCGGAATTTATTATTGGTTTCCAAAAATGTTTGGCCGTCAAATGAATCAATTTTGGGGAAAAGTTCACTTTTGGGGAACCATTATTTTCATGAATGGCATATTCTTTCCCATGTTTATTCAGGGTATGGCCGGTATGCAACGGCGACTTTACGATCCAACCGCCCAAGCCCACAACTTAACAACACAAACATTAAGCCCCATGCAATTTACTTCGGCTATGCTTCTGCTTTTATTTCAATTCCCATTTCTTATCAATATTTTTGTGAGCATTTTTAAAGGTAAAAAATCTGAAGAAAACCCGTGGCAAGCAACCACCTTAGAATGGGCTTGCCCTTCACCTCCCCCTCACGGCAATTTTGTTAAAGAACCTGTGGTTTATTGTGATCCCTATGAATATAGTGTCCCCAACCAAAAACAAGATTGGTGGCCGCAAGATAAACCAGAATCGGAACTAAAATAGAGGAAGACATGGAAACAATGATGGAAAGAAACGCCACGGGTATTCCCAGTGGAAAATTAGGAATGTGGGTCTTTTTGGCTTCTGAGGTGATGCTCTTCGGAGCTCTTATTAGTTCTTATATTGTTTTGCACATGGGAAGCTCTAATTTTGGACGCCCACCTGCAGAACTCTTAGGAAAACCGTTAGCGACTTTAAATACTTTTGTTTTGATCTGCAGTAGTGTCACGATGGTTTTTGCTTTGGCCGCTATTCAAGCCAACAAAGTTAAAAGATTTTTAGGATTTCTTTCTTTAACTTCTTTATTGGGGATTTGTTTTCTCGTTATTAAGGGTTTTGAGTATCACCATAAAATTCATGAAGGCATTACCATCACCAGCAGTCTTTTTGGGTCTTTTTACTACACCATGACAGGGCTTCATGGGTTGCATATGCTTGGTGGTCTTGTGTTTAATTTGTATATCCTCATAAATGGATTACGCGGAAAATATTCTGATCAAAGATGGGAAAGAGTTGAATACTGTGGACTCTATTGGCATTTTGTCGATTTAGTCTGGGTTATTTTATTTCCTCTCTTTTATTTGGTGTAAATTAATTATGGAACACGGTTCATCATCAACAAAGAGATATTTGCTTGTTTTTGTGGGGCTTGCTATTTTAACAGGAGCCACAGTGCTTTTGTCTTATTTGGGATTACCTCATCACGTGGGAATCGCGCTCGCCGTTCTTATTGCATTAACCAAATGCGCGCTGATTGCCGCATTCTTCATGCATCTCAAATTTGACAGCCGAAGCCTTACCTTCATCCTTTTATCGGCATTATTTTTTGTGGCTATTTTGGTTTTAGCGATTTTACCAGACATCGGTTTACAATAAACAACTTCTCTTTAGCCTCTTGCACTATCATCAAAATAACCGTCATCCCGCAAATCTTCTGTGCGGGATCTAAATTTAACTAACTTTAGACCCCCGATAGAAAATTTCGGGGGTGACAATTCGGATTTTAAATTTATGTCCTATATGAAATTTGTTTTTTTTAGTCTCTCTTTATTCCTCATTAAATCAGCCTCTGCTTGCGCGGTTTGTTTTGGAGGTGATAACTCCAATATGACACGCGGTTTTTTTTGGGGAGTTGTTGTTTTATTAGCCCTCCTTTTCTCTCTCATTCTTGGCTTAACAACTTGGATCATTCGAGCCAGCAAACGAAAATCAAATGAAGACAATCAATCCTTGGCTTAATCGCCTTTCATTGGTCTTGGTTTGTTTCACAGGCCTTCTGATATTTGCTGGAGGAATGGTGAAAAGTACAGGTTCATCTTTATCTGTACCTGATTGGCCACTTTCCTATGGGCAGGTTATGCCACCCATGATCGGTGGAATTTTTTATGAACATGGCCATAGAATGATTGCCACTTTAGTTGGGTTTATTACAATTATCCTTGCTGTTTTTTTTCAAATGAAAGAAGAGAGAAAATGGTTGAAGAAAATGGCCTGGGCAGCATTGGCTCTTGTTATTCTCCAAGGAGTTCTGGGTGGTCTCACCGTTTTATTTCTTCTACCAAAACCAATTTCAATGGGTCATGCCATCTTGGCTCAAACTTTTTTTTGTCTCGTGGTTTGCTTGTTTATTTGGACTTCTTCATTTTGGAATAAAGAACCCATCATCAGAACAGAATCAGCACAATATGTCCCGCTCCATCGACTGACACTTATTTTATTTTTTGCTTCCTTTATTCAACTATTTTTAGGTGCGCTCACTCGTCATACGGGGGAAAATTTACCTTTTCATATTTTTGGCGCTGTTTTAGTGGCGAGTCTTACATTTTGGGTTACTAAACGAATTTTTCAATTTCATCCGGAGCGAAAAAAATTATTTCGATTAAGTTTAGGATTATCCCTTCTTTTGTTGGTTCAAATAAGCCTTGGTATTTGCACTTATTTTATTATCAACCACACATTTGAAACAATTCCAGGACCTTTATGGTCTTATATTTTGGTATCAACTCATGTCGTCATAGGTGCTTTTTTCTTAAGTGGAACAGTCATTCAAGCTTTGGTTGCTTATAAAACCAGGCCTCTTCAAAGCCCACCGCTTCAAACCATATTGAAAGACTACGTTACACTCACAAAACCAGGCATTAGTTTTATGGCGGGTATCACCGCTCTTGGTGGATATATTCTTGGAAGTCGCGATCATTTTGATTGGATTAAATTAATTCATACGAGCCTTGGCACATTACTGGTTGCAGCCGGCGCTGGAGCCCTCAACATGCTCATTGAAATGAAAAGTGATGCCCAAATGAAACGTACACAGGAACGACCTTTACCCTCCGGTCGATTGCGGCCCTGGGAAGTTCTCATTTTTGGCGGATTGTGTTCTCTTGTAGGAATTATTTACTTAGCTGGATCTATCAATTATTTAACTGCTTTTTTAGCGGCACTCACATTAAGTATTTATTTATACATTTATACGCCTCTTAAAAAAATTTCCGCTGTTTGTGTAACTGTAGGGGCTGTTTCAGGCGCGCTCCCTCCCATGATGGGCTGGGCGGCAGCCACCAATACCATTGGCATTGAAGCATGGAATCTTTTTGGAATCATATTTTTCTGGCAATTTCCCCACTTTCTTTCTCTAGCGTGGCTTTATAAAGAAGACTATGGAGGAGCAGGATATCACATGCTTCCCGATTTTTTCCCCAACGAGAAATCCACATCAGGAACAGCATTATTGAACACAATTTTATTATTAGCGGCGAGTTGTTTACCTTATTTTTTGAAAATGGCAGGGCTCATTTATTTGGGAACGGCTATTTTCTTAACTCTGCCTCTCCTTATTTATAGTTATCAATTTTTCCAAACCAATTCAAATATTTACGCAAAAAAACTTTTTCTTTTTTCGCTTCTGTATGTTCCTGTATTAATGTTGGTACTGGTATTGAATCGCTGGCCGCAATTAAAGGTGGGTTTTTAATGATGACTGCTATTGATGTTAAAAATCTTTCTCACACCTATAAAGGAAAACGCTCAAAATCAGATCAACAAGCGCTCAATCAAATACATTTCCAAGTAAAAGAAGGATCTATTTTTGGACTGGTGGGACCCAATGGTGGCGGAAAAACAACTTTATTTAAAATTTTATCAACAGCACTCAAACCAACTTCAGGCAATGCTCTCATATTTGGGTTAGACCTTTCTTCTCAATCAGATGAAATAAGAAAAAAAATTGGCGTTGTGTTTCAATCACCAAGCTTGGATAAAAAATTAACCGTCATTGAAAACATTATTCATCAAGGTCGTCTTTATGGACTTAATCATGAAACCATCCGTCGAAAAAGCGATCAACTCTTAACACAATTTTCTCTACGCGATCGCCGTGAGGACTTTGTTGAAACATTATCGGGCGGCTTACAAAGAAGAGTAGAAATTGCTAAAGGCCTTCTTCATAATCCCTCGTTATTGCTTTTAGATGAGCCAAGCACAGGCTTAGACCCAGGAGCTCGACATGATTTATGGGAACTCTTGTTAAGCTTAAAAAATAAAGGCGTCACAATTTTAGTGACCACTCATCTGATGGAAGAGGCTGAAAAGTGCGACGAGCTTCTTATTTTAAATAAAGGCCGGTGTATCACCCAAGGGACACCACTCGAGCTAAAAAACAAAATTGGAGCCGATATCATTACAGTGCAAACAGCCGACCCTCAAAAATTAGCGAAAGAAGTAAATCAAAAATTTCCTGTTAAATCATCGGTTGTTGATGGCGTTTTTCGCATTGAAATCCAAGAGGGGCATAAATTTGTTCCCACTCTCGTGGAAGCTTTTCCAGGAATGATTGCAGCTATATCTGTTGGAAAACCAACACTTGAAGATGTGTTTGTTAAAGAAACGGGACATACTTTTCATCAACAAGAAAAGGAAATTTAATATGAATTTATTTTTAAGCGCGTCCTTAACTTTATTTAAACGAGAAGTGGTTCGTTTTGTACGACAGAAAAATCGCATTATTGGCGCTCTTGGAACGCCTCTTCTATTTTGGATTCTTATTGGATCAGGACTTGGAAAATCATTTCAGGATACCAGTCAAACAGTGGAAATGATGAGCGCGTCAAATTATCTAAATTACTTTTTCCCTGGAACCATTTTTTTAATTCTCCTTTTTACTTCGATTTTTTCAACGATTTCTATTATTGAAGATAGAAAAGAAGGTTTTCTCCAAAGCGTGCTGGTCTCTCCTGCTCCTCGAGGAGCCATTATTATGGGAAAAGTTTTAGGGGGAACGGCCCTGGCCACGGGACAAGGAATATTATTTTTATTCTTGGCCCCTATTATTGGAATTAAACCCGGCTTCTTAGATATTCTTTATTCGATTGCTATGATGCTTCTTGTGTCGTTCTCATTAACCGCTCTTGGATTTATTATTGCTTGGAAGATGGACTCAACTCAAGGGTTCCACGCTATTATGAATCTTTTTCTTATGCCACTTTGGTTTTTATCAGGAGCCATGTTTCCTGCCGAAGGAGCACCGGGTTGGTTAAAAATTGTTATGAAATTAAATCCACTCTCTTATAGTTTAACGGGTTTAAGAAAAGCGCTCGGAAACGGCATCGAGATGGGTTCCTTAAACTTTCCCACTCCTATTTTTTCATTACAAGTGACTCTTGTCTTTTCCATTGTTGTATATGGAATTTCTCTATGGGTCACGCATCAAAAGGATTCTTAAAATGGACCGCATAAAAATGATAAGTCGAACCCTCATGGTGGTTTTGGCTTTTGTTATTGTTGGGCTACTCATAAAACACAAAAAAAATATTTCGCCACCTGAACCACCATATGATCCCACCACATCAACCCTTCAAAGACCCGATATTGATTTCGGAAAAGTGGGAGATTTCGAGTTCACTGAGAGAAGTGGGAAAAAAATAACACAAGAGGATTTAAAAGGAAAAATTTCGATTGTTGATTTTGTATTTACTCGGTGTATGGGCCCATGCCCTCTCATGACAAAAAAAATGTCTGATTTCAGTAAAGAGTTTCTCCACAAATCAAATCTCCAATTTATTTCTTTGAGTGTTGACCCTGATTTTGACACACCGCAAGTTCTCACAAAATATGCTCAAACTTATAACGCGGATCCACAAAAGTGGTTATTTTTAACAGGGAACCGTGAAAAAATTTATCATTTAGTAGAAACGAGCTTTAAACTTCTTGTTGAAGGAGATGACATTCCCAAAGACGGAATAGACATTCTCCATAGCACCATGTTTGTTCTCGTTAATGGTGAAGGAAAAATATTGGGATATTATAACACTGCTGATTCAGATCAAATGAAAGAGCTAAAAAAGAGAGTTGAAAAACTTGCTATTTAACACAATCCATATTCCTTCTCTCAATGCCACTTTAAACGGAATTTGTGCCCTTTTTTTATTAATAGGTTTTATTTGTATCAAGAAAAAAAATATTTTAGCTCACCGAATTTCAATGAGCCTGGCCTTTATGACTTCAGTTCTATTTTTAGGTTTTTATCTCTATTACCACTATCACTTTGGGAGTACCAAATTTGCCGGGCAGGGAATAATAAGAACAATATACTTCACCATTCTTATTAGTCACACCATTTTAGCAACCCTTATTGTTCCTTTTATTTTAAAAACAATTTATCACGCCATTAGAAATGATTTTTTAAAACATGCTCAGCTGGCTCGGTGGGTTTGGCCTTTTTGGATGTACGTGTCGGTGACGGGTGTTGTTATCTATTGGATGCTTTATCAAATAGATCTTCGATAACAATTATTCTTTAGAGGTCCAACCCACGTAAGATCTTCCTTTCCATTTAAGGACGTTGCCGCGTAAATAATCAGAAAGAGCCAGTAGTGTTACAATGCCATAGGGCACCAAAGAAACAATGGGAAACAGGGGACCTAGAATTGAAAAATTTCCCCACTTATGTTGGCGCCACAGTAAAAATCCGCCACAAATAAATGCCGTAAAACCACCCCAAAAGAAAAAAGGTGCATGACCCGCTGAAGTTAGAGCAATAATTACCATGATCACATCAAAAGTACCGGAGAAGTCTGACTGCTGCATCCCCGCTAAAAAATTTCTTCTCCAACCTTGAATAAACAGTTTAAAACCAGGATACATTCGCACATTAAATAAGGGTTCTTTGGTATAGATGGCAAAAAAACCACCTGTACTAATACAGGCATTGGCTAAGGCCAAATCATCGGGATACTGGGCTTTAACTCCTTCATGACCCCCTTGCTCAAAATATGATGACCTTGAAAAAAATAAATATTGCCCTACTGCATATAACCGACGGAATCTCGGTTGGTAGGCATTGGTTGCCGTTAACAAAAGGGCATGAAAGGGGCCCATCATTTTTTCCCACCAGGTCTCATTTCTATGATAGGGCAAAGCAGACATTAAATCAGCTTTTTTATGACGGTAAGCTACCAATGCTTTTTCCAAACTATTTTCAGTATGTTCTGTATCTGCATCAGTAAAGAGAAAATATTCTCCTTGCGCTTGCAAAACAGCTTGGTGACACGCCCAATTTTTCCCGTTCCAACCCTCAGATAACGGGGTGCCTGTAAGAAGTTTAATGGGATAAGACCGTGCAATTTCCGCTGTTTTATCTGTCGATTGATCATCAATGAGAATAATTTCTTTGTTGGGATAAGATAGTTTTTGAAGTGAATCTAATAAACGCGGAAGGTTACCTTCTTCATTTCGCGCGGGAATAATAATTGAGATAAGAGGAAATGTCTCTAATGGTTCGGAATCATTCTCTTCTCTCTCATCTCGAGGCCAAAGCCGCTTGAGGTAAATAAAAGTTCCAGCACATGAAACGATGAAAAAAAAGAAGTCCATCTAAAAATAAAAAAGTGTGGCGGAAACACCTGGGTACCCTTGTTCAAACCAATGCCACCAGGCAAGACTCATAATAATATGACCTAGAAAAATAAAAACATGACTCCACATTTCAACACGATCGGATTCACCAGCAACATACCGCCCCCAATGCATCCACTCATCAACAATGCTGTAAAAAATAGACATGGCCATAAATACCAAGGCTGGAATTCTAAAAAAATCAGGACGTGAATAACCTAAACACAACAAAACAATGGAAGAGATTCCTAAAAAAATAGTGATGGTGTGAACAAAACCTTCACCTTTATCCAATCGTTCTTTATAACGTGTTCGATGCCCAATGGTATCAAGAGCAATGGCCAATATAAATGTGGCAGTCCCAATGGGAATATTCCAAACATAAGCCGGGTAACGCACCCCATGAAAATGACCCATCAAGAGAAATGCAGTTGTTGAAATAAAAAGACCCATCATAAGTCCAATCCAGCAAATATAATATTGCCAATCTCCCTTACTAAAAACTCGAAATTGGCTTACATATTCGACAAACTCATTCCAAAAAGATTCTTTTACTTGACTCATGTCATTCTCCACATTTTATTAATGGACACTCTTTTCCAAGGGTGAAATATTCGTTTGGGAAGTGAACTAAAAATCTTAAAAATCCCTTTTAACATAACAAATATTTTTACTGGTAAAGATACAATCGTTCTTTCTTGAAACGCCTGAGGCCCTTTTTGAACAACTTGTTTTCCAATCTGAGAATACACTTCTCTTGCTGAAGAAACGGCACAAGCGGCTTGAAAAGAGAGACTATTTAAACCGTTATCACCAGACTCATAAAAACTTTCAGCTTCATTAACTAAGTTTTTCGCTATTGTTACTAACTTGGCCCGCTGCTCTAAATCTAATAATTTTTCTGCAGGAATGTTTTCTTTTTTTAACCAATCTAAAGGAACATAAATTCGGTTCATCTCAAAATCTTCTCTTATGTCCCTGGCAATATTGGTGAGCTGCATGGCAATTCCCATATCACAAGCATTTTTTAACGCTTTCTCATCACTAAGTCCCATAATATGAGACATCATAAGTCCCACCGTTCCAGCCACACAGTAACAATATTTTTCTAAATCAGAAATGGTTTTATATTCCTGATGCGAAATGTCCATTTTCATTCCTTCTAATAAATCCAAAGGGTATTCAATGGGAATGTGATATTTTTTAACAACATATTGAAAAGAGAAAAAAATGGGGTCGGAAAAAACATAATCCGTATAAGCCAGTTTTGTTTTCTCAACTAAATCTTTTAATAACTTATCTTTTACTCCTCTATCACTGGGGTTTGAGGGTGTTGTTTTCATTCCTAAAATTGATTCGTCAATCACGTCATCACAATGACGGCACCAAGAATACAGAGCAAAAGCCGCTTGACGTGTTTCTTTTGGAAACACGCGTGCAGCTAAAGAAAAACTTTTAGACCCCTGCGTGATGAGCTGTTCGCAAGTAGGAAGAGCGGTTTGAAAGTCCATAATCCTTTAAAATGAGATTGACAGTGGCTTTTGCGGAATTAACAACGCCAGGAATACCAGCTCCCGGATGAGTTCCAGCGCCAACAAAATATAAATTAGAAATGTTTTGATCTCTGTTCTTCGTTCGGAAATAAGCACTCTGGGTTAAAATGGGCTCCAACGAAAAAGCAGAACCCCAATGAGCATTTAATTCTGTTTTGAAATCAAGCGGCGTAAAAATTCGTTGGGTCACAATATGTTTCTTGAGATCTGGCATATAGCGAGCCTCAAGATAATCCAATATTTTTTTTGCATAAATTGGTCCTTGCCTACCCCAATCAATTTTTCCTTTCTCCAAATGAGGGACTGGAGACAACACGTAAAACGCTTCTGATCCGGCCGGTGCCAAACTGGGATCGGTGACTGAAGGGACATGAAGATAGAGTGAGAAATCATCAGCCAAAACACCACGTGAAAAAATGTCTTTTAATAATTCTTTATAACGTGGGCCAAAAATAACATTGTGATGTGCTAAGTTTGGATATTTCTTGTTGGTACCAAAATAAATTAAGAATAGAGACATGCTGTGACGCATCTTCTGAACTTTTGAAGATGTTGAAGCTATTTGTTTCTCATCTTTTAAGAGATCGCGGTACGTGTGAACAACATCGGCATTACTCACCACCAAATCGGCCGGGAAAAAATCTCCCGATTTGAGATCTACACCCGAAACCAAACCATGAGAAGTTTTTATTTTCTCTACAGGAGAATTTAAATGAAATTCTCCTCCCAAATCTTTAAACAGTCGAATAAGTCCTTGAACCAAAGCTCCCGTTCCCCCAGCAGGGAAAAACACGCCCCATTTCCTCTCTAAACAATGAATCAGTGTATAAATAGCCGATGAAGAAAATGGATTACCACCCACCAAAAGAGAATGAAAACTAAAAGCTTGCCGGAGTTGTGGATCCGAAATATATTTTGAAACCATGCTATACACAGAGCGATAAGCTGACAACTGCGCTAATTGTGGTGCCACCCGCAACATACTCCACCAGTCTAAAAACGGGACGTCCACAAGTTTTTCATACCCCTCATGAAAAACAGCTTCCGAATATTTTAAAAATTCCTTATACCCCGTCTCATCAACAGAGTTTTTCTTCCGAATTTGTTCAAACAATAATTGATCATCGTTAGAATAATCAAAATGATAACCATCTTCCCAGAAAAGTCGATAGAAAGGAAAAATAGGAATCATTTCCACATAATCTTTTATAGATTTATCAGATAATTCAAACAATTCTTCTAAACAGTGAGGGGCAGTAATAACGGTGGGACCAGCATCAAAGGTGAAACCTTTGTCTTTATAAACGTAGGCTCTTCCACCGGGCTGATCTCTTTTTTCAATAAGCGTTGTTTGGAAACCTGCCGCTTGCAATCGAATCGCTGCAGAAATACCACCAAAACCACTTCCAATCACAATGGCTTTTTTCTTATTCATAAGCTTGAGATACTTCTAAAGCCAGTTCTGTTAATTTAGGGTAGATGAGTTTATAAGAAGAATTTTGACCGCATTCTTTTTCAAAGACCTGAAAACAATTTTTCATATGTTCATGAGCTAATTGTTTGGCTTTTTCTATGAAATGATGTTGGTTAAGCCAAATAAGAAGAGGGTGTGAATCATGCGGTAATTGATGAATGGCTAAAATAAATTGCTCATAAATTTCTTTAGAATAATATTTTGCGGCACAGGCCCAAACAAAAGTGGGGCGCCTTAAAAGTAAATCTTCCCATTTTTTGATGGGATCAGCGGCTCCTTTCAAGTTACCAATATCATCAAACATTTGTAATCCTATTCCAAAACCATGGCCAAACCGATCTAACGCTTGAAGTTGATTCTCATTTACACCCCCCAAAATAGCGCCTAAAGCCAATGCCAATGAAAAAAGAGCACCGCTTTTTAGTTCCATTGAAGCCAAACATACAGGATAAACGCGATCTTGAGGTAACACATCAACAGGAAGCCCTATATCCATGGCTTGACCCATATGCGCTCGAGTCAGAGTTCTATGATAGACATGAAACAATTCCAATTCTTGCAAAGGGTTTAAATTTAAATCCCTGATTATTTCGAGCGGGAGGAAATAGAGCCAATTGCCAATATTAAGAGCAATCGGCAGCCCATATTTTAAATGAAGAGAAGGTTCGCCCCTTCTGGTTTGACTGCCATCTTGCACATCGTCAACGGCTAAAGACCCTGCGTGCAAATATTCAATAGCAACCATTAATTTTTTACATTGTTCTATTTTTTCAATAGAGGGTTTTTCATCACTGAGAAGAAAACCAAGCTCAACCAATCGACCTCGAATCTTTTTCCCTCGGCGTCCGGTTAAATCTATAAACGGTTTCCATAAAACAGAGGTCAATAAATCGCCAATTTCTCCTCCAAATTTTAATTCCAATATTTTATTGAAGTTTTTTAACTGAAGATGATCAGTAAATAAATCAGAGTTATTTTTTGTTGTTTTATCTTTATTCATAAAATTTAATTAAAACAGTTAACCAACTTGGCCCATGAAACCCGCGGAGGTTTGCTTAAAAAAAACTGAATTAAATCTACGCCTGTTAATTTATCCGCATAAAATCGTGAAATCAAATTTTCATTTTTTTTATAAAACATCTGCAAAACGGAATATCTTTCCTCTGGTTTTATAGCGGAAAAAAGCATTCGGTTTAGAAAACGATAAAATCGTTGGCGATTCCAATGATCTTTAGCTTTTGAATACGTCCATTCAAACATATCTTGGGGTTCAAATGTTTTCAAATCTGCTATTTCATCGGCCAACCTTACTGATTGAGCAAGAGAATAACTGGTTGTTGCGTGAAAAAGCCCCGCCAATGTTCCAATTCTAGGTATAGAATCATTCCAATTCGATAAAGTTCCACGAATCGGAATCGGTAAACATCCTTGTTCAATTCGGTCAAGTTTCTCGATCTCCCAATTCTTCTTTTTGACATAAGAAAGCATTTCTGAATGAAATAAATTTCTATCAATAACTGAAGATTCACTATAGTGCGTATCTTCAATGAGAAGGCGGTTTTCCTCCCAAGGAAGTAAATAAAAAAAGCGAAAGCCATCTTCTTGTTTAATTTTCGCGTCCATTAGTACCGGATGGGCTAAACCATGTGGTTTTTTGAGAACCAAATCAAAACCAACAAATTTTTGAAAACCCAACTGAACGTGATTGGCAGCGTTATCCCAACCTCTGGCATCAATAACACAATGCCCTTCAATTATTTCATCTGATTCTAGAACAAGCGACTTTGGGGTCATTTTTTTGACACTGGTGTTAAATCGAAATTGGATAGCCGTCGCTAAAATAACAGAGTGAAACCGCGCAGAAGATAGAGAATAATAAGGCGAGTTAATAATTCTTGAATATTGAGGAAATTGAACTTCGTAACAAGGCCATTGAGCAGAAATAAAAGGCTTCATCCATACTTTTTGTAAATAAGTTAGATCTTGATCGTGAAAAGACCAGGTGTGATTCCCACCCAACATCAAACCTTTTTCAATAATGAGAATTCTTTTTCGTGGATATTGTTGATTGAGTCGGTAAGCCGCCAAACCTGCAGCCAAGCCCCCACCTACAAATACAAAGTCGAATATTTCGACGGAAGAATTCATATCGCAATGTTATCATAGCTATTTGCAAAATAGATTTGATAAATTAGCTTCGTGTCAGATTTTAAATTCAATTTCATTTCAGTTATTGTCCCTGTTTATAACGAGGTTCAAAATTTAGAAAAAATTCTTAAACTCATTATTTCGGAACCAACTCCAAAAGAGATTATCCTGATTAATGACGCCTCTACCGATGGAACAACTGAGCTCCTAAAACAAATAGAATTAAAATTTCAATCAACTCACCATCAAAATACTCAACTTAAAGTGATTTATCACCAAGTTAATAAAGGAAAAGGGGCCGCCGTTAGGACAGGTATAGAACACGCCACCGGAGAAATTGTACTGATACAAGATGCTGATTTAGAATATGACCCTTCCGATTATAAAAATTTGATATCTCCTATTATTAATGGTGAAACGGAGGTTGTTTATGGATCGCGTTTTCTAGGAGATCTACCAAGAAATTTTATTACCAGACAACTTTGGGCAAATAAAATTCTCACCTGCTTTTCTAATCTCTTAACAGGTCTTAAGTTGACTGATATGGAAACGTGTTATAAAGTCATCAAAAGGCCTATCATTCAGAGTTTTCCATTGAGATCAGAACGTTTTGGAATTGAACCTGAAATAACAATAAAATTAGTTAAGTTAAACCACAAAATTTTTGAAGTGCCCATTTCCTTTCATGCTCGGACTCATCAAGAAGGAAAAAAAATTAATTGGAAGGATGGAATTTCTGCAATTTATACGATGCTTAAATTCTGGTTAATAGATGATCTCAAAAAATAGACTTAAAAATAAAAAAATATTAGTAACGGGTGGCGCTGGATTTCTAGGGAGCCATTTGTGCGACTTATTACTCGAAGAAGGAGCCCATGTTACTTGTGTTGATAATTTTTTAACTGGCAATCCTGATAATATCGCTCACTTAAAAAACCATCCTCGATTTAAATTGCTTAAACATGATGTCACCAAAAATTTATTTATTTCCCATCCTCTCTTTGCTGTTCTTCATTTTGCGAGCCCTGCGAGCCCCATTGATTATTTAAAACTACCCATTCAGACTCTCAAAGTAGGCGCCCTTGGAACTCACAATATGCTGGGGCTTGCCAAACAAAAAAAAGCTCGTTTTCTTTTGGCATCCACTTCCGAAGTTTATGGAGACCCCAAAATCCATCCACAAAATGAATCTTATTGGGGAAATGTAAATCCAGTAGGTCCCCGCGGCGTTTATGACGAAGCCAAACGATTTGGAGAAGCCATGACCATGGCTTATCACCGTGTTCACAAAGTTCCTGTTCGCATTGTTCGAATTTTTAATACCTATGGCCCTAGAATGCGAGGCCATGATGGCCGAGCCATCCCCGCTTTCATTTCTCAAGCTCTTCAAAATAAGCCGGTTTCCGTTTTTGGCAACGGAAAACAAACTCGCTCTTTTACTTATATTGAAGATGAAATACGTGGCATTTTAAGCTTGTTGCTCTCAAATTATGTGGGCCCAGTTAATATTGGAAACCCTACAGAAATGACTGTTGAGCAATGTGCAAAAATGGTCATTAAAGCGTGCCATAGTAAAAGCCGTCTCATTTTTAAACCACTGCCCATCGACGATCCTAAAATTCGACAACCCGATATCTCGCTAGCCAAAAAAGTTCTGAAATGGAATCCTCACGTACCTTTTGAAAAAGGAATTATCAAAACAATTGATTGGTTCAGAATGAAATGATTTTTATGTATGATGAAAGTGCATCAAAATAGTTATTTTCAAAAAATCGAGGAGGCCAAATGAAGAAATTAGTGTTAACAGCATTCGTTGCAAGTTTAATTCTACCAACTGTCGCCGAAGCGAAAAATAATCACCCTATGGCAGGATGTGGATTAATTTACATGTTAGGCGTCAAAGACAACAAAAGCAAAGGACTTCAAATTCTTGCTTCAACCTTCAATAATTCTTATGGAACTCAAACTTTCGGAATTACTTCTGGAACGTCTGGTTGCACAGAAGATGGGTTGGTGGCTCAAAGTCAAGAAATCCAAACTTTTGTCGAAGTAAACTTCGAACATCTTCGTTATGAGCTTTCCAAAGGCAGCGGCTCTTATTTAAGCGCTCTTAGCTCTCTCTTGGGTGTGACCGCTCAAAAGATGCCTGATTTAAACAACTATCTTCAAAGTCAATATTCAGCTCTCTTTCCTTCAGAGAAAACAACTTCAACGGAATTCATGACTGCTCTTCAACAATCGTTGCAGAACCGCATGGATCTTTTAAGTTAATTTCGTTTATTTTTCAAGAAAAGCGTGTGAGGTTCGCCTCACACGCTTTTTTATTTGTATCCCGCATTGATGTTTAAATACTCAAAAATCTTATTCATCTTTCTTTTTTGGTCCTGTGCGATTCAAGCATTTGGCACGGGTCGCAATGATTTAGAAAAAAACCTCCTAACAAAAATTTCAACAGAAAAAATAGGCTCTGAAAAAAGTTGGACCAACTTACTTCACTACAGCAAAAATATCTTTAATTCTTTCAAA
Source organism: Elusimicrobiota bacterium (assembly GCA_046153645.1). Classification (GTDB taxonomy): domain Bacteria; phylum Elusimicrobiota; class Elusimicrobia; order F11; family F11; genus JBJXGI01. Next base: position 162,176 of record JBJXGI010000042.1, on the reverse strand, counting down.
AGTGAAATTAACGACAAATCCTTTTTCTTATCCTCAATCGGCCATCGTGATCCTCAGGCTGAATTAATTACAAACATTCAGGTTTTATTAAGTTCTCCCACATACCCGTGTCAATTCCCCGCCAGAACACAATGGATTGTTGATCGCTTCCAATTATCACCCAATGATTTTCAAGGAAACTGTACCGAATTAGAAAAGTGGCGAGAACGTCTTAGCGCAAAATCAGTTTCCATTATTTTTGCTTCTAGTTATCTTAATAATCCAGCCTCTATGTATGGCCATACATTTCTTAGAATCAATAAAGAGTTATCACAAGAAGGAACAGACTTACTTGATTTTGCTGCCAGCTACGGCGCTTTATCTATTAAATCCCAAGGTTTTACCTATGCCATGCGCGGATTACTTGGTGGTTTCCGGGGAGGATACGCGTGGTCACCATACTATGTAAAAGTACTTCAGTATAACGACGTTAACTCGCGCGACCTGTGGGAATATAAAATAAATTTAGATGGAAAAACACTCAATCAACTTATTAACCATTTGTGGGAAATACGAAAAACTACCAAAACCTATTTTTTCTTAAACAAAAATTGTTCATATGAACTCTTATCAACTTTGGATGCGGTTAACACAGATTTCGATTTTTCAAAAAGTTTTCGTTGGCGCACCATTCCAATTGACACCTTAAAAAAAATGACCGATCGTAAAAATTTCATTAAAAATATTTCGTTAAGACCGTCTTTAAGTTTCAAAATATTCGCAATGAAAAAAAGGTTAAACAAAAAAAACTTAAAAATCGTAAACCAACTTTTTAGTGGCGATATAAATAAAGGTTTGAGTGAAATTCATCTTTTAGACAACCAAGAAAAAGCGCTTATTCTTGAAACCGCATATTTAAGACTTAAACATCGCTACGGTTATGTTCAGGAAGTAAACCCAGCCATTCAGACAAGGGAAACATTGTTATTAGAAAGTCGCAGCAAATTATCCACTAAGAGTTTTGAATCTGACTTTTCAACCAAAACTTTTATTCCTCCTCATTTAAGCCACAAATCATCCCGGATTGCAATCGGGTTTGGGCATTCGAATCAAAATGATTCCTTTGAGGAATTCTCAACACGAGGATCACTTCATGATTTAGAGGAAAACCCGCAAGGCTATTTAGAATCAAGTGGGCTGACGATGTTTGGTCTAAAAACTCGTTATTACAATAAAAGCGGAAAATTAACATTGGAAGATTTGACTCTTGTTGATATTAAATCAATTGAAAGTTGGAACAATTGGACCAAACCCTTTTCCTGGCATGGGCGATTAGCACTTGAAACTGCGCATGATTTAAAAACATCTCCTGAGAAATCATTGGTGGCCCTATTTAAAGGTGCGGGCGGATTAACCAGCGCTGAATTTTCTCCATTAAAAATAAAATTTTATGCCATGCCCGCAGCGGAACTACAAATGGCCGGAATGTTTACTGATAATCATCGGATGGGAATTGGTGGAGATTTGGGATTTGTTGCTCAAATCATCCCCACCTGGAGAATTCAAACAATCGGATTTTATCGAGACTTCATCAGCGGAGAAAAAGGAACATTGACAGGGTTCCAATTCAAAAACGGCATATCACTGGGTCAAAAATATTTTGTCCGCTTAGAATACAAGAAAGAAAATAGAAATAAAGAATCTCTGTTTTCACTGAATCGTTATATTTTCTAGAAAGAAATCAGAAATTTTTTCCTGATACTCCTGACCCAATACTTTCCAACACATAAGGTGATCGGCCCCATATACAATAAATATCTTTTTTGGCTCTTTGGCCTGTTTATAAAGTTTTTCGGTCATTTGAACTGGAACAATTTTGTCTTGATTGCCATGAATAAAAAAAATGGGCTTAGGTGAAATATGGGCCACTGCTTTTATCGGATCATATGTGGAGCCAATGAAAAGTGGTGCAATCGGATATAAAAACCACAAAATTACATTCTTTTTTAAAACATGCCGAGCCATTTGGCGATAAGAAGAAAACCCCGCTTCCATGACAATGGCTTTTACCAGAGGTTCTCTCATCGCAACTTGAGCTCCCACCGCTGCTCCCAATGACTGACCAAAAATGAACACATCCCTCATCTCACTTCTATTTAAGGAATAGGCCTTTCGCACTGCTGCGATACCGTCTTCCACTGTCTTTTTAGGACTTGGACGGCCTTCAGAGCCTCCATATCCTTGATAATCAATAACTAACACATCAAAACCATATTTAAGTAGAAACGTAGCACCAAAAAAATGATAAGTCACATTTCCATAGTTTCCATGTAAGTGAACCACCATGCCTCTGGGTTTTTCTTTGGTTCGAAATAAGAGCCCGGTACATTTTTTACCATTCAAAGAAGGAAAATCAATAATTTCATAGGTGAGTCCAAATTTTTCAGGATCTGCGTGTAAATTATTATTGGGATAATAAAAATAATTTGTTGGGACACATGCAGAAAAGAATAACAAGCAAAGAATGAGGGCTTTTTTCACTTATTCAATATACTTTTTTCTTTAAAAATATTCTCGGAACAAAAAATTACTAATATCGAATGATTCATCCATTCAGGCTTTAACTCAAAAGACGTTAAAATTTGGCGAAATGAAAGTGAAGCACTGCTGAAAGAAAAATAATAAAATTAATTATGAATACATTAGACCAATTAGAGCAACAAAGCATTTATATATTTAGAGAAGCGTTCAAACATTTTGAACGGCTTTGTATGTTATGGTCTATTGGGAAAGATTCGACTGTTCTTTTGTGGTTAGCCAGAAAAGCATTTTTTGGCCATGCTCCATTTCCTCTCGTCCACATTGATACCAGCTATAAGATGCCTGAAATGATTGAATATCGCGATAAATTAGCGATGGAATATAAACTCACTATGGTTGTGGGTCAGAATGTAGAGGCTTTAAAAGCCAAAACAACTTTTCCTGACACTCAACACTTGCCAGACGGCGATCCTAAAAAGATTACCCGTGTTCAATGTTGTGGGATGTTAAAAAAAGACGCGCTCACCAACACACTCAATGGCACATGGCCGCGAAAAAAACTTAATTTAAAAACCGGGAAATATGAATTAGATCCAGATAAAGAAGCTTACCACGGCGTCATCGTGGGCGCTCGAGCTGATGAAGAAGGAAGCCGCTCTAAAGAACGTTATTTTTCACCGCGAGATAAAAATAATTTATGGGACGTTGGAGAACAACCCCCTGAATTCTGGAATCAATTTAAGACTGATTTTGCTCCAGGGACTCATGTTCGAATCCATCCGTTACTGGATTGGACAGAATTAAACATCTGGGAATATATTCAAAGAGAAAATATTCCTACCGTTTCCCTCTATTACAATCAAGGCGATGGGAAAAGGTATCGCAGCCTTGGTTGCGCCCCGTGCCAAGCCGCAATTGATAGCACCGCTAAAAATATTGAAGAAGTTATCGAAGAATTAAAAAGTGGCAAATTAAAAAATATTGCTGAACGTTCTGGTCGTTTACAAGACGGCAAACATGGTTTAGAAGAACTTCGCCGCGAAGGATACATGTAAACTTTACTTTTGATTGAGTACTTCATTCACAAAATCTTCTGCCACCCACCTCGTATAAATTTTCGCTCCGTCATTATTTAAATGAACTCTATCAGAAAAATAATAATTCCCCAAAAATTTTGATTGCCAACTTTTTTCTCCGCTCATCACATGCGGGTATTTTTTGGAAATCTCAATGCAACTGGATGGCTTTTGAGTAAAGAGCCCCGTCGTGAACTCACGATAAATAGACCCAATTAAAAAAACCTTAATTCCGTTTTTCTGAGTATATTCCAAAAACTTTTCTAAATAAGGATCTTGGCCCCATATAAATTTACCTGGTTCAATTGCCTTTATTTGCTTTGGATCTAAAATATCAAAACCTTCTGGTAGTCGCCCTTCTGGAAAAATATTTTGATCACGAATAAAATAATACCCTCGATCATTGATCATTTTTTTCGCTTCGGTTTCATTCCGTTTTTTACTTGAAACAATATCCTCTCTATTAAAAAGAGCGTTTTTTAGAAATCGAATTGTTTCATTTGTATACATTCGTAAAGGCACCAAATAATTAAGGGCAAATGCTCGGTTTTTCCTATGAATCAAATAAGATAAAAATTCTTCTGGAAAACGGAGACCCTGAATAACATTAAAATCGAATAATCCAGGCTGGTCACTATTATCTAATACCAATCGGACAACGACCACATCAGGCTTTTCACCCGCTTCAACTAAATCTTTTAAAGCAAAATAACCAGGGCCAATCGGAAGGGCTGGTAAAGCCAAATTAATTGTTGAGGTTTTCCCTGAAAAGGTGCGATCAAATTCTTCAGGAATAATTCCCGACAAAATAATACTATTACCTAAAAATACGACTTTAATTTTCCCTAATTCAAATTTGGGTTGCTGCTTTCTAATCCATTCCCGTTTGGCTTGACCGATAACAAACACGCCTTGTTTATAAGATTGAGCGGCTTTAAGCGCCACAAAAGACAGTCCCGAATGAATTAGAATTAAAATAAATATGAAAACGATGACATTAAAAATAAATTTTTTGTATTTCATTTTAAAATTGAAAATAAATAAAAGGTTTAGCGCCAATAACGCCTAAAACAATAATGCTGAAAAAAAGCACATATAAAAACGACCAACGAAAAACCTTGGGCAGTTGCATCCACGACAAGGGCATTTTTTTCTGTTGTGTTGCTTCAACTAAAACCCATGCCAAAAGCGCTGCGATAGCAACCAGACAGTCAGATTTTGAAAAATTACTATCAAACTGAAATGTCCAATTCATTTGTGAAAGTCGGCTTAGAAATAGCCTTATCTGTCCCAGTGAAGAAGACCTAAAAAAAACCCAACCAAAACATACCAAATGAAACGTGACAACAATCGACATTAACTTAAACGAAAGAGTTTCTTTTAAAGAATTAAAACCCGGATAATATTTTTCAACCAACTTTGAAAAGAAGTGAGTCGTCAATAATAAAACCCCATGATAGACACCCCAAAAAACAAACACCCAAGCGGCTCCATGCCATAAACCACTGATGATAAAAACAATAAGAATATTACGTGCCCATATTTTAGGCCCTTGTTTATTTCCACCCAAAGGATAATAAACATAGTCTCGAAACCATGTTGAAAGTGAAACATGCCATCTTCTCCAGTAATCGACAATAGAAGTTGAAAAATAAGGTGTCTTAAAGTTCTCCATCAGATCAATCCCGAGAAGTTGGGCAGAACCTTTGGCTATATCAGAATAACCAGAAAAATCTCCATAAATTTGGAAAGCGAAAGCGTAAGTGGCCATCAAGATGGTTAATCCACTATGCGCACCCATATTGTTATAAACACTATCAACAAAAGGAGACAACCGATCAGCCACAACCAGTTTTTTAAAAAATCCCCACAAAATTAATCTTACTCCTCTGGCAATCCGTTCTGGATTCGTATTTCGATCTCCATGAATTTGAGGCATTAAATCAGTTGATCTTTCAATGGGACCCGCCACCAATTGAGGGAAAAAAGAAACAAAGAGTGCAAATTTTCCAAAATGAGGCTCAGCTTTTTGATTCCCTCTATAAACATCAATGGTGTAACTTAAAGATTGAAAAGTGTAAAAAGAAATTCCCACCGGCAATAACCAATGAGGAACTGGAAATTGGAAGGGTAAATGAACAACTTGAAATAGCTGATTAAACGAGGTGGAAAAGAAATCAGTGTATTTATAAACAAACAACAGCAATAAATTTGAAATGAGACTTAACATCAACCAGGGTTTTTTGTCGGATTTTTTTTCACACGCGTCCATTTTTAAACCAGTAAAAAAATCTATTGAGGTTGAAAATAAAATGAGCGTCGCATAAATAGGCTTCCAACACATGTAAAAGTAATAGCTGGCTGCCAATAATAAAATCCAACGGAAACGAGCTGGGAGGAGATGATAGGTGATAACAACAAATGGTAAAAAAATAAAATAAGTAAAAGAATGAAATAACATGGAAACTCTTTCTAGCACATCTTCATAATTAAACGCTATTATTTATTTTGAAATGAATGAAATAAAAAGTATCTTTATTACTGGTGGAAGCGGCTACATTGGAAAAGCCCTTATTGAAGAATTGTCAAAATCAAATTATTCAATTACAGTTCTCTGCAGGAAAGGTTCGGAAAATAAAATCCAAAAAAAGACAAATATTGTTTTTGGCGATGCGCTTAAAGCAGAAACTTTTCAACATCTGATTCCTGAAAATAGCGTTTTTATTCAACTCATTGGAACACCACACCCTGGCCCTCATAAAAAAGATTTATTTGAATCAATAGACCTTGTATCTGGACTCGAATCAGTTAAAGCCGCCACTCAAAAAAAGACAAGTCATTTCATTTATTTAAGTGTAGCTCAGCCAGCGCCCATAATGAAAGATTATATTCGAGTTCGTTCGCGTGTTGAACAAGAAATCCAATTGTCTGGCATCAACGCCACCATTTTGAGACCCTGGTATGTTTTAGGCCCGGAACATTATTGGCCTTCAGTTCTTATTCCTTTCTATCAATTAGTGAAAATTTTTCCGCCACTGAAAAAACGAATAGGAAGATTTGAATTTGTGAGCTTAAAAGAAATAGTTCAAAATATTGTTTTTTCGATCCAAAATCCTCCGAATGGGATTCGAGTTTGGGAAGTGCCTGATATAAAAAATCGGGGTTCTTAATCTGACAATATTATTTGGCGCCCCCACGGGGAATCGAACCCCGGTTACCAGATTGAGAATCTGATGTCCTAGGCCACTAGACGATGGGGGCAAAAGGAAAACCGCGACGGAATTGTACCTTTTTTACTTTAAAAATCCACAAAAAATACCCCCTTTTCAATCTGACCTTTTAAAGTAAAATACCGTCAGTAAAATTAATCACGAGAGGTGACTTATGGGACTTATGGATTCATTAAAAGATGCGGCAATGTCAAAATTGGGTTCAGCCATTGGCGGATCAGATGCAGGAATTGAAACTTTAATCAAAGGTTTTATTCAACAACAAGGTGGATTGAGTGGTCTTATTAAAATGTTTCAAGAACAAGGTTTGGGAAATATTGCCAACTCACTTCAAAATCAAGCAGGACAGATATCTTTTAGCCCTGACCAAATTGGGAAACTCATTCAACATCCCCTTCTCCAAAGTGCCATTGGAAAACTAGGTCTTTCTTCTGAAGACGTTACTGGAAAATTAGTTACTCTTCTCCCTAAAATTATTAGCCAATTCAAAAGTTAATTAAAGTTTATTATGCCCTTAAATTTCCTTTCCGTCGCTAAAAGTAAAAATGTTTTAGGTCTTTTGCCTAACATGGCTAACCGCCATGGACTTATTACCGGTGCCACTGGTACTGGTAAAACAGTTACACTTCAAGTTTTGGCTGAACAATTCAGCCAAATGGGTATTCCTGTTTTTATGGCCGACGTGAAAGGGGATTTATCGGGTTTATCTCAAACTGGCGTAAAAACTCCTAAATTAGAGGAAAGGATTTTGAAATATCAGCTCCCAGAACCTCATTTCAGACCATTCCCTGTTATGTTTTGGGATGTGTTTGGTGAACAAGGACATCCCGTACGAACAACCGTTTCTGAAATGGGCCCTGTACTTTTCAGTCGGCTTTTAAATTTAAACGACGTTCAATCAGGTGTATTAAATATTATTTTTAAAGTTGCTGATGACCAAGGGTTGTTATTACTCGATCTTAAAGATTTGCAAGCCTTGGTGAAATATGTTGGAGATAACTCCTCCACTTTAACCACGACCTATGGAAATGTTTCTACCGCCAGTATTGGGGCCATTCAAAGAGGTCTTCTTACACTTGACGAACAAGGTGGAAATAAATTTTTTGGGGAGCCCGCCCTTTCATTAGATGATTTTATTCAAACTTCTTCCGACGGAAAAGGAATTGTTAATATCTTAGCTTCAGACAAATTGCTGCTTTCTCCAAGAGTGTATTCAACTTTACTCTTGTGGCTTTTATCTGAGCTTTTTGAACAACTTCCTGAAGCGGGCGATTTAGAAAAACCAAAATTAGTTTTTTTCTTTGATGAGGCACATCTCCTTTTTTCTGATGCACCCAAAGCACTTTTAGAAAAAATTGAACAAGTGGTTCGATTGGTGAGATCCAAAGGCGTGGGCATTTATTTTATTACTCAAAACCCTCTCGATGTTCCTGAGACAATTTTGGGCCAATTGGGAAACCGCGTTCAACACGCACTCCGCGCTTTTACCCCACTTGATCAAAAGGCTGTAAAAACAGCTGCTCAAACTTTTAGAGCCAGCCCTGGTCTTGACGTCGAAAAAGCCATTACGGAACTCGCCACAGGAGAAGCACTCGTTTCTTTCTTAGATGAAAAAGGAGCCCCGACTCCTGTTGAAAGAGCGTGGATTTTTCCTCCACAAAGCCAAATTGGTGCTATTACCTCGGATCAACGAATTAAAATCATTCAAAGTTCGATTATTTATGGCCACTATGAAAAACAAGTGGACAGAGAATCTGCATTTGAAGTTCTAAAAAAGAAAGTTGAAGAAACAACCGCTCAAGCTCAAGTGGCAGTTCCATCAGCCCCTGCGCAGAGATCTTTTGGTGGTGGCCGATCGAGTGATTCCATTTTAGAAGCCATGGCCAAAAGCGCAGCCAGGGCGGCTGCCAGTCAAGTGGGGCGTCAAATTATTAGAGGTGTATTGGGATCTATTTTTGGTGGGGGCGCTAGAAGAAGATAGAGCTAGCCAAAATATATTTGAGTTGCCACTTTTCCTGTTTTTACTACAAGCACCATAAATCCTGAAATAAAAAAAATAGGTCCGACAATCATCATGATAATGGCGGACCAATATAATTTTTTAACCACATCTTCCTGATTGTTTCCAATAATAAAAGGTTCTGATTTTTCTTTTCGAATAGCAGGAATTTGAGGATCAGAAATGTTTTTTTTATTCTGATTAAATTCCATTTCTTTTTTCTTTTCCTGAATAGCATGATCCCATTCGCTTGAATCAATTGTTCCGTCTTGATTTCCATCTGCTTTCTTCATGGCTTGGGCATCACTCTTTAAATCACGCGCAGCATCGGCAATGGTAATGGGATAAACCATTTGTTTATTATTTAATCCCACATGGCCGATAATAAAAACAGGATCTCCCAGTCGAATTATGTAAGCGGTTAACTGTACTGTGTTTAATCCCTTCCATTTTTTTAAGAATAAATCTTCGGGAGAACTGCCGAACCCAAAAGAAGATGTACAAGTAATTTTTGAGGAGAGTTGTAACTCAGCATCTTTAGGAAAAACTTCAACAAGTCCGGAGGCATCTTCAACTGCAAACGAAAACCCTGCTGAATTGTCTTGATAAATAGTGACCCAATGACTGTTTTTTCCGCTGGAACGTCTCTCTTCTACTTTAACTGAATAATAAACACAGGGATTATTATAAATAGGATCAAGAAGTTTATATTGTGATTTAGCTAAGCCAAAAACTTCCACAAAACCCATAGCAACAGATCTATTTTTTGAAGTCGCCATTGTTTGAATTCGGCGAACCAAGGCCAATCGTTTGAATCCGAAGAAAAAAAGACCCAAACCCACTATGCAAAAAATACTGCCAAAAATAAAATTTTGCATGGAAAGAATTAATTTTTAAGAGGGTAGTTTCATATCAACCGATACGTCTTCCCGGTCTGACTCAGAAACTTTAAAAATTTCCATCGCCTTTAATTGCATGAAACCGGCCACAAACATATCAGGAATTGACTGGATTCGAATGTTATAGTTGTTAACACTTTCGTTATAAAATTCTCTCCGATCGGCAATTTGATTTTCCAATCCTGAAATTCTGGTTTGGAGATTTTGGAATGTTCCTTCGGCCTTTAAATTGGGGTAATTTTCTGCCAAGGCGAATATTTTTCCGAGTGTTTGAGTGAGTTCCCCTTCTATTAAAGCTTTTTGACCCACAGACCCAGCACCCATCGCTTTTGAACGAAGTTCAATGACTTTCTTCAGTGTATCTTGTTCATATTGCATATAGGTTTCGCACGTTTTAATGAGTTTGGGTAACTCGTCATGGCGTTGTTTAAGCAACACATCAATGTTCGCCCACGCTTTTTGAACATCATTTTTAACCGCAACCAAACTGTTATAAATGGTTGTTAAATAAAGAACAACACCTACGACGATAAAGCCTAAAATTAAAACTGGGATCATATTAAACTCCTCCCGACAGTCGTCATTCCCGAATGTTGTTATCGGGAATCTAGATCCCCGATAGAAAATTTCGGGGATGACGATTGATATTAATCATCAGTTAATTTTCAGAAAAATACAAGTAGATAAAATATAAACTCTCTCCATGAGAAAACCCCTCGTTCTCATTGGTTGTTTATTTTTTTCATATATCGCTTACGGTGAAACAACCGTCCGTGTTAAACGCGTCATCGATGGTGACACTCTTCTTTTAACCAACAACACACGTGTTCGACTGATTGGAATCGATACTCCTGAAGTTCACCCTTCTGAGAAATTAAATCAAGATGCCGCGCGCACACGTCGGGACGTTCAAGTAATTCAATCTTTAGGAAGAAAATCTTCTGAATTTGTTAAAAAATTGGTCCAAGGTAAAAGTATACGACTCGAATATGAAGTGGCCAATAAAGTCACCGGTCATAAAGATCGTCATGGTCGAATCCTGGCTTATGTTTATTTTGAACCAAAAGACTGTGGGAATTTAGACTTTGAATTAGCCGAAGAAGTTTGTGAACGCGACTCTTATGAAAAAGGGTTTTTAAATGCACTTATTATCGAGGCAGGTTACGCGAGAGCGTTTAGTCGATACCCTTACAAATATTTAGAGCCCTTTAGAAAATTAGAGCAAGAAGCCAGGAAAGAGAAACGGGGACTTTGGAAAGATAAAACAATGGAAGTGAAATTAGTTAACGAGCCGCTATTGCGAGAAAAATCCAGCCAACAATAAAAGACAACCCCCCTATCGGAGTAATGGCTCCCAACCAACGAACGCCGGTGAGTGTTAATAAATAAAGAGAGCCGCTAAAAATGAGTATTCCAATCGTAAACAAAATTCCAGCTGTGTTGATTTGCGTTCCATTTTTAATAAAACTTAAAATCCCTGTCACTAATAAAGCAAAACCATGGTAAAAATGATACCGGTTTCCTGTTTCAAATATCACCAATAATTCAGGAGTTACTTTATTTTTAAGGCCGTGAGCTCCAAAAGCGCCCAATATAACTGCAAGCGCCAGCTGAAAACATCCCCACATAAACCAATTCATTATGACCCCAACTTTAATTGATCAATGGTATCTTGCGCGCTGCTGAGTACAGGCTCAACAGGTGAACTTCCAGGCAAAGAAAGTTTATCTTCTAATCTATATAATCTTTTTTCAGCGTCTTCATACTTGGAGCGCGAGTTACTCAAATGTTTTCCAATCAAAGAAAAATCTTCTTTGAAGCGACCAAAATCACCACGCAAGCGGTCTAAATGGTCCATCACGTGACGGGCATTTTCTTCTATTTTCATTCCTCTAAGTCCCAAGCTAATGGTATGAAGATAGGCATAAAAAGAATTGGGAGAAACTGGCATGACTCGTTTTGAAAACGCATAAGTCATGAGAGAAGAATCGTCACCGGTGGCATCATCTTTAATAATGGTTTCATAGTAAACGTTTTCGGCGGGAATATACATGAGCGCGAAATCAAAAGTCCCCTCATCAGGAAGAATATACTTGGAAGCAATCGAATCAATATGCTTTTTAACATCTGAAATAAATTTTTTGCGCGCCATGGTTTTTTCTTGCGGGTCTTGTGATTGAAGAAGGCGTTTAAAGTTTTCCAAAGGAAACTTAGAGTCCACGGGAACAAATTGGCTTCCAAGTCTGACAATCGCATCAACTGTTTCCCCCGTTTTAAAGGTGTGTTGAAGCGTAAAATTAGTTGCGGGCAAAATCTGCCCCAATAAATCAGATAAAAAAAGTTCACCGAGAGTTCCTCGTACTTTGGGTGCTCGCAAAATTTCTTGTAACTGCGCAATATCTTTACCCACCATAAATACTTGTTGCGTGGCCTGGTCTAACGCGCCCAATGATTTTTGAACTTTTCCTACCACTTCAGCTGCCCGGTCAAGCCTTTCTCCCACTGACTTTTGCGAATTGACCATGAGCGCGGCCGATTCTTGAACACTTTTAGCCAGTTGATCACGAAGACCAATCATTTCTCGTTGCAAAATTTCCATAGATTGATTATTTTTTTGCGCGTCTAGAATTTGGCGGGTAATATCTTCTACTTGATGACGCGACTCATCACGACCTTGTTTAATAAACCAAACTAAAAAGGCCACTGTAATAATGCCTAAAGAAAAAAGAAAGATAAGGGCAAGTTGTTCGACGGACATAGGTGTCATTATAAAACTTTTTCTAGGGCAATCTTTGCCTTTCTGCGCACTTCCTCTTCAAAAAAGATTTTTGTGTTGATTTTTCAATGAATTCTGAACAAACTGAAGTCATGAATGGCGAAAAATCAACCGGTAATTCGAAGAGTAATCTTTCGGAATTTCCACAGAGAAAATTTTTATTTATCTCCGATATCGGATGTATTGGTGATCTAGCAACCCAAGTAAAAACCGAAGGAAACCACGTTAAATATTTCATCGCGGACAAAACAGAAAAAAATGTTTCAGATGGTTTTGTTGAGAAAATCGACGAGTGGGAAAAAGCCGTTGATTGGGCGGATGTGATTGTTTTTGATGACATTGGTTTTGGAGCGATAGCTGAAAAATTAAGAAAAGAAGGAAAAAAAGTTGTTGGAGGAACCCCTTTAAGCGACAAACTCGAACTCGATCGAGACTGGGCGCAAGAAGAATTGCGGAATGTGGGAGTGAACACTCTTCCGTGTTGGGATTTCTCTTCCTTTGATGAAGCCATCAAATTTGTTAAAGCCAACCCGGGCCGTTATGTGGTTAAACCCAATGGAAAAGCTCAAGATGAAAAAGTTCTTTCATTTGTAGGTCAAGAAGAAGACGGCCTTGATGTGGTGAACATGCTGGAACGATATCGAACCGGTTGGGGCACAAAAATACGCAGTTTTCAAATTCAAAAATTTGTTGCAGGCGTTGAGGTTGCGATCGGCGCGTTCTTCAACGGGCATGAATTTCTGTTGCCAGCCTGCATCAACTTTGAGCATAAACGCATGTTTAATGAAGAAATTGGACCCACCACGGGTGAAATGGGAACCTCCATGTTCTGGGCAGGACCCAATCACCTCTATAACGAAACTCTAAAAAAATATGAAAAACGCTTAAGCGAATTGGGCTACGTGGGATATTTCGATATTAATTGCATCGTTAACTCTCGAGGAATTTATCCCTTAGAAATGACACCACGTTTTGGATACCCGACCATTAATATTCAAATTGAGGGCATTGCCAGTCGCTGGGGCGACTTGCTTTATGCTTTGGGCAGCAAACAACCATTTAATCTCAAAACCAATCGTGGTTATCAAATAGGCGTTGTTATTGCGGTCCCACCGTATCCATATGACGACCCCGATGTATTTGAAAAATTTTCTGAAGATGCGACTATTATTTTCAAAAAACCGAACACTCAAGGCATTCATCACTGCGACGTTCGATTGGTGGATGGCGACTGGCGAATTGCCGGATCGAGTGGTTATGTCATGGTTGTAACTGGTTCAGGCCCAACGATGGCGGATGCCCAAAAAGAAGTGTACGGAAGAATTAAAAATATCATTTTGCCCAACATGTTTTACCGCACAGACATTGGAAACCGCTGGTCCAAAGATTCAGATCTACTCCAAATTTGGGGAATGTTGTCAGGATAGCACCACGGAATCAGTGACGATCACGGTCAAAATACCGCGTAAAATGACCGCATGTCAACATAAAGAATTATAAAGAGCTAAGCACAATTCTCCCGTCCAACACGCGCGCGCCATTTCCAAGCGGATAAACCACCAGCGGATTAATATCGAGTTCTTCAATTTCAGGAAAATCAATTGCCAATTGAGAAAGTCTCCCTAAACATTCGGCAACTTTATCAATATCTGTGGGTTGTCCACGGTAACCTTTGAGAATCCTATAAGCGCGACTTTTTTCAATGATGGCTCTGGTGGACCATTCACGAAGCGGTGCCACTCTAAACGAAATATCTTTAAACACTTCAACAAATGTTCCGCCCAGCCCGAACAAAATAATGGGGCCAAATTTGGCATCTCGTTTGGAACCTAAAAAAACTTCAACACCTTTACCAGCCATTTGTTGAATTTCAACGCCCCAAATCTTTTCTTTACCCACCAACGCTTCAGCTGTGGCGATCATTTTTCGATAAGCTTGTGATACTGCTTCAACAGAATTTAAGTTAATCACAACGCCTCCCGCATCCAATTTATGCACAATGGCAGGAGAGGCAATTTTTAAAACCACAGGAAATCCAATCTCTTTAGAAAATTGAATGGCTTGTTCTTCACTACGAGCAAGTCGCGTATTGAGCACAGGCAGCCCATAAGCGGCCAGCACTTGTAATGTTTCATATTCCGGTAAATAAGTTCTGTTATCGGCACGAACCGCTTTAAATATTTTCTCAACGACTTCGCGTTGAACGGGATAACTTTTCACTTCTGTTCGAGGGCGTGATAGCCAATCTTTTTGATACTTGTTCATTTGGGCCAAAGCGCGTGCCGCTGCTTCCGGAAAAATGTAATGAGGAATTCCGGCTTTTTCTAATTTTTTAACGCCTTCTGACACGTCACCAATTCCCATGAAACTGGTCAATATTGGTTTTTGATGCCAAGGAGAGGCTTTCAGCGTTTCTGCTACATTAACAACAACTTCGCCAATTTCTCGACTGTTGGTCATCGCTTGCGGGGTGAGAATCACAATGACACCATCTACATTTGGGTCTTTAACAACGGCCTTAAGAGCAGATTCGTATCTATCGTGGCGGGCATCTCCAATGACATCAACGGGATTATTAATATTGGCTGTTTCAGGAAGTTCATCACGAAGAATTTTTTTCGTTTCATCTGTTAATGGAGCCAATGTTAAACCGTGTCGTACGGCGGCATCGGTGGCCATAATGCCAGGACCACCGGCATTGGTTACAATAGCCACACGGTCTCCTTTTGGTAAAGGTTGTTGTGAAAAGGCCACCGCGTAATCAAATAGTTCTTCAACGGTTTCAACTCGTAAAATTCCAGATTGTAAAAAAACGGCGTCATAAACATCATCTGACCCAGCTAATGAACCTGTATGAGACGAAGCGGCTTTCGCTCCTTCTGTTGTGCGTCCGGATTTAATGGCAATAATGGGTTTTGGCTTAGCAATCTCGCCGGTAATGTGTCGAGCTGTTTGAATAAATTCTGTTCCGTTGGCAATATCTTCAACATACATCAAAATGACATCCGTCAAAGGATCATCACGAAGAGTGCGTAAAAAATCTGTTTCGTTGGTCACTGCTTTATTTCCCATGCTGATAAATTTAGAAAAACCAATACCTTTTCCTTTGGCGTAATCTAAAACAGCGGTACAAAGCGCCCCACTTTGAGAGATAAAAGCAATGTTGCCTGCTTTCGGCATAGTTTGAGCGAAAGAAGCGTTCAGTTGAACGCGGGAATCAGTGTTAATAAAACCGAGACAGTTTGGGCCAATAAGTGCGATTCCATATTCTTCGGCTAAATGTTTTACCTCTTCTTCTAATTTAATTCCTTCACCACCAATTTCTTTAAAACCTGCGCTCACAACAATGGCTCCTGGAATATGAGCTGCCGCACATTCTCTGAGTACATTAGGAACAACAACATTGGGAACAATCAAAATGGCCAAATCAATCGGATCAGGAATTTTTGAAATACTTGCGTAACATTTAACTCCTCCGATGGAATCGGCTTTGGGGTTAACGGGATATAAACTCCCTTTAAAATCAGCTCGGAGCAAATTTTTAAAAATCGCTTCACCAACCGATCCCTCTTTGCGAGAAGCGCCAATAATGGCCACAGACTTCGGAGATAAAACGCGCGATAAATCTTGAGTTGCTGAAATTTTTGTTTTGGTTTTTATTTCCATATAAATGATAAACGTCCTTTGTTAAAAAAATTCCCTCACGTCATTACTAAAATATCTTTTCATTTCTTTTATTAAACTTTCTTTTGGATTTTTTAGCCCTTGCGGCCCCATTTCGATGACATGAAAAATTCCTTTATTTCTATATTCTGCCTTGGATAACCTATTTTTTCCACAGACGACTAAAATTTTCTTAGGCGTATTCTCACAAATGGCTCCAATCACTTTTCCTGAAAAACTGGTTTTATCCAACTGACCTTCGCCCGTTAGAATAATATCGGCATTTTTGGCTTTTTCTTTCCATTGGAACAGTTCCATCACATAGGGAGTTCCCTGAACAATTTTGGCGTTGAGAAAAGATTTAAGTCCAAAAGAAAGACCTCCCGCCGCTCCAACACCCGGATAACGAGCCACATTTCTGGGAGCTTGTTTGGCCCAGACTTGCATAACTCGTTCCAAAAACTTCACTTGAGAAGGAGTGGCTCCTTTTTGAGGTCCAAATGTTTTGGCAGATCCCTGAGGACCCAATAAGGGGTTGGTGACATCACTAATAATAGTGAATTGAACATTTTTAAGCTGCGGATAAACATGCTTTTGATCATAATAAGAAAAGTGAATCATTTCTTCTGGTGAAGCCTCTAATTCTTTTTTTTTTGAATTAAAATATTGATAACCAAGCGCCTGAAGCGCACCCGCCCCACCATCGGCAGTTGCTGTTCCCCCCACACCTATAATAATGTGTTTACATCCTTTTTTGATCGCCTCTAAAATAAGTTCGCCTGTTCCAAAAGTGGTGGCTTCTAAAATTTTATTTTGCCCTTTAACCAATGCGAGCCCCGATGCTTTGGCCATTTCTATGAGCGCAGTTTTAACCTTTACATGTGGATTGGTTTTAATAAAAATCCATGGTGCCAAAACAGGTTTTCCAAGCGGCCCATGAACTTTTTTCTTACAAATTTTTCCTTTAAAAAAATCTTGGAGAACCTCCAATGTCCCATCGCCCCCATCGGCTAAAGGCGCCTCAATTATTTTTGCCTCACGCCATTTTTTCTTAATGGCCACCTTCATAAGAGAAGTGACTTCTAAAGGCGACAAGGTTCCTTTAAAAGCAGTGGGAGAAAGCAGAACAGTACGTGGGTTTAGCTTCATGAAAAGAAATAATAGGTAACTGATTTTTACAAATTTTATTTAAGCTGCTTTTGTTTTTGATTTAGAAACAGGTGCTGGAACCGCTAAAATGGCATGGCTTTCAAGCCAGATTTTTATTTTTTCTTCCCACTTATTTTCACAAAATTTATTCCAACGCTGAAGTTCCTGACGATCTTGTTTTAAGAGTTCTCTAAAGCGAGAACAAGATCCGCGTCCCCGAAGCGCCAAGGTTAATTTCTCTCTTAATTTGGGGAAAAAAGTATTGAATGCAAATTCTGTCATCCAACGATGTTCACACTGACCAAAAGCTTCTGGAATTCGTACATAATCATTGGAGCCTTTAATAACAATTTCTCGGGCAATGGGGATCATAACGGAATCCCAACTTGGAAGAATTTCCAATTGATCTTCGCGACTTCGTCCTAATGAACACATGAGCTCGCGTGATATCGCCATCACTTGACCGGATTTTAAATGGAGATAATATTCATTTCGTTCACGAGAAATATCTCTCATAGACTGAATAATGGGATCAAAATCTAAAGTCAAAATAATCATGGGGGGTGTCCTCCTTAGTGAGGCATGTGGATTATTCTACTCCGATTTTTTAAAAAAGCACCATTTTTTTTATCTAAATAATATTTTTGTAAATTAACGGGGAAATGGGATTAAATGATTGATTATCAACAATTTTAACCGTTACTTTTTTCTAGCATTTCCTTTAGAAACCCTAAATGCTCCAACATGTCTTTCTTTTTTCTAGGATCACGCAATATATAGGCGGGATGAAATAAAATTTGAAATTTAATTTGTGGGTATTCAGGTAAATCAAAAAATTTTCCCACTCGTTCTTTCATACTTTTATCTTTATGTTCGGGGATTAAATGTTTGGCGGCTGTAGCGCCTAAAAGCAAAATTACTTTCGGCTTAACTAAATTAATTTGTTCTTTCAAATAAGGTAAACAATGGTCGGCTTCTGCTTGCGTGGGTGGCCGATTGTTGGGAGGACGACACTTAACAACGTTGGCGATAATAGTATCGGTATTCGTTTGAATTCCAACTGAGGAGAGAAGAGCATCTAATAATTTTCCTCCGCGACCCACAAATGCCTGTCCCGTTAAATCTTCATTGGCCCCAGGAGCCTCTCCAATAATCATTATTTTGGCAGCCGGATTGCCTCGATCAACAACGATGTTCGTTCGACCAGAACATAAATCAGTACATTTAGAACAATGGGATTCAATGAGATTTTTTTTGAATTGGAAATAAGCGTCCATGGGAGAGTGAAAGTTCTAAAGAATTCCGTTGGGATGACATATTTTTTGATAGGAACATTGTAAACAAGCTTGTGAAGAGGCCATAGGCAATTTTAACGGATCATCGCCCAATTGAGTTTGGGCTTCAAATAATTGAGCGGCTTCCTCTTCAATTTTCATTTGAGTTTCCATAAGTGCGTCTTCATCAATATCAATCCGTTCAGATTTGCCTGTAAATAAATTAACCGCGTGAGCCTGCACATTGGAAGGATCGGCACCCCATTGCTCAAAAGAATAAAGTGCGGCAACTTTTAAAGCGGAACTCTCCATTGATGAGCTGGTTTTCCAATCAATAAGGAAAAAATTTCCTTTCACCTCAACGGCACAATCAATTTTGGCGTAAGCCTGTGTTCCGTTTAATTCAAAACGGACCACCTCATCAATAACCTTCCAACTCTCAGGCCCTAAATCTTTAAGTTTCAAAAACCAACTGGATTGAAAAAACCACCGAATTGTTTTTTCTACATTGTCCCACTGCCTTTTCCATTCTTCCTGAGCGATCTGTATTTGAAATTCATGTTCAAAAAGACGACTGGCGGAAAGCGTCTGTGACTTTGAATTCACAAATTGTTCTCGCATGGAAATTTTGAACTTACTTAAGATTTCCTCGATATCAAAAACTTTCTCTCCCTGACGAACTTGTTTGAGAAGATGACCAATAGCCTCATGAATAAATGAACCGGTCCAAAGAAAACGGTTTTTTATTTTTTTGAGCCGAAGAACTTCGGTTTTTGTTTCTTCACTTATCTTAAAGCTGTTGATGGTTGGCCCAGAAAAGAGAAACTTTCGCTGGCATTCTTTAAACGTGGAAACACGAGATTTAGACCAAACAGGTTGGTCTGCTGAAAGAACTGTCATGGATTGAGTGCGGGAATGGCAGCGTCACTCCAAAAACCTTTTTTCTTACGCCGAGCGTATCGTTCTGCTGATAACAATTGAGGTAAATATCCTTTTTCATTTGGTAATCGAGAAACAGTGGCCATTCCACTTTTAACCAATTCCTCATTAACCAAGATTCCTTCCACAAAAACATATCCCAACCAAGCACCGGTGGTATCGCGTTCTTGTGAACCATAGCGAATTTGTATTTCTTTGTTTTCAATCCAAGATCGATTGGCTGCTACAGCTTCCGCATAGAGAGGACTATTTTGTTCAGGTGTTTGAATACCAAGATATCGAACCGTGGTTCCATCTCGAAGTTGAATGAGATTGGGCGATAATACACGTCGTACCCAGCCTGAATAAGGGCGTGCCCACACTTGAGAAGAAAACATAAAACCAATAAAAAGCCAAATACCCAATCTAAAAAAATTCTTCCAAAATCCTTTTTTGTTTGATTTTTGTTGATAAGGCTCAAAAAAAGGTGGCAGTGGAGATTGAACAGAAGCGCTTCTTTCCATAGCTGGAAGCGTAAAAGAAAAAACGGTTCCACAAGACCCACCTGGAACGGGACTCTGAACGGACAATTTTCCTCCGTGCAAATCAATATAAGCTCGACAAATACTTAAACCCAACCCCGTTCCTCTAATATCGTGTTTTTCATTTTGTTTTAATTGAACAAAACGTTCAAAAATTCTTTTTTGATCTTCTTCTGAAATTCCTTTTCCAGAATCTTCTACCTGAACCATAACAAAATTCTTTCCATTTTCCTGGGTGTTTATAGCTCTTAATTTAATGTTTCCTCCAGCGGGAGTAAATTTAATGGCATTTGAGATAAGATTATTCACAACTTGCAGAATTCGATCACTATCAGAAAAAGTAGGAAGCGCGGTTCCTGATTTCTCAACTGAAATAAATACTCCACGGCTTTTGGACCAAGATTCCATGCTACTGGCTGCTTCTTGTAAAAGCGGTTCAATTTCTACCTCTTGTTGATTAATCTCCATGCGGCCAGATTCAATTTTTGAAAAATCAAGAAGGTCATTAATAAGGCGAGAAAGCCGTTCTATATTTTTGTTGGCCACCGTTAACATTTTATTGGCCTCAGGTGTTGTGGGCCCAGCGGCTCCTTCTAAAATAGCAGCCACGGAAAGTTTAATAGCATGAATAGGGGAACGTAAATCATGAGTGACATTGGCCATAAATTCCGTTTGAAGACGATTAAGTTCTTTTTGTTTTGTGACATCTGATACCACAGAAACCATACCGACCACACGACCATTGACATCTTGCACGGTGGCCTGACTGGCTCTTAATGTTTTTTTGACATCTTCATCACCAAGGATGCTTACTTCTTTGGTTATGGGTTGTTCAGTGGGAAGAGTTAAATCTTTGGCCAAGGCCACCATTTGTTCGCCCCGGACCCCTTCCCACAGCGGCTTACCAAGACTATCACCCAACTTAACGCCATAAATTTGTTCAGCGACCGGATTCATCATAAGAACGCGACCCGCTTCGTCAACAACCACCACACCATCGGCCATGTTGGTTAAAACACCTTCTGTTCTTTCTCTCTCGTTGGTAATTCGTAGTTTTTCTTTGTTAAATTCTTTGACAACTTTTTCAATAGCGCTATCAATTTCTTTTTTAACTAAATCGAGAACTTTAGCAATAAGAAGCGCCTGAATAGCAGGATCGGGAATCGCTTGTTGAATGAGTTTTGAAATCACATCATTTAAAGGTAAATGTTCAAATTGTTCAACAGTTACTTTTTGATCGGAAATTGAGGGAGAAGAAAGAGAATTATTATGACCAACTTGTTCCCCTTCTTTAATTTTGGCGTAACGAGCTTGGTTAAGCTGAATGGATTTTATGCTGTTGGTCTCAAGATATCCTGATAAGTCAATCGCCCCTTTTTTTAGTTCTTGATTTGAAGAAAGGCGAAAAAAAGCCACCATTTCATCACGAGTAATGCCTTTTAGAAAACCCATGCTATGTAAACCATAGGTATTAATAATAACCAAAAAAGGCCGGAGTGCTGCTTCTGGAACTTCTTCTGCGGGTTGACCATTAACAAGAATTTTTCCTTCAATCGAAGAAAGGATCAACTCAGATTCTTGTGTCAAAATCTTTGTTAGCGCCTGATGGGATTCATCAACCATGTTTTTGACAGCCGGATGATCAGGAGCGTAGAGTGCCATCTGTGCTAAGGTACGACCGGTTGTAATGAGAAAGGCACTTAAATCTTTCATGCAGGAGTAAGAGTATCTAAATTATCGATAGCATCCAAAAGTTTTAATGCGTCATTCATATCTTGAAATAGAAAATCTGGTTTGGATCTTTCGAGTTCGGCATATGAACTTCCACCACTGGCAATAGCGACGGCTTTAAATTGAGCTTTCCTTGCTGCTGATACATCCAATATTGTATCGCCCAAAACAAACACATAATCAGGATGAATGGTGGCTCCTAATTTCTCCTCAACTTTTGCATGGCCTGCTTTTAACACTTCGTATCGAGCCTCAGCATCAGAACCAAATCCTCCCAATTCAAAATAATCATTAAGCCCTGTTGGTTTTAGTTTAATTCGAGCCCCTTGTTCGAGGTTCCCGGTCCCTAAGGCAGAAAAAATATGTGTTTTCTTTTTACATTCATCTAAAAACTCAATGACTCCCTTCAACGGTTTTACATGATGGGGAGTACTATTAATTTCGTGATCCAAATAACTTATGTACTTTTCGGCGATGGGCTTAATTTCATTGTCTGACATGGGACGATCCAAAAATTTATGAATGATTTCTCTAAATATAGCGTGATCGGTTTTTCCACTGGGATTAATGGAACTCCAAACATCTTGAATATTATAAAGCTCTTGAAAAACTTTCCCTAAAGCACGAAGCCCTGCGCCACCCGTTGTGACCAGGGTTCCATCTAAATCGAAAAGAAAAAGAATTGTTTGTTTCATCTCAATTAAAAAGTTTATCACTTTCCTATACAAAACTGACGAAAGATAGAATCAAGCACCTGCTCATTAATAGACTCTCCTGTCATTTGGCTAAGTTCTTCAAGAGCAGATCTTAAATCCAAGCTTAAGGCTTCTTCTGTTTGATTTTTTCCAGCATTGATGACTGACCTTCCTAAATGTTCATTTATCTTTTCCATATGATGAATATGCCTTACTTGAGTGAGAACAATTCCCTCTGCAGCAGGCACGCCAATCTTCTTTGTCAAAAGATTTAAACACGCTTTCATCAAATCATTAATTCCCTCTCCTGATTTAGCTGAAGTTTGAATTTGTTGATATGAAGAAGGAATATTAAAAGTTTTTTTATTAGAAAAAGTATCAGACTTATTAATAACAATAATGGTTTTTTTAGAATCAAATTCTTTTAAAACCAAATCAATATTAAGAACGTTAATTGACCCGTCAATAACATATAGAATTATATCTGCTTGATTATGAGCCTCTTTCGCCCGGCGCTGCCCTTCTTGTTCAACTTGATCTATAGAATTTCTTAGGCCAGCGGTATCTTGCAAAAGAATTGGCCATCCTTCCCAAACAACTGAATCTTCTAAAACATCGCGAGTTGTTCCGGGAATATGAGTGACAATCGCTCGATCTCGAGATAATAACGCATTAAACAAAGAAGATTTCCCAACATTTGGTTCGCCGGCCAAAACAACCTTCACCCCATCTAAGAGCACCTTGCCACGAACACTGGTGGCTAAAATAGTCTCTATCTCTTTTTTAATTTGACTGATTTTTTCAATCATTTCTTGTTTTTGTAGAGGTGGAATATCTTCCTCAACAAAATCTAAATTTGCTTCCACATGAGCTAACAAATCAATCAGTGAAGTTTGAATTTTTTTTAAGCGCGAACTTAAATTTCCTCTTAGATGCTCAAATGCCACTTGGGCCGATTCAAAAGATTTAGCATGAATTAGTTCCGCGACTGATTCAGCTTGCATTAGATCCATTTTCCCATTCAAATAGGCTCTTTGAGTGAATTCGCCTGGTAATGCTTGGCGAGCACCTCTTTCAATTAAGAGCAAAAGAATTTCTTTTAAGATAACAGGGCTTCCATGACATGAAAACTCAATAATATGTTCACCTGTATAGGAATGTGGTGCATGGAAAACAGCCGCTATCACTTCATCTATCATTTTTCCATTGTTATGAATCCATCCATGATGAAGGGTATGAGAAGGAACAGTTAATAAAGAATGGCCTGATTTTTTAAAAACTTGAGAGGAAAGGGTTATCGCTTGAGATCCTGAAACTCGAATAACCCCAAGACCACCTTCACCCATGGGCGTTGTAATGGCTGTAATTGTATCGGTAGAATTATATGTATGGGAGTTCAAAGAAACTCCATGTGTTGTTAAGCGGGTTGAGCGGAAATTTGACTTTGGCGCCATTTAAAAAATTGCTGAATAACAATAGTGACTAAACTATTGACCACCCAATATAAACATAATCCTGAGGGCATCGCGAAAAACATAAAGGTAAAAATAATCGGCATAAACATCATGACTTTGGCTTGAGCTGGATCGATAGTGGCATTAGACATTTTTTGTTGAAAAAACATACCGATTCCCATTAATATAGGAAGCACATAATAAGGATCGGCTTTTGATAAATCTTGAATCCAAAGCATCCAAGGCGCTCCTCGAAGCTCATAAGCGACTCGAAGAGCAGAGTAAAAAGCAAAAAATACAGGAATCTGCAAAATAATTGGCAAACATCCTTCCATCCCCATAAATTTCATTCCCTGTTTACGATATAAATTCATGGTTTCAATTTGCATTCGCTTCGGATCACCTTTAAACTGATCTTGTAATTTTTTCAACTGGGGTTGTAGTTCTTTCATTCGTGCTGCGTGGTGAAAATTTTTCTTGGTTAATGGAATCATCAAAAATTGAATAAGAAGAGTAACAATAATAATCGCCCATCCAAAGTTACCTGTCCATTTATAAAAGAAGTGTAGAGTTCCTAATAATAATTTAGCAATAAGACCAAAAAAACCAAAATCAATAGACTTATCCAAATGGTATGGCAATTTTTTTAACTCTTCAAAACTCTTCGGCCCAACATAAAGTTGAAAGTGAACTGTCTTTGATTCTTTGGGGTTTAAATTGGCATGGATGGGAATGGATAAATTTGTTGGGGTCTTTTTTTTACCTTGAACGAAAATGTTATCGATGGTTGAATCAACTGGTATAAAAGAAACTAAAAAAGGAGAGTTATCAACGCCAACCCAAGAAAATGGTCCAGCCGAAGTTTGTTCAAAACTACTTTTAGAGAAAAAACCAGGGATTGTCCAGCTCCGCACTTGGGTTGCTAAACCCACGGCGCGATTTTCCATCATCGTGGTGGAATCTTGTTTTTCATCATAGGGCTCAGAAACAATATGCTGATCTATTCCGCCAATCCAGGTTAAATCACCCTTAGCCACAACAGGAGTTTCAGAAATATTGTTAAAGGAAATACTCAATTGATGAAAAG
The DNA here is from genome assembly GCA_046153645.1 of Elusimicrobiota bacterium. GTDB lineage: Bacteria > Elusimicrobiota > Elusimicrobia > F11 > F11 > JBJXGI01. Next base: position 137,163 of record JBJXGI010000042.1, on the reverse strand, counting down.
GAGGTTCAGAAGATAATTTTAATCTTTTAATAACATTAAAACCGCCAGGGTGAACCGCTGTTAAAATAACTTCGCTATCACTTACTTTTTCAATGGCATATAAAAGTTCAGGGAATAAAGCTAACGGAGTGGTTTTTGGGACGATTAATTGAATACTATTCTTAGACTCCTTATATATCCAACTGGTGACAACGCCACCTTGATTTGAAATGGTTACCATTTCATTTTTCCCAACTAAAGCTATTTCTTGTAGAGAAGTGGCTGATTTAACAATTGGTTTATCAATATTTGATAGCTGGGTTACAACTGGAGGAGGAGGGCTGTTTGGGGTAGAAACCGACTGTCCATCAATTGTTTTTGATGGCGCATACTTATTTACCACAAACACATTCCACAAAAGCAGAAACCCCATGGTGAGGATAATGGCTATTATAAAATTCTTGTTATCACTTTTCATATATTACCGGGTCGTAGCCATGCTTTCCCCATGGATGACAACGCACAATCCTTTTAAAAGATAAAAAAATTCCTTTGAAAGCACCCATTTTCTGAATTGCCTCTAAGGAATATTCGGAGCAAGTGGGGACAAAACGACACCTTTCTCCCAAATAGGGAGAAATACAAATTTGATAAAAACGAATACTCCAAAATAACACTGCTTTCATAAATGAACCGCTTAAAAAAACTCCTCCGCTGTTTGAGGCTATATATAAGGAGAGTGGGGTTATGGCGCGCTTGGGTTATTTAATGAGTCGTTTCCGTTTTTTCTGGCGACGACGACTTAATGCAGCTCGGCCACCGGCTGTTTTCATACGGGCACGGAATCCGATTTTCTTTTTTCGTCGTCTATTATTAGGATTATAACTTGGTTTCATGAGGAGCAAATCTTAGCTTTTGAAAAAAGTGTCCGCAACCAAATAAATTGCCCGGCGATATCTATTTGACCTTCGGTGTTTGGTTTTCTATCCTTACCCATCTTTTTCTAAATTTACTTATGGTTGCCATATAGATGGTTTCCAACAGAGCAGGGACATGATTACAACTAAAACAACAGAAGAACTTTGGGCAACTGTATTATCGCTATTAAAATCTGACCTTAAAGATGAAACATTTGATTTATGGCTTAAACCGCTAAAAGCATTGCGGTGTGAGAATAGTCAATTTATTTTGCGTGTGCCCAATCGATTTTTCTCTGATTGGGTTAAAACTCACTATAAAGATCGTATTGAAGAAATTATTAGCAATGAACTAAGCGCCGCCATAACACTTTCTTTTGAAACTCAAAATGAAGATTTTCCTCCTATTAAAAACTCGCAGCTAAACTCTGAATGGAAACCAACTTCACCTTCAACTTCTATAAAAATAAATTCTCATGAAGACACCAAAATTGAATCAAACCATGACTTTACTAATTTTGTAGTTGGTCCCTCCAATCGATTCGCTGAGGCGGCGGCAGAGGCCGTTGCTAAGGATCCAGGCCGCGTATACAATCCTTTATTTATATATGGCGGTGTTGGGCTTGGAAAAACTCATCTTATGCATTCTATTGGTAAACGAATTACTCAAGATAATTCCAATGCTCGTATTATCTATGTTGCCAGCGAAAAATTCATAAATGAATTCATTGATGCCATTCGCTATGAAAAAATGAAGGAATTTCGAACTAAATATCGTAACGCGGATTGTTTGCTTATTGACGATATTCAATTTTTAATGGGCAAAGAGTCTTCACAAGAAGAATTTTTTAACACCTTTAATTCACTCTATGATTCCAAAAAACAAATTGTTATTTGTTCTGATCGCCCCCCCAAGGAAACATTGGTGGCCGATCGACTCATTTCACGCTTTGAGTGGGGTGTTATTGCAGACATTCAAGCCCCAGATTTAGAAACCAGAATTGCCATCTTAAGAAAAAAAACTGAAGAAGCTGGAACCAGCGTTCCTGATGATGTTATTTTATTCGTCGCCAGTCACATTAAAACCAATATTCGTGAATTAGAAGGATCTATTATTCGAATTATGGCTTGTTCCACTTTAACAGGAGTTCCTTTAACAGTTGATACGGCACGCTCGGTTCTCAAAGATATTTTGGGTTCACCAGAACATTCAGCTACGATCACGATTGATCAAATTCAAAAAGTAGTGGCTCGTCATTTCAATTTAGACCTGCGCGATATGAAATCCAAAAAAAGAACGGATGCTGTTGCGTTCCCCAGACAAGTGGCGATGTATTTAACACGCACACTCACTGAGTTTTCAACCATTGAAATTGGAATGGGATTTGGGGGTAAAGATCACACCACCGTTATGCACGCATGCACAAAAATTAAAAATAAACTAAGTGGTGACCCTTATTTTGTTGCTTTGGTAAATAAAATTACCCAAGAAATTAGAGAAGAAAGCTTACTTGTAACCCCTTAAATAGGCGGGGGATAAGTTGTGGATAAACCATAGAAATAGCGCGTTTTTTTGTGGATGATGTTAAAAGCTGTGGATAACAGGGATAAAAGGGGATAACTATCCACAGCCGTATCGAATAAGTTTTAAGTAAAAATAATTGATAATCAGCATTTTAAAAGCAAGAGGGCCAAAAATCATGTCTACCAACACCCATACCGCTACTACGACTCAAAGTTCTAACTCTAAAAGAGGACAATCATTAAAACTAAACATCACTAAAGGAGACCTCATACAAGGACTTCAAATGGTTCAAAGTGCAATATCTTCGCGAAGCACACTACCTATTTTAGCTAATGTTCTTTTTGAAGCTTCAGCACAAGGGCTTCGTTTATCGGCCACTGATTTAGAGGTAGGAATTAGAACTTGGATTAAGGCTGATGTTATTGATAAGGGCGCAATTACGATCCCCTCAAAAATTTTAACGGACTTTATTAAAACTTTAGAGGATGACCGTGAAGTAAAAATTGAAGTAGTAGAAAATAATAAAGTTGAAGTTAAGTCAGGAAGAGATCGACTTAACATTACAGGACTTCCAAAAGAAGATTACCCTGTGTTACCTGAATTTGATGAAACCAAAGCAACTCCCTTTCCTAAAGCCATTCTTCAAGAGATGATAAAAAAGACTATTTTTGCCACCTCTTCTGATGAAACCAGATATGTATTAAACGGCATTCATTTTATTATTGATGCCGGAAAAGCAACTGCGGTATCAACAGATGGTCGAAGATTGGCCTATATTCAACGCCCTATTTCTGATCAAAATTTAAAAACAAAAGTAATTATTCCAACAAAAGCTGTTCAAGAATTATTGAGAATGTTTTCTGATAACAAAGAAACCAATGATAATTTTCAAATTTCATTTACTGATAATCAAATTAGTTTTTCTTCTGGAAGCACTATTATCCTTTCACGGCTTATCGAAGGACATTTCCCTAATTTTGAACAAGTTATTCCAAAAACAAAAGAAATTCAGCTTCGTGTGAATCGACAATCATTACTCTCATCGGTGACTCGTGCTGCTGTGGGGACATTAGAACGTGGTGGTTCTGTTAAAATGTCTTTGATTAAAGGAGCCATTAAAATTCAGGCCTCTGCTCAAGGACGGGTGGAAGTTGAGTCAGAAATATCAACCAATTATGAAGGGTCTCATTTTGAAGTGGCTTTTAATCCTGCCTATTTGATTGACGCACTTAAATCACTTGTAGACCAAGAGATTCTTATTGAGTTAACAACCCCTTTAAATCCAGGTGTCATTCGTCCAGCCGAAGATGAAGCTTACCGGTATGTGATGATGCCTATGAAAGTTTAGGATGCTTCTTCAGTCATTAATTCTCCGTCAATTTAGAAATCATGAAAATCTGGAGCTCGATGTTGATTCCGGAGTTAATTTATTTATTGGCTCAAATGGAGCTGGGAAAACCAATCTTTTAGAAGCCATTGGTATATTATCTACTGGCATAAGTCCTCGCGGAGCAGAAACAGAAAGCATGGTGATGTGGTCTAAAGATGGTTTTTCTGTTAAGGGAACGTTTGTTTCTGATGATCAAGCACAAGACCCATTGACGCTTGAAATGAAATATCGGACAGGTTCAGCTCGCATCATTCGTCAGGATGAAAAAAAAGCTGTTCGTTTGAGAGATTTATTAGGAAAAGTACCATTGGTTAGTTTCGTTCCTGAAGATTTATCTTTGGTTAAGGGTGAACCAGATTTACGTCGCCGCGCGGTTAATATGATTTTGTCTCAAGTTGACCCTTCTTATGCTGAAAACTTAAAAGCCTACGCTGACGCTGTTAAAGAACGCAATGCGGCTTTAAGACAATGCGCGGAAGGGTTGTTAGATTCGTCTCTTTTAGAGCCCTGGGATATGATCGTCGCCAAACGTGGTCTTTATTTATGTCAAAAAAGATCCGATTTCTTAAATGAATTTTCAGAATGTGTTTCTCTTATCCAACAGCATTTATCAAAGGGTAAGGAAAAAATTAAATTGGAATATAAACCTTCTTTTCAAGCTCCTTGGGGTGAAACCGATTTAGAGCGTTGGTGTGAGCAGTTTAAACGAATACGACCTCAGGAATTAGCAACAGGTTCAACGATGTTAGGGCCGCATCGTGATGATTTTTTATTTTTAATTAATGATCGACCTGCACGCCTTTACGCTTCAGAGGGACAAAAAAGAACGTGTGCCGTTTCTTTTAAATTAGCTGAAATTCCCTTTATAGAAGAGAGATGTGGTCAAAAACCCATTTGTTTGTTGGACGATGTTCTTTCTGAATTTGATGCGGAACGCGCCGAACAGCTTTTATACGAACTGTCTCAAACAGGCCAATGCTTTGTAACTTTAACCGGGTTTGAAGCTTGGCCAGAAGGGTGCAAAAGACCTGCTTCTATTTTTCAAGTTAATGAATATGGTGTGAAGCGTTTAACCAACAGTGAACATGCCTCAACTTTTGAACCAATGACGACAGAGGTTGTTTTTTGAGAACAAATTTTCGTCCTATGAAACCGGGGGAACATAAAAGTTTTTCGGCTAAAGAAAGTATCAATCACTTTCTAAGAGCTTTAGGTTTTGATCCATCGTTATATGCTATTTTCGAGTTATGGGACCGAGAAACACGTGGTACGGTTAAGGGTTGTGAAGCGGTAGCTATCCGAGGACGAGTCCTTCATGTCAAAGTTCCTTCAACGGTTCATAGACAAGAAATTTTATATTCAAAAACACGGCTTATTGATCGGCTCAATCAGGCCATGGGAAGAAAAGCTATTATTGACATTCAATTTGAGCTTCCAGGTCAAACGGTGGAACTTTAAGGTGAGGAAACGGGAGGATTTATTCGTGGCAAAAACAAGTGACGAAATAGTAGAAGCAAAATCAAAGGCATCAACGAGTTATGATGCTTCAAATATTACGGTTTTAGAGGGTCTGGAAGCTGTTCGCAAAAGACCCGCCATGTACATTGGTTCTACTGGTGCCCAAGGACTTCACCATTTAGTTTATGAAGCTGTTGATAATTCAATTGACGAAATTTTAGCGGGACATGCCAAAAATGTTGAAGTTATTATTCATGCTGATGGTTCATTGTCAGTAGAAGATGATGGTCGTGGCATTCCTGTTGATATTAAAAATGACGTAAAAGATCCCAAATTAAAAGGGAAATCAGCTCTCGAAATTGTAATGACCGTTCTTCATGCGGGTGGAAAATTCGACCGAGATTCTTATAAAGTCTCAGGTGGTTTACATGGTGTTGGTATTTCTTGCGTTAATGCACTTTCCACAAAAATGACCGTTGAAGTATATCGTGATGGGAAAATTTATACGCAGTCCTATAAAATTGGAAAACCTGACGCTCCCGTGACCACAATTGGTAAAACAGAAAAACGTGGAACCAAAGTTAATTTTTTACCTGATGACACTATTTTCACTGTTACTAAGTTTTCGTTTGATGTTCTTTCAAATCGTCTTAGAGAGTTGGCATTTTTAAATGCCGGAGCCCATATTAAAATCGTTGATGAACGGGAAGATAAAGCTCATACCTTCCACTATGAAGGTGGTATCAATGAATTTGTTCGATATATTAATGCTCATAAAAAAGTTCTTCATCCAAACCCTGTGTTTTTCACTAAGACCAAAGATGATGTGATTGTTGAAGTGTGTCTCCAATACAACGATTCTTATTCAGAACAAGCCTATTCGTTTGTTAATAACATTAATACCACCGAAGGTGGTACTCATATGGCGGGTTTTCGCTCTGGTTTAACTCGCGTTATTAATGACTACATTAAGAAAAAGGACATGACGAAAGGTCGCGACATGGGTATTAATGGTGAAGATTGTCGTGAAGGTTTAGCGATGGTTCTTTCTATTAAAATCCCCAATCCTCAATTCGAAGGGCAAACCAAAACCAAGTTAGGCAACAGTGAAGTTGAAGGAATTGTGAAATCTGTCGTTGGTGACGCGCTCGGTACATTTTTTGAAGAAAATCCCGCGACTGCTGGAAAAATTTGTGAGAAAATTGTTACTGCTGCTGAAGCGCGAGAGGCAGCTCGCAAAGCGCGAGAACTCACTCGTCGTAAAGGAGCGCTTGACTCGGCTTCTCTTCCCGGAAAATTAGCAGATTGCCAAGAACGAGATCCTGAACGTTGTGAACTTTATATTGTCGAAGGTGATTCCGCCGGTGGCTCTGCTAAGCAAGGACGTAATCGCGCATTTCAAGCTGTTCTTCCTCTTCGCGGAAAAATTATTAATGTAGAAAAATCACGAATTGCCAAAGTATTGGCCAATGAAGAAATTCGAACTCTTATTACCGCTATTGGTTGTGGTGTTGGCTCTGCTCCTGGGGCTGAGTCAGAAGGTTTTAATATAGAAAAACTTCGTTATCACAAAATTGTGATCATGACCGATGCCGACGTTGATGGTGCTCATATTAGAACTCTTATTTTGACTTTCTTCTTTAGACAAATGAAAGCGCTTATTGATAATGGTCACATTTATATAGCACAACCACCGCTTTATAAAGTTGGTAAAGCAAAAAAAGAATTTTATGTTGATACCGTTGAAGAAATGGAGAAATGGTTATTGGACCAAGCTTTGGACACTACCGAAGTTGTTCGTTTAAAAGGTGATAAAGAAACAGATCAATTTGAATCCTCTAAGTTACGAGGACTCATGAGCGATATGATTGAATTTGAAAGTTTAAAATCAAAACTTCGCAAAAAAGGTATGAACTGGGAATCTTTTCTTAAAGCCTATGAAGCCGAAAAACTTCCCCTCTACGCTATTCCGGATGAGAAATTAGGAACCAAATACATTTACTCTGAAAAAGAATGGAAAGAATTTAAGCCCGGGTATTTAAAAATTCGCAAAGAGATTTTGTCTAAAGAGGCCCAAGTTGTTGGCGAAGATTCTTCTGATTTAACAGAGGAAGATTTAATGGCAGATGTAAAAGAATTTTCTGAAATCCCCAAACTCAATAATATTTTAAAGAAATTTGAAGCCGTTGGTTTTGATGTTACTCAAGAGCAAAAGGCTTTAATTGAAGCCAAGCCGCTCTATCGAGTGCGCATGAAAGATGGCGATCGTGATGTTAAAACGATGGAAGAGTTGGTGGATGCTATACGGGAAGCGGGAAAACAGGGTGCCAGCATTCAAAGATATAAAGGTTTGGGAGAAATGAATCCAGAGCAGTTATGGGAAACCACCATGGATCCGGCTCGCCGCCGATTTTTACAAGTAAAACTTGAAGATCTTGTAGAGGCTGAGAAAATTTTTACCACTCTCATGGGTGATAAAGTAGAACCTCGCAGGATTTTCATAGAAACTCATGCTCTTGATGTTCAGAATTTAGATATTTAATAAAAAGGAAATAATATGGCCAAATCCTCAGACGATAAACCACAGCAGTCGGAATTTAGAGTTACCCCAACAAATATTGAAGATGAAATGAAATCGTCCTATATCGATTACGCGATGAGCGTTATCGTTGGGCGTGCCATTCCTGATGTTCGAGATGGATTAAAACCCGTTCACCGTCGAGTTCTCTTCACGATGGATGAAATGGGATTGGTTTACAACAAAGCTTTTAAAAAATCCGCTCGTGTGGTAGGAGATGTTTTAGGTAAGTATCATCCCCATGGCGATTTATCAGTGTATGACGCACTTGTTCGTATGGTTCAAGATTTCTCTTTGCGTTACCCTTTGGTAGAAGGTCAAGGAAACTTCGGATCTGTTGATGGCGATTCTGCAGCTGCCATGCGATACACAGAAGTTCGTCCCGCTCGTGTGGCCGACGAGATGTTATCTGACATTGATAAAGAAACAGTTGATTTTATTCCTAACTATGATGGCTCTTTGAACGAACCAACTATTCTGCCCGCTAGACTTCCTAATTTATTGATTAATGGATCTTCAGGTATTGCCGTTGGTATGGCCACCAATATTCCTCCTCATAATATTACTGAAACTTGTGACGCCGCTATTGCCATTATTGACAATCCTGAAATTGAGTCCAAAGAATTAGCCAAATTTATTAAAGGACCTGACTTTCCCACTGGTGGAACCATTTTGGGTAAACAAGGAATCAAAGATTACTTTGAAACAGGTCGTGGTTCTATTCGTGTGCGGGCTAAAACTGACATTGAAGAAATGAAAGGTGGCCGCCAAGCGATTATTGTTTATGAACTTCCCTATCAAGTGAATAAATCCGTTCTCTTAGAGAATATTGCTGGTTTAGTTCGTGAAAAGAAAATTAGTGATATCTCTGATCTTCGTGATGAATCCAACCGCGAAGGGATCCGAATGGTGATTGAAATTAAAAGAGACGGAAATGCCCAAATTGTTTTAAATCAACTCTTTAAGATGACTCAGCTGGAAACTTCTTTTGGCGTCATTATGTTGGCTCTGGCCGGTGGAAAACCAAAAGTTTTACCTGTGAAAGACGTTCTCCATTATTATCTTGCCCATCGACAAGAAGTAGTGACGAGAAGAACTCGTTATGAGTTGGCCAAAGCAGAGGCCCGTGCTCATATTTTAGAGGGTTTACGCAAAGCCATTGATCATTTAGATGAAGTTATTAAAATTATTCGTTCTTCAAAAGATACAGCTACGGCTAGAGAAAGGCTCATCGAAAAGTTTGAATTTTCTCAGATTCAAGCGCAGGCCATTTTGGATATGAGACTGCATCAATTAACCAGTCTTGAAAGAGACGCGCTAGAAAATGAATATAAAGAACTCATTAAAACCATTGCCCGTCTGAAAGGAATTTTGGCTGATAACAAAAAAATATTAGCCATTATTAAAGATGAGTTATTGGTTCTTAAAGAAAAATTTGGTGATAAACGACGTACCGATATCCAAGCTTCATTTGAAGAATTTGATGTCGAAGATCTTATTCAAGATGAAGAAGTGGTTGTTACTATTTCTCATACCGGCTATGTCAAACGTTTGCCTGCCGACACTTATCGTACACAAGCGCGCGGTGGAAAAGGGTTAACAGGTATGACCACCAAAGAAGAAGATTTTGTTGAGCATATATTCATTACAAGTACCTTAGCCCATCTCCTCTTGTTTACCAGTCGAGGGAGAGTCTATGGCATTCGTGTTTATGAAATTCCTGATGCTGGACGAACTGCTCGTGGAAAAGCTTTGGCTAACTTTATTCCTGTAGATGCCAATGAAAAAATAACAGCCTGTATTACTATTCGATCTTTTAAAGATGAAGATGGTGGGTTTTTAACAATGTGCACAAGAACGGGTCAAATCAAAAAAACCCCAATTACAGAATTCGATAGTATCCGGAAGACGGGAATTATTGCCATGGGTCTTGATGAAGGCGATGTCATGATCGGTGCTAAATACACAGATGGTAAACAAGATATTGTGCTTGCCACCCGATCTGGAATGGCTATTCGATTCCCTGAAGATGAAGTTCGTTCTATGGGACGATCTGCCAGTGGTGTTCGAGGCATCCGTTTAGATGCGGACGATCAGGTTGTGGGTATGGAAGTAACAAACGCTGCCCAAGAAAAGAAAACAACTTTACTTACTGTTTGTGAAAATGGTTTTGGTAAACGAACTTTCTTGCAAGAGTATCGTGATCAGTCGCGAGGTGGAAAGGGAGTTATTACCATTAAAGCCACTGACCGCAACGGCCCTGCTGTTGGAATTCGTCTGGTGACTGATGAAGATGATGTCATGATCATGACCGAAAAAGGAATTACAATCCGTCTTAAATGTAAGGATTTATCGGTTATTTCTAGGAATACTCAAGGCGTCCGTTTGGTGAGAATTCAAGAGGGAGACAAAGTCGCGGCCGTGGCCAGTGTTGTTTCAGAAGTAGCAGAAGCCTAGTTTCTTTTTAAGTTTCATAAGAAACTCCTCTTCATATAAACATGAAGAGGAGTTTTTTATTTCCAGCGAGTATGAACCTTTGATAAAAACATACCCAAATGATGGATTGAATTAATAAATATCATTAAAACCTCCTTTTTTTATCACATAGATTTCAGAATTTTGTCACGCTTTTGTCACGGCTTTCCATTATGGTGATATTATGAAAGTTCATCAGGAGGTCAGTAGAATGGATCCAAAAAATCGACGTGAACACCCAAGGTTTGAAGGACAGTTTAATGTTGATTTACTGAATCTTGGAGACGATCCTGTTTTTTCGCCTTTTGAAGCTGTTGTAGCAGGCCATGCTTTAGATGTATCAATGAAAGGAATGCGTTTGAAAGTTCCTTATAATGTTCCTGTCGGGTCTATATTAAGTGTGATTCTTTATTATAAAGGGCATGAATCAATTTGTCTTTGTGATGTTAAATGGAAAACACAAGAAGGGTCTCAAAAGTTATATGGTCTTTATATTAAGGAGTGGTGTAAATTAGACCGTGCTTTGTCTTCTGCACTAAAAGAAGTTATTCACTCCGAAGCGCTTCAGCGGGAGACAGCTTCGAGGCCTTGATAGCTGGGTAAAGTCCAAAAACAATTCCCATGATCATGCCGCAAATTCCTGCCAACCATAAATAACTGACTTCAATTTTTGGCGCTGCTGATTCGAGAGACTTTATCATGACAGGCAATCCTTTTGTTAAAGCCGATCCCAATAATAATCCAAGCCCAGCCCCAAGAGAACTGAGAACACAACTTTCCACCAAAAATTGAATTAAAATATCTTTTTTTCGAGCACCCACAGCTCTTCGTAAACCAATTTCTCTGGTTCGCTCTGCAACAGAGGTAAGCATAACATTCATCATTCCAATTCCACCAACCAATAAAGATATGCCTGCGACAAAAACCCCCACCATAGACATGGTTTTCCGAATGGAAAGACTTCTTTCGTAAATTTCTTTTTCATCGCGGATGGAAAAGAGATTTTTTAAATCTTTTTCTCCTCTGCTCATAGCGTCTAATAAACTATCCTTGGCTTCCAATCCAGCTTCTGGTTTCATTGTTATTTCCAGATTTTGAATAGAAACATCTTGCGACATTCTTAGAAGAAGAGTGTAAGGAACCAAAATTTCGAGATCCTCGGAGTTACTTTTCTTTGTCGCACTTCGTTTATAACTACCAATCACTTGGAATGCGTTTTCATTAAAAAAAATGTTTTGAGAAAGAGTGTTTTCTTCAGGGAAAAATAAATGAGTTGCCGCTTCACTCATCAAACATACAGGTGAACGATGCTCCATTTCTATAGGAGAAATATTTCTTCCATAGAGGATTTGAAATTTTTTTGATTTTAAATATTCCTCATCAATTCCTTTGATGGTGACATAGTTTAATTTTTCTCTACTTCTAATTTCTCGATATAAATTAATGTTAGGCAGAACCGAGATAACCAGTGGAACTTGTTTTATCTTCTCGATATCACTTGGCTCTATTTTCCCCATTCGAGAAGTTGCTTCGTCATATTTGGTGTAAAGGAAAAAAGTTAATACACTTTGATTATCCATATTGTCCATTATTTTTTTTCTAGCGCCAGCTCCGACAGCTAACACGGATATCACGGCTGCAATTCCTATGACCACGCCTAACACGGATAAAAACGATCGAATGGGATTGTTAATGAGATTAAAAAACGCAGTTGCAAGAGCTTCTTTAAAGCGTTCCATGATTTTTGTTTAAAACGTCTCTTTCAATTTTTCCATCGACGATATTAATAACTCTTTTTGCACATGAAGCCACATGTGGGTCATGAGTCACAACAATAATGGTTCTGCCTAAACGATTAAGATCGTCAAATATTTTTAGTATGGCTTTCCCATTGGTTTGATCTAAAGCCCCTGTGGGTTCGTCCGCTAATAAAATGGGTGGGTCATTTGAAAGTGCGCGGGCTATAGCAACTCTTTGTTGCTCACCCCCTGAGAGTGTTTGAGGTTTTGAATAAAGTCGGTGTCCGAGCCCCAATTGTGTTAATAATTCTTCAGCGCGTTCTAATCGATTTAAACGACCACTATAAACCATGGAGAGGGCAACATTGTTCCTGGCGTCATAGTGAGGTAATAAATGAAATCGTTGAAATACGAAGCCAAGCGTTTTCGCTCTCAACTCAGAAAGGTTGTTATCATTTAAATTGCACACATTTTCACCCATCATAGAGAGTTCACCAGAAGAAGGTAAGTCTAAGCAACCCAATAAATTCATGAGAGTTGATTTTCCTGAACCAGAGGGGCCTGTAATGGCGACATATTCTCCCAAATGAATGGTGATATTTATTCCTTTTAAAATAACTTGTTCTTGAGAGCCTGCTAAAAATTTTTTGTAAATGTTATTGAGGACCAGAGCAGGAGAGGTCATTTTAAATCCGCTTCACCGATAGAAGGAATTCCTACTTCATCTCCAGATTTAAGTCCTGATTTAATTTCAATGAGTTCTCCTGCAGGAGATCCTAATTCCACGGTTTTTTCTTGGATGAGGTTCCATGTATTTTTAACTAAAACCCATCCTTGATTTCCTTTTTTTCTAATAATGGCAGGAACGGGAATCCCAATAGCATTGGGAATCTCTTCACTTCTGATAATTGTTTTTACAGAAAGATTGTGTTTGAGTTGTACGCCACCATCATCAACAATATCAATCAATACTTCTAATTTCGCGAAAGCTTCTCTTTCTGCCTGAGTAGCGATGGATTTAACAACACCTTCTATTTTTTTATCGGGGAAGGCGTCTACTTGTATTGCTGTTGGTAAGCCCAGTTTAATTTGGTTCATGTCTAATTCATCTATTTTTGTACGAACAATGAATTGAGAGACGTCGCCTATTGTAAATAATTCTTTCCCGGAAGTAATTGGAATATCGGGCTTGGTATGATCTTTTAAAACAATCCCATCTATCGGGCTTAAGACTGTGGTACTTTTTAATTTTTCTTCAACTAATTTAAATTGTTGCGCTGAAATATCTCTGCTTGATTTTGATCTCTCTACGTTTCGTTCAGCTTCTTCTACTTGGGCTTTGGCAACCGCTTTACTCATAAACAACTTTTTTTGAATGGTAAATTCTCTAAGAGCTTTTTTATATTCATTAATAGTGTTGTTGTAGTTTAGTTGACTTTGATCATAATCAATACGAATTTTATCTTGAGTTAATTCCATGAGTACTTGCCCTTTTTTTACTGGATCACCCTCGTTTACCCATTTTTTTTGAACAAATTCGTCAACTTGGGATTTAATAACGCTAATATTTAAAGCCTCAATAATTCCTGGAGATGCCACTCCTCTATAAAGATTTTTTTGTTCAACTGTAAACCATTTCATTTTTGTTGATGTGTTTTTTATGTCTCTATAAAAATTGAGTCCGAGCAATACACCGCATACGAAAAAAATTCCTAATGTTTTTAGAATAACTTTCATTTTTTATTTCCAAAATTAACTTGTTCAAAATCTAGGCCGACAAGCACTTTGAGATTATCCTTAGAGCGGTTATAGTTAACGAGTAAATTTAGGTATTCTAAATCCAAATCCCGCATTTCGTTTTCTGCGTCAAAGACATCGGTGAGACGTGTTAGTCCATTTCTGTATTGAAGACGCATGGCTTCTACATTTTGTTCCGCATTCTTTTTTTGTTCGGCGAATTCTTTTATTTGTGTTTCTGTTCTTTTAATTTCGAGGACCGAATTTTTGATATCAATTTTTAATTGGCTTTCTTGTTTTTCGTAGCTTCTATGGGTGTTTTTTAAAGAAAGTTGGCTCTGCTTAACATTCAGTTTTGTCTGAGTCGCATCAAATAAGGGCCAGGTAGCACCCAAGCCCAGTGTCCACGAATAGGGATCGAGGGGCGCGTTTAAGTCTGAGCGATTTCGAGTTTTGGAATATGAGCCGCTGGCTGTTAGTTTTAGTTTATTGCTTTCTTTTGTTTGGGCCAAATTTATTTCAGAAAGTTCCAGGTTCCGTTTGGAGTTTAATAACTGCGGATTGTTTTCTAAGGCAATCTTGATGAGTTCATTTTCATCCCAAGTAAATGGAATATAGGTTAACTTTGAGGTGAGAATAATTTTACTGTTGATGGGAAGTCGAATAAAGTCGCGTGCTTCATTGAAAGCTTTTTCTAAGTTATAGTCAGAATTCTGAATTCGTCTCAAATCTCGATTCATACGAAGGTCAGCCCGGGTTGATTCAACTTCAGCTAATTTCCCAGCATTCACCAAAGCTTTGGTGACTTTATAAACAAGTTTTGCTGATTCCAATTTTCTCTTTTCTACGGCGGAGCTTTCCTGTAATAAAAGTAAATTATAGTAGGTAACACGAGCATCAAATTCAATTCCCAGTGATTCAGCTTGATAGTTAGAACGGTTAGAGGCCCATTGAATAAGGGCTTGTTTTCTGGTTCTCAGTGAATTGTTCCGATTAAAGATATAAAGAGGTTGTTTAATAGATGCTGTCCAACTTGGTTTTAGTCGAGTTTTCGAATGGGTTGTGTCGTTTAAATATTCTGTGTCAGCATCTGACTGACTCCAAGTACTGCTTAAAGACAAAAGGGTTCCGGTCAGTACCGGCTGCGTTAAGCTGAGTGAGCCTTCATTTGATTTCGTGGTCGTTTCGCTTCCCAGATCATTATCACTGAAAGATTTATTGGTTTCTGCAGAGGCTGAGAGTGTTGGCCAAGTTAATCCTCGGGTCGTTTCTAGAAGTCCATAACGAGAACTTTCTAGAGAATCAACTGCGGATTCAAATCGACGACTGTTTTGGAGAGCTTTTTTTGTGAATTCTTCAATTGAAATGGGATGGATTGAGGCGTCTTTTGAATCTGACGCGGATAATAATTGAGAGAAAATAAATAATGTATAACTCAAATAAATCAGAAAACTTTTGTAAGGTTTCATCGTTTTCATCATTTTAATAGGTTGTTAGGGTACCAAAGGCTAAACATATAACCCCAATAATAATTGTCCCAATATTCCATTTTGCTGTATCTTCGTCGATCATATGCCACATTCCTAAGAGAATAAGCCAAGTCGACCAGAGGTCGAAAACACTCACTTGAGAGAAAAACTGAACCCATGAACTGTTTGGCAAGTAAGGAATGAGGTCAATACCTGCAGAAAAATCTTTCCGATCTAGCATATAGGAAACAATTTGTATTGATCCATAAATGGCTGTTAAAATTGCGCCTAAAAGTCTTGGGACCCATGATATTCCTGATAAGATGAGTGCCTCTTTCATTTCTAAGTGTCTTCCAAAAAAAGGCAGAACCAAAGTTAATATTCCACCTATTCCAATCCACATAATGGCATTAATAACCAATCCCAATGAAATTGAACTAATCCAGGCATCAAAATGAGACGCTCCTTTAAATAGTTGGGCCAAACTATCCGTAAATGGTGTTAAAAAAACAATTAGTAACGAAATTAAAAAATCTCGTTCTGGATTTATAGATTTAAAAACTTCTTTGGGGGAAACTAGAATTTCCCAGATTCTGTGAAATAAATTAATTTTTTTCTGATGAGATTTTGTGTCAATCTTTTCTGATCGAGTACTTTCAAAAGGTGTTATTTCTTCTATTGGTGGCGTTGCTATATTCGCAGGAATAGTGACGGGTGATGGTTTAGCAAGAGGCACCTCTTCACTTTTTTTTGAAAGTACATCATAAATTCCTTTCAACATTTCTGGTTTGATTGTTGTTTGTGATCTTCTCATCACAGCCAGCATGCGAGCATGAAGTTCGGCTAATTCAAAAGGTTTAATCAGATAATCATCTGCTCCATATTTAAACCCTTTAATTTTATCTTCAGGTTTGGAGTTGTTGGCGGTGCACATGATGATAGGAATGTTTGCTGTTTGTTGTTTTGTTTTTAGTTCATTAATGACGTCATAACCGCTCATGTCAGGTAAAACGACATCTAAAAGAATAATATCGGGGCGTTTTTCATCAATGAGTTTTAAGGCGGTTTTGCCATTTTCTGCTAAAACAATTCCAAAGCCGTTGTCTCTTAAGTATTCAGCGAATAATTCTCTGGTGATGAGATCATCATCAACAATAAGAACCATTTTTCTTGGTACTGCTGTAGGGGGTATTTCAGTTGACATGAAAGTTCTATAAACGTACTAGAATAGCTTTGATTTTTCAATACGAATCTCAAGATTCCCGGAATACTTTTTCATTCATGGATAAAAATGAAAAAAATATAGCCATTAAAAATGAAATAATGAAAAAACAGGGTGTTGAGTCAAAAATACTATGTATGAGTATGCTTATAAGTCCAATAAAAAATGCTTTTTCTATTGAGGTGTTCTGATCTCTTAATAATCCTTTTTTCTTCCAGAATATATATCCAAAGGGAATGAATGACAAAATTCCACCTAATATCCCAGTTTGAAGGAGCGCATCAATGTAGATGTTATGAGCATGAGGGTATAAATGATCTCCTCCCTCAGGATAAAAATAATATTTTTTAATAGATTGATGAGAGGTTCCTAGGCCAGTTCCAAATAGGGGGTTTTCTTTAATACTCGAGAAGGCACTTCGCCAAATAAAGAGTCTGCCATGACTAGCAGATTGAAGCCCAATACTTTTAATCTTCTCATGAATAATCTTGCCACTAATCATGAGTAAAATAAAAATAAGAGAAATGACCAGAATTTTAAAAATATGGGATCTTCTTAATTTTTCAAGAGACAAACAATAGATTAAAATTCCTATGAAAAAGGCAATAGCACCACCCATTGATCCAGTGAATATAAGCGCAATAACACCAAGAGTGAAAAATAAGAAATAGAGTAATTTAAATTTATTTATCCAGTTAAAAAATAAGGGAATAACCATTATCAAATATGAAGCAAGTAGATTCGGATGAGTAAACTGAGCTTTAATTCGAATGGTTCGAGGTGAGATAAAAGTGCAATTGGTGAGGATATTGTTATGTCTTATTGACGCTAAACATACAATAAAAAAAGAAGCCATTAAAATTTTTGAAATCCAATTCAAATCATCTTTGTTAAAGGTGGAATGAATAAAAAGAATGAGCGTGTAAATTTCTAGAATAGTAAAACTTAACCTAAAACTTAAATTTTCCCAACCCGCATCTGTAAAAATGTAATAAGGAATTTTTACCCAATTCATTAAAATATTTTCCGTTTCAGGGTTTAAAACAATGAAAATAAATACATGGAATCCAATTAGTAGTGTGAGAAATTTTAATATGGCATTACGGCTCATATGATCGACAATTTTTTTTTGATTTGTAGATATCCAAAGGATAAACAAAAGTAAAAGATGCGCTTCTATTAAGGGGCTCTGGAGGTAGTTTGGGAGCAATGGCGCAAAAAATAGGACTGATCCAAATGCACATTTAGGTTTTATAAACCATAAGGTTAAAGTAATTAATAGTAGAGTTAGTGGAATAATATGGAGTCTAGTGATAACGTAACTAAAGCACCATGAAAACAGTAAAACCAATGAGATAAGAAACAAATAATTGAAATACAACGAAAAGTGATTTTTTTCTGTATTTTTCATTTGATCGTTTAAGTTTAACTAAATTAGAAAATAGAAACCTTGAGATTTATGATTTTTGGTGTTCTAAAATAAAAGAGAAAGGGGAAGAAAAATTTAAGTTTTTCTTCCCCTTTAATAAGATTGACCAAAACTTGATTTATCAATACATCTCTGGTGTTGGCGTTGGTGTTGGCATTGGATTTACCGGATCTTGTATTGGCGCGTCATGTGGCGGTGGTGCCACATGAACTTCTGCGCATGTACCGTTTATGGATCTTGTATGAACAAGTCGATCTTCTACTTGTCGACAAGTATTGTGACCCGGGTTGAACACTTCCGGACCCCACTGAGTTCGACCACCTAGGTTCTGACAAGCTCTCGCTACTTTAGTAAGCGCACCGAAATAATAATCCTTGGCAGTCTTAATAGCGTCGTCACATGTATCAAAAATAGCAAACTTACTAATACTACCTTCACCAAGTGCACTGATGGGATCTCCGAGTTTTTGTGGGTAAGTTATGATTTCACCATCTGCATAACAGTTTGTTTGTAAAAAAACAATCGAAAGAACGGCCGATATCACAAGCGCTCTTTTTAGCCTGAATTTGACATTTAAAAAACCAAATAATTGTTTTTGCATTGCCATTGACCTCCGAAATTTACAGCTTTTAATCGTGAAGTATAGATAACGAAATTACCAACCATGCGATTATCTAATTTCCTTAATGATTATTAGGCATGTCTTACTAGAAGTCAATGGCGAGTTTTGAGAAATATAAAATATAACCCAAATTCCCTTCTCTGCAAGGATGGGCATCCTCAAAAAATATTTTATTTGGAGTGGTTAATTCGGAATTTAAGCTTCCCTGACATTTTTTGGGCATAGATGTTGTTAGGATTAACAATCAGTGCTTGTTCGCAAAGGACAGATGCTTTCTTCGTGTCGCCTTTTTGAAAGGCTTCTAATGCTTTTAGGTATATAGCCTCAGATTCTTTTTCTTTTTTACTTTTTAATAACTTATTTAATTCATCGGTCTTTTTCTTGATGGTGGCATTATTTTGAATAGAAAGTGCTTTTGTGTAAGCAAGGTGAGCCCCTTCAAGATCCCCTTTTTTTTCTTTTGATGCGGCGTTTTTTAGTTCTTTTTCAAAAACAATTTGGGATAACAATTTTGACTGCTTAAGGGCAAAACGGTTTTTTGGATCAAGTTTAAGAAGCTGGGAATTGGTATTCAGTGCTGCTAAATAATTCTTTTTTTCTATAAAGAAATTTATTTGTTGTGTTAGTTTTTTTATATGAATTGATTTATGTGTTCTCTTTTCTGCTCCTTGAGTTATAGGAGGAAGAGAAAAAAACAAGAGACTAAATAGTATCAGCAGGTTTCGGGACATTGTGCCTATAGTTTACGGGCTTCTTTGTTTCCCTGCCAAGGGTAAAATTTTATATTTTGTACCTTTCAATGGAACAAATGGTGAGGAGGATGAAACAGACATGATGACACAACAGCATATTTGTCGCAAATCAATTGGATCTTGGGATGCCCGTTTTACTTTAAAGGGGTCTTCTGCTTCGTACGCTCCTGATCGAACTTTCGATACTGAACACATTAAGTTGGCCATTGAGATAGATTTGAATAAAGAAAAATTATGGGGCCGTTGCACAACAACGTTAAAAGCCATTGTTGATGGGGTCTCTATAATGACTTTTGATGCGGTCCATTTTGAGATTGAAAGAATTTTTTGGAATGGGAAAAAAGTCACTTATAGCTATAAAGATGGAAAAATTTCAGTTAATGCGCTTACTCCCGTTAAAGCGGGAACCATAGTAACCATTGATATTGATTATTCAGTAACCAAACCAAAAATGGGTCTTTATTTTGTTAAACCCAATAAGTTCTATCCAAAAAATCCTACGCAGGCTTGGACTCAAGGTGAAGATGAATATGCGCGTTATTGGTTCCCATGTCATGATGCCCCTCATGAAAGGACCACCACTGAAATTGTTGTCACTGTTCCTCATGGGTTCACAGCTGTCTCTAATGGAAAACTCATTAAAAAATCACAATCTAAATCAAAGGAAGTATTTCATTGGCGGCACGATATTCCACACGCGACTTATTTGGTGACGCTCACTGTGGGTCGATTTTCTGAACTTAAAGACAAATGGCGCCATATTCCTGTAACTTATTATTGCGAAAAGGGGCGAGAAGCCGACACACAAAGGGCTTTTGGGAAAACCCCCAAAATGTTGGAGTTTTTCTCAAAGAAGATTGGGACCGCTTATCCTTTTGCCAAATATGCGCAAATTGCCGCTGCTGATTTTATTTATGGAGGCATGGAAAACACCTCTGCTACGACCCAAACCGATAGCGCGTTGTTAGACGCTCGGGTAAGTCTTGATTACAATAGCGATGAATTGGTGGCTCATGAATTAGCGCATCAGTGGTTTGGTGATTATCTTACCTGTAAAGATTGGTCTCATGCGTGGTTAAATGAGAGTTTCGCGACTTATTTTGACCCGTTGTTTAAGCAATACGATAAAGGTGATGATGAATTCTATTATCACCTCCGCGGTAACGCAGAGGCTTATTTCCAAGAAGATAAAGAACATTATCGTCGTCCCATTTCAACCAAAGTTTTTAAACGCCCAACTGATTTATTCGACCGTCACTTATATGAAAAAGGGTCTTTGGTTTTGCATATGTTGCGAGGAATTTTGGGGGACGACCTATTTTGGAAATCCATCGCGCTTTATGTAAGAAAAAACGCAGGTAAAACAGTAGAAACTCTTGATTTGATTAATGCCATTGAAGAAGCCACGGGTCGAAATATGCGCAAATTTTTTGATCAATGGATTTTTGGAGCTGGCCACCCAGAGTTGAAAATACGGTCTTGGTGGGACAGTCGAAATAAAGAAATGGTTTTTCGGCTCACGCAAACACAGGCCCAAACCGCTGAAGTTGGATTATTTGATTTGTCAGCTGAATTTTTGTTTCTCATTAATTCAAAAGAAAAAAGAGTAAAAGCGCCCATATCTAAAAAGTCGCATCTTTTTAAATTTAAATGCGAAAAAGAACCAGAGTTGATCTTGTTTGATCCTGATCATATATTTCTTAAAAAAGTTGATTTTTCAAAATCTGAAAAGATGTGGCAGCTGCAACTTCAATGTGATAAAAATATTTTGGGTCGACTTGACGCCGCGCAAACTCTCGGAAATATCAAAAGTCAAAATGCTTTCCAAATTTTACGACAGCAATTGTTGGAAGAACCATTCTGGGCCGTTCAAGCCGAAATTGTTCGCGCTATAAGTAGTTTTGGAACCCAAGGGTCCTCTAAGGTTTTGTTGAACAGTTTGGATGTGATTGATCACCCTAAAGTAAGGCGTGCTATTTACGCGGCGCTTAAAAACTATAAAAGCTACGAAGTGAGTGATTTTGTGGCGAAAGCTTATCGTAAAGAAGCCAGTTACTTTGCTGAAGCTGAAGGTTTGAGAACATTGGGGGCACTTCGTCATCCGCAAAGTTCGCAATACTTAAAAGAAGCGCTTGAAAAAAATTCGTGGAACGATGTTATTCGTCAAGCGGCATTAGAAGGCTTGGCCGCCACAAAATCCATAGAATGGATTCCTACTTTTCTTGCCTATTCAAAGTTGGGGCATTCTCATAAATTGAGAATGGCCGCTATTCGATGTTTGGCTTCATACAACACGCCTGAAATGGGCATTCAAAAACGTTTATGTGAATTGACTCAAGATTCCTTTTTGTTGGTTCAAATTTCTGCCGTTCGAGTTCTTCAACAGTTAGGAGATGAACGCTGTATTCCCGCATTAAAAGAATTAATCACCGGCGATCGTGACGGGCGGCTGATGCGCTTGGCAGAAGAAGCCATTGAGAAAATTTCTAAAGGATTTGAAGGCGAATTAGGGAAGGTTCCAAACGTTTCTAAATAATTCATACGACTCTAACGTCGTTTGAAGAATTTGAGGTTTTGCGCTCGGTTTAAGCCATTGAAGAAGTTCAACGATATGGCTTTTTTCCATAGCGGTGCAGCCTTCGGTACCTGAATCTTCTTTTCTCCAGACATGCATAAAAATACAACTCCCTTTTTGCGGTTGGGGGTTAGGCGTATTGTATTCAATATTAATAACCCATTCATATAAATGTCCTTGGTTTATCATGTTCTCTGCAGAACCCCAGTCTTTTTTCTTTATTTTTTTTGAGTCAAAAACTTGGTTATAGTAAGTTGATCTAGGGTCATCTACACAAACCCATCCTTCTGTTAAAGGTTGATAAGGCCATTTTGAATGAGGAGGGGCGCTGGGCGCTTTTCCATAGGCTTTTCCAATATCGAATAAGCCCAACGGGCTTTTTTTATCCCCTTCGATTTTTTTGTTGCTTGCGCCTTTGGTACCTAAACTTACTTTCCAACTTTTCCCTGCCTTTTTCCATTGGCCTTCGATTTTCTCAAAACGACTCAATTCCCCCTGGGTGGCACTTTCCTGTGGCGTGACAACCACCACCAGTTGTTCAACATTTTCATTGAGAGGATGAGTTGTATATTGATCGGATAATAGTCGGGAGTCGCTGAGGGGCTCATCTCTCAAAGCAAAGTGATTCCACTGCGGGTCGTCAAAGTGCCACCATTCCGTTACTAATCCTGTAAAACCTTCTGCTTCCATTGCTGTTTGAAGAAGCTCACGGTTTTTTAGAGCTAATACAGGAAGATTCATATAAGTGCGATGGGCTTTTTCAGAGAATTCGTCAAAAGCCGTTGGCATTTCAAGCTCTTTTCCTGTTTTATCTACCAATGTCAAATCGATGGAAGCACCGCGGTTGTGTCTGGATCCTGTTTTGGGATCAGCCACATATCGTGGATCTGGAACAATGTCCCACAATTTTTTTTGGACTGATAAAGGACGGTAACAATCCCAAATTTTAAGACCAAGTCCTTTTTTTTCTAATTTTTTTTGTACGCGAATTAAACGATGAGCAGCAGGTTCACATAGATAACATTCATTGGCATCATAAAGAACTTTGCCGGTGAAGTTATTTGTTGAGGCATAACGCATATCGATAATGATATTTGGGCTTAAATCTCGAATGCGAATCAAATGAGGCTCCTTAAGTGAGGGTGATGTTGTTTCAAGCGCGCTAAGAAAAGAGCATAGAAAAAAAATGAGCTGGTAAAAGAGAATTTTTCTTTTCACCAGCTCATTCTATGTAAATTAAAACTAATTATTGTAGAGAAAACTTAGCGATGGGAGTCTCGGGTCCATAGGGAGATTGAATCCCTTTTTCTTCCCTTAGTAATGATTTTAAAACATAGACGCTTCTTTTTAGTTGTTGTATCCGTACATGCGAGGATTTCATTGTATTGAGCATGGTATCCAACGCTGCTAATCTTTCTCTGAAGCCTTGTATTGAGTCCATATTTAAGTTCCTCCCTGTTTCTTTACAATATCATCATAACCCAGAGGCTTTAAGAAAGCTTTAAGGAGAGGTTAAGAAACGGGGAAAACTTGAGGGTCATCGTAAACCAGCTGATTTTTAGACTCGTTAAAGGTATGATTTGACTCAATCTTCCTATTATGTGGCCAGAAATTAAAAGAAAATTATTTCATTTTACTTCCTTTATATATGTATTGGGTTTGGTTTATTGCCCTCGGCATATCTTTATCATTATTATTTTATTGGTTTTACTTTCAGAAATTATGATTGAATACCTTCGGTTAAAAAACACGTTTTTTCGAACACTTTTTTTAAAGTATTTTGGATCCTTGATTCGGGAACATGAACGCGAACATTTTACAGGTGTTTTTTGGATGTTGTTAGGCGTGTTATTGGTTTCTGTGATATTGCCTCCCCCTTCTTTAGCTGTTTGTGCTCTTCTTTATTTGATTTTAGGAGATGCCATTGCGAGTCTTGTGGGAAAGCGCCTTCAAGGTCCAGCATGGCCAAGATCACCTAAAAAGATTGTTGGGAGCGCTGCCTGTTTTTTGCTTTGTTTTTTTATTGGATATATTTTATTAAGACCTGAATATGGATGGTCAGGAGTTATTTGGGGAGCCATCATTGCTACTTGGGTGGAAAAAGGAATTATAAAATTAGATGACAATTTTACAATTCCCTTTTTTGGCGCTTTAACCTTAGCTCTTTGTTATCACATAAAACCATTTTTTTTATAGAGGTTTAAAATGAATAAAAGAGTATTTGGAAGAACAAATTGGAATATTTCTGAAATTGGATACGGTGGATGGGGTATTGGTCGAAATTGGTGGGGTTCAACAGATGATCAAGAATCCTCTAAATCTCTGAACCTGGCTTGGGATAAAGGAATAAATTTTTTTGATACCGCCTATGTGTATGGCGATGGCCATAGCGAAGAGTTAATGGGCCAAGTATTGAAAGGAAAAGCTGCCATTATCGCGACTAAAATCCCTCCGAAAAATGATGAATGGCCTGGAAATCCGAAGACCCCTTTAAAAGAAGTTTTTCCCGCAGATTGGATAAAATCCTGCACAGAGAGAAGTCTAAAAAAATTGAAGCGCGATTATCTTGATTTAACTCAATTGCATGTGTGGTCTGATGCCTGGTTAAATCAAGACGAATGGAAAACAACGGTAGAACAGCTCAAGAAATCCGGAAAAATAAAAGCATTTGGTGTTTCTATTAATGATCATGATCCTGACTCCGCGCTTCAGTTGGTTTCTTCAGGACTGATAGATTCTGTTCAAGTTATTTTTAACATTTTCGATCAATCTCCGACAAAAAACCTTTTCCCCTTATGCGAAAAACATAAGGTGGCAGTTATTGTTCGGGTTCCTTTTGATGAAGGTGGGCTTACGGGAACATTAAATCTTGAAACTAAATTTGAAAAAGGGGACTTTCGTGCGCAATACTTCCAAGGAGATCATTTAAAACAGACCGTAGAACGAGTTGAAAAGTTGAAAGAGTTTTTGAATCCCGACACACCACTGATGACTGATTTGGCGCTTAAATTTATTTTAGCCCATAAAGCGGTATCAGCGGTTATCCCTGGAATGCGAAAATCTCAACATGTTGAGAAAAATGTTGCGGTCTCATCTCAGAAACTTTTATTGGATAAAACTTTAGAACAATTAAAAAATCATGCTTGGCAGCGAAATTTTTATGGATGGTGGAACTAATGGTAAAAATGAATACTGAAATAAAATCTCGTACTCCTCATCGAAGTTCAATCCCACTTGGGGTTTTTATTGGGGGAGGTCTTTTTTGCATTTTGGTCGCATTGACTGTTCTTGGATTTAGTTTATGGGAAAGTTTTGGTGGAAGCGACAAAATGAGATTATTAAATCTACCTGGATTTTATGAGCTTGATTTAAAGCGACCTGGTCTCTATGCAGGTGTTTATCAACACAAAGGATCTGAACCTTTACCCATCAATGAGCTAACTAAAATGAGCGTACGACTGATGTCTAAAGATACTTATGAAGAGGTTTCTGTTGTTATGAACTCGGCTGGTCAAGCCTTTAATCGGTTGGGTTTCCAAGGGCTCCCCCTATTTAATTTCGTCATTCCTGAGGCAGGTGTATATAATTTAAGCTCTATTTACACCGGTGGCATGGAAGGGAAAACACATTCTATTTTGCTTATTTCCGCTGAAGCTGCTAATATAAAGCAGACATTGATTGTTGGTTTCCTCTTTTTTGCATTTTTTCTAACCTTAGGTATCCTTATTCTTATTAAAGCTTCTAAATTAGAAAAACCAAAACCAATAACGCCCCAACCTTAAAGGATTTAAATACATAATGTTTTCTAATAATAAGCCGCGCCGTAAACGTTTCGGTGAACGCCCTTTTCAGCAAGGCAATAATAAATTTAGACGCCCATTTAATAATAATGGCCAACGTCCCCAGCAAAATTTTCAGCAGCCCAGTGCTGCTCAGCGAGAATTTTTCGATAAAGTTTCCATTGATCCAGCACCCAGAATTCTTTTAGAAAAAGGTTTGTCTGAGCATACGGTTCGAGCTATGGATCTCATTTGTCCCATCGGAAAAGGTCAAAGAGGTCTGATTGTTTCTCCCCCAAAATCTGGTAAGACAACTTTTCTAAAACACATTTGTATGGCTCTTACTAAAGCCGATCCCAATTTGAAAGTTTATTGTTTGCTGGTTGATGAACGCCCGGAAGAAGTGACCGATTTTAAAAGAAGCGTTACTGCCGAAGTCCGTTTTTCAACTTCTGATCAACCGTATGAAAATCATATTCGTGTTGCCAATGAATTGATCAAACAAGCCGTAGAACAAGCCAATGCTGGCCAAGATGTGATGATTCTTATTGATTCCTTAACTCGTTTAGCGCGAGTTCATAATAGTGCGATGCGTGGTGGGGGCCGCACCATGTCAGGTGGAGTTGATGCCAATGGACTCTTAATTCCGCGAAAAATATTTGGTACAGCCAGGAACATTGAAGGTCCAGGATCCCTTGGAATTTTAGCCACCATTCTTGTTGAAACCGGAAGCCGAATGGACGATGTTATTTTTCAAGAATTTAAAGGGACTGGGAACATGGAATTGGTTTTATCACGAGATGTTTCAGATCGGAGAATTTTTCCAGCTATTAATGTTCGTGAGTCTGGAACTAGAAAAGAAGAACTCCTTTTTTCTCCTGAAGAATTAAAAGCCAATCGAACTCTTCGTGCTGCTTTGGCCAGTATGAATGAAGTTGATGCGGCTCAAGCTCTTTCTGATTTACTGAATAAGTACCCTACCAACGCTCAGATTACCGCTTCTCTTCTTTAAGCTGCTTTCTTTATTTGTTGGTCTTTATCTTGCAGAAGCTCTCTTACGGTATGAACTAAAATGGGGCGTTTGTGCCCTCTTAGGTGAGCTAAAGTTAATGTTTTTACTTTTACGTAAGGTTCTACTTTCTCATAGACATTGTCGCTAATAAGGATTTTTGTACCAAATTTTTTGTTGAGTTCTTCAATTCGTGCGGCTACATTGACGACATCTCCCACAACCGTGTAATCCATCCTCCGTTCTGAGCCGATATGTCCAGCAATGACCTCTCCCGTATGGATTCCTACGCCAATATTAATAGGTGTTTTGCGCTGACTCTCCCTTTTGATATTTAAGATTTCCACATTTTGCACTAGTTTCCAGGCGGTTTTTACAGCACGCAAGGGGTCGTCCTCATGAAGGTTAGGGGCCCCAAATACAACGCAAACGCCGTCTCCATGAAACTTATCAATGGTTCCTTCTTCTTCCATAATGATTTCAACTGTTCCTGTCCAATAGTCATTAAGAAAAAGTTGTAATTCATCGACGGTCATTTCTTCGCATAAAGAAGTATAGTTTCTAATATCGCAAAACAAAATTGTAGCTTCGCGGCGTAATCCGCCGACTTTGGGATTTTCTTTTATAAGGATTTCAGCAATCTTGGGATCCATAATTCTTCCCAAGGAATGTCTCATCCGATCTCGTTCTTGGAGACCTTCCACCATTTTATTGAATGTCGTCATTGCTTCAGAAAATTCTTTATCTTTGGGAATATCCATAGAGATGTCTAATTGACCATTTGAGATTTGTTTTAATCCCTTTACAAGTTCGGATAAAAGTAAGTTTTTTCGCTTTGCCCAAGAAAAATAGGCCACACCTCCAACAATGAGGGTCACAAATGTCATCCAAGGTAAAAAATAAGATGTGATAATGAGTATGGCAATTAGAATAAGGGGACTGATGAGTGATTTTGG
The DNA here is from genome assembly GCA_046153645.1 of Elusimicrobiota bacterium. Classification (GTDB taxonomy): domain Bacteria; phylum Elusimicrobiota; class Elusimicrobia; order F11; family F11; genus JBJXGI01. The sequence continues at coordinate 109,552 of JBJXGI010000042.1, read as the reverse complement.
AGAGAAATCAATTAGTATTTTCACAAGATACAGCCTATGCCCAGAAACACAGATCTGCAAGCGATAGCTTAAACTTAGTTTAATTTTCAAGAAAATCGTCTTAATTTTCGATTAAGTATTTGTAAACTTTTTATAGTTGTTGATAGTCAGCTATTTTTATCGCTATTCCGACGATGAAATTTGTTTCTTTTTATTGAGTTATAGGTAAAATGACAGTATTAAATTGAGTTTCGACTCGAGGTTTTTATGAAAAATTGTACCAGACTAAAGAAAAATGCCGGAATTACTCTCCCCGAAATCTTGGTGGGAGTGGCTCTTCTTCTTTTTATTTTGACTTCCGCTCTTGTTGTTGAGAAATCTTTTTCTAGAGGTGGGGTCAGTGTTAATAATCGAACCCGAGTTAATTCAAAGTTAAGAAGCGTTAGTGAAGAATTGAGGTACCGCGCTTCTTATGATTTCGCTGTTATGACAGCCACCCCTACTGCCCTTCAACTTCCAAATCCAGATATATATGATCGTGATATTAAAGTTTTTGCCTGGATTGGCCCCATCGATTCCAATAATAGAACAAGAAGAGTTGAACTTCTTGCTAAGTGGAAAGAGGGTGATCAAGAAAAATCAAAAACATCGGTTTTTTCTATTGGTCTTGTTAAAGCCATTGCGCCTGCAGCGAGAGCTCGTTTCAAAGTGGTGCGAGCCGTTAATCCCGCTGAAGGTATTCAAAATGTAAAAATTGAAGTTCATGGTCAAAATGGAATTCGTTTGGGTTTTACTGCTGCAGATGGGTCTCTCACATTAGATGATGTTTATGCTGATTCTGTGTTTGGGGCTAGTATGACTGTTTCAGGTATTCCGGTTTGCTATTTTAATGATGGTGGAACAAATAAGTATTTTCTGACCGGTCCTTCTTGGAGAACAGGGCCTACTTCTCCTGGGCAAACAGATGACACTCATTTCGTTACCCCGATTCAAGGATACCTTCTTTCAAAATATAAATTTGTCGTTACCGATGACCCAACGAATACTCTTGTAGATGGTGCTAGAATTCGAATTCGGGAAAAAACAGTTTCCAATGAATTGAAAATTATTTTTCCTTATCACCCCTATACGAGCGATGCGACAACTGGTGCCCCATTCACAAATGGAGAGGCCATTGTTTCAGGTCTTCCCCCGGGAGATTATGAAGCGGTTTTTTTAGGGTCCCCAGAACATCCCGCATTAGAACTTTTAGATTCTCATACAAATTTTGCTCATCAAAATACGCTTGGGGTGGAAGAGACCAAAGTGATTAATGTCCAAGTTCCCAAAAAAGGAGCCATGGGAGGCAATATTAAAAGTGTGTCTGCTGCTCTTCTCGCAGTGCCACAAGTAAGTGTTGGCGCCAATGTAGCAACTTCTATGAAATTAAGATTTTATTTTGATTTTTATAAAGTTTTTGATCCTTTAAATGTTGAAACATTGATGTCTGGAACGATCGCAGCCGACTGTTTTAGAAACAACCAATGCTCACATTTGTCTTTGGGGAATGTTTTTGGTAATTGGTTTGACATCGTATTAAATGGCGGAAATTATTTAATTAATAATATTACTCCAAATTTTGCTGTTCGTTCAGGCGCTTTAACCAGTAACCCTAGTAACCTTTCTACTAATAATAATCAGACGAGCTTAGTGTCATTTCGACCTTCAATGGATAGCGGGGCAACAAATTATTTTATACCCGCACCTGTTACCCCTATTTTAGTTCAACATAAAAATCAAACTCCTAATAATAGCCCTGCGTTTCCTCCAGCTGACTATGATGATTTGAAAATGATATTACTAACAGACATTACCGATAGGTTTGGTAATCCTTTTCAAATTTCTATTCCTATAAGAGATACTGGTGGTGGTACCACTGCAGTTTCTGATTGGGATGTTCGAATTAAATTGGGTGGATTGGTGACTGGTAATAACAAAGATATTTATTTTTTAAATCGCGATTCCCTTGCAAATTTGACAGGCGAAATTCGCATATCAGATGGTGTTGGAGGAAGTAACCATTGGGCCCCAGCCAATTTTTCCGACCCGGGAGATGCGCACAATGTTGCAATATTATGGTACGACCCTGGGTTTCCCAATTTCGCTGGTAATATTCCAGATCCTTTAAAACCATGGGAAAGAGGCTTTGGATATGTAGATTTTATAGGTGGTGATCCAAATAAAGCGATTATTCGAAGTGCGGTTCGGGTTGATTCGGATATTGACCTCGTGAGTATTCCAAACAAACAAACATATACTTTTGCGATGCCTGGAGGCCTACCCTTCCCCTTGCCGCCAAATCTTGGACAAGATAAAACAGTATTCAAGTATTCAGCTCAAGATGCGACTAATCACACCAAATCTTTTTTTGGTGTGGTTGATGCGAAGGTGAAAGTAAAAAGAAATACAGGTGGTATCATTTCATATCCTCAAATTAATTTACCAACCAGCCAGGTAGATATTGATGAATTAACCATAGCCTATACCCGACTTGATTTTGGTGATACCACGACTCGGAATGTATTAATAACCGATCAATTATTTGACCCCGCTGATAGTTGGCCCAATAATGTCCGTTCTTATGACACGTATGAAACTTGGTCAACTCCGACCAAATTAAACCCTGGAGAGGAAACGAACTTAGACGTCATTGTCCCTAATACGCCTGTTTTAAAATGGGATCGATTTTATCTAGGTGTAACAGGAGATACGGATCCGGCACAAAACTGGATTTCTAATTTCCCTGGGTTTGGCGGCCCGATGTATCAATATAGTTTAAATGCCGGCGGTCCTGGGGTTGACGGTTTTTCCGGTCCCGCCCTTGAAGTGGTTTTAGAAGCCAAAACAGGTTTGGTTGAAGGATATACAAAAGAGCTTTTGGCTTCGACCCCCTATCCTCCTATTCAAGGTGTTGTTGTTTTTTTAAAAAGAACCATTCGTAATCCCGATGGTACTCAAGGTGAGTCACAATTAAATACGACAACTGACGTGAACGGATATTATTCTTTTAATAATGTTCCTTATTTCCCTTATCCAGGTAATAACATTCAAATGAGTTATTTTAATGTTGATTTTGGGGCCGTTCTTCGGCCCTGGAGTGAAGGTTATAATTACGATGAATCAAGTGGTTATCCTTACTCCGAAAATGTTGAGGTTTTGATGATTAGAAATGGTGCTGGGGGTGGTGGTGGTGGTCCCGGTGGAAATTTTTGATTATCAATATATTTCGTAGTTCTTTTCTATAAATAAAACCCTGACATTTTGAGTTCTTGGGGGTTATATTGTTTCTAGATATAACTTGGTTGGTTGAACTCAAATGTTGAACTCTAATAAACGAAATAAGAAATTTTCTGGTGTCACGCTCGCTGAACTTTTAGTAGGAGTGGGTATTCTTGTTTTTGTGTTGGCTTCGGCCATGGTTGTTCAACGCTCATTTTCTATTGGAGGAGTGAACGTCAATAATAGAACAAGAGTTAATGCAAAATTAAGAAGTGTCACAGAGCTCATACGATACGAAGCGTCCTATAAGTTCGATACCATGACTGCCAGTGGCACTGCGGGCAAACAATATCCTGACCCCGATATATATGACAGAGATATAAAGGTACTTGCCTGGATAGATCCGGTTCGTTCTGATAATCGCACAAGAACTGTTAAGATAAAAGCTCTTTGGAAAGAAAATAATGAAGAAAGAACCAAAGAAATGAATTTTTCTATCTCTCAGGTTCGAGCTTATTCTCCTGGGGCTAATGTTAAATTTAAAGTCGTTCGAGCCAATGTTCCCTCAGAAGGGATTGCTGGTGTAAAAATTGAAATGCGTGGTCAATCTTTAACTCGGTATGGTTTTACCAATTCTGATGGAGAATTAACTTTAGAAGATGTTGCTATTGATAAAATTCAGGGCATTCCCTTCACCGTGACAGGTTCTCCCGTTTGTTATTTTAATTATGGAGGTAACAAATACGTTCTCTCTGGTCCTAGTTGGAGAACGGGTCCCACTCATGCGGCTCAAACTGAAACCACTTTTTTTGATACTCCCATTGAAGGGTATTTGTTGAGTAAACTTAAAATCGAAGTACGCGACATTGATGATCCTAGTAATATAAAGGTTAATAATGGCATGACTCAAGGAATGGACCTTTTGCCGTATGCTGATCCATTAAGGGAAATTTTTGGAAATGCTTGGGCGAACCAACACTTTGTTAAAAAAGTAAATACCGGTGTCGATGGGATTGCCACAATCGATTCTCTTCCTCCTGGCGATTATGCTCCGGTTTTTTTGGGTAATACAGAATACCCTGGAGTGGATACAACCGACTCTCTCTTTTTTGGCGTTTATACGGGGCCGACTGTAACGTTACCTCCAGAAGGGACAATAACTGAAACTTATGATATTCCCAAAAAAGGCTCAATTAAAGGATTCATTAAACCTGTTTCAGTTACTCTTGGTAACGCCGCTGAAATAGTTGTGGGTTCAGTGATTAATGCAAACGCCAAAATCAAAATTTATTACGATGCTTTTCAAACTCTGACTGGTTCCAATGTAAGATATTATTTGCGGCAGAGTATGCTTGGGTATTGTTATCTTGAGGGATATTGTCCCCATATTCCTCAGTGGAATGGGATTGGGAATTTTATTGAACAGGTTGCTATAAATGGAGTCTTCCAGATAAACAATTTTACCCCCACAATGCTTGAAAAAGGAATAGATTACGCGCAACAATGGAACGAGGTTGCTTTACGAACTTCTTTTGACACAACTCAAGCCGATTATGCGGTTCCAGCTCCGTTAACTCCTATTTTGGTTCAACCAGCGCTACAAAATTCGATAAATGAAATAACTTTTAATTCCCTTGCCAATACTTTCGAAGAGGCCAAAATGTTATTGATTTCGGATTATGCCAGTTATTATGGTAATAATTATGAATTGCCTGTTCCTATACGTAATAGCGCCAATCTTCAAACAACCGTTGGTGGGTTTAATCTCAAAGTTAAAACAGGTGGACTCGCTCTTGGGAATACAAAAGATATTTATTTTTTGAATCGAGATTCACTTTCTAATCTCAGTGGCGAAATCCGCATTGTAAATAATGTGGGTGGTGACGATCCGTTCACGCCTTCTTTGTTGGACCCTTATGATATTCATATTGTCCATTCTATGTGGGACCTATTTATTCCTGATGCAGCTAAACCTTGGGAAAGAGGCTTTGGTTATGTTGAATTTTCGGGAGGTAATAGTGACAAAGCGGTTTTAAAATATAAGAAACAAATCGACACTGTTATCACAGCCGGTGTGAGCCAAACTTATAATTTTAGTGGGGATTTGAGTCTACCGTTACCTCCCAATCTAGGGCAAGATAAAACCGTATTTAGGTATTTGGCTAAAGATGGCACTCCAACTTCAAAAGATTTTTATGGAAAGGTAAAAGGGATTGTTAAAGTCAGAAGAGATATTGGTGGAGGGGTTTATGCTTACCCCCATGTTGTTTTACCCTCTGCAGATGTTGATATTAATGATCTTGTCATTGATTATACACGAGTTGATTTTAATGACGTTGTTACCAGGAATGTGAGAGTCACAAATGGGCTATTTGACGGTCCTGATAGTTGGGCAAATAATGTTCGCTCTTATAATGAATATTCTGGTTGGTCTACTCCTCTAAAATTACAACCACGAACGCACCATAATAATTACACTGTTGTCATTCCTAGTAATCCAGTGGAAACTTGGGATAAGTTTTATTTAACTGTTAAAAACGACACAGTTGTAAATGAAAATTGGTTCTTCAATTTTCCTGGTCCTCAGTCTGGCCCTTTATATTCTTATAATCTAAATGCTGGTGGTTTGGGTGTCGATGGATTTTCAGGTCCTGATATTGAAGTAGTAAAAGAAGCAAAGGCTACTTTGATTGATGGATATGTCAGAGAAAATACAAGCGGCAACCCTCCTATTGCAGGGGCGATTGTTTGGTTAAAAAAGACAGTTCAAGACGCGCAAGGTCAAAAATCTTGGGTTCAAACATCATCTTTAACCGATGAAAATGGATATTACGGGTTCCCAAATGAAGTATTTTTTCCTTACCAAGGGGGGAATTTTTCACATTACATTGCCCATGTTGATTTTCATGATGTCAACACACCTGAATTTGAAGGGTATAATTATGACGAAGTTAGTGGCCTGCCCATGTCTCGAACTGATATAGTATTAATGAACCGAAAAGGATCTGGTGGAGGTGGTGGCGGCGGTGGGGGATTATAAGAATAAAAGTGAAAAATAAAAAAGGATTCACAGTGGCTGAAATGGCCATGGTTGCTGCTGTTTTAGGAATTGTTTATGCCATGACTGAAATTGGTATTCGTATCATTAACGATTTTGCCAGACAACGCGCCCTTATTACAGCTCAAGAACAAATCCAAACTGTTTTATATGGTGTAGTTAGAGAAGTTCGAAATTGTCGTGCCATTGTTCATACCAGTTCAACGACCCTTATCCTTAACACCTTTAATTTTAAAAAATATAATTTTACGAACCCTAGTTTATTTGATCCTGTTCAAACCGGAACAATAACTTATCAGTATACAGCTGAAGCTGGAAAAACTTTTCTCAAAAGAACTGAAGAATTTCCAGGTGAAGGGAGAGGTGATCGGTTTCTTTTAACAAACCTCCTTTTACCTCCCACACTAAGTGATGGGATTTTTAAAGGTTTGCCTAGTGGTTGCACTTCCTACTGCCAATCGGCCGAAATTATTTTTCGATTAAAAATACCCTTAACAAAAGATACTACTTATACTTTTAGGGCTGAATCAATGAAGCGGACAACGTTATAAATATGAAAAAACTATCTAAAAAATACTGGGCTTTTAACGTAAAAGGTATTTCAGTTGCTTTTGCTGGTGTTTTTGCGATTAGTATTTTTTTAGGAATTATTGCGATTTCCGAAGTTCTGAAAAGAAGTTCTCACCAATCTTATTACTTGGATGAAATGAATAAAACCTATCGTTTGGTTGAAACAGGACTATCGCAAGCCATGGGAAGAATTGCAAATAACCCAAATGATTTTACATGGACTGGTGTTGCCCAGTCAGGGTTTGAATCTGGAGAATCATTTACCAATTATTTAACTTCAGGAGCATTTGTTGGAGGCACTAATTATTACATTGTCACTTCCGCGACGAGAACAAGGAATGGGAAAGATTACTCAACAACTTTGCATACATATGCCAAGGTTTCAAATGTAGCGGATTATTTCGCGGCTATTTCAGGGGCTGATCCATTGGTTATTACAAAAGGCGTAGATGTTTCCCTCGGAAAAATTTATGCCCCTAATTTGATTTTTAACTTAACTGGTTCGGCGTTAGTAACCAAAGTACTACAGGCAGAGTTTACTCAGACGGTGACCCCTCCAAAGTTGTGGGGTGGTGCAATCATTCCAGCTCAAATAGACATCACAGAGCCATCCATAGGGCCTGAGGCAAAAATGCCCATTCGGTTAAACCAGCCCATGCTTTTTCCCCAAGTTCTTCAAGCGGACTTGGATCGTTATGAAACATTGGCAAATGCGCATACAGTAAAAGATTTATTTGGTTCTAATGTTCCTATCGCGGTAGGAGGACCGGAAACTAAAATTTTTCCTCCCGGATATTTCCGGGATACGGGAGGAGGTGTCTGCACTCCGGCTGCACATTCAACTCCCACTGATCAATATTTAGTCCAATACCCAGGTTTACGCACTTGTGATAACGAAGAGCATATTTATTATTCTGCTAATTCGATGCGGATTGATGGAGAAGTCAATGGTCAGGTGTTATTCGTATCTGAGAGAGATATTTTTATTACTGGTAACCTCACTATTAATCCGGGTATCGGTCCTTATCCGGGAGATCCGCTGCCCAGTTCTTCAACTGCGCATCAGGCTATTTTAATTACTCGAGGAAACGTCATCATTTCTTCAACCTACTATACTGGTGCTCCAGTCACTCAAACCATTCAAGCTTTGGTTATGGCTCCGCACGGGCGTCTCATAGCGAGTATTTATGCAGATCTCACTGCTCCGGCTAATATGAAATTAATTTTTTCTGGCTCAATGATTTTGGGAAGTACCCCTCAAAGTATTCCGGATGTCTATAATGATCTTACTGGAGGAACTCCCCCCCGTACCTATTCTTATATGAATTCGCTTAAAACCAGTCCGCCACCTTTTATTCCTGTCACATCTGAGATAATTTATTCCATAGAGAAAACAGGTCAAACAGGGAATATGTATTGACTCAAAAAATGATTTGTAAAATCAATGTGTTTTAGATAAAAATATTAGGTTATTTCTTCTTAATCAAATCTTAATCGAAAATTCTATTGAATCTTAAGGGAATAGGAGACAAACTTAACGTATGAAAAACAATACACGGGGTGCAATTAAGCATTATTTCTTTATTGGCTCATTTATGGTGGCATTATCAACCGTCACCCTTGTTTATTTATATGCAGCTTCTGATTATTCTCCAGCCAGAAAACCCTCTACTAGTATTGGAATATTGCCAAATGGCGATAATTTTGTCACTGATGAAGGAATGAGTGTTCAGCCTGCGAAATTGAATAATAATGATGTCGGTTATTATGATAAATCCGATGTCATTAACTATGTTTGGCCTGAAGATAAATCTGCTGGTGAAAGCGATGATGGTACATCTAAAGTTGCTGTTGTTATACCTACTTCTCCAGTGACAGATCCTACTGGTTTGGGTGGTCCATCCGATGCTGCTAGGATATCAAATTAAAATTTTTCCTTGAAACTGCTAAACATTTATTTCTGTTTTCTTTTCTCATTCTTTTTTGGATGTGCTGAAAATAAAAAGATTATTTTATCTCGCCCCTCTGTTCCTGAAATAATTAATTGGCCATTTGAGAAAAGTACTAACCAGATTGAGATACGCTCTTCGAAAAGTTTATCAATACAATTTGATCAAATAAAAATTGTAATAAATTCTCTTCCCCCCTCATTAGTGACGGTAGCTGATTATTTTTTCTTGACCGGAGGACCTTTTCCTTCTGGGTTCTTTGAAGCTTTAAGAAAAGATATAAAAATAATTTGCCCCTCGCTTTTAAGTAAATCTATTCAAGAAAAAGGGTTTACTCAAGTAAAAGGATTAGAGCCTTCATCACGCCTGATGCTTAAAAAAGAGAACCATTTTTTATTTGTAACGGCATTGACTCTCTCTGTTCATGGTGAAAAACAAATGGGATATTTTTTTGAATTTGATCATGGTCGTCATATATTGATTTCCCTTATCCCTGACAACACCAACTCTTTTCGAGAATTTACCTATTCTCTGCGAGATGATGGAAAAGAATTGGATCAGGTATACCTTTTAGATTTTAATGAGCTTAAATCTACGGTTGTTTCTGAGTTGGCGGGATTATTACAACCCAAAGCCCTTATTTTAATAAAAGATCCAAAAACACCTTATAACTCAGTTCAAATGAAACAATACCTCAAAGACCAGTTATTTGAAGGTGAAGTTTTTGCTTCGTCTGATCTGCCTTCCAGTCTTTCTTTTTAGAATATTCTAAAGCTCTGCTTAAATAGATTTGATAAATTCTTTGTCATGAGAAAAATAAATTCGGTATTTGTTCTGTCACTCTTTATTCTGACCATTGGGTGTGGTGGGTTGGCACCCGTTAACACCATTCAAGCGGCACCCAATTTAACCGGGGTCACACAAACATTGGTTGACCTACTTGAAAAACAAGATAAAACAAAAATAAGCGCTGAAGATTATCAGTCTACTTCTCTGGCACAAATTATTACCTTTGCCACTCCTGCGGGATATCGTTTAAAACTTCGGTATTTAGAGTTTGGGGTTTCTTTGGTGGAAGCGTTAAAAGCTGCTCGTGATCCTGATTTGAGAAAACGCCTGATAGAAATGGTGCAATGGTCACGAAATCCCAAGGTTCGCGCTCAAGCCATTATTACCTTGGCCAGTTTAGGAGACCCACTACACAAAAAATATTTTAAAGAAGCGGTGTTGGATGGAAAAATTGGAATTCGCTTTGCCGCTGTTGAGGCTCTTCAAACGTGGGGACAAGCTGAGGCCATTTCCCTTCTTCAATTGGCTAAAGATCGAGATTGGTCCCCTTTAATGCAAATTGTTGCCGCACAAGCTCTTTTATCGTTGGGTCAAGAATCAGCGGTTGATGCATTATGGAAGGGTTTAGATCATAACAGTTGGGTCGTTCGCGCAATGGCGGCCCGTTACCTTGGAGATTATGGTAATCCCAATGATTATCCGAAAATTGTGAGTTATTTAAACCGTGAAACTCGAAATGATTTTGTTATTGCGGAGCTTTCTATTGCGGCTCTTAAACTTATTTCTAAAAAAGGGGAAAAATCCAGTTATTCTCCTTCTCAAAAAGCTTGGAGAGATAACGAAGAGGTGGCTTACACGATTGGTAGAGACAGTGCTATTGAGTTAGAACCTTTGGTCATTACACCCCCCCGTCTTAAAATTCCTGCTTCACTTCAAATTGCAGCCCAAATCAATTCAGGTCTTCTAAAACTAATCCGGGATCGGTTGGGAGAACCATTAGATCCTATTCAGCAACAGGATCCTATTTTAGAAGAGTTGAATTCCATGGTAACGCCGAGTGGGTTTGCTCTTAAGACTCGTTACTCAGAATTGAGTTATCTCCTTATTGAAGCCCTGGGAGGAACCACCGACCCATTAATGCGTTCAGAATTACAACGTTTGGCTCAAAATTCAACCAATCCCTTGGTTAAAGCAAGCGCGTTGATTGCATTATCGTATAGCCGTGATGAAAGTGATATTTATTTGGTTCAAGATGCGCTGGCCGATAAAAATGCCATTGTTCGTATGGGCGCTTTAGAAGCAGTGGAGGTGGGGCGTTTTAAATCGGCTATTCCTTATGTTTATAATTTAGCCGGCAACGACGCCTCTGCAGCGGTTCAGGTTTACGCGTTACAAGTTTTGGCTAAATTTGGAGAAACGTCTCCAAGGCTTTCTTTTTTGGCCAGGCTTAACGATCCAGACTGGCCTTCTCGTGCTATGAGTTATTGGTATCTCAGTCGTTATGGAACTAGCGATGATTACTCTCAAGTGTTATCGCGCTTAGGAATTGAAGAAAATCCTTTTGTTCAGGCAGAAATTGCTTTGGCTACTCTCCGTTTAGCACCTGTCGAATAACAAGAAAAATGAAACGATATCTGTTTATTTTTACTCTTTTTTTTATTCCATTTTCTTTTCTTTTTTCCCTTACGAGAATAGAGCAGTTGAAATCTGAATCTTATGTTACTGATGAGGCACGAATTATTTCTCCTCAACATAAAATAAAATTAGAGAAGTTATTGTTTTTTCTTGAACAAAAAACATCAGATCAAGTTGCGGTGGTCACTATTCCCACTCTTGAAGGGCGTGATATTGAAACCGAGTCTGTTAAGTTGTTTAAACGCTGGGGGATTGGTCAAAAAGGAAAAAACAATGGAGTCTTATTTTTAATTGTCCCTGGTGAGCGGAAAATGCGCATTGAAGTGGGGTATGGTCTAGAAGCGGTCATCAATGATGGCAAAGCAGGGCAGATATTAGATCAAATTGTTTTACCTCAATTTCGTACGGGAAATTTAAGTGAAGGGGTGGTGCAAGGTGCTGTCACCATTGCTCAGTTGTTGGCTCAAAGTTCTGGTGTTCAATTAGAAGGTCTTTCTTCGAGAGATCTTCAGAAAGTTCGTCCATTAACATTCATAGAAAAAATATTTTTCTTTATTATTTTTATTATCGCTCTCATTGTTTTCATTCGTCACCCTTGGTTATTATTTTTTCTTATTTCAAGAGGAGGCGGCAGCGGAAATGGTGGATTTGGTGGCGGCGGTTTTGGAGGGTTTGGTGGAGGGTCTTCTGGCGGTGGAGGGTCTTCACGAGGTTGGTAAGGCAGGAGGAATAAATGATAAAAGATTGTGAAATTCTCTTATTAAAGTTGAAAAATGAATTGGGCGAAAATTTAGCTTCCGTTGTGCTTTATGGATCAGCTGTTTCGAAAGATGAAACCAAGTTTTTTTCCAATATTAATTTATTGGTTTTGCTGAAAAGGGTTGATGTTTTTACACTTGATAAATTAGGGTTTCTATTAAAAAATTGGAATAAAAAAGGATATTCTTTACCTTCAATTTTTAGTGAGCATGAGTTTCAAAATTCGCTTGATGTGTTTCCACTGGAATTTCTAGATATTCAAAGTTCTCATCAGATTTTTTTTGGAAACGACCCTTTTTCTGGCGTTCACATTGAACTTGGTCATTTTCGCCATCAACTCGAGTTTGAATTGAGAGCGAAGCTCTTAACCCTTCGCCAAAGATATTTGGAATGTTTTTCGGACTCTAAAAAGATTCTCGATTTATTGGCGCAGTCTTTAAGTTCTATTACTTCACTTTACCGAGGTGTTTTAAGATTAAAAAATTTGTCTATTGTCTGGAAGAAACAAGAGGTCTGGTACGAATTAAATAAAATTATTTCCTTGGACCTTGAAGCCTTAGAAGCGGTACTTCAACATAGAAATAAAGAAAAACATTCACTTTTAAAAAGTCCACAAAAGTTGTTCGAAAGATATATCAAGAATATTGATGCTGTCATTCAATCTGTAGATAAGTTGTAAGGAAGGAGAAAAAAATGAAGAAAGTATTAGTTGTTTTAGGCGTGCTTGTTGGTTTGGTTGTTTTGGCGGGAGCATTTATTATTGGGCCTCGCAATCAAATGGTGGCGGGAGAAGAAGCGATTACTGCCAGTTGGGCACAAGTTGAAAATGTTATGCAACGCCGGTCAGACTTAATTCCGAATTTGGTTAACACTGTTAAAGGGTATGCCAAGCAAGAAAATGAAATTTTCACTCAAATTGCTGAAGCCAGAGCTAAATTGGCAGGTGCCAGAACTGTGTCTGACAAAATTCAAGCCAATCAAGGTATTGATAGTGCCCTCTCACGTTTATTGGTTGTGGCGGAAAATTACCCACAATTAAAATCAAATGCCAATTTTATGGCGCTTCAAGATGAATTGGCTGGCACTGAAAACAGAATTGCGGTTGAGCGAATGCGTTTTAATGAAACCATTCAAAACTTTAATGTTTTGGTTAAAAAGTTTCCTGGAAACGTTGTCGCCGGTTTTTTTGGTTTTAAACCCAAAGACACATATTTTCAAGCTGCGCCTGAAGCCAAAGCCGTTCCCAAAGTAGAGTTCTAGTATTTGTTGTCCAACTCTTGTTTGGTTTAAAAATGATTTAAGACTCGAAAATAATCCGGCTCTCTTTGCGGCATTAGCCCAAGGGGAGCCGATTATTCCTGTTTTTATTTGGTCACCCAATGAAGAATCACCTTGGATGCCTGGAAGTGCCAGTCGATGGTGGTTACATCATTCGTTAACAGCACTTCATACCTCGTTACTTCATCACGGATCTCAACTTATTATTCGTCAAGGAAAAGCTCTTCCAGTTATTATTGAATTGCTCAAAGAAACAGGGGCTAAAAGCGTTTACTGGAACCGTCGTTATGAGCCTGCGCTTATCAAAAGAGATAGCGAGATAAAATCAACCCTCAAAGAAATGGGTGTGAAGGCGGAAAGTTTTAATGGGTCTCTTATATTTGAGCCGTGGGAAATTTTAACTCAAGAAAAAAACCCATATCAGGTTTTTACTGCTTTTTGGAATACCTGCTTAAAACAATTTCGACCTCGAAAACCAACAAAAATCCCTCTTACATTTCCTCGTTTAGATAAAACCCCCAAATCTGATTCAATTGATCATTTGAAGCTTTTGCCTGAAGTCAAATGGGACGCAGGTTTTTTATCTCACTGGGAACCTGGTGAAAGAGGAGCTCAAAAAAATATAAAAAAATTTGTTTCTGACATTTTAAGTGAATACCCTGATTCTCGAAATAGACCGGATTATTTAGGAACCAGTCATCTTTCTCCTCACTTACATTTTGGTGAAATTTCACCATATGAAATTTGGCAAAAAGTCCAAGAGGTATCTTTCAAAAAAGGAAAAAGTGGATCTATTAAAGGGGCTGAAGTTTACCTTAAAGAAATCGGATGGAGAGAATTTGCATATCATTTATTGTTTCACTTTCCACATACAGATAAACAACCACTTCGAGAAAAATTTTCTAAGTTTCCATGGGAGAAAAATTCTCTTTTTTTAAAAAAATGGCAGAAAGGAAAAACGGGCTACCCCATTGTTGATGCGGGACTTCGTGAATTATGGGCCACAGGCTGGATGCATAACCGAGTGAGAATGATTGTGGCATCCTTTTTAGTAAAAGATCTTTTAATTAATTGGGTGAAAGGGGCGGAGTGGTTTTGGGATACTTTGGTGGATGCCGATTTGGCTAGCAACTCACTTGGATGGCAATGGACGGCTGGTTGTGGTGCGGACGCCGCTCCTTATTTCAGAATTTTTAACCCTATTTTGCAGGGCAAAAAATTTGACCCTAATGGAGAATATGTCCGTCGATGGGTACCTGAATTATCGAAACTTCCTAATAAATGGATACATCAACCCTGGGAGGCGCCTGAAACTTTGTTAAAAGACAGCGGAATATTTTTGGGAAAAAATTATCCTGCTCCTTTGGTAAATCACGCTGAAGCCAGAACCAAAGCACTCCGTAGTTTTCAATTTCTAAAAACTCACTGATGCATTGATGGTTTTTTTAGGCGTGTTTCGATGCTTGTTTAATTAAATTAACAATATTGTTTAAATTCTTAACAGAAATTCCTTTTTCTCTCATCATCGTTAAAAGACTATTGATTAAATAAAACTTAACATCAAAATCCTCAATTCTCAGAACATTTTTTCCACTTTTATCTAATTTGAGAGATTTTGTTGAACTCCACCGATCTGTTTGTAACATGAGACGAATACCCATTGTTTTTTTTCTGATGGCTTGTGCTATTTGCGGAAGCATACTTTTATCAACGGACTCTAAAACATGTTTTACAGGTTCAATAAATTCCACTGGGTCTGTATTTAAAGGTTTATTCATGATTCCGACCCATAAATGAGAGTTGTTTTTCTGATCCATTATTTTCTTGAGGGTACCAGGTAAATCCGAATGATGAGAGCGATTGACAAAAACAACAGCATGGATTCCTTTCAGTTGCGCAGCCGATAATTCTGTTATTAACCCTTCGATGGTTCTTAATAGATGCGGGAGCTTAGTGGTATTGGTGATTTCTATGACGGTAAGACTAACAGCGGTTTCTTTATCCTCTTCTAGAATAAGACTTTTTGTGAGATCTCCCATACGTCGTGATTTGATAGTAGGTAAAAATGAATCATATAAATGGTCTCTCAAATCTCTGTCGAATTTTTTCGTCCAATGGGTCTTTCTGTCACTTAGTTTTTCTTGTAAATCTTTGACTGATGGAATTCGAGTATTTTGGTTAAAAGGTAGGAAAAATGGGGCTTTTTTCAACCATTCATCATAAAAACGGTTTTGCATTTGAGTATCAATATTTATTTCTGTTTTATTTTGGAAGTTATCCAACCAGCTTTTGATTAATTTATGGTCTTGATCAATAACATCGGGGTCAAAATCACCTTGTTGATCTGTATTTTCGGGAATAGCAAAATCCATAAATTGATCTAGCCATACAAGATAAATCATTCGAGCTAGTTGATTAACGTCAGCTTCATTTTTTATATCAACATCAAATTCTGATATTTTTATTTTAAGAGCTTCTAATAATTTTTCTTCTAAGTTAGAGATTTGATCTGGAGACTGAAAGCCTAATTCTTCTAAAAATTTATAGGCCTCTTTTATTTTTGGAGCCTCAATGGCATTCTTTTTCTCTTCTCGTTTCGACAGGAGTCGACTTGCAAGAATGTTTGGGCTTCTTAAGGGATAAATTTTCCCGGAAGAAGTGTGAGTTAAATAAGAAACAAGTCTTTGAAAAAGTGGATTAGCTGAAAAAAGTCTAATATTAATTATTGATCCAAA
The DNA here is from genome assembly GCA_046153645.1 of Elusimicrobiota bacterium. Taxonomy (GTDB): domain Bacteria; phylum Elusimicrobiota; class Elusimicrobia; order F11; family F11; genus JBJXGI01. Next base: position 93,542 of record JBJXGI010000042.1, on the reverse strand, counting down.
TGTGTTTAAAAAACGCTCGTTTTGATTTGGCACATTCGGTGTTTCAGTGTTTCTTTTAAGTAAATCTTGGAATATTTCTTCATATTCTTGAAGTTGTTCAATTAATTGCTTAACCTCGGCACTAGAAGAAATGTCAACAATAGAAATTTTGTTCCCTAGCCAATAACCATAAAGTTTTAAAGCCAAAACTTGGAGTTGAGTTATATCGAATTGATTGAGAGGAGACCCTCTTAGCCAAACAGGGATGATCGTTTGAATAGCTTCTTTAGCCGAACGATTATCTAAAATGAGCTGGTGGTATTGAAAGATATCAGCGATATCTTTTTCAACACCATTTATTTCAGCATCAGAAAAAAAATCTTTTGCTCTTTTAGCCAGTGCTGTTGCAGTTGGAAGTTGAGCGATAGCTGCTGCGCTTTTCACTGCTAAAGCAGTTGCATTATTACCTGTAATAATCTGAAGAGTGGGGCCTAGATTTTCATCATTTTGCATTTGTGTGCCAATGAAGTAATTTTCCGCTCCTACATTGATAATGCTTTTCACGGCAGCTTGGTTTAGGGTTTTAAAACGATATGATGAGACCCATCGGTTAATAATAAGGCCAATAACAATAAGCAACATAACAAACCCTAATATAAATAGAATTCCTGGAATTTTAGTGTCCCCCACTCCTTTAAACAAAAAACCAATTACATTATTTGCCATTTTGCTTTGCCCAGAAGCGATAGCGGGAGTTAAAAGAGTTGCTATCAAAGCCATAAAATATCGATGTTCTGTAAGCTTGAGAAAGAACATTTTTATTTTTTCACCCCATGAAAGAGAAACCGTTGGTGAGCCAGTAATAGCACCATTATTTAGTTGGTAGGCCATCGACACCATTTGGTGTTGTTCTGTCTCTACAGAAATTCGAACATTATGTAAGAATTTCTTTATTTTCTTGATAACAAAAGAAATACCTAATCTTCTAAAAAACGAATGAACCAAATTTAGGTCGCGAGAAAGTACCAGGCTTTGTGCTCCAAAATTCAAAGCCGCTGACTGTGTTTCCATTGGACGGGGTGAAAGGAATAATTTTTCTCCTTTAAACAATTTGTCTAACGGGGTCAATTCACGCGTAAAAAAAGAAAGGGCTTTTTCCTCTTTAACTTCATTTAAATGAGTGAGTTTTGGAGATAGAGAGATAACCGTGATTCCTTCTTTTTTAAAGAGATCGATCATGGCAGAGGAATGAAAGCCTCCTGTAACTAAGAATAGGCGATGACAATTTTCATCAAAAAGAGAAATTGTGTTTTGTGCCATGGTTTTGTCTCTTTGTTCAGCCACGTCATAAAATTTCAAGATTTGATCTATATGGTTTATCAGCTTCGGGTCTTCAAGAAGAATAAGGTTTTCTGATTTTAGTTTTTTAAATTGTTTCCATTCTTGCGCTGTGAGGGCAAAGTCGCATAATTTTTCACTTAAAATCAAAAATTTTAAGAGGTGGATAAGGTTTTTTTCATTTTCATTTTGGGCTGTTTGTACAAAGGCCGTGTTTTCTAGTGATTCAATATCTTCAAATAGTTTTTCTGGTTGAATGTTATCTGCTAGCCATACATATTGAACATAATCTTTCATGGATCCATACTTTTCCATGGGGATATTTTTCTTTGATGAAAATTGCTCCAGCATGGAATAAAAATCTTTTTGTTTGAGACGCCCTGTTTTACATTCAGTTCCCAGTTGCCATAACCAATTTAATTCACTTTGATTTAATTTTTTGGTGAGAGCTCCTATAAAAGCGGTCCGGTCTTTCTCAATTTTTTGAAAATCCAATCGTTTTTCTAATTCGTGAGCGCTTAAAAACATTTCTATTTCAGGAGAATAAAAGGAATCAAATTGAGAAAGGCTGTCCAAATAAGAAACCAATGAAATTGAATTGTGATGGAAAGCTTCCATCTTTTCACTTAATTTTAAAATAGCAGGGTTTAAAATGGTTCTTTTTTCAGAAGAATAAGTGAGTTGTAAGTTTCTGAGTAGTTTTTTTGTTTCGTTGGTTACTTTTGACGCTTTTTGTAAGGCTTCAATGTTTTGTTCGTATAAAGCATTTTTTTCTACACCGTAATAATAAGGAAGTTTTTTCCCATCAAACGTAAAGCCTGCATAGATAGGGCCAGAGATGTTTTTCTCTTCAAATAAGTTTTTTGAGGCCAAGTTTCGAGATTCTTTATCAGAAAATTCATTAAACGTCTGAACAGGAAGAATTCCTTCCGCTCCTTCGAGCGCTACAGCATCAACTTTTTCTGAGTTCATAATGGCTTTTAATGTATAAGAGATATTGGTTTGGGCTTCCTTATTCAAGTGAACATCCTGCATGAAATAAATAACGCGTTTAGATTCTGTATTGCTGGGGATCACACTTCGAATAGAACTTACGTTTTCGGGAATGAAGCTGAGTAAATGATTGTGAGGCGATTTATTTTCAGAGATTTTTGTTATTTGAGGCAAGTTGTTAATTTGAGAAAAACTCTGAAGCAGGGGAAGGGTATTTTGAGTTTGAGGCAAAGACCCCAGTGACTCATGCGCAAAAATAAAAAAAATGAGAATAAACGAGACAAACTTTTTCATACTGATATTTTACGATGAAGGTGTTTAAGAAAGGCTTAATTTCCTGCAAATTAGTTGTAACAAGTTTTTCGCCTCTATTTTAAAAGGTGTTTTATGTTTTTGTGTGAATTTTCCTTTGTTTGAGCAATTCTTTACATTTGCTTGATTCGAGGTGGTTATCATGTCTGCATGAAAACTTTAAATATCAATGTCAATAAACAATTACTTAAAAAAATCCCTATTGCTTTGGTTTACCGTTGGGGTGTTATTCCTTTAGAGAAAAATAAATCCGGCCATATTGTGGTTGGTTTTTTAGACCCTGAAAATTTAGAGTGTCTAGATAATTTACATGTAATTTTTAGTGAAGTGATTGAGCCTGTTCAGTTGACCACTGCGGAGTTTCAAGAATTGGTTCAAATGAATTATGGGTTTGGCAGCCAAAATGATTCTGCCAACATTGTCCAGTTTGTTGAAAGTCTTATGATAAAAGCCGTCGAGTTAAGGGCATCTGATATCCATTTTGAATCCATAGAACAAAGCGTTACGTTAAGACTCAGGATTGATGGAATCCTAAAAGAGCTTCCCCTATTAGAAGAGTTAAAAGAAAGATATGTGGAAATTGTATCCCACATAAAAATCTCTTCTCAAATGAATATTGTTGAAAAAAGGCGTCCTCAAGATGGGCGCTTTTCTTTTAATATCAAAAACGAAAAATACGATGTTCGTGTTTCCACCTTACCTACTCAATTTGGAGAAAATCTCAATTTGAGAATTCTTCATCGGAATATGAGCCTTCAGGGGTTAAAAGAGTTAGGAATGGCGGAAAAAACCAAACAACAAATTGAATCGTTGATCAATAAACCCACAGGTCTTTTTTTGGTGACAGGACCCACAGGAAGCGGAAAAACAACCACCTTATATTCTTGTTTATCTCAGTTAGATTCGTCACGAAAAAAGATTATTACCTTAGAAGAACCAATTGAATACAACTTAAGAAATATCACTCAAACTCAAATTCAACCCAAACTTGATTACACCTTTAGCAAAGGGTTGCGCGCTATTTTACGGCAAGATCCTGATGTCATGATGGTTGGTGAAATGCGCGATCAAGAAACAGCCGAGTTGGCCATTCGAGCTTCTTTTACAGGACATTTTGTGTTCAGTACGCTTCACACCAATGACGCGGTGAGTGCCATTACAAGACTCATTGATATGGGCGTTGAACCTTATTTGATTTCTTCAGCTTTAACTGCCGTTCTTTCTCAGCGTTTGGTTCGGCAAATTTGTATTGCCTGTTCTGGCACTAAGAAAGAAAACTGCCCTTTTTGTTTGGGTGATGGTTTTTATGAGCGAACGGGCATTTTTGAAGTATTGGTTATTTCAGATGAAATGAAACCTTGGATTTCTGAGAAGTTACCTGAGAAAGAATGGAAAGTCAGATTAAAAAATATGGGGTATCAAACTTTCTGGGATGATGGCTTAAATAAAGTAAGGGATCGAATAACAAGTATTGAGGAATTAAAAAGAGTTGTTAATGAAGAGGTGTAATGGTTTTACTCTTTTTGAAGTGTTACTTGTTTTAGGGCTTATTGGTTTACTTTTTTCCATAACTCTTCCGCGATTGTCTTCGAGAAACTCTCAAGCCAAAAATAAAATTTGCCAAATTCAAATCAGTAACATTGAAATGGCCATTGATAGTTTTAGTTTTGATACAGGGAGAATTCCGAATAATCAAGAAGGGCTTACCGCGCTCCAAAGTAATATTTCAAATGGCGAAGAGTGGAAAGGGCCTTATATTAAAAAGAAACAATTGCTCGATCCTTGGGGACGCGCATTTATTTATAAAACCTCGCCACAGCATTCTTCAGAATTTCAGCTCATATCTCCAGGGGCTGACGGAAAATTTTCCACCTCAGATGATATTCAAAGTGAAGAATAAAGTTAAAAATGGTTTTTTGATGATTGATATCCTTATTTCCATTTCACTTGTTTCTGTTGTCATTATATTTTCTCATTTAACCCTTAAAACGCTTCACCAGTCACAGATTCAATCGAATGATTTGAGATCTCAACTTTTTCATAAAAAAATGGACTGGATAACAAGTGAAACCAAGTAGATTTTTGTTTTCTAATAAAGGGTTTACATTAATAGAAGTCATTATTGCCGTTTCACTTTTAGCGATTCTTTTTAAGATTTCTCAAGTGTTTGTTAAAAACTTTTTTAAAAACATTCATTTTGAAGTAAATCAGATTTACAGAAATAAATCTTTTAATAAATTTGAAGTAACCGTTTCTCGGGATTTGATGTCGCCCTACTTTTTTACCGGTAAAACCTTGGAAGATAAAACACAGGAAATGGTTTTTTCAAACCCTTATTTTATTCAGGTCGAATATTTTCCTAAAAAAAATAAGAAGGGTTTATATTCTCTTATGAAAAAAACAACAAACCAACAAAATCAAGTTAAGGAAAAAACACTATTAACTGATATTGAAAATATCCATTGGGAATTTTTTGATGGAACTCATTGGAAGTCCAATTGGGGATGGGATGAAGAAGGTCAGAAAATCATGAAAGGAATGGCGGGTGTTCCCTTGGCAATAAAAGTGAATGTATCTGATCAAAAATTTTTATTTCCGCTCATGACAGCGTTCATAAATGAAAAACTTAAAAAACAATAAAGGTTTTGTTTCTGTCTTCTCAGTAATTTTCGTTTTTACTGTCAGTGGTTTTCTATTGTCGGCGATAAATTTGAACCGGAGCGCAATTAATTTTCAAAGAAAAGTTCTCAGAGATTTTGAAATGAATCAAAGAATAGCTGATTGTTTATTTGGCGAATTCCATGCGAGCGCGTGCAAAAATTTGAAAGTTATAAAGGGTTCATTGTATTTGAATCATGAGCAAGTTTTCATCCAATTGAAAAATAAAAATGAACATAAAAAAGTTGAATTGGGTTTAGAAAAAAAGTGGGGTTTATGGCAACTCGAATACTGGAAAGAATAATTCCTCAAAAAAGACACCTCATATTCAATGATATCTTTGGAGAAACCATTCTCCTTTATTATCAATGGTTTGGAGTCTTGTTAAAAACACGGGCTTTAAAGGTAACAGGAAACAAAAATGGTAAATGTGATTTATTGGTTTCTCGTCAAGAGTCTCTCTTGGAACTCAACGCGATTCAAAAACCACCATTCATCGATCACTATTTATCTCATTTTTTCTCCATCTATAAAAACCAGCGGTTTTTTATTCAATATTTGGAAACCGCCAAAATAAAAATATGGTTAGATATTTATTTAAACAAAGGTTTTGAAATAGAAGCTTATATTTCTTATCCGATTGTTATGTTATTGGGAATACTTGCCCAATTTAAATCTCAGAATATTGTTTTCCTTTTTGAGGGAAAGGCGCAGTTTCAGGTGATACTGATAACTGCTCAAAAGTATTTTTACGTGAGTTGTGTTGAAAATTTAATAACGAGAGAAGAACGGCTGATTTTTCTTAAAAAATCTTTTTCCTCTATTTTTCTTAAGCCCATTCCAACAATAGACCAATACCGTTTTATTGTGTTAAGAGAAAATAGCAATCTTCAGAGTTTGGTGAGAGATTTAAAAAGTAAACTTAACATTGAATACATCTCTCGAGAAAAATATTTGGAAATAATATTTTTAGGGCTTAAAATTTGCAAAAGAAACAAACTGATTGATTCCGTATCCCGGGAAAATAAAAAAAAATATTTTTTCTTTATAGGAATAATTGTTGTGTTATTGGTTGCTTGTGTTTCAGGAATATTTATAGATAAAGATTTATTTGAAAATAAAACTTTTCCGGAAAAAAACGAATTTAAAGCGCATGTTCTGCCTTCCAAAAAACCAATTAAAAAAAATAGAAAAATAAAACCCTTTGTTTCCACTTTTGTTCCTGTTCATCCCACGCCCTCTATTGAAGAAGTCACTAAAAGCGTGTTTTTAGAAAATGTAAAACTCTTGAGTATTGTTCATAGCGGACATGAACCTCTGGCGCTTCTTGAGTTCAAAGGTCGCTCTAAGAAATTGGTTCGAAAAGGAGAATGGATTGATAACTTTTTAGTTTCGGCTATTAATGAAAGTTCTCAGCAAGTTGATTTTCTTATTGATCAAAAAATTCTGGTTTCATTATTTTCCTCCCGAAAGTAGGGCTAAGCCTGTGTATAAATTATTTCTCTTAATGTTTGTTGGTTATTTGAGTCTTTGGCCGGTTCGGGCACAGGCCCCTCTTGAAGAACCAACAGTGGCACTGAATTTTGAAAATGTTGATATTGATTTGGTTTTAAGATTTATGAGTGAAGTAACTGGCACTGCTTTTATAAAAAGTGATCAAATCCACGGCCTCATTTCATTAACATGTTCACGTCGAGTGAGTGCGTCAGAAGCATTGGACCTTTTTCAGGAAGTTCTCGATTTAAAAGGGTTTACGCTGGTCCCTGGGCGGAGTAATTCGATGAAAGTATTAACTCGAGCTGAAGCTTCTCAAACCAATTTAGAAATAGACGGTCTTGATTCTAAACAACTTTCTCCTAGTAATCGAATGATCACGCAAGTGATTCCTTTAAAATACATGTCTGCGCCTGAAGCTAAAACAATGTTAAGTCCACTCACTTCAAGAGAAGGCGTTCTTATAACAGATGAACGGATGAATTCGTTAATTGTGACAGATATGAAATTAAATATTCAGCGATTTAAAAAAATAATAGATGCAGTGGATGTGAGAACACCGCAGGTTTTAATAGAAGCGATGATCATGGAAATATCGTTAACCAAACAAACCAAATTGGGAGTTGAATGGTCTTATAGCGAATCTTTTTCAAAGCAGGGGCAGAAGTTTTCAGGTGAACTGAGTCAGCAATTGAATGTAGGTTCGGTTGTCACAGAGGGGCTGAAATACGCGCTCATTCGTAGCGATTTAAATTTGAAAGGTTTGCTGCAGGCTTTGGCGACTGATAAAAACGTCAACATTTTATCAACGCCGCATATTTTAACCCTTAATAATCAGCCAGCTATTATTCGTGTGGGTGAAGAAGTTCCCGTTCTCACACAAACACGCAACATCCAAGGCGGTGAAACCATTCGCAGTTTTGATTTTAAGTCAGTGGCAATAGAACTAGAAGTAACGCCGCGGATCAATGTTAACCGGGAAGTATTTTTAAAAGTTCACCCGCTTATTAAAAAGATATTGGGGTTTAACGCGGAGCTTAATGCACCCATTTTGGCCACTCGAGAAGCTCAAACATCTGTTTTGGTTCAAGATGGGCAGACGGTTGTTATCGGTGGTCTTATTAAAGATGATAAATCATCTTCCCAAAGCAAAATTCCTATTTTGGGAAGTTTACCTTTAATTGGAATATTTTTTAGGAAAAGCGATTCAACACGAGAAAAAACAGAACTTTTGGTGTTTATTACGCCTCATGTGATTGCCACTCCCCTAGAAGCAAGGCTAGAAACCATTAAAAAAGAAGCGGAATCAAAACAGCGGCGCTCACCCCATCGACTTTCTTCAAAAGAGAGTGAAAAAAGTGGAGATAGATATTTTAGAGAAAAGAAATTTAACTTGGCACTTAAAGAATGGTTGACTGCCTTAGACAGTACGCCTGACCAAAGACAGCGAAAAAGATTAAAGCGCAAGATAAACAGACTTAATAACAAAATAAATTGACAATATGTCCGACATTACCTATATTTTCCCTATGAAATCACCTGCTAAAAAAATACATCAAAAGAAAACAGGACATATTCTTGAGCAGATCCAAACCATTCTTCAAATCAATGATGCTGAAATGGCTTTTTTACTGGAGGCCAACCCTAGAACCATTGCCCGATGGGTAGAAGATGGTCCCCCTGAACATTATGCTCCCCTTATTAAATGGCAACAACTTATTGAATTAGCCAAACAAACCTTAAATGAGAATTCTGTGGGTGAATGGTTTCATGAACCGAACCGCGCATTAGGCGGTTCTATTCCGCTTCGTTTAGCGGCTGATCCGAGAGGGTTTTGTATTGTTCAAGATCTTCTTGGTAATGCTGCCCATGGAAATCCTTTGTAATGATCAACGATACTAGAATTAAACATTTAAAAAAATCAGGCCAGCTGAAAAAAATTCAGGGGACTTATTTTCGTGCTGTTCCCGAAGATAAAATGAAATATGCGTTAGAAGACGGGCCTTCCTATAAATATTTTAATCGTTACAATTTAATGGATCAATTCGGAGCACTTTATTTTTCTGATAAACCAGAAGTTTGTCGAGCGACCATTGAGAAAAGAGGATTATTACCCCATCGTATGAAACAACATGTTCTTCTGAGTTTTGATATTCATTTGCATGACATTCTCGATTTAACTGATCCAAAGGTTCACATTCATTTAGGGCTTCATATTGAGGATTTTCTCAAGTCTTCAGAGATTCCCAATGCCTATAAAGAACCGCATGAATTTGTAACCAACCTCTATTCTCAAGGTGATATTGTGGGCCTTTTATGCCCAGATGTTACAAGGACGGGGAACACTCTTGTTATATACCCAGCTCGAGTTTTATCTAAAAATTTCATTACTTTTAAGAATTCAGAGCGATTAATTTAAAAATACTTATGGCTGTGATTTATATTATTGATGCGTTTAATGTTATTCATTCCACCTCATTATTTGGGGAGGGACCCATCAATTCACAAAAAAATCTATTTTTTTCATTCCTTAATATTAATAAGCCCAGTGGAAGTACAAGAAATCGAGTGATCGCTGTTTTTGATGGGAGGCCTTTTCCCATGCAGGGGTTGGACTCTGGTTTTGTAGAGGTTAAGTTTTCATTTGGTAAAGAGGCGGATGATGTCATAAAGGATTTGGTTGATTCCATGTCAAACCCTTCTGATGCGATTGTTGTGACCAACGATAAAACCATCCAGAAGTGGGTCAAAATGGCGAAGGCACGGGTTATTTCTTGCGAAGATTTTTTGATGTTGGGCCAAAAAGTCAAGTCTGATAGAAAACGCGAAAAGTTGGATAAAACGGAGACTGATCAAATCAACGAAGAATTCAAAAAACTTTGGAATTTGAAATAGGTTTCATTTGCCGGAACAAACCATGTGTCTAACAGTTAAAAATATCTGGCCCTTTATTAAATCAAGGTAATATATTAAACAATTAACGGATTGTATTATCGCTGTTCTTTGGTTTTATTTATAAGATAGATATAACGTTGAAAATTAAAATGAAGTTTCTACTTAAAAATTAAGAGGTTTTTTATGTTCGACAAAATGAAACAGCTCTACGATATGCAAAAACAAGCCCGCCAAATGCAAAAAATGCAGGAAGAAAATAAAATTGAAAAGACGGCCTTGGATGGGAAAATTAAATTAACAATGAACGGAGCCTTTAAAGTGGAGCAATTGGAAATCGATCCTGTTCTCTTACAAGCTTCCAATAAAACATTACTCGAAGAAGAACTAAAAAATATCATCTCAAATACCGCTGAAGAACTCACCAAAAAATCCGCCGAACAAGCCATGGAAATGATGAAACAGATGAATATTAAGTTGCCTGGGTTTTAGCCTTGAATATCTAAAAAATATGGGTAAACCATTAGTCACCGTTATTATTCCCTGTTTAAATGAAGCAGTTACCATCAAACAATGTATTGAAGATGTGAAAAAAAGTTTTTCTGTTAGTCATATTCAGGGTGAGATTTTGGTTGCTGATAATGGATCAACGGACGGTAGTCAGGAATTAGCCTTACAAGCTGGCGCTCGAGTTGTACCTGTTTCAGTCCGAGGTTATGGCAGTGCCCTCCATCAAGGTATTTTGTCAGCGCAATCTGACATTATTTTATTCGGGGATGCAGATTTATCCTATCCATTTCAACATATTAAAGAATTGATTGAGCCAATTAAAGAAAATCGAGCCGATTTTGTTTTGGGATCTCGTCTTAAGGGAACAATCCAAAAAAATGCCATGCCACTTTTAAACCGATATTTTGGAACGCCCCTCTTATCTTTTCTAATTCGATTTTTTTACAAATTAAAAATTAGCGATTGTAATAGCGGTATGAGAGCTTTGCGTAGATCTTCATATTTAACCCTAAATTTAAGCTGTCCTGGCATGGAATATGCCTCTGAAATGTTGGTTCGATCGGCTCAATTGAAGTTGCGTTACCACGAAGTTCCCATTGAATTTCATAAAGATCAACGCAACCGAGCGCCACATTTGTCACGATGGAGAGATGGTTGGCGTCATTTGCGATATATTTTAAGTAATGCTCCTTCTATGATGATTATATTTACTCCTGCATTAATTGGGATTTTAGGCCTTACGGTTGCTTTTGGTTTATCATTTCAAACTTATTGGAACCCAGGTTCATATTTACGTTATCACTTGGCATTCATCCTAATCGGACTTGCTATTCCACTATTTCTTTCCACAAATACGTTTATATTAGTTCGACTCAGTGGATATAGAGAAACAAAACCCAATAAATTACTAGAAAAATTTAAAGTTTATAGTGAAAACGCCGCGATGTTCTATTGCGCGATGTTTTTTTTCGTTCTGACTGGAATTCAAATTTCTGTAATCATATATCAGTGGTGGAAACTGGACTTTGGGGAACTAAATAAATTGGCTGAAATTATTCGTGCTATGATTTGGTGTGTAATGGGCGGGGGTCTATTTAGTTTGGATGTTGGATTGGGTCTCTTTCCATTTTTTTCTCCTATAGAAAAAAATATAAATAAATCTGAGTGAGGATTTAATGAATAATAGTTCCATGGAAAGGATAATCCCGGAAGCTTTAGTGAAAGGAGACATCACAGGTGAGGAGACTCTTCGACTTCATTTAGATCGATATAGATTTGCCTTAGACAATATTAAGCCTGGCCGTGTTCTTGATATTGCTTGTGGTGTTGGTTATGGTACTCATTTTCTATTAAAAAATGGCGAGGAAAAAATATCGCAGATCATTGGTTGTGATATTAGTGAGTTTGCCATAGATTATGCGAAAAAAAAATATTCCAATCCAAAAATTATTTATGTTCTTAAAGACGCTTACGAGTTTTCCGATGCTGAAGGATTTGACACTATTGTCTCACTCGAAACAATTGAACATCTTCCTGATATAGAAAAATTTATTTCAAATATTTCCCTCATGCTTCGCCCTGGTGGGAAGTGGATTAATTCTGTTCCTGTAACTCCGACAATGGATGCTATTCCTTTCCATTTACATGATTTTACCCAGGATTCATTTCGCCGTCTTTTTAAAAGAGTTGGGTATCAAGAAATAAATCAGTTATTACAGATACAGTCATTTAGTCCTTTAAGAGTGCTGGGAAGGAAAGAAAAAAGAATGGAGAGTTTGAGAGATAATTTATTGCTTTATTACGTATTAAATCCCAGATCTCTAATGAAAAGAATTTTTTCTACATTTGTTAATGGCTTTAAGAATCATTATCTTACGGTTGTATGGGAGAAAATAGATACTTCTAACTCCTTTGAAAGATGAACCCTATAAATTATTTTTATAAATATCACCCTTTCGTTTGGTTGCAAACTCGTATTTCCTTAAAATTAAGAAAAGAGATTTTCAAGCATTTGCCTATTTATCCTGGTTTATCAGTTTTAGAAGTCGGTACAACGCCTGATATGGAACGTGTTGATTCAAATTACTTCTCAAGACAGGCCAAACTTTTAGGATGTCATGTTTCTGTGACATCTCCTGAGAATTGTTTACAAATGGCCTCGAAATTAGGTTTTAATTTGATTCCATTTGATAGATTTTTAAATGGAATTTCCAGTTCCGAAAGATTTGATTTAGTTATATCTTCTGCAGTTATTGAACATGTTGGAAATGAGATTCAAAAAAAAGAACATTTAGAGCTTTTAGATAGATCATCTCAAAAATATATAGCTATTATTACGCCCCATCGATATCACTGGGTGGAGTTCCATACGATGCTTCCTTTTTTTCATTGGCTTCCCAAAAAAATTCATAGATTATTTCTCCGATGTGTTGGAATGAGTAGATGGGCTGACGAATCTCATCTAGATTTGCTAAGTCTAAAAGAATTTGTGGAAATAAATCGACAAGTATTTCGAAACCGGAAAATTAGATTCAAAACATTTCATTTTTTAGGAGCAATTAGTAATCTTCTGGCTATCGTTGAGAATGAATCTCAAACGGGTTTACCAATAACGCCTAAATAAAAGAAAAGACCATAACAAACCAAAATTACAAAACAAAATCCTTTGATTGTTAGTGAGATTAAATGGTTTGAAATTGATGCATTATAGATTTCTTCTCCCAAAGAATTTGGATTTTTTGTCAATTTAGATAAGGAATGAAATAAGACACTGAGCCCAATAATAAAAATGGGAATAAAATATCGGAACTGAATCCCCGTTACAAAATGATATCCCACAGGTGTCCAGCCCACATAAGCTGTTAACATTATGCTAAGAGCATAAAGAACAATACCAACAAAAGGAAAAAGCAGTCCTATAAATATATTGTGAAAATTGAAATATATTTTTCGTAAAGAAATGTGAAAAAAAATCATACTAAATTCAAAGATCATGGCAGTTGTGAAAATTGATTGCCATAGATTTACTGCAAATAATGAATATACAGCAGGGTATTTTTTTTCTATTGACTGCCCCCAAAAATAGTGGGTTGAGAAATTTTCAATAAATTCCCTCCAAAAAATATTCAGAGTAAATAAGGGTTCTCTAAGAATAAAATCGATTTGTCTGGCAGATGAAATATTCGGTTTTACAGCAATAACAGCGACATTGTTTTGATGCGAAAAAAAATAAATACTATGTTGAATACCTAATAATAAAAAAATGAGAGTTCCTGCCCAGAAAAAAAGCTGAGCTTTTGTTAGATTGAAAAAAAATAGTTTATGGGTCGATATAATTTCTTCCTGCTTATAAATGAAATGACAATAAACCAAAACGCTCAAAAAGAGTAATAACACATTTGGTTTCGCTAATGCAGTTCCAAATCCAAAGAAAAAAAATAGAAATACATCAAAAAAATTAAGTCGGTCCCAAAAAAAAATAACAGATACAGCTAATATAGACAGCGCGTGAGTCATAATATCGGTGCTTAAGCCAAACGAGCGTTGTAGGAATAAAGGTGATAGAAATAGACTGAGAATACTTACAATTCCCCAGGTTGGTTGATGGTCACTTTCTGCTAAAGTACAAAACCGATGTAGGCAAATTGCAATACCAAAACCTGAAAGAAGTCGTGCTAGATATAGATGAAATGTCCCATAGATAGGAACAGATATATCCATGAGTTGGATTAACCAAATAACCAGGTGGCTTAGAACAAAGCCAGGATAAGCAACTAAATTGCCATAAATCGAGGAAAACTCAGCGGGGTAAGATATTCCACTAAGAAAACTTTTCATCTGAGCCACGGCCGTAGACCAATGACCATTTTCATCCCAAACAAAGTTGGTACCAGCTGGCATTGCTAAACTAAGAATGGCTCCAATCGTGATAAAACTGATGGGAAATAACTGTAATAATGACTTGTGGAGGTAAGAAATCTGAAATTTAATGCGTTGTAGGTGATTGATTGAAGTTTAACCTTTGATAGGATTTTCGAGATAGAAGAATTTTTGTTTGATAATTTCTTTCTTTTTACTCGTTAGCGGTCTCCAAAAGACTCTTACACCTGCTGTAAGATCATACTCATAATATTCTAGCTTAAATTTATGGAATCCCTTTGGGAGGCGTATTTTATTTTCATTATAAATAGGAGGATGATTTATCCAGTCATCAATAAGTAAAAAATCATTAATCCAAAGCCGAACCCCGTCATCGGACAGTGTTATAAAACTATATTCATTGTCTTCTGGGACGAATAAATAACTTTCCCATCTAATTGAGAAAAAATCTGCTTGACCATTAGGCAGAGGACCAGAATATCCCCAGTCAAAATCGATTTCCCGATTGTGGTTTACGAACGTTCGTGATAATAAATTATGGTCCGAGAAATATTCTGTAGTTAGTCCATGTTTTTTATCAATGACGTGATGATAAACTATTTTTATAACAAATAAAGAAGTGAAAGAAAAAACTAATGTTGGTAATATTTTTTTCAGAAAAAAATTACTAAGAAAAATTTTTAGTATTTTATTTTTATATTTTTTTAAAGAATTTAAACCCAATTCTTTTTTGAGTTTTTCTAGCTCATCTTTAGTTTGAATTAACGTTATCTTCAGTGTGCTGTCTGAAATGGAAATTTTTTCTAAATCTATAAGGGAAGTTTTAAATAATTCTTGTACATAGTCTTCATAGATAATTGATGTGTTTGGGATTTCATATTGCTGATCATCATTTGTTCCAATTCTTATCCCCTCGTAGGTTCTTTTTAATATTATGATAGTTCTAAAAATAAGTAGTTTTGCTGTCGATGGATCTTGATGTAGCATTGCAAAAGCGGAATCTAGAACCAGAGTCGCTTTTTTTATGAGATTATTAGTTTCTTCCATTTGCTATTAAAGGTTAAGGGTTTGTGTGCACAAGTATATATTAAAAATTTAAAGGTCTGTAGATTTGGAGCTTATTGGTGGAAAACAACAATAATTTAAAAACATCAGTGGTCGTTATTGGAGCCGGCCCTGCCGGCCTTACCGCAGCTTATTTATTGGCAAAACAAGGAAAACTCGTAATTGTGGTAGAAACCGATGAAAAATACGTCGGTGGTATTTCTAAAACAATTGATTATAAAGGGTATTACAGTGATATTGGCGGGCACCGGTTTTATTCTAAATCCAAAGCGGTGGAAGATTTGTGGACGGAGCTTTTAGAGAAAGACCTTATTGTTCGTAAAAGAGTTTCTCGTATTTTTTATAAAGGGAAGTTTTACTCCTACCCGTTGCGTCCCTTTGAAGCTTTTTTTAATTTGGGCCCCATTGAAACCATGTTATGTATCTCATCTTTTTTATGGGCGCAATTGTTTCCCGTAAAAAATGCAACCAATCTAGAAGATTGGGTGAGTAATCAATTTGGTAAAAGACTTTTTCAGATATTCTTCAAAACTTATACGGAAAAAGTGTGGGGAATGAAGTGTAAAGATATTTCCGCTGATTGGGCCGCTCAACGGATTGGGAAATTGTCGTTGGGCAGCGCCATAATAAATTCGTTTAGAACTTTATCCCCTTTTAAAAAATCGAAAACAAAAATTAAAACTCTTATAGACGAGTTTCGTTATCCTCGAAAAGGCCCGGGGATGATGTGGGACGTGTGTTCTGAAAAGATTCAAAAGATGGGCGGCCTGGTTTATATGGGTTATAAAGCGTCACATTTTCAATTCGATAAAACTAATTCTTTATGGACAGTGAGGATTACTAAAGAACAAGATGTTAAAGAAATAAATGCGGAGCACGTTATTTCATCCGCTCCTTTGGGTGAAGTTATTCATGCGCTCTCACCTGTTCCCAATAAAGACGTTATGAGCGCTGCTAGTAAATTACATTACCGCGATTTTATTTGTGTCGGCGTTATTTTGAAAGATAAAGTGAACCTCCCAGATCAATGGATTTATATTCACGATTCTAGTGTTCAGGTGGGCAGAATTCAGAATTTTAAGTCGTGGTCACCGGAAATGGTGCCTGATCCTAACATGACGTGTTATTCGTTAGAATATTTTTGCTTTAAAGGTGACGGTTTATGGGAAATGCCTGATAAAGACCTGGTTAAATTAGCGCAACAAGAGTTGGTAAAATTAGGATTAGCCCATGAAGCTGACATTAAAGATGGATTCGTTATCAGACAACCCAAAGCCTACCCCGTTTATGACGATGTTTATAAGGATTGTGTTGATTTAATTCGAAAAACAGTTGATAGTGATTATCCCCATTTACATTTCGTAGGAAGAAATGGGATGCATAAATATAATAATCAAGATCATGCCATGATGACAGCCATGCTCACTGTCCAAAATATTATTTCCGGGTCTGACTCTTTTGACCCTTGGAATGTCAATCAAGACGCGGAATATATAGAAGAAGCTGAACAGAATTCTAATCAGTCGTCTGGTTTAAGAGATGTTCCAAAATCAATTAGGCCTAAAACTTGACCAAAAAAATTTCTAATTTTTTTTTACTTGGTTTATTTCTTGTTTTTTGGGTCCTTTTTGCCTTGATGTATATCCGATATTCTCCTGATGATGCAAGAACGTATGATTTTGAAGGGCACGTAGAATACACAAACATTATTGCCTATCAAGATAGACTGCCCTCTCCTGATGAAGCCTGGCAAACCTATCATCCACCGCTTTATTATTTAATCAACAGCTTTGTTATTAAAAAATGGGGTCATCATGTAGAAAATATTCGAAAACTTTCTGTTGTCTACGGGCTTCTTTGTTTGATTATTATTATTTTATTTTTGAGGCTTATAAAAATAAAGGTTTGGATAGCAATGGTGGTTTTATTGTTTATTTCGACGGCACCCGCTTTTCTGTATATGTTTACTACTTATAATAACGATTCACTTTTTTCATTATTAAGCATGTTATTTTTCTTTTTAAGTTATATTTATTTTTCTCATTCTAAAAAGAAAGTCATTTTGGTTTTGCTGGGCCTTGTTACAACCGCGGCTCTCTATACCAAATCAAATATTGTTATGTGTATGATGATTTCGAGCTCAATTGTTTTAGTGTCAGCTGTTTTAAAGAAGATTCCTTGGAACACCGCGTTTTCTTATTTTTTTATCTTAGGCAGTGCCACGACCCTATTTCTCCCCTGGATTATTGGTCACAACTATTATTATACGGGTAAATTATTCCCTGTTAATTGGGATATTTTAGGAGGTGAATTAAGGCTCCAAGAATCTCCATTTAAAGTCATTTTTTCAATTCCTGGTCTCATTGGTGGCCAATTTGATAATCCATATGCGCTCAATTTTGTCGGTTATTATTCAAAATGTACAAATTACTTTTTGTATCGTTTTTCCAGTTCTCTTTTTGGCCAACACGATTATCCCTTTTTCTTAATAAACACGGCCTGGGTTGTTTTTGTTGTTAGATTTTTGGTGTGCCTGATGAGTGTTTCTAAAATTAACTTAAATAAAACAACCCAATTATTTGGAATAGTTTTAGTTGGTGTGGTGCCCATTACTTATTTTTATCTTGCTCGGAGCCCTTATTCTTGTTCTATGGATTTTCGATACCTTTCTTGGTTATGGTTAGGATGGGCTTTGTTATACGCGCAAGCAATACAGAGTTTTTTTAGAGAAAAAAAGAATTTTTTATTGATATCAATCATACTTTTAATGATTGTTGGTAGTGCGTCACAAATTAAATTTATGCTGGATTTAATAAAGGCCTAGTTGAAATAATATTTAATACAATCTATGAATATTTACTTTGGGTTATCGAATGGAGAGAAAAATGAGTATTGAAGAAATTTCTAAGAAATTTAACAAACTTAAATCCAATATCGAAGGGATAAAAAATCTGATTGATTCAGAGAATTTTGATTTGATTGAATTTTCCAAGCCATTTATTTTAAATTCAATGAAAGATCTTGCTAAACACCTTCCTCAGAGTGAAAAGTTTTTATCAGAAATGACCATTTTAAATCAAATTGAAAGTTATTCTCTGGCCAATAATGGGCATGATGAAAATGCTCATGTTGAACAGGTCGATATTTTTTTAAAGATGCTTAAAAAAGCGGAAGATCTCATTGAGAAAAGTATTTATAGCGTTTACCCACAGCTTTCAATTTATTACCGGTTTTTATCTTTTATTAAAAATGGTTTTTATCGTTTTGTTTATCCTTATTGGAAATTTATTTCTTTGTTTGCTTTCGTATTATTTATAGGAATTGGAATATGGCAGATAAGGCAAAATAAATTAAATGAAAAACGCGGCCTTATATGCGAGTACTTTAGAGGGAGTGAGTTCAAAGATTTAATTTATTCCCGGAAAGATTTAGCTGTTGATTTCAATTGGGGAAATGCCTATCCTATTGAAAACTTCGGCGACTTAAGTATTTTTTCTGCTCGGTGGAAGGGGTGGATTACGTTTCCGTCTTCAGGAAAATATGAGATTATTGGCGTGGCAGACGATGGAATTAAAGTTTGGATTGATGATAAACTGATTGTTGATAATAATTTTAATTGGCGTGAACCCATTGTGGTTAGTTTAAACGATTTTAAACAAGGAAAATTTCCCATTCGAATAGATTTCGTGAATTATGGTGGCCCCTCTAGAGTTCAGTTGTTATGGCGGCCTATTTCAATGGATTCCAGAGAAGTTATTCCTTCTCAATATTTAAGTCCTCAATAACTCACAACACTCAGTGAAGTTTGGAGGGTCAATATACCGGGAATCCCGGAATATTGACAAAATACCGGGATTCCCGGTATAATTCTGATATGAGAATACACTTACCCAATAGTGCGTTTTTAGGAAATATAGATCCTTTTTTGCGAAGCTTTGATCCATCAACACCTGAAATATTAGAAATGACGGCCAATAGTAAATGGATTTCCGTTCACCCTTTTGTGCTCTCTATGATTGCGGCGCTTGGCATGACCATTAAACCGGAAAATTTCCATTGTGAAAAATTAGAAGCGCGTTCAAAACATTACTTGGTTCGGATGGGACTGTTTAAAATTTTAAATGTTCCAACGGATATTCGCATCACTGAACATGAACCAGCCGGACGATTTATTCCACTTACTCAAATTAAAACCTCCGAAGAATTAAGCAAGTTTATTACTGAAATGATTCCACTTCTCCATGTGGAAGCTGAGCAGGCCAAAACAATCGGTTATATAGTCAGTGAATTGGTGAGAAATGTGCTTGAACATTCAGAATCTCTATATGGAGCTCTTCTTTGTGCCCAATATTATCCAAAGAGTAATGTGATTCGAATTGGAATTGCGGACACTGGAATGGGAATCAAAGCTTCAATCAATCAGTCCCATTTGGCCAAAACGGATATAGATGGGATTCGTATGGCGTTAATGCCGGGAATCACAGGAAAAACAAAAAATGAAGGCGGGACCGAACAAAATGCAGGAGCGGGTCTTTTTTTTATTAAATCTATAGCCCATGTGAACAGAGATTATTTTGTCGTCTATAGTGGGAGCGGTTTTTATAAATTGCTTAAAAAAACAAGTAAGAGATCTTCGTTGCACGCCGATCCGTTTAAAGATCGACATTCAATAGGAGAAAACATGCCTCATTGGTTTGGCACCCTTGTTGGAATTGATATGACGCTTGATCAGACAGCAGAATTTTCACTTCTTTTAGAAGCGATCCGAAAAACCTACAGCACTGCGATACGTGAACGTAAAGAAGCACGTTTTCATAAACCCAAATTTATATGAACATTTCCATTTTTGATAAGGCGGGTGCCTTCGCCGAAAACAAAGATGTGGCAAGAAATATTCGCTTAAATGATATTGTTCCTGCTCTTAACAAAAATGAAGATGTTGTCCTTGATTTCGATAAGGTAGACACTGCAACCCAGTCTTTTATTCACGCGCTTATCAGTGATATTTTTCGAAATTATGGTTTTGAAGTTCTTGAACGGATATCTTTCAAATCTTGTAGTCAGACCGTTAAACAAATCATTAATCTCGTGGTTGATTATATGCAAGAAGGATTAAGAGACTGAAGAATAATCTCTTTTTATCATAGCTTAAGAAAATAGTTTATAATGATTTCTTTTGGAGGGGTCGCATAGTGGCCTAGTGCGGCGGTTTGCTAAACCGCTATATGGTTGAAAAGCTATATCGGGGGTTCGAATCCCCCCCCCTCCGTTCCAAATTTCTTGGTCTATACCCAATTCAATATTTAAACTGGAAGCGTTCTCAATTGAAAAAATATTTTTATTTGATGATTTTCGTTATTATTTTTCTGGGTATTTTCAACGCCCTTTTTCCTTGGCACTTTTCTATTCAAACGGAATTTTTCGGTAGTCCTCTTTCGATTCGTTCACTTAAAACATTCATTATTATTATTCTAGCCCTTGTGGGTTTATGGGTTATTTTTTTTAAAAACGGGATAACTTTCTTTTCTCAATTGAGACAATATTTAGACCAATTAAGTTTACAGAGGCAGGTCATTTTGTTTTTTCTTCTGTGGTGTTGTTATGTTTCTGGTGTTGTTAGTTATAAACTTTACGCTCACACCTCTTTGCAAACACACGCGCTGGATTTGGGGTTTTTTTCCAATATTTGTTTCAATACAGCCTATGGGCATTGGTTTTACTCTTCTCTTTTAGAGCAATGTTTTATGGCCATTCATACCAATTGGATTTTATGGCCCATTTCTTTTTTCTATAAATTTTATCCTGGGGCAGAAGTGCTTTTGGTTTTTCAGGCTTTATTTATTGCCAGTGGAATTCCGGTATTGGGATTAATTATAAAAAAACTAACAGGTTCTTTTTCCTATTCATTAATTGGGTTTTTACTTTATGCGTCTTCACCTTACATTGCGCACAATATTCAAAATGACTTTCATCCTGATTCATGGCAAATCCCGATGCTTTTTTTGGCATTGTTGGCTTGGATATCTGGAAAAAAGGTGGCCACTTTTTTATTTGCGCTATTTGCGCTTTTCGCCAAGGAAGATGTTTCAATTGTTTTAACTGGTTTTGGTATTTTTCTCGTTTTTCAAAAAGGCTGGAAAAAGGTCGGCTTTTGTTTAATATTGTGCGCGCTGGGAATTTTTATATATCAATTTAAATTTTTTATTCCCACGTTTATTCAAACGGGAGAAACTTCATTAATGGCAGAACGTTACCCCATTTTTGGTAAAACAACTCGAGAGATCATTATTAATATGTTTTTTAATCCAGGTGCCCTATTTCAGGCGTTATGTTATTACCCTCAAAAATATTTTACGTCGTTGTGTTACATTTTCCCCGTATTGGGGTTGCCACTTCTTTCTCCTTTATTTCTTATTCCCGTTATTTTAAGTTTGGCCCCACATATTCTTTCACAAGCTCAAACTCAACTCAATTTAGCTGATATTTACGCCTTGCCTTCGCAAGCTTTTTTATTTGTTGGCGCTGTTTTTGGATTTATGAAATTAAACCAAAAACCATGGTTTATTAATAAACGTCAAATATGTTTAGGGGCGATATTTATTACTGCGGCTATTGGAGTTTACTGCTCTCCAAAATTTTCCCGTTTTACACATAAAAATAAAATTTTGGCTTTTGAAGAAATAAAAAAAATAATTCCATTCGATGCTTCACTAGCGGGGCAACAAAATTTACTCCCTCATTTTGATTCTCGCCGTTTTGTCCAAATATTTCCTGTGGGAGATCATATGGGGGTGTTACAAATCAAACATCTGGCCAACCCGGAATATATTGTTTGTGATCGAAAAGGGAACTCGATTCCTTATACGTTGAAAGAATTAACCCAGTCTATTGGTGAATTAGAACAAAGTCCCAGTTATGAAAAAATATTTGAAAAAGAGGACCTCTTGGTGTTTAAGTTGAAAAGCTCTTCAGAAAAAATATGGGTTTATCAATAATTTAATGAATTCATTACCTTTATCTCCGAATAGGCTTATTCATGAAAAAAGTCCTTATTTATTACAGCATGCGTATAACCCCGTTGATTGGTATCCGTGGGGTGAAGAGGCATTTTTAAAAGCCAAGGAGCTTAATAAGTCCATTTTTCTTTCCATTGGGTATTCAACTTGCCATTGGTGCCATGTGATGGCCCACGAATCTTTTGAAGACGTTGAAACTGCTGAGCTGATGAATAAACACTTCATTAATATAAAAATTGATAGAGAAGAACGTCCGGATGTTGATGCCATTTACATGGCAGCCGTTCAAGCTTTAACAGGTTCAGGAGGATGGCCTATGTCCGTTTGGCTAACTCCAGAGCTCAAACCTTTTTATGCGGGAACCTATTTTCCTCCTTCAGATCGATATGGTCGCCCTGGTTTTAAAACGGTTATTGAACAATTAGCCATGGCATATATAAATAATAAGGACCAAGTTGTGGAAGCTTCCTCTAGCATTGTTGAGTCTATTCAAGAATCTTCAAAATATAATTTAAATCAATCTAATGAGCTGCCTTCTTTTGAAGTGGCTTCGTTAAAAGCTTTTGAATCACTTAAAAAGTTATTTGATTCAGTCAATGGTGGTTTTGGAAAGGCGCCGAAATTCCCAATGCCAGTCTATTTAAATTTTCTCCTCAATTATCACGAGATCACACAAGACCCCACTGCTTTACACATGGTTCAAGTGACAATGGAAAAAATGGGTGAGGGCGGTCTTTATGATCAGTTGGGTGGTGGGTTTGCTCGTTATTCAACTGATGAGAGGTGGGTTGTTCCTCACTTTGAAAAGATGCTTTATGATAATGCGCAGTTAATTGGCGTGTGTTCGCATCTTTATAAAGTGACGGGCGATGCTAAATGGACAAGAATTACTGACGAATCAATTGGGTATTGTTTGAGAGATTTACAACATTCTCAGGGTGGTTTTTTCTCTGGTGAAGATGCAGATAGCGAGGGGCAAGAAGGGACCTTCTATTTATGGACGCTGGCTCAATTATCAAACTTGTTACCTGAGCAAAAAGCCGAAATTTTTATTTTTCATTTTGGTCTGAGTGTGAACGGAAATTTTATGGATCCGCATTCGGGTGAATTAGGAAAGAATATCCTGGTCCTGGGGCAGAGCCTTGAGGAAACTGCGCAGCGTTTTAATAAATCCAAAGATGAAATATCGACTGTTTTAACAGAATGCAAAAATATTCTTTTCAAAGAACGGCTAAAACGAATACGCCCTCATCGTGACGAAAAAGTCATTACTGAATGGAACGGTCTTCTCATTTCTTCACTTTCTGTGGCAGGGCAAGTATTTTCAAATAAAAGTTATATTGACTCAGCGGAGCGGACAGCGCGGTTTATTTTAGAGAATCTTTATGACGGCGAAAAAAAGGAATTGTATCGCCGATGGAAAGATGGCGAGCGAAAAATATTGGGGCAACAAGTTGATTATGCCATGTTGGTCGAAGGTTTATTGAATCTTTTTGAATCAACCGGGAATCAAGAATGGTTAACCTGGGCCATGGACCTTCATGAGAAACAGAATCAATTATTTTTTGATCCCATTAATGGAGGGTATTTCATGAACACCTCTCTCCCAGATCTTATTGTCAGAATGAAGGATGATACGGATAATGTGATTCCTTCTGGCAATTCGGTGGCGGTAAGAAATGGACTCCGTTTAGGATATTTAACTGGAAACCAAAAATGGGTTGAGATGGGCGAAAAAACTCTTCATGCGTTCTCTAAAATAATTGATATTCATCCACTTGGTCTTTCTTATGCGCTTCAGGGGTTATTGTTAATACAAAAAAATCCTGGGCATATTGTGGTCATTGGGGAAAAAAGCCAATCAAAATTTCAAGAATTGCTGAAAACGGTATTTAAGTTTAGAAAGCCTGGAATTATGGTTTTACCAATAGAAAATGGAACATTTTTAAATAAACTTGCTAAGATCATTCCATTCGTTGAGAGCTTGGAGATTTCGGAAGAAAAATCAGTAGTCTATGTTTGTGCCAATGGACAATGTCAAAAGCCGACGTCTGAAGTCGAAGAGTTAAAAAAACAACTGTTGTAGATTATTTAAGGTTTGAGGAGCTTTATTGTGAGCGAAACTTATGTTTCCCGTGCTGGCTATGAAAAGCTAATGCAGGAATTAAAAATGTTAGAACAAAGAAAGAAAGATCTTTCCATTGAAATCGGAGAAACCCGAGAGCAGGGAGATTTGAGAGAAAATGCCGGATATCATTTCGCGCGCGAAAAACAGAGCGAAACACTTCGCAGAATTGCTGAGATTCATACCAAGTTAAACCAAGCTAAAATTATAGACGATCTTGATCTCCCGAAAGGGGAAGTTATTATTGGCACGAAAGTCAAAATTAAAGATTTAAGTGACAATGAAGAATATGAATATACGTTGGTTGGCACCGAAGAAGCAGATCCTGAAGCTGGAAAAATTTCTGTTCATGCCCCTATCGCACAAGGTTTATTAGGACATAAAGTTAATGAAGAAGTAGAAATTA
The DNA here is from genome assembly GCA_046153645.1 of Elusimicrobiota bacterium. Taxonomy (GTDB): domain Bacteria; phylum Elusimicrobiota; class Elusimicrobia; order F11; family F11; genus JBJXGI01. The sequence goes on along the minus strand of JBJXGI010000042.1, from coordinate 68,875 downwards.
ATTTACCTGGTGGGAAAACAACTTTTAAAATTTTGAAAATCGAAACCTCTCTCTAAAGTCATCTTGAAAAAAAATTCTGCCTTTCTATTTTTAGCTCTTTTTAGCTTGGGGGTTATTGGATGCTCGTCTAATGCTCAAGAGGAAGCCTCTCCCCAAATTCAAAAATCGACTGCGCCTATTGTTTTATGGGGCGATGCCATTGATGGCCCTCCCCCTTGTGTAAAAGGAATTCATTTAACCTCTTGGGTTACAGGAAGTAAAAAATTAAGACCCCGTTTTGAAAGACTCCTCGCCGATACAGAAATTAACACAGTTGTTATTGATGTAAAAGAATCAGATGGAGAGGTTTATATTCCTGGTGTGAAATTAGATGGTAAAGAGAATTTTGTTAAAGCAATGCCAGATATCAAAGAATATCTTCAATTTTTAAAAGAGCGAGGAATTTATTGTATTGCGAGAATTGCGGTTTTTCATGATAATCGAGTGGCTAAGTGGAAACCAGAGTGGGCCATTAAATCTTCTCTTCCTATTTCTAAAGCTGTTGAAAAAGGGTACCGCAAAGATATTTGGGTTGATCGGAAAGGCTCCGCATGGGCTGACCCTTATGATAAAAATGTTTGGAATTATAATATTGCCATTGCCGAAAAAGCTGTCGCACTCGGGTTTCAAGAGATTCAATTTGATTACATTCGATTTCCTTCTGATGGTCCCACAAAACAGTGTGTTTATTCTAAGCCACATTCAAAAGCAAACTCTATTGATGCGCTGGCTCAATTCCTAGAAGCAACACATAAAAGAATGAAGGCTCTGAACACACCTTTTTCTATTGATGTTTTTGGCCTGACAGGATCTTATGATGATGATATGGGAATAGGACAAAAAATGGATCGCATGATTTCTCATGTGGATATTATTTCACCCATGATGTATCCATCACACTATTACCCTGGAGAATTTGGTTTAAAAGATCCAAATTCTAGCCCGTACGAGACAATTTACCGAAGTATCAAAGACACGAAGAAAGTCTTAAAAAATTCACCAGTTCAGCTGCGGCCTTGGCTTCAGGATTTTAGTTTAGGAGTTAAATACACAGCAAATCATGTTCGTGATCAAATTGAAGCATCCGCTGATCAGGGTGTCGGAGAGTGGCTTATTTGGAATCCACTCTGTCGTTATACCAAGGCGGCCTATTTGCCTTCGGGAAACGAAAATTCGTTTGGCGCTGAAAAACCTTTTTCTCAATATAAAATGAAACCCGATCCCAAGGAAGATTCAATACCTGTCGATAAAAAAACCGATAAAAAATTAGATAAAAAATCTGAGAAAAAGAAAAATTAAGCGGCCATTTTTTGTGGTTGGTTAATGGCATTTTCGAGCGCAACGGAGCAACGAGCGGCAAAAGTGGCAGCCACGCCAATTTCAGTGCTTGAAAATCCTTTCTCTTCAATGAATTTCATAGCTGTAATAACTCCGATGGGTTTTCCTCTTACATTCCATAAAGGGAGACAAATAAAAGATTTCATAGGTATTTTTTGAGATTGATAAATTTTATCTTCTATCACCCCGTTGCAGAAAATAACTTCCCCTGTTTTTAACACATGATTTAAAATCCCCTCTCCCATTGGGAATTTAATTTCAAGTTCTTTTTGAGCGTAAGGGCCTTTTGCTTCTATAGGAGTAAGAGTTTGAGTTTCGTTGCTCCACATCATAAGGCAAGCTTGATCTGCGTTAATGACAGAAAGGATCCCTTCAATAATTGAACTATAAACTAAGTTTATGCTTCGACTTGAATTTAGGTTTATTGCCGCGGCACAACTTTCCATTTCCGTTATTTTTCGTAATTCATCAAAAACATAAAGCCTTTGAAGTGTTAATCCTATTGATTTCACAATGAATTGTAGGAATTTGTTGTCTTCACTTGAAAAAGCGGATGTTTTTTTGGAACCAACAACAAGAATGCCGTGTGGTTTGTTATCAGACCCAGTAATTGAAAAAAGTTGATACGAACCTAAAATGGAAAAATGTTCCCCTGTTTTTAGTGTTTCCTCGAATTTCTGTATAGAAAGTATTTTGTTTTCGAATGAATTAACAAAAACTTTATACGATTCTTGTTCTAAGATATCCCAATCAGAGTTCTTCTTTGATGAAATGTTTTTCAAGTTAAAACCATCTTCTTCAATCAGTAGGAATTGAAACCAATATGAGTTTCCCCACTCTGATTGCAATAAATCTAAAATTTCTCTGGAGGTAAAAAGAACGTCACTATAGGCTTGTACGTGATTTAATCTTTGAGTAATTCTATTAATCAATCTCAGTCGAGATAGTCCAATGGCATCCCCCACTTCTTTTTTTTCTAACAAATAAACTCCTAAAGCAGCGATGGTTGTGGTCAGAGCGTGAAAGAAAACTCTGGCTGTGAAGTCTAATATGGGAAAAGATGATTTTGGCTCAAGTGAGAAAAGTTCTACGAGACTTAAAACGATGATTCCGCCAATTCCGTAAAATATGATCATTTTCCAATTACGATGGAAGGCTTGAATGATAAATGGAATGAAAAACATAAACATAAGAGGGCTATTCATTCCCCCCGTCAAGTGTATACCCGTTCCCATGGCCACTAAATCCATAGAGCATAAAAATGTATCTAATACTTTGGGTTTTTTAGTTTGGAGAAAAAACAAACAAGCAGTAAATTGAACAAAACTAAACAAGATAAATGTAATTGTTATAGCGAAAATATGGTTTAAAGCCCCACCCCACCATAAGAGAACTGAAACCACAAATACCGGCAATGCCGTACAAAGACGTATAAAATTATCAAATCTAATTTTTTGAAATACGTTATTTTGTTCGTTATTTTTTGATTTTATTAATCGAGAATTTTCATTGTACAGGTCGGTTTCTGCGTTGAGAACAGTGAAGTCTTCAACCACGTTCTCTTCAGATGCAGCGGGTGTTGCCATGGGAAACCAAAGTGAAAATAAATCTTTAAATTTAGGGAAATTCACTGTACCTCATCCTTATCCTTGTTTTGAATAGATTTAAGTGTATCGGTGAGATGAAATTCTTGCCAATAATTTTCCGTCGGAAGATTTAAAAACAAGTTGTTTTTTAGGTGTGTTTTTGGCGATCTTTTTTTCTTCTGAAAATATCAGTTTTTATATTGGTAACTCGGTCTAAAAAAAGAAGCCCATTTAAATGGTCTATTTCATGTTGAAAAGCAAGAGCTTCAAAGCCCTCGACAATTATTTCTTGTTTTGCTCCCAATAAATCTTGATACTGTATGTGTACTTTTTGAAATCTATTAACGTTGGCTAGTAAATCAGGAACGGACAAACAACCCTCTCTTGGGATTTGCGTTCCCTCACCTGTCAGAATGACAGGATTTATTATTGTTAGAAATCCATGGTTTGGCTCAGCAGTTTTTTTTGTTTGTTTTCGCCCCACATCAATGACCGCTATTTGAAGTGAAACTCCAATTTGCGGAGCAGCCAATCCAACACCAGGAGAATGATAAAGAGTTTCTTCTAAGTTTTTAGCCAAATTATAAAGTTGATCGTCAAAAGAAGTAATTTTTTGACAAGGAGTAGATAAAACAGGCTCTGGAAACAGACGAATTGATTCGACAGTCATTTATAACGCGGCGACTTCTATTGGTTTGATATCAGCATGAATATTTAGGTTTTTACTCATTTTTTTTAGTTCCCCATCTATAAAGGCGAATGTCCCTGCTTTAATTTCTCCTTCAATGAATAAAATATATCCCGGCTTTCCTTTATAATTGGTTCGATGGGTTGAGAGATCTGAAATATTAAAACCAAATTTTGCCAAAATGGAAGTGATTTTAAAGACGATTCCGGCAGTGTCAGGTCCTGTCACTTTGACGATATAAGAGTTTGTTTTTATCTTGTTAGATTTAGCTTCTTTTTTCGAAATTTCTTTTATTCCAATATTAAAGCGAAAGTGAAATTCAATCTTTTTTATTCTTTCTTTATTTTTAGTGTTTAATATTTTTTTGGGTCCAGTAAAAATCATAAAGATTCCGAATTCTGAACCAAGTCGCATCATTGAAGAGTCTTCAAGATTGCATTCTTCTTCGAATAGAAATTTTGTAATTTCGGCAACTATTCCAGGTTTGTCTGGCCCAAAAGCCCAAATAATAAAGTGATTTTTCATATAAAAACAATATCAAAAATAAGTATAAAAAAATCGATATTTCTCTTATAAAAATTCGCACTCTATGCTATAATCTTTTTCGCATTTTCTGCCGATGTTGTTGCGACTTTCCTTTATTGAATTTCGATAACCTTCGTGCTTAGATCCTGAATAATTTCATCAATAAATATTATATGGAAACAATGATTAAAACGAATAAAAAAACATTTAATGTTGCGGTTGTAGGTGCTACTGGGGCAGTTGGTTTAGAAATGATTAAAACCCTGGAAGATAGAAAATTCCCTATTGCTGAACTTAAGCTATTTGCAAGTGAACGGTCTCTCGGAAAAAAAACGAAGTTCAATGGCAAAGAGATTTTAATTAAAACAATTGATAATCAATCAATTTTAGGTTTAGATGTCGCTATTTTTTCTGCTGGGGCTACAGCAAGTAAAGAATTGGCTCCGCTATTTTCAAAAAATGGAACATTTGTTATTGATAATTCCAGTGCTTGGAGAATGGATCCTGCCATACCCCTCGTTGTTCCTGAGGTTAATTCCCATTGCCTATCGAAAGATAAAAAAATAATTGCGAATCCGAATTGTTCCACCATTCAAATGGTCGTAGCTCTGAAGCCTTTGCATGATGCTTTTGTTATTAAAAAAATTCGAGTTGCCACCTACCAAGCTGTTTCTGGTGCTGGAGGCAAAGGAATTCAAGATTTAGAGAATCAAACTAAAGCCTGGGCTAAGGGAGAGAGTATTCCTGCTCCAGCTAAGATTCCACATCAAATTGCACTTAATTTGGTCCCACAAATTGATGTTTTTACTGATAATGGCTATACCAAAGAAGAAATGAAGATGGTTTTTGAAACCAAGAAAATAATGGAATCTGAATCAATCGAAGTTTCTGCCACTTGTGTTCGTGTCCCGGTCTTTCGTTCCCATTCTGAAGCAATTTGGATTGAGACTGAAAAACCTGTAAGTGTGACAGAGGCTCTTTCTTTACTTCGAAATGCTCCTGGAGTTATTGTTCAGGACGAGCCTGAGAAGGGAATTTATCCCATGCCAATTTTCGCTTCCGGAAAATACGAAACATTTGTCGGTCGAGTACGTAGGGACCTGGCTACTGAGAAAGGTCTCTCTTTGTGGGTTGTATCAGATAATTTATTGAAGGGTGCTGCTTTAAACGCAGTTCAAATTGCCGAAGAATTGGTGGCCAAAGGTATTATTTGATGTTCCACGTGGAACATGTTCTTTTTAGTGGTTTCTAAAACAATTATAAATCATATGTTTTCGATTTATCAATATGCTTAAAGAAGGTAAATATGAATTTTTTTAATAAAAATAAGATGGTTTTTTTAATCTTTGGGCTTTTTTTTCTATCACCCAATGGGAATTTTATTTCTGCCGAAGTTGTGGGTAAGAGTATCGCAACCATTAATGGAGAAGCTATATTCTTGAATGAATTTGAGAGCAACTGGTTGGCTCTTCAAGAGCAGCAAAAACAAGCGCCAGATCAAAAATTAAGTCCTGATTGGGAAAAAAATACTAAAGAAATGCTGCTTAATCAAATGGTCGAAGAGAAAGTTTTGCTTCAGGAAGCAAAAAAGAAGAATATTTTGGTTCCCAAGCGGCAGTTAGAAGAGGGTATTCTTCAAATTAAAAATCGTTTTAAAATTCTTAAACCTGGCGTGAAACCCACTAAAGAGGATTATGAAAGAGATTTAACTTCTTCGGAATATAAAGATTTTATTAAAGAGTTAACCGATCAAAACATTTCCGAAAAAGAATTTTTCCAGAAAATTGAAGACCAATTAAAAGTTCTCCGTTTAACTGAAGATGCTGTTAAGGGGCGTGTTGCTTCTCCATTTAAAGATGGTCAGCCTGCCAATGCGGGAGATCCGGAAGCGAGAGAATTATCTGTAGATTATGAAAATAAAGTCAAATCGCTCTATTCTCAGATTGAGAAAAAATTTAATCAACCTGATTTTAAGCCAAACCCTGAAAATGAAATTGATCAAATGACTGAACTGTTGAAATCGCGCTTAAGTGAATCGGTGCGCGCTAGGCATATTTTAGTCAAGTCCTCTAGAAAAGATGATGTCAAAAAAAGGTCAGAAGCGCTTAACAAAGCCAAAGCTATTAAGAAGGAACTCGAAAAAGGTGCTGATTTCATTGAATTGGCTAAGCAAAAGTCAGATGGGCCAAGTGCAAAAACAGGAGGAGATTTAGGATATTTTTCTAAAGGGCAAATGGTTCCAGAATTCGACAAAGTTGCCTTTATTCTTCCAGTTGGCAGTATATCTGATCCTATCGAAACAGAATTTGGTTATCACATTATGAAAGTAGAAGAGAAGAGAGCGGCTCAAAAGCTTAAACATGATGATATTAAACTAGATTTGGCTGCTTATCTTTTTCAAGATGAGATGAAGAAAAATTATGAAAAATATGTGGATGAGTTAAAAAAGAAAGCTGACATCAAAATTATTTTAGATGTTACGAAAAAATAATTTCTTGACTGACCACAATTTAATTAGTATACGGAGCGACTTATGAGAACTACATATCAAGCAAATAGTAAGGCAGTTATTAGAAAATGGCATCTTATTGATGCTTCAAATCAAGTCCTAGGAAGACTGGCTACGGTGGTAGCCAATAAACTTTCAGGGAAAAGCAAGAGTTTATACACCCCCCATGTTGATTGTGGCGACCATGTCGTCATCATTAATGCGCAAGGGATTCGGATTACAGGAAACAATAAACCCGTTCAAAAGATTGATTTCCGTCATTCTGGTTATCCTGGCGGAGATACAATGACTCCTTATAAAGAGTTGCTTGAGAAAAAGCCAGAACGAGCTATAACTTTAGCGGTTTCTGGTATGCTTGCAAAAACCCGACTCCGGAAAGATCAAATTGCTCGCCTTAAGGTATATCGTGGGGGAACTCATCCTCATGGTGCCCAATTTGCTCAACCCAAAGCACCTGTTGCTGCGGCACAGAATTAATTAAAAGGATAAATATATTATGTCATCTTCAACAATTGAATTCCCAATTTGGACAACAGGACGAAGAAAAGAAAGTATTGCTCGTGTCAGAGTTATTCCTGGTACTGGTCGCTTAACTGTTAATGATAAACCCATTAATGATTATTTTGGTGGTCATGTGACAGCGCGCACGGCAGCCACTGAACCTTTACAACATTCTCGTTCTTTCGGTGGTTATGATATTTTTATTACCGTTTCCGGTGGCGGTGTTACTGGTCAATCAGGTGCTGTTAAATTAGGGATTGCTCGCGCAATGGTTGAAATTGATCCTGGGCTTCGCGGTCTCCTTAGAAAAGAAGGACTCTTAACCAGAGATCCTCGTATGGTTGAACGTAAAAAACCTGGTCAACCAAAAGCTCGAAGACGTTTCCAACATTCCAAACGTTAATCGAACTCTGTTAAAAGAAAAAATATTCAAATTATTTAATGATGCAAAAAACACCCTCGAAGATGGGAATCTTCGGGGGTGTTCTTTTTTTCTCTCTAAAATTCATTTCTCATCTTTACCTCGCCCAAATCAAATTGATTATCTTTTACTCAAATTAGAATTATCTCAGATTCAGGGAGATTTTTTTAAAGCTATTAAATATGGGAAAAAAGCACTTTCTCTTATTAAAAAATTTAAAGATGAACAGAATTATGCGCAAGTTCTTCTTAAATTGGGAGATAATCATCGTCAGATAGAAAAGTTTTTTTTGGCGATTAAGTATTATCGGAGAGTAATTTCTTTAAATGCTCGTCTAAAAACTCCTATTTTTAAGAGGTATTGTGTTGATGCTTATTTAGGTGAGGGAATGTGTTTAAGGGGATTGGGGAAGTGGGATGATGCTCAGAAACTTTTTAAGATTTGCCTAAAATATTATGAAAAAAACAAAGATTTTGAAGGTCAAGCCTATACCCTATGGGCCATAGGCACAACCTTTCGATTTAGTGGGCAAATTGCATTTGCGGAATATTTTCTTAAGAAGAGTCTTATTTTCTACAAAAAAATAAAAGACGATAATGGTTTGGCTTACGCACGCTGTGGACTGGGAGGAACTTTTCGAATGAAAGGTTTCCCACAAGAATCTTTGGCTTTATACTCTCAGGCTTATCGGTATTTCCAATCCCAGCATGACGAGTTTGGCTTGGCTTACTCTTCTTGCGGACAGGGTAATGCTTTTCGAATGATGGGAAACTTAAATAGGGCTGTTTCCTGCATGAATCGGGCCATTAAAAAATATTCGTTTTTAAATCAAACAGGTCCTTTGGCATTTGTACTTTGGAGTCGAGCACAGCTAAATATTTCGAGAAAATTTTTTCTCCAAGCTCGTAAAGATTTGAAGAAAAGTGAGGTTTTATTTAAAAAGTGTTCGGATAAAAGAGGATTGGTATATTGTTTACTGGGTTTTGGAGAGCTTAATTTAAATAAAAATTTTTCGTCTATACACTATTTCAAAAAAGCATTTAATCAAAGTAAAAAATTAAAACTACAGTTAGAAGCGGGTCATGCAGCGTCTCGATTTAATAAAAATATTTCTCAAAAAATTTATTCTTCCTGTGGTGTTTCTGTAAAATCATATTTCCACTACAAAGGATTTCCGTAAATACGTCATTATCAATTAGTTCCTTCGTTTTTTCATTGCCCTTCTTAACCCTCTTAGAAAAACTCTTTAAGATTTCAACTTATTTTTAAAAAAAGACTTGAAAGCTTGAAGAACTCGACGTACAAAGAAGGAAGTCAATGTTACCTGGGCGCAAATATTTAATCCGTCGAGGAGGAGAGTTGTGAAGAAAAACGATTTAATTGATCGAGTTACAAAAGAAGCCCGCCTTAAACGATCTGAGGCAATAAGAGCTGTGAAGGCCGTGGTTGGTTCAATTAGAGCCAGCATATCAGAGGGAGGGAAAATATCCCTTTCTGGCCTTGGCACGTTTAAAGTGAAGTCACGAAAAGCACGACCTGGTAGAAACCCAAAAACAGGGGAAACAATTCAAATTCCTATTGGGCGAAAGATTTCTTTTAAGCCCAGTCTTGCTTTGAAAAAACTTGTAAAAACACCAAGCTTCTAAAAAGAACGATTCTGATCTTTTAGCGGTGCCTTCAAAGAAATTTAAAAGTTTTCTTTGAAGGTGCTTTTTTTTGCCTTTTCGTCATTCGCTCACCCAAATGCCTTCTGTTTTAATAAAATCCCCATCCTATGATTAAACCACCACAGAAATTGGCGAATTTGCCCCCCTATATTTTTGGACGAATTAAAACTTTGGCGCTGGAAGCATCCAAAAATAAATTAGATGTAATTGATTTATCTATGGGAAATCCTGATATCCCAACACCTTCAGTAATTGTTGATCGAGTGGCGGACACGGTTCGAAATCATCCAAAAACATTGCGTTATCCTCAAGCCAAAGGAATGCCAAAATTCAGAAAGGCTGTTACGAATTGGATGAAAAAACGTTTTGATGTTAATTTAGATTCTGAAAATGAAGTGTGTTCATTGATTGGTTCAAAAGAAGGTATTGCGCACTTATGTGCTTCGTATTTAAAGCCGGGTGATTATGCCTTGGTTCCAAGTCCTTGTTATCCCGTTCATTTTTATGGAGTTGTTTTGGCGGAAGCCAAACCGTATCTGATGCCAATCAATGAAAAAAATAATTATCTTCCTGAACTAGAAAAAATTCCCGAGAAAATTGCGCGTAAATCTCGAATCATGTTTTTGAATTACCCCAATAATCCAACAGCCGCCACGCTAGATGATAAATCCTATGTTAAGGAAGCAATTCGTTTTTGTAAAAAATATGGAATTTTACTTTGTTATGACAATGCTTATTCCGAAATTGCATTTGATGGCCATAATCCTTTTAGTTTTTTTGAAGTGCCAGGTGCACGTGATGTGGGCCTTGAATTTCATTCGTTTTCCAAAACTTACAACATGGCTGGTTGGCGTTTGGGATGGGCTTGTGGTCCAGAAAAACTATTAGGGCCTTTAACCAAATTTAAATCCTACATTGATTATGGTTCTCCGACATTTATTCAGTTGGCGGGTGTGAAAGCTTTAGAGATGTGGCCCAATTCAGTAACAGAATTGGTAGCCACTTATCAGCGAAGAAGAGATTATTTGTATGAAGGATTGAAAAGCTTAGGCTGGCATTTACAAAAACCAAAAGCGACCATGTATTTATGGGCGAAAATTCCTGGGCAATACAAAAAAATGGGCTCATTAAAATTTTGCGAAGAGTTAATAAGAGAAACGGGTATTGCCATTTCTCCTGGTATTGGTTTTGGTAAAGAAGGGGAAGGTTGGGCACGTTTTGCTTTGGTTACACATGATAATCGTTTTTATGACGCGCTTATTCGACTTAAGAAATTCCAAAAAATTTCCGGTGTAAATATTAAAGAGCCGAAAACTTTTTTTAAACAACAAGCGGAAGGGAAAAAATGAAAGAAGTAAAAATCGCTATCGCAGGTTTTGGTACGGTTGGCGTAGGTACCATGCAGCTTTTGAATGATCATAAGGACGATATTGAACAAAGAGTGGGGGCCCCTATTTCTGTTAAATGGGTGTGCAGTCGTTCGAGAAAAAGATCTCCTTTAATTCCAAAACATATTGAACAAACCAATAACTGGCGAGACATCGTTAATGATCCAGAGGTGGATTGTGTGATTGAATTGTTTGGTGGAATTGAACCGGCAAAATCTTTAGTTGTTGAGAGTTTGAAAAATGGAAAACATGTTGTCACCGCAAACAAAGCGATTTTGTCGAAGTATTGGAATGAAATTTTTGGGCTTGCTCGTGAATATCGTAAGTTGGTTTATTTCGAAGCAGCAGTAGGCGGAGGGATTCCTGTTGTTCAGGCACTTAATGAAGGCTTGGCAGCAAATGAAGTGGATAAAATCATTGGTATCTTAAATGGAACAACTAATTTTATTTTAACTAAGATGCAAGAATTGGGACTGAGTTTTAAGAAAGCTTTGGTGGAGGCTCAAAAAGCGGGTTTTGCCGAAGCCGATCCTTCGTTTGATGTGGAAGGAATTGATGCGGCACAAAAAATTTCCATTTTAGGCTCGTTGGCAGCAGGCGATTGGATTCCACCTGCAAAAGTACACTGCGAAGGGATTACGCATCTTGAGCTTATTGATATTCATTTGATTCAAACAAGACTCAATAGCACCATTAAACTGTTGGCTATTGCTGAAAATACGCCTCATGGTTGGGTCCTGCGAGTTCATCCCACGGTTGTTCCAAAAACGCATCCCTTCGCCAATGTTCGCAATGAATATAATGCGGTGGCGCTCTATGGCAATGCCGTTGGTGATGTTATGCTTTCTGGAAAAGGCGCAGGTCGGTTTCCTACTTCAAGCGCGGTTGTCTCAGATATTATTTTTCTTTGTCGCCAAATTGTTAATGGCACGGCAGGTTGGTTGCCTTATGTGAGCCAATTTAAAGATTATCAAGTAAAGTTAGGCCAAATGAATGAAATTGAGTCTAAATTCTATTTGAGGATTATGACGGCAGATCGTCCAGGTGTGCTGGCTAAAATCACCAGTATCCTTGGAAAAAATGAAGTATCGATTGCCTCTGTATATCAAGATACCAATGAAGGACAAAATTTAAAAAAACCCATTCCCATTGTTTTATTAACACACCAAAGCAGAGAAAAAAATGTTCAAGAAGCTGTTAAAGCCATTAACGATTTAAACACAACCAAATCTGATACCGTTATTTTGAGGACAATTTAATGCCGTTTAAAGGTGTCATTGACCGTTATAGAGCTTTTCTCCCTGTTACCGAAAAAACATGTCCTATTTTTTTGCATGAAGGAAGTACGCCGTTAGTAAGAGTGCATCGCCTTGCAGCTGCCTTAGGCGTACCTCAAATAAAACTCTATCTTAAACTTGAGGGAATGAATCCAACTGGATCTTTTAAAGATCGGGGAATGACCATGGCGGTTTCTAAGGCTGTAGAGGCGGGATCAAAATCAATCATATCTGCCTCAACCGGCAATACCTCTGCCGCTGCGGCTGCTTATGCGGCTCGCGCAGGACTTAAATGTGTTGTATTGATACCGGATGGAAATATTGCATTGGGGAAGCTTTCTCAAGCACTTATGTACGGAGCCCAAGTATTGGCTATTGATGGTAACTTTGATGAAGCGCTGGAACTTGTAAAAGAAATTTCCGAAAAATATCCGATCACAATGGTTAACTCTTTAAACGAATATAGGATCGAAGGTCAAAAAACAGGAGCATTTGAAATTATTGAAGAATTGGGGAGTGCCCCTGAATATCAATTTATGCCAGTCGGCAATGCAGGAAACATCACCGCCTATTGGAAAGGGTACGTTGAATTTTTTGATCTCAAAAAATCTTCATCAAAACCAAAAATGATGGGTTTTCAAGCAGAAGGAGCGGCTCCAATTGTTCATGGATCTCCAATTAGAGATCCTCACACAATTGCGACCGCTATTAAAATTGGAAATCCCGCATCGTGGAAAAGAGCAGAGCAGGCACGTGATGAGTCTGGTGGTGCAATTGATTTTGTTTCTGATGATGAAATTTTAGAAGCCTATAAAATGATGTCGTCTCTGGAAGGGATTTTTTGTGAGCCGGCCAGCGCTGCGGGAATTGCGGGTTTAAAAAAATATATTAAGCTTGGAAAAGTAAATCTCAGTGAGAATACAACTGTCGTGGCCATTATTACGGGTCATGGCTTAAAAGATCCTGACCGAGCATTGGCAGTCACTCAACACCCGACATCGGTCAAGGCCAATATGAAATCAATCGCAGAGCATCTTAAGTTTTAAAGGATAGGCATGGGCAGAATAATTCTTATCGTTTCACAATTAGCTTCAACGGTTTTGTTCATGTATAACTATCAAAAAAATTTACAAAATCATTTTTTTTCATGGGTTTTTCCTCTGTGTATTTTGATTCTTATTATTGTTAATTCGGTCTGGTTTTCCCGATTTGTTTCTTGGTCTATTTTTTCGGGCGGCTTTTTTGGATTTTTGGTTGTTTTGAGCGCTTTTACTATCCGATGGAGACTGCAGCCTGGTTTTGATAGCACACCCTTTTACCGATCTATTATCATGTATGTCTTATTTATTTATATCAGCTTGGCTCAGTTAAAAATTTTGGGTCACGCAACATCTATTTGGAAAAAACCTGAAGAAAAGGAGTTGGCCGGATGAAGATCATTTCAGCAAAAAAAATATTAATTCTCTTTACTCTCACTTTTATTGCAATCACCGGATGTAAACAAGAACTCAAAAAAACAAAAATTGCTATTGCCCTTCCTTTAACAGGAGATATCGCTTCTTTAGGGCAAGGAATTAAACGAGCCATTGAAATGAGAATTGAGGAATCGAATTCAGCCAAAGATTTGTCAGAACCAATTGAATTGGTGGTTTTTGATGATCGTTCTGACCCAAAAGAAGCAGTTAATATAGCCAATCGAATTGTCGCGGATAGAAATGTGTTAGGTGTTATTGGTCATTTTAATTCTGGTTGTTCTATTCCAGCCTCCAGAATCTATGCGCAAGCAGGACTTGTGATGATATCTCCGGCTTCTTCAAATCCTGATTTAACGCTCCAGCAACTCTCACCTCAGTGGACATTTCCAAAAAGCGTGTTTCGAGTTAATACCACCGATAATATTCAAGGCAGTGTGGGCGCTGAGTTTGTAATAAATGATTTGAAATTATCAAAAGTGGGTATTATTCATGACAAAACAGCCTATGGTCAAGGTGTCGCTGAAGAATTCAAAAAACGTTTCGAAGAATTAAATGGGACAGTAACTGATTTTGAAGGATTACAAATTGGAGATAGAGATTTTAGGTCCTTGTTAACTCGCGTTAAGGCAACGGGTCCTCAGGCCATTTATTTTGGCGGCATGTTTTCAGAGGGTGGCGCTTTGGTGCGCCAAGCCAGAGACGTCGGTTTTAAAGGGGCCTTTGTGACGTGCGAAGCCAATTATGATCCAGCATTCTTAAAAGTAGCAGGTCCTGCAGCGGAAGGAGCTTATGTGACATTTTTGGGCAGTCCGCCAGAAATTTTAGATTCAGCTAGGGATTTTGTAGCACGTTATAAATCAAAATATCCTGGAGAAGAAATGAAATCTTATGATCATTATGGATATGAAGTGGCATCGATTTTTATTGAAGCGATTAAAAATGCCGGAATGGATAGAGTCAAAATAATTGAATATTTGAAAACCATAAAATTCAACGGTGTTCTTGGGGAAACTTCTTTTGATGAAAAAGGAGATACACTAAACAAAACGATTACACTCTTTCAGGTCAAAAATGGTGCTTTTAACCATATTGAGCGGGCACAGGAGAAATAAGCATCATTCAAAGTTTTTTTGAACAATTATTTAATGGCCTTACCCTTGGATCAATTTATGCGTTGATTGCTTTAGGTTACACCATGGTTTATGGGATTTTGCGAATGGTTAATTTTGCGCATTCCGAAATTTTTATGGTGGGTTCCTTTTCTGGATGGCTCATTTTTACTCTCACTCCTTTTTTACCTTTCTCTGTTTCTATCTTTTTAGCTTTTCTTTCTGCAATGATAATAAGTGGTGTTTTATCTGTGGGGGTTGAAAGATTGGCCTACGCGCCTTTGAGACAGGCTCCTCGTTTGGCGCCGCTTATTTCTGCAATTGGTGTTTCTATTGTTCTTCAAAACGCGGTTTTTTTGTGGAGAGATGATTTTCTTCCCTTTCCTTCTATATCTTCAAAGACACGTTTTTCATTGGGCTATATTTCTATTTCCGAAATTCAATTGATTATTTTATTGAGCAGTTTGATATTCATGACAGGTCTTTGGTTATTTATCAACAAATCAAAATATGGCCAAGCTATTCGTGCCTGCTCTCAAGATAAAGCAGCAGCGGAACTTATGGGAATCCCAGTTAATCGAATGATTTCTATCACATTTTTTATCGGGGCTTTATTGGGAGGTGCTGCTGGAGTTTTATACAGTCTTTACTACGGATCAATAAAATACAACATGGGTTTTATGCCGGGCATGAAAGCTTTCACCGCTGCTGTTTTAGGTGGAATCGGCAATGTTCCAGGTGCCATGTTGGGTGGGCTTATTTTAGGAGTGGCAGAATCATTGGGGGCCGCATTTTTGCCAGAATCTGAATGGAAAGATGTTTTTTCTTTTGGCATTTTAATTTTAGTTCTCATTTTTCGCCCATCAGGAATTCTTGGCGAAAAATCTGCTGATAAAGTATGAGTTGGTTTTTAAAAATACCCAGAAAATTTATTACTATTTTTTCCCTCTTGGTTTTGTTTGGTACTTTCCCGTTTTTTGTTGAATCCACTTCTTATTCCTATGTCATTCGAATATTCGGAATTATGGGTTTATACATGATGATGGCATTGGGTCTTAATTTGGTGGTTGGTTTTTTAGGTTTGCTCGATTTGGGTTTTATGGCCTTTTATGCGATCGGGGCTTATTCCATGGCGCTTTTATCAGGGTATGGCTGGAATTTTTGGATGGCGCTCGTTACCTCAACTTTGATTACAATGCTCATTCGGTTTTTAATCGGCGCACCTGTTTTACGTTTGCGAGGCGACTACTTGGCCATCGTTACCTTAGGATTTGGAGAAATTACTCGGATTGTTTTAAATAATTGGGATGGTTTAACCAATGGTCCGAAAGGAATTTCTTTATTAACCAATTCAAACGTCAAACCAATTCCCTTTTTCTTTTGGACCATTAGTTCAAATCGAGATTTTTATTTTCTTATTTTTGGGTTTGTGATGTTATGTATTTTAATTAGTGTGAGATTGAAAAATTCACGGATGGGTCGGGCTTGGATGGCCATTCGGGAGGACGAAGTGGCCGCTCGTTTAACAGGAATAGAACTCACACGAATGAAAATGATTGGGTTTGTTATCAGTGCGGGGTTTGCGGGTATTGCAGGATGTATTTTTATGCGGTGGGAAAATTTTGTGACTCCAGAATCATTTACGTTTTGGGAATCTGTGATGTTGGTGGCGATGGTGGTCATTGGTGGGATGGGGTCAGTGATTGGGACGTTGTTGGGTGTGGCTATTGTTATTTTGGTACCGGAAATTTTGCGTAATATTTTAGGAGCTGAGCTTGTTAGCTGGCGTTATTTCTTATTTGGAATCGCACTTGTGGTTATAGCCATTAAAAGGCCTGAAGGTTTGTGGCCCAGTCGAAGACGATTTAGAGGAATTCCAAAAGATTCGAGTATTCATTTGGAACAGAAATGAATCTGTTGAACACGAAAAAACTATCTAAGTCATTTGGTGGGCTTAAAGCAGTTCAAGACGTTGATTTCCAAATTTCAACTGGGGAAATTGTAAGTCTGATTGGCCCTAATGGGGCGGGGAAAACAACCTTTTTTAATTTATTGACAGGTGTTTACACTCCCGATGAAGGTGAAATAGAATTTTCTGGTGAGCGGATTGATCATGAAACGCCGCAGTGGATCATTCGCCGTGGGATAGCTCGAACATTTCAAAATATTCGACTTTTTAAAAATATGACGGTGCTTGAAAATGTTATGGTCGGTCGTCATTGCCGTACTCGCTCAGAACTTTTTAGTGCTTTATTTCGGACATCTGCTTTTTATCGAGAAGAAAAAGAAATTGCTAAATCTGCGAAAGAACGACTCGAGTTTGTAGGGCTCGAAAAACATGCACATGAATTGGCTGGTAATTTAGCCTATGGTGAACAAAGATTGCTAGAAATTGCTCGCGCGCTGGCCACGGAACCACGTCTTTTATTATTAGATGAACCAACGGCTGGCATGAATCACCAAGAATCTATTGAACTTACCAAACTCATTCATAAAATTTCACAAGAAAGCATTACTATTTTAATGATTGAACACCGCATGAGTTTAGTGATGAAAATTTCAAAAACGGTTCATGTGCTGGATCATGGCATTAAAATTGCCGAAGGCACTCCTGATGATATTCAATGTAACTCTAAAGTTATTGAGGCGTACTTAGGGACGGAGCATATATAAATGATTTTAGAAGTCAAAAATTTGCATGTGGGTTATGGAAATATTAAAGCTTTGCACGGAATTAATTTAGAAGTAGGTGAAGGCGAAGCAGTTGCGCTCATTGGTGCTAATGGTTCTGGAAAAAGTACTTTTTTAAAAACATTATCAGGTCTTTTAAAGCCGTCTTCAGGTGAAATTTTCTTTAATCATCAGAAAATTAATGGGTTACCTGCTTATGAAATTACTCGTAAAGGTGTTGTTCAAATTCCGGAAGGGCGAAAAATATTTCCTTTATTAACCGTTCAAGAAAATTTATCTATGGGTTCATTTTTTAGAAAAGACCATCAAAAAATTAAACAAGATTTAGAAAATATTTTAGAGTCTTTCCCTGTTTTGAAAGAACGCAGCAAACAATTAGGTGGAACACTTTCTGGTGGAGAACAACAGATGCTGGCTATGGGTCGAGCTCTCATGAGTCGACCCAAATTACTTTGTCTAGATGAACCTTCGATGGGTTTGGCGCCCGTTATTGTTAATAAGGTATTTCAAATTATTAAAGGACTTCATCAAGAAGGGGTTACGATTTTGCTTGTTGAACAAAATGCGAAAGCTGCATTATCTGTGGCAGAGCGCGGCTATGTTATGGAAACTGGTTGTATTGTTCTTCAAGATATCACCACCCAACTTTTATCAAATGATCGTGTTAAACAATGTTATCTTGGGATACAAGAATCCCACCTTACTTAAAAACGAAAGGAGTCTCTTATGGCAGAACCAGAAAAGAAGCAACTCGCAATTGAAATTGACGATGTGACTGCACAAGGTATGTATTGCAACTTAGCGTTCATTACCCATTCCGAACAAGAATTTCTAATGGATTTTATGTTTCTTTCTCCTCAACAACCAAAAGCCAAAGTGCGCTCACGAATTATTTCAAGTCCTAAGCACGCCAAACGTTTTTTGGCAGCATTGGCTGATAATATCCAAAAATATGAAGCCAAATTTGGTCCCATTCCTTTGGATAGTAACCCTCCTTCTGAACCAGGAATGTACAATTAATATTTAATGTCTAAAAAACGAGTTCATATCATTTGTGTAGGGACGGAGTTGTTGCTCGGAAAAGTGAACACACATGTCTCTTATATGGGACCAGAGCTTTTATCTTTGGGTTACACCATTGATCTTGAACAAACAGTCAGCGATGAGCCCAAACTTATGGAGCAAGCATTTCGTTATTCGTTTGCTCAGGCAGATGTTATTCTTTGTGCGGGTGGTTTGGGGCCTACTTTTGATGACATTACCCGCGATGTGTGGTCAAAGATATTAAAGCGTCCGCTTCTGTTGAATCCGAGTTTGGTTGAAGACATCGAAAAGAAGTTTTCCAAAAGGGGCATTCCCATGCCTCCGCAAAATAAACGTCAGGCTTATGTATTAAAAACTGGAAAAGTATTGCCAAATTCATTCGGCACAGCACCCGGGCAACTTATTCAAATAAAAAATAAAACTGTTATTTTATTACCAGGACCAACCAGAGAATTAGTCCCCATTTTTAAGCACTTCGTGCTTCCTGTTTTAAAAAAGTTGAACCCTCATAAAGTGATTAAGCAACAAGTGTTTCAGGTGATGGGAGTGCCTGAATCAAAAATTGATCAATTGGTTCGCCCCGTGGTGGATCAATATTTAACTTTAAATGGATGTGTCATTACTCATGGTATTTTGGCCTCTCAAGGAATTGTATCTGTAAAGTTTTTAGTGGAAGGAAGTTCTTCATCACAGGTAAATCAAGTTATTAAGGTTGTTTCTCATGAAATAAAGAAAAGAATTGGTTCTTTTATTTTTACGAATGAAACTGAGCCCCTTGAAAAAATAATTTTTAATAAATTACTTAAAGCTAGAAAAACCTTAGCTGTCGCCGAATCTTGTACAGGTGGCTTATTATCAAAATTACTGACGGATATTCCGGGCTCATCAAAAATTTTTCTGGAAGGTTTGGTGACATACCAAAATGCCTCTAAAGTTCGCCATTTGGGCGTTAACCCTTCAACTTTAAAAAAGTTTGGCGCCGTGTCAGACGAATGCGCGCGTGAAATGGTTTTGGGCGTTAAAAATAAATCCAAAGCGACTCATGCGCTTTCTATTACAGGGATTGCGGGTCCCCAAGGTGGAACCAAAGAAAAACCAGTCGGCCTTATTTATGTGGGATATGCAGGCCCCAAAAATGTTGAAGTTAAACAATTTCAACTCACCGGAGATCGTTTTCAAATTCGTCAAAAAAGCTGTTATCAAGCCCTTCTTCTATTATTACAACAGTTGGAAGCTTAATTAATGGGTGCTAAATACGGGCAACATTTTCTCACCAATCAACACGCAGCACAAAGAATTGTGGATGCCCTTAACTTATCCTCAGCAGATCAAGTTCTTGAAATTGGTCCCGGTAAAGGAGTTTTAACTGATTTATTATTCAAGAAATGCAAAGTGATTGCTGTGGAAGTGGATCCTCAAATGATCGCTCTTTTAGAAAAGAAAAATTATGCGCCAGGTTCTGTTCAAATTATTAATCAAGATATTTTGGATTTAGACTTTAAAATTATTGATAATCAGTTGAATTCTGATTCATTTAAAATTATCGGAAACCTTCCTTATAATATTACGTCCCCGATTTTGAGACGATTATGCGATTGGAAGAATTGGACCGAAGCTGTCATTATGGTTCAAAAAGAAGTGGGAGATCGAATCTGCGCTAAGGTTGGGGATAAAGAATATGGCGCTCTTTCTGTGGGTATGGCGCTTTCTTGCAGATCTGAAAAGGTATTCGATTTATCCGAATCTTCATTTAACCCCCCGCCAAAGGTAAAGTCTTCAGTAATAAAGCTTTTCAGACTTAAAACCCCTTTAACAGATGATATTCCAGCCTGTCAAAAAGTCGTTCAGGCGGCCTTTCAACAGAGAAGAAAGACCATTTATAACTCTCTTTCTCACGGCCTTCAAATGAATAAAGAAGCCATTGGAAAAATGCTAGCGCTACTCAATATTAGTCCCACGTTAAGAGCTCAAAACCTCTCCCCCGAACAATTTATTGCTTTAACAAAATTAAAGAATAGTTAAATTTCCCCTGGAGAAATTTTGGAACTCCTGTTATACTTCTATAATCCGGCGTTAATTTCGTTAACGACCGGTTTTTTTATGTTTGAATGATATTTCCTTAATTTATAGTTCTAGAATACCTGTCTAAAAAAATTAAAAATTTATTTAGTATTAAACACAAATAAAAACACACGGTTGTGATTTATATATTGGGTGGCGACTTATAAGGAGAAACCTCATGAAATCAAATATCCCGACTCAAATTTTTGGGAACGTTAACGATGCTTCAAAAAATACGCGTGGCTGGTTTCTCGGACATTTCATGCCTGGTCAGGACAATCCATTGAGAAGTGAAGAGGTAGAAATGAAATGGTATACACATGCAAAAGGGGAAACCCGTGATCAATGGGCCCCTGGAAATCCCGTTAGAACTCTTAATGTCCTGATTCGTGGTCACTTCGTCTTACTTTTTCCGGACCAAGAAGTTTCTCTTAAGAAAGAAGGGGATTTTGTTCTCTTCGGTCCCGATGTGCCTCATTCGTTTCGTTCTGTTGAAGAGTCTCTTGTAATGACGGTGCGCTGGCCTTCTAGGCCGGCAAAATAATGGAAGTAAATTCCATCATATTTTTATAATCTCAATTTTCCGACCAAACACGATTCTAAATGAAAAATATTGAAAACGATATCGCTCGCATTTTGCGAGGTACAACCAATGTTGTTTCTCTTGAAGAACTCAAGAAAAAACTGGCCTTGGGTCGCCCCTTAAGAATTAAATTGGGAGTAGACCCAACAGCTCCTGATATTCACCTAGGGCACACAGTGGTTCTCACTAAACTCAAAACATTTCAAGAATTGGGCCACACGGTTGTTTTTATTATTGGTGATTTTACAGCGTCCATTGGTGATCCTTCGGGGCGAGATACCACGCGGCCTCCTTTAACAGAAGAGATTATTTCCAATAACATTAAAACCTATCAAGAACAGGTGTTTCATATTCTTGATAAATCAAAAACCGAAGTTCATTTGAATGGCGAATGGTTATATGATTTATTTGACCGGAAAAGCCCACAGTTTTTACCTCGTGCCCTTTTAAGAACTCATACCGTTCAGCAACTTATGGAGCGGGACGATTTTTCTGAGCGTAAGAAAAATGGACTTCCTATTTCACTCTTAGAACTCATGTATCCTTTATTTCAGGGTTATGATTCTGTCGCGATTAAAGCCGATATTGAATTAGGTGGGCATGATCAATTGTTTAATTTACTCATGGGTCGCCAACTTCAAAAAGAAAATGGGCAAGAACCGCAAGTGGTGATGACACTTCCTTTGTTGGAAGGACTAGACGGTGTTCGAAAAATGTCTAAATCGTATGGTAACCATGTGGGCTTGAAAGATGTTCCTAATGATATGTTTGGGAAGCTGATGTCAGTTCCGGATGCGCTTATGTGGAAATATTTTGAACTTTTAACCGAAGAAAATGTGACTGACCTTAAAACGTTGCATCCAAAAGTGGCCAAACAGAAATTGGCTGGGTTTATTGTTGAAAAGTATCATGGAATTCAAGCAGCTCAGGAAGCGCTCAATCATTTTGAGCAGGTTTTTTCTAAAAAAGAAAACCCGGAAGAAATGGAATCTTTTCAAGTCAGCCCTGGCTTAACTGATGTTATTGAAATTATTATGAAGGCCAAATTGCTCCCATCAAAAAATGAAGCACGCCGTTTAATAGAACAAGGTGGTGTTCAATTAGATGGGAAAAAAGTTATTTTGGGAGAGAAAATTTCGCTCGTTCGTCCTGTTGTTTTAAAAGTAGGAAAAAGAAAATTTATTAAATTGACCGTGTAAAATGCCAAGGAGAAAGTTATGAATACGCTGCAACAATTATGGAATGAAAAACAAAGTTTTTGGCTGGATTATATTAGTCGGTCACTTTTTAAGTCAGGTGAACTAAAAAAGTATATAGAACAAGATGGTCTTCGAGGAATGACCTCTAATCCCACCATTTTTGAAAAAGCTATTTCATCAAGTTCAGAATATGACGCTGAAATTAAAAAACTTGCCTCACAAAATTTATCAACAGAAGAAATCTTTGAAGAATTGGCCGTCAAAGACATTCAGCAAGCCGCTGATGCGCTAAAAAAAGTTTTTATTTCCAGTAAAGGAACGGATGGTTATGTGAGTTTGGAAGTAAATCCCAATTTAGCGAATGACACAGAAGCCACAGTTCAAGAGGCGCTTCGTTTGGTTAAAAAAGTAAAACGTTCAAATTTAATGATTAAAGTCCCTGGCACCAAAGCCGGCATTCCCGCCATTGAAAAATTATTATCTCTCGGGGTTAATATTAATGTGACTCTTTTATTCTCGCTCGAGTCTTATAAAGAAGTGTTAGAGGCTTATGTAAAAGCGTTAGAAATGAGGGTAAAAAAAGGGCAAAAAATTAGTCAGATTTCATCTGTTGCTAGTTTTTTCGTGAGTCGTGTTGATACTATTGTTAATAAACATTTAGACGACTTGGTTGCCAAAGGAAATAATCAAGCCGTTTCACTCGTGAATAAAGCCGGTTTGGCGAATGCAAAATTAGCCTATATGCATTTTGTGGATGTCGTAGCTTCTCCTCGGTATAAAAAATTGGAAGCCAAAGGCGCTCAAGTTCAACGATTATTGTGGGCGAGCACGGGAGCCAAAGACAAAAGAGTTCCTGATACTATTTATATTGATGAATTGGTGGGACCTTTAACAGTTAATACCATGCCAGTACCAACCATCGATGCATTCCGTGACCATGGAAAAGTGGCCAATAAATTAGAATCAGGATGGAATGAGGCAAAACAAGTTCTTCCCGCTATTGAAAAGCTTGGTATTTCTTTTGATGATCTTATGAATCAACTACAAGAAGAAGGCGTGAAATCATTCTCAGGTTCTTTTGAAAGTTTAATGAAGGTGGTAAATGTAAAAAAAGAACTTCTCACTAGTCAACAATTTAAAACCATGAATTTTAATATCGGAAAGTACCACCAAGACGTTGCTTCCGTCATTTCTCAAGCTCAAAAAGAATCATGGGTGAAACGTGTATGGGATAAAGATGCCACTCTTTGGAAATCAGATGAGGCGCATAAAAAGATTATCAGTAACTCTCTGGGTTGGTTAGATGTGGTTTCTAAAGTAGAAAGGCAATTGGCCCTTCTTAAATCAATTTCTGACGATGTTCGAAAAAATAAATTTACCAACATTCTTCTTTTGGGAATGGGTGGATCGAGTTTATGTCCAGAGGTGTTGAGACTGACCTATGGCAAAAAACCTGGTTTCCCTGAATTCGCTATTTTAGATAGTACCGAACCCGGTTCTGTTTTGGAACGTGCCGGTCGATCAAAACCAGAAAAAACTCTTTATATCGTTGCCAGTAAATCAGGCTCAACAACTGAACCCAATGCCTTCTTTTCTTATTTTTATGACTTGGTCAAAAAGAAAAAAGGTGATAAAGCGGGCGATCACTTTATTGCGATTACTGATCCCGGTACTCAGATGGAAAAAATTGCCAAAGAGAAAAAATTCCGCCATATTGTTTTAAACCCCTCAGATATTGGTGGGCGATATTCCGCCTTGTCCTTTTTTGGCATGTTGCCCGCCGCGCTTATGGGATTCGATGTTCATAAAATAACATCAATCGCCAATTCAATGAGCGCTGCTTGTAGTTCTCAAATTCCAACCGACAAAAACCCCGGTTTGGTTTTGGGCGCTATTTTAGGAGTGCTGGCCAAACAAGGGCGTAACAAAGTCACATTTATTCTTTCAAAAGATATCGCAAGTTTTTCAACCTGGGTTGAACAGCTAATTGCTGAAAGTACCGGTAAAGAAGGGGTTGGGATTCTCCCTGTCGAATCAGAGCCCATTCGAGTGAAAGGTTACGCTCATGACCGCGTATTCATTTCTATTCATACCAAAATTGATAGCAAGACCTCGAATAATTTAAAGGCACTTAAAAAAGCGGGTCATCCGATTATTGATATTAAATTGAATTCAGAAGAAGAGATGATTGGCGAATTTTTTAGATGGGAATTTGCTACGGGGATTGCCGGTAAGATTCTCGATATTAATCCTTTCGATCAACCGAACGTACAAGAATCAAAAGATTTAACCAAAGAGTTTTTGGAAACCTTTACGTCAAAAGGAAATTTGGGCGCGCCACTTCCTATATTTGAAAAAGAGGGAGTTTCTGTTTTTGCCGCTGCGAATCTTTTGAAAGAAACTCAATCACTTGAGGCAATTTTAAGTGAAGTGTTCAATTCAATTAAACCCGGAGATTACTTTGCCCTTCTTGCTTATTTAACGCGTAACATAGGTTATGAGCAACAACTCCAAAAAATTCGAAAGTTAGTTTTGGATCAAAAAAATATTGCTACCACCATCGGGTTTGGTCCACGGTTCTTGCATTCAACCGGGCAGCTTCATAAAGGAGGGGATAACTCCGGAATCTTTTTACAAATCACATCAGATGATAAAAAAGATTTATCGATTGCTGGCGAACCTTTTACTTTTAGCACGCTTAAAGAGGCTCAAGCGTTGGGTGATTTATCAGCCCTTCAGCACAAAAATAGAAGAGCTTTAAGGATTCATTTCAAAGATGGCCTGCGTGGGCTTAAAAACATCGAAATCATCTTAAGAAAAGTGCTTAGTAAATAAAATGTCACGCCAAATTAAAGTTGCTCTCCACGACGAAGATTTTTATAAAGAGGCTGCTTTATCTATTGTCGAGTCTGCGAGCAAAGCGGTTGAGAAAAATGGTCGTTTTACTTTGGTGTTGTCGGGCGGATCAACTCCCGTTAAGTTATTCCAGCTGTTAAGCGATACCTATTTTAAATCGCGAGTTCCTTGGTCTAAAACGTTTGTGTTTTGGGTTGATGAGAGATGTGTTTCTCCTGACCATAAAGACAGTAATTATAAATTGGCAATGGATAATTTATTATCGAAGGTTCCGATTCCAACTAATAATATTTTTCGCATGAAAGGAGAAATGACTCCGCCATCAGCTGGGGCAAAAGCTTATGAAAGTGAAATAAAGGCGTTTTTTAAATTGACCTATTCTGTTCCTGTGTTTGATTTCATGTTAATGGGGATTGGTGAAGATGGTCACACCGCTTCATTATTTCCAGGAACAGCGGCACTGAATGAAAAAAATAAACTGGTCACTTCTAATTTTGTAGAGCGGCTTAATAGCCATCGAATCACTTTAACCTATCCTGTTATTAACAATGCGGAAAGAATCTTCTTTTTAGTTCAGGGCGAATCTAAGGCGCCTATTATTAAAGAAATATTTAGAACTGATTTTGCGCAAGACCGGTACCCCGCACAAAAAATTATCTCTATTAAGGGAGAATTAATTTGGTTGTTAAATAAGGGTGCCGCATCTAAATTGCCCAATGAAATAAGGGACGAGGTAAAAAATGTTTAAGAGGATTGGGTTGTTTGTTGTCTTAATATTTACATCACTATTATCCTGGGCTGCTTGTCTGAATCATTCCGTTTTCGACAAGATTTTGAAAAAAAATGTAGATGATCAGGGATTTGTTGATTATGAGGGTATTCGTTCAAAAAATGGGGGCGATCTCAAAAAATACCTCATGCTTTTAGAAAATGCTGATCTTTCTAAATGTAACGAAAAAGAACAATTGGCTTTTTGGATTAATGCTTATAATGCGCATGCGATTCAATTTATTTTAAATCGACCGAAATTAAAGAAAGTGAGTGACGACTTCAATATTTTTAAAGAAAAATTTAAAGTGAGAAAAATTGAACTTTCTTTAGACGAAATTGAAAATAGAGTTATTCGTGCCAATAAAAGAAGAGGGGGCCCCATCGAAGGTATTTCACTCCCCAATTTAAATCATCGAATTCATTTTGCTCTTGTGTGCGCTGCGATTGATTGTCCTCCATTAATAAATCGGGCTTATGATCCTTCTACTTTAGATGAAACACTCAAAGAAAACGAACTGCGATTTGTCAATTCTTCTAAACATTTAAAAATTGAAAATGACACGGTGGTGATTTCTTCTTTAATGAAGTGGTATGAAGAAGACTTTCGAGGATTTGGTGGGACAGGTGTTTATTTGTCTTCTTTAACTGATCCCACATTAAGACCAGATGCCGATTTAATTGATCAAAAATTAAAAACAGATTTTCCAGCAAAAGTGAAATATCAATATGACTGGACTTTAAATTCAGTTTTAAATAAACCCTAGGAGACCTTATGTTGAAAATTGGCGATAAAGCACCTGATTTTAAACTCCAAAACGATAATGATGAGATGGTTTCTCTAAAAGATTTAAAAGGAAAAAATGTCGTTCTTTATTTTTATCCGAAAGATGACACTCCCGGTTGTACCAAAGAAGCTTGTGGCTTTCGAGATGAAATAAAAGCCTTCTCTAAGAAGAATGTAGTGATTTATGGCGTGAGCGCTGACCCAATTGAATCCCACCAGAAATTTAAAAAGAAATTCTCTCTTTCTTTTCCTTTGTTAAGCGACCCATCAAAAGAAATGATTCAAGCTTACGGTGTGTGGAAAGAAAAGAGTATGTATGGGAAAAAATATATGGGAATCGAGCGAACCACTTTTATTATTAATGAAACTGGAAAGATAACGCAGATATTTCCAAAAGTAAAAGTAGATGGGCACATTGAAGAAGTGCTAAATTTATTCAAATGAAAAATTGCTCTTGTTTTTTAAGTTCTTCTATTGGTAAAAAAATTGTTGTGGCAGTAACAGGGCTTCTTATGCTCGGGTTTGTTGTGGGGCATATGCTTGGTAACTTGCAGGTTTTTTTAGGACCTGAAAAAATTAATGATTATGCGGAGTTTTTGCACGAAACCAAAGGTCTCTTGTGGGGCACTCGTGTTGTTTTACTTTTTTCTGTTGTACTCCATTTTATTTTTACCGTTCAGTTGACTCGCTTAAATAAAAATAGCCGCCCAGAAAAATATGAAAATCACACAATGGTTCAAGCCAATGCGCCTTCACGGTTTATGATTTGGAGTGGTCTTTTTTTGGCTTTTTATGTTGTCTTCCATTTATTGCATTTAACTGTTGGTAGCGTACACCCTGCTTTTATTTCGGGCGATGTGTATAACAATATTGTTGTTGGGTTCTCGAGTAAACTGGTTTCGTTTGTTTATTTATTGGCAATGATTTCATTGGGAATGCATTTGTATCACGGAGTTTATAGTGTATTTCAAACGTTGGGTCTCAATCATCCAAAAATAAATTTTTTTCGCCAATATTTAGCGCTGTTCATTGCGATCGCCATTCCATTGGGATACTCCGCCATTCCTTTGGCAGTACTCATGGGAATACTAAAGTAATAAGGAAATTATGGAACTTAATTCAAGAATTCCTGTGGGGCCTATTGAAAAAAAATGGGACAACCATAAAAACGATTTAAAGATAGTCAATGCAACCAACAAACGAAAATACACCATTATTGTTGTTGGTTCTGGTTTGGCAGGCGCTTCGGCGGCCGCATCATTTGCTGAATTGGGTTACAATGTTCTATGTTTTTGTTATCAAGATAGTCCCCGCCGCGCGCATTCCATTGCCGCTCAAGGAGGCATTAACGCTGCCAAAAATTATCAGAACGACGGTGATAGTATTTATCGGCTTTTTTACGACACAATTAAAGGTGGCGACTATCGAGCGCGTGAAGCCAATGTTTATCGTTTAGCTCAGTTAAGCGTTAATATTATTGACCAATGTGTAGCACAAGGTGTTCCCTTTGCCAGAGAATATAGTGGTTATTTAGATAATCGCTCTTTCGGTGGCGCGCAAGTTTCTCGAACATTTTATGCCAAAGGTCAAACCGGGCAGCAACTCCTTATTGGGGCCTATTCATCACTTTCTCGGCAAATTGGTTTAGGACAAGTAAAAATGTTCCCTCGTTCTGAGATGATGGAATTGGTTGTTGAGAACAATCAAGCAAAGGGAATTGTTGTGCGTGATATGGTGAGCGGAAAAATTTCTTCTTATTCTGCCGATGCCGTTGTGCTTGCCACCGGTGGTTATGGAAATGTTTATTATCTTTCTACCAATGCCAAAGGCTGCAATACCACTGCCATTTGGCGAGCCCATAAAAAAGGGGCGGCCTTTGCAAACCCTTGTTACACACAAATTCATCCGACTTGTATTCCTGTTAGTGGCGATTACCAGTCTAAATTAACTCTCATGTCGGAGTCTCTGCGTAATGATGGTCGAATTTGGGTTCCTAAAAACAAAGGAGATAATCGGTCTCCTGATCAGATTCCAGAATTAGAAAGAGATTATTATCTTGAGAGGAAATACCCTAGTTATGGAAATTTAGTTCCTCGAGATGTCGCTTCGCGTAACGCCAAACAAGTTTGTGACGAAGGCCGAGGAGTGGGGCCTGGTGGGTTAGGTGTATACCTTGATTTTTCTGATGCCATTAAAAGACTTGGCGAAGATAAAATTAGAGAACGATACGCTAATCTTTTTGACATGTATAACCGAATCACCGGAGAAAATCCATACAAAGTTCCGATGAGAATTTACCCAGCCATTCACTATACGATGGGTGGACTTTGGGTGGATTATAATTTGATGAGTACCATTGATGGACTCTTCGTTATTGGAGAAGCTAATTTTTCTGACCACGGGGCCAATCGTTTAGGAGCAAGTGCGCTTATGCAGGGTTTAGCCGATGGTTATTTTGTAATTCCCTATACCATTGGTGATTATTTGTCAAAAAATAAATCATCTCAATATTCAACAGATCACGCCATTTTTAAACAAGCTGAAGCTGAAGTTTCAGGGCGGCTTAATCGTTTTTTATCAGCCAAAGGGAAAAGATCAGTTGACTCTTTCCATAAAGAACTCGGTAAATTAGTTTGGGATTATTGTGGAATGTCTCGAACAGAGATCGGTCTTAAAACTGCTTTACAAAGAATTCCTGAACTCAAAGAAAAATTCTGGAAAGAAATAAATATTCCTGGGGTTGGTGAAGAATTAAATCAATCACTTGAGCGTGCTGGGCGTGTCGCAGATTTTTTTGAATTAGCTGAACTGATGTGTAGGGATGCTCTGCAAAGATCAGAATCTTGTGGTGGTCACTTTAGAGAAGAGAGTCAAACGCCTGAAGGTGAAGCGTTACGAGACGACTCGAAATATTCTTATGTAGCGGCCTGGGAGTACAAAGGTGAAAATTCAGAACCGACGTTACATAAAGAACCTCTCAATTTTGAAAATATCCATTTGGCTCAAAGGAGTTATAAATAAATGAATTTAACTCTTCGAATTTGGCGGCAAAAAAATCAACAAACTCCAGGAAAAATAGTGGAATATAAAGTTCACGATATTAGTGAACATATGTCGTTTCTTGAGATGATTGATGTTTTAAATGAACAGTTGACCTCACGTGGTGAGGATCCGGTGGCTTTTGATAGTGATTGTCGTGAAGGAATTTGTGGAACTTGTGGATGCATGATTAATGGTGTTGCCCATGGCCCAATGCCTGCCACCACCACTTGTCAGCTCCACATGAGATCGTTTAAAGATGGTGATACAATTACCATCGAACCGTGGAGAGCCAAAGCATTTCCTGTCATCAAAGATTTATGTGTTGATCGAAGTTCTTTCGATCGAATTATTCAATCGGGTGGATTTATTTCTGTTCGAACAGGCAGTGCACCTGAAGCCAATACAACACCTGTTCCAAAACAAAATGCTGATTTAGCAATGGATGCGGCGGCTTGTATAGGATGCGGCGCTTGCGTGGCCGCTTGTCCCAACGCTTCAGCCATGTTATTTACTGCTGCAAAAATTTCTCACTTAGGCTATCTGCCTCAAGGTCAACCCGAACGTTCCATGCGCGCCAAAAATATGGTTACACAAATGGACGCTGAAGGTTTTGGTGGTTGTACCAACATCGGAGAATGCACCGCCGCTTGCCCCAAAGAAATCTCTCAAAACTTTATTGCCCGCCTTAATCGTGACTATTTGAAATCTTCAGTTTCTTGAACTTTTAGTTATCAGTCCTTCCGGAGAAATGTTCAATATGCTGTAAAAATTACTCTAATATTTCTTCTTCTCCGCTGATTCCGCTGCTATTCAAGTGATCATAAGGGCAAAATTCTGTTGGCACCGTTCCTTCTTTAAAGGCTTCTAGGAAAACCTTGGGACAAGTGGAAAGCGCTAGATAACCAGTATCGGCGTCAATTTTTGCGTATTCAATTTTTGGAGGCACGGGAAAATCTTTTGCTGGCATATCTTTTAATGCGTCCTTCATGAATTCTGTCCAAAGCGGAACGGCAATGTGAGAGGCGCTCAGCCCTTTTTTTAAGGGACGAAAATCATCATAACCAATCCAAACTCCACAGACTAAATCAGGAGAAAATCCAATAAACAAAAGATCTCTTTGATCTTGTGTGGTTCCTGTTTTTCCTCCCAAAGGTTTTCCAATTCTTCTGGCATAAGCGCCTGTTCCATATTCAATCACTCCTCTCAATAGATTGGTGATTAAAAAAGCTGTTTGTGGGTTAACTCTGGCTTCTACCTTAGGACTGGTTTCTTGTAAAACTTTTCCTCTTCGATCTGTAATTTTTTCAATGAAATAAGGTTGCGCCCAAAGGCCACCTGAGGCAAAAGTTCCATAAGCATTGGTTAGTTCGAGTAAAGTGGTAACAGAGGTTCCAAGTCCTGTTGAAAGCACCGAACTAACATGGCTTTCAATTCCTGCTTTTTTTGCCATTTGAACCACGGTTCTTGGTCCTGTACTTCCTACCAGTCGAATGGTAACTAGGTTTCTTGATTTTTGTAACCCTTTTCGTATGGTCAAAGGTCCCAAATATTTTCCGTCATAATTTTGAGGGCGCCAATATTTTTTTAAGATTTCGTCACGCTCTTTTTTGGGTTTACCCCAAAACTGTTCAGGTGTTAATTGCAGATTGTCCAAAATGGCGGTTGTGGTTTCGGCATAAGTTGTTGTTTCTGCTAAAAGAGTGGCATCAGATTCCACATCCACATAAACCAAAGGATAATCGTCAACAACAGAGGCTGCTGTAAAAGGTCCTTCTAATGCGGCGGCGACAGCAAATGCTTTAAAAGAAGAGCCTGGTTGACGTTTGGCTTGAGTGACTCTGTTAAATTGAGATTTATAAAAATCTCGTCCACCAATCATAGTGCGGATAGCCCCCGTGTGAACATCCATAACAACCAAAGCCCCTTGAATTTTAGGAGGTGTTGTTGAAATATTGACTTTTGTTTTGTCCAGTGCTTTTTCTTTTGCATCTTTTATATATTCAGCTAATGTGGCCGTAGCGTAAAATGCGTCATAAGTTGAAAGATGTTTTTCTAAAACTAGTTCTGCGGCTCTTTGCATGTTGAGATCTAAAGTGGTGTGAATGTTAAGCCCGCTTTGTTCTAAGGTTTCAGACCCAAATGTAGGTTCGAGTGTTTTGAATACTTCTTCTACGAAGTAGGGGGCGTCTTTGGCTTTAAAACCCGCTTTAACATTTAAAATGGGTTGACCAGCGGCTTCTTTTTCTTCTAATTCTGTTATATAACCCACTTCTCTCATGCGCTTTAACACAGTGGCTCGTCGATCT
This sequence comes from Elusimicrobiota bacterium, assembly GCA_046153645.1. Classification (GTDB taxonomy): domain Bacteria; phylum Elusimicrobiota; class Elusimicrobia; order F11; family F11; genus JBJXGI01. The sequence goes on along the minus strand of JBJXGI010000042.1, from coordinate 37,015 downwards.
TTAGATATTTCAGGATTGTTAACAGGGGAGTATCGGTTAGGCAGCCTGATGAGCCCTCCGAGAAGAGCGCACTCGGATAGATTCAATTCTTGAGTACGTTTCCCAAAATAAAGTCGAGAAGCTGCTTCTACGCCATAAGCACCCCCTCCGAAATAAATTTGATTTAAGTAAAGCTCCATAATCTCATCTTTTGAATAATTTTTTTCAATTTGAAGCGTAAGGAGCATTTCTTTTACTTTTCGGCCCAATGTTTTCTTCCGGGTTAAAAAAATAGTTTTGGCGAGTTGTTGAGTGAGAGTAGATCCGCCTTGTACCAGTCGTCCCGCTCGTAAGTTAGCCAGTGTTGCACGAACGATGGCTTTGGGATTAACACCCCAATGTTTATTAAAGTCGGTATCTTCAATGGCAATGACGGCGCGCCTAAGATCCATGGGGATTTGGTTTAAAGGAATGGTGGTCCTGCGTTCAGTAAAAAATTCGCCAACGGCGGACCCGGAAGTGTCGAGAACCTGGGTGACAAGTGGAGGGACGTATTGCTCTAAAGTTTTTACTGAGGGCAAATCCTTTAAAGTCCCTTTGAGAATGCCCCCTACGATAAATGCTCCTCCGATAAAAAAAAGAAGAATTCCGATAATCATCCACTTTGTTGTCTTAATTTTCAATTGGGTTCCCTTCCTGAATAGGTAAAATGGTGCCCATGAATTTTATCAGTTTCTGGAGGAACCAAGATGTCTAAAGATTTTGTCTATACAATGATTCGCCTGAGCAAAACCTATCCGCCTAAAAAACAAGTTTTGAAAGATATTAGTTTGTCGTTTTATTATGGAGCGAAAATTGGTGTTTTGGGTTTAAATGGGGCCGGGAAAAGTACATTGCTCAAAATTATCGCAGGAATTGAAAAAGAATTTACTGGCGAAGCCTTTCCTGGAAATAAGGTTTCTATTGGATATTTGTCACAAGAGCCCGAATTAGATCCAAAATTAAGTGTTCGCGATAATATTGCGCAGGGTCTAAAAGAAGTAACAGATTTGCTGAAACAATATGAAGAAATTAGTGGAAAGTTTACCGATGACATGGATCCCAATACCATGGAAAAATTATTAAACCGTCAGTCAGAAATTCAAGAAAAAATTGAAGCCTTAAATGGGTGGGAGTTAGACCGAACTTTGGAAATTGCTATGGATGCCTTGAGATGTCCCGCCGGTGATTCTTCTGTTTCTAGCTTATCTGGAGGTGAACGTCGACGGGTGGCTTTGTGTCGTTTGCTTCTGCAGTCGCCTGATATTTTACTATTAGATGAACCCACGAATCATCTTGATGCGGAAAGTGTTGCTTGGTTAGAGAATTTTCTCAAAGAATATAAAGGCACAGTTGTCGCAATTACCCATGATCGATATTTCTTAGACAATATTGCTGGGTGGATATTGGAGTTGGATCGTGGTATGGGAATTCCTTGGGAAGGTAATTACTCTTCATGGTTAGACCAAAAACAAAAAAGACTCTCACAAGAAGAAAAATCTGAAACCCAGCGTCAGAAAACACTGGCCCGAGAATTAGAATGGATCAGAATGAGTCCGAGTGGTCGTCAAGCCAAAGGGAAAGCGCGGGTTGTTAGATACCAAGAATTATTGGAGCAGGATCCTGTTAAATTGGCTGAGGAATTAGAAATTTACATACCACCCGGACCTCGTCTGGGTGATATTGTAGCCGAGGCTAAAAATTTAGGAATGTCTTTTGGAGATAACATCCTTTTTGAAAATGTGAATTTTACTATTCCACCAGGAGCCATTGTTGGCGTCATTGGGCCTAATGGAGCAGGAAAAACTACGCTTTTTAAATTATTGACCGGACAAGTTAAACCAACCCAAGGAGATCTTCGTATTGGTGAAACAGTGAAAATCTCTTATGTTGATCAAATGCGTGATGCTTTGAATTCCGAAAAAACGGTGTGGGAAGAAATTTCTGGTGGATTGGATGTTGTCACTTTAGGGAAAAAAGAAATTAATTCACGAGCTTATTGTGCGCGTTTTAATTTTTCTGGTCAAGATCAGCAAAAGCATGTTGGTTCACTTTCTGGCGGAGAAAGAAACCGTGTTCACCTGGCTAAAATGTTGAAGTCCGGAGGGAATTTGCTCCTTCTTGACGAACCCAGTAATGATCTTGATGTTAATACCTTGCGCGCTCTTGAAGATGCGATTGTTGAATTTGCTGGAAGTACCATTGTCATTAGTCACGATCGATGGTTTTTGGATCGTATCGCCACCCATATTATGGCCTTTGAGGGAGACAGTCAGGTCGTGTGGAGTGAAGGTAATTATAATGACTACGAACGAAAACGAATTGAAAGATTGGGTTCTCAGGCGGCTCAACCTCACCGAATTCGATATAAAAAATTAGTCCATTAATTTTTTGTGGCCGATCTTTCTTCTTTTTCATGGCGTAAAAAAGAAGTCGAGACTTCTTTTGGGAACGTACCCATAGAATATTTGGTTTGTTTGCCTCTTGAAAAAGATGGTTTTATTAATGCCTTTAGCACCCGATTTTCGGGTGTAAGCCCGTTTCCTGAAAATTCTCTCAATCTCGCTTTTATCGAAGACGATACTCAAGAAAATGTAATCGAAAATCGGCGAAGGTTTTTAAAAGCAATTGATAAGGAACCTGCACATCTTTATTGTAATAAACAAGTCCATTCAGACATAATTAATAAGGTTGATTGTTCTTCAATTTCATCTGAAGAAAATTTAGGAGATGCCCTATTCTCAAATTTAAAAAATATAATTTTAGGCGTTAAAACAGCTGATTGTCAATCAATTTTAATTGGAGATAGAAAATCCGGATTATTTTGTTCTATTCATGCTGGTTGGCAAGGCACTCTTCAGGAAATTACTTTAAAAGCAGTGCATCAGTTAGTTTCCCTCGGAGCTTCAACTGATGATATGATAGCTGCTTTAGGGCCTAGTGCTTGTGGTCAATGTTATGAAGTAGGATCTGATGTTAAAAATAAATTTGAATCAAAAATAGCTGATAATCATTTATTTATAAGAATAAAAAGCGACGGTCGTTATTTTTTGGATGTGCCAAAGGCTAATATGTTGCAACTTTTGAAAGTTGGCATTAAACCTTCTCAAATTTTTCAATCAGGATTTTGCACAATACATGAAAACAACTTATTTTTTTCTCACCGACTTGAAGGACTTCACCCCACGCGTCCAAAAGGAAAAACAGGTCGGCACCTTTCTATTATTGGAAAATTTTAATATTGCCCTGTTTCTTTTTCATTATTTCACTCATATTTAAAGTTCTTTATGAAGCGACTATCTCAAAAACTATTCTTTTTAATATTACTTGTTTCACAAGTTGTTCCTGGTATTGCCAGTACAGAAATTTCTGATAATTTAAAACTTTTTTTTGATCAATCTCTTAAAAAGCAGGGGCAAATATTAGAAGCGTCTCCTTATTCATCTTTACTGTTGGAGCAGTTTTATAAAAACAGAGAATATCACTCGGCTTGGATTAATGAGGGGAAAATTTATTCTGGTGCTAATGAATTGTTGCGTGCTTTGCGACAATCAGATCGTGAAGGGTTACGGCCTCATGATTACCGAGTCGATTTACTACAAGAATTAATAGAGCAATATAAGAAATCTAACACAGATAATATATCTGTGCAGCTCAAGCTTGAAATTTTTCTCACAGATAGTTTTTTAACCTATGGTTCTCATTTGTTGTCTGGGCGCTTGAACCCCTATAAAGTAGATAACGAATGGTTTGCCAATCGACGTACGGGTGATTTACCCAATATTCTTGAAGCCGCACTTAAGCATGATAATCTTCGAACCATGTTGAGAGATTTATTGCCATCCCACCCATTTTACCAACGTCTCAAAAGTGTTTTATCTAAATACAAAACACTGCAAGAAAAAGGAGGATGGCCAAAAATTCCGGAAGGAAGGCCAATTCGCAAGGGAGATATTGATGATAGAGTTCCTTTATTAAGGAAGATGTTGATTCTCACTGGGGATTTAAATCTGAGATTTAACGAGAAAAAAATATTTGACGCTCCTTTAGAGCGAGCACTTGGTAACTTTCAGAAAAGACACGGGCTTGATGAAGATGGAATTTTAGGCAAATCAACTTCAGATGTCCTTCGAATTCCTGTTGAAGTTCGGATTGCTCAGTTAGAAGCAAATTTAGAAAGATGTCGATGGCTCCCCGCTGATTTAGGACGCCGACATATCTTTGTTAATATCCCAGATTTTCGATTACAGCTTTATGATAATGATCACGAAGCAATTAATATGAAAGTGATTGTGGGAAGAAAAATGAGGCGCACACCTGTTTTCAGTAGCACCATGACGTATATCGTTCTTAACCCCCCATGGAACGTTCCTAAAAAAATAGCCAAGGTGGATATTCTTGAGCACATTGCCGAGGAACCTGATTATTTAACAAAATATGGTTTTGAAGTTTTTAGTCATCATGGTGAAAAGGCCACTAAAATTGATCATACTTCTGTTGATTGGAGTAAGGTAGATCCGGAAGCAATGCCTTATCATTTCAGGCAGCAACCAGGAGCTCAAAATGCATTGGGGCAAATAAAGTTTCATTTTCCTAACCAGTTTGATGTTTACCTTCATGATACGCCCTCACGTTCACTTTTTCAAAAAACAATACGAGATTTCAGTTCAGGCTGTATCAGAATTGAAAAACCTGTTGAATTGGCCAGCTATTTGTTATCAGGTACACCTTTTGAAAGTGAAGAAAGTATAAAAAACGCCTTGAAAAAACGCGCCAATCAAACTATCCTGATCCCTAGTCCGATCCGGATTCACTTGCTATATTGGACTGCCTGGGCAGATGAACACGGAAATGTTCAGTTTAGAACTGATTTATATGGGAGAGATCAAACTCTTATTCAAGCGTTACAGAAATATTAAAAATGAAAAATGATTTTTTTAAATTGAATACAAGTTTCAAAAACAATCTTAAAGCTTTTGGTTTAATGATTTTAACTGTCCTTATTCCATTCTCTTCTCAGTTTGGTACTGCTGTTATTCCTGATTCAATGATTAAATCTTTTGATACTGAAAAAGCCAATTTTTCCGTTCGTTATAAAAATGAAGTAACCAATTGGAAAGTGGCGCCTCTATTTGTTTTACCAGGAGAAACAGTTCTCATTGATATTCCTCACGCAAATTCAGACCAGTTTTTTTCCTTTCAGGCTGATTTTGGTCAAGTTGATTATCATTCTCCTTCTTTATGGAGTTGGACCGCACCTAAACAATCGGGTATTGCCACAATCGTGATTGGAAAAACAGACAGCACAGAAAAAATTCAAATTAATGCTTTTATTCTCGTCCCAGCGAAAAAAATCAAAAATGGATTGTTGAATGGATATAAAATCGGGTCATATCCCATTGTTTCAAAAGATAAAAAAAATCTGTATCCGTATCCGGATGGGTTTGTTGAAGTGACTCCCGAAAATAAAAATACGCTTGTTTCGCCCCATTTTTCTATTGGTGAATTTATTTGTAAACAGGCAGGACGATATCCTAAATATGTGGCATTAAAAGAGAAGCTTATTTTTAAACTCGAATACATTCTTGAGACAGTTAATCTGGAAGGCATTCCTTGTGAAAAATTAACTGTCATGAGTGGTTTTAGAACGCCTCATTATAATCGATCGCTTCGGAATGCAAAGTTGAGTCGGCATATGTTTGGTGATGCAGCCGATGTTTATATTGATAATAATCGAGATGGAAACATGGACGATTTAAATCATGATGGACAAGTAAATCAAAAAGACGCTGAAATTCTCTCTCAAATAGTTCTCGCGCTTAATCAGGATCCTTCTTTTAAACCATTGCAAGGTGGAATTGGTCATTACCGCGCCACTCATTCTCATGGGCCCTTTGTTCATGTTGATACGCGTGGTGTTTTAAAAGAATGGTCCAACTAACATTTCCATAGCCGTCTCATGCTGCATAGTGAAAAATTGTTTAAAGGTTTTCAAGGAATTGGACTCTTCTCTCAGCAGTGGTTAGCAGCCTCTCCAATAAAAAAAGGAAACATTCTTGCTATTCATGGGCTCGGTGAGCATAGTGGTCGGTTCACTCTTGCTGGCGAGTACTTCTCACAACGAGGATGGAGTTTTTACTCCTATGATCTGAGAGGTCATGGACGATCTCAGGGACAGCGCGGTTATGTTGATTCATGGGAAGTTTTTAGGAAAGATTTTGAAATTTTTAGGAAAGAAATTGTTCTTGATGAGGGCCCTTTTTTTCTGACTGGTCATAGTTTGGGTGGAGTTATTGCAACAGACTTAAGTGTTCATTTCCCAAAACTTATTAAAGGTCTCATTTTAGAAAGTCCCGCGTTTGAACCAAATATTCCTTCATCATTTTGGGTTTTGGCAAAATTTTTTAATGTCATTTTCCCTCGTTTTTCTAGAAAATTACCATTAAAACCAATAAACAAGATTAACTCGACTTTTGATGAAAAGCCCAAAGATCCTCTCAATCATTCGAAAGCCTCGGCCCGTTTGGGCGTTGAATTCAAAAAAACCGTTGAAGAGATTTATGAAAATGCTTCTAAACTTCTCATGCCGGTGATTTTGTTTCATGGGCACAACGATCATTTGGTTTCAGAGCAGGTGAGTCGTGATTTTTTAAGTACAATTGGTTCCCAAGATAAAAACCTCTATGAATATGAAAATGGTGATCATGAGCTTTTTGAGGCGGAATTAGCAGAAGAATGTTTTGTAAAAATTGAAAATTGGTTAAACCCAAGAAACGGAGAATAAAATGGAAGAAAAAAATATCGAATGTAATGTTGTCAAAGTTTTAATGTCTCAAGAAAGCGGTCGTGGCACAAATCAATTGAGAATTGTTCGTTGGATTGTGGATGGTAAAGACACGGGGGCCTTATTAGAAAAAAGAAATCTTTATACGACCAAAGATGGTGAAGAAAGAATGGGCAAGGCCAAAGGTTTTACTTTGTCTGATGTGAATTTTATTGTTCAAAACTGGGAAACGATTAAACCTCTCCTATAAAAAAATGGACGTTGTTAAAGAACGCTTGTCTGGGTTTTTAATAGATTTTAAAAATAAGCGTGATTTTAGCGACATTAAAAAAGAATCAATTCCTTTGTCAGCGTGGGCTGTTTTAACAATCTGGAAAAATCTTTCAGTTTGTATAACAGCCCCGCTTTTTTTAGGAGCCCCGCCTATGCATTCACACAATCGTTGGAAGTATGTGTGGAAATTTCGAAAATTAGATTTTAGAGAAATTTCAGAAAAATCAAGAATTTCTGATGAAAATGAAATAAAAATTTCTGTGCAATATTTAATTGATGAATTTATGGTTTATCCAGATGGAAGTCTTCCTTCTCAAATAGAAAAACTATTGCGTGACTCATGACACCTCTTGTTAATCGACAATGGAGATTAAAACAAAGGCCAACGGGGAACCCTAGTGTTGAAAATTTTGAGTTCTCACAGGTTTCTGTACCAGAGCTCCAAATTAATGAAATTCTTGTAAAAACAATTTTTCTTTCTGTTGATCCTTATATGCGCGGACGAATGCGAAATGTCCGTTCTTATGTAAAACCATTAGAAATTAATGAAGTTCTGGAAGGTGGGGTTGTTGGTCAGGTTGTTCATTCTCGACATTTGAAATTCAAAGAAGGTGACATTGTGTCAGGTCGGTTGGGATGGCAGGACTATGCTATTTCGAATGGGGAAGGTTTGCGTAAATTGAGTTATCCCAAAAATCAGTTGTCAATGGCTTTGGGTGTTTTGGGAATGACAGGGCTTACCGCTTATTTTGCACTTAAAAAAATTGGGCAACCAAAAAAAGGAGAGACAATTTTAATTTCAGGAGCGGCTGGGGCTGTTGGTTCTGTTGTAGGGCAACTGGCGAAGCTGGTTGGATGTCAAGTGGTTGGAATTGCAGGATCAGATATTAAAATAAAATTTTTGAAGGAAGAATGTGGCTTTGATGCCGCGTTCAATTATAAAACAGCTGATAATATTCGTAAGTCAATAAAAGACCATTGTCCTCAAGGGGTTGATATTTATTTTGACAATGTAGGCGGCGAAATTTCAGATGCTGTTATAACTCAAATTAATTTGAAGGCTCGGATTATTATTTGTGGTCAGATTTCAATTGCAAATAGAGAAAAAACCGAATTTGGTCCAAGAAATCTCCTGTATTTATTGGTTAAGCGAGCCAGAATGGAAGGTTTTCTCGTTCATGATTATCAGGATGAATACGAACAAGCGTTGAATGAATTAGAAGACTTAGTTATGTCAGGAAAAATTAAATCGAAGGAAAGTATGATTCAGGGCTTAGAAAACGCGCCCAAGGCTTTTATCGGATTGTTTTCTGGTGACAATATTGGTAAGCAACTCGTACAAGTCAGTTCTATTTAGTTTAAATATTGTTCTTTTTAAGTTCATCTAATGAATAAAAAGTATCTCTCCAAAAAATGCCGCCTTGTCTAAGGGTCTTTAAGCCGGCCTTCCATATAATATATAAGAACATAATTGAGGCCAAAGGTAAGCCAAATCCGTAAAATATATTTTTTTTATTTAATAAGGCTTGTTGGGCTCCTACCATTACCAAGAACAAAATGGTTAGTTGGTATAAAATTAAAGACCGCCCTGTCGTTATAAAAACAGCGATAAATGGCCAAATAATAAGAATGATGTGAGCCAAACTACCAAGAGTAAGGAGCCATAATTTGTAGTTCACCCCTGAAAAAGAATTTTTCATAAGTCCATTGATCAGTTCTTTAATAGAGCTGTACCATTCGACACAAAGTAAGTCCGTGCCAAATAAGACATTTTGCTTAAAATTATTTTTCTTAACTAACTTTCCTAACATAATATCGTCATCAGGCCTTAAGCGGATTTTTTCATGTGTTCCAATCTTTTCGTAGATTGATTTTCTTATGAGGTTAAAGGCCCCAATCCCAATAAAGGCTTTGCTTTTCGGGTTATTGGCTCGCCAAGGTTTAAGAAATAAACAAAGAAAAATAGAAAATCCAACAGTAAAAAGATTTAGCCAAAACCCTGGCATTTTGACATCTGGAAACAAAGTTAAATGGTCCGTTTTTTCAGATTGGACATAGGTGATGGCTTTTTTAAGTAAGGATGGTTCCATTATAATGTCAGCGTCTGCAAAAAGGAGAAATTCACCGTTGGCTTTTTGAGCGCCAAAAAAAAGAGCGTGGTTTTTGCCAAGCCAGTTTTGGGGAAGATCGGTAATATGGATTACTTTTAAGCTCGAGTTTTGGTGGGCCATTTTTTCAAGAATGACACCTGTTTTATCAGTTGATCTATCATTAATCACCATAATTTCTAAGGCTGGATAATCTAATGAAAGAACAGATTTTAGTGCTTCTTCTATATGCGTTTCTTCATTGCGAGCAGGAATAATAATAGAAATTCGTGGGTAGTTTGACTCAGTTGGGAGAACGTGTTTGAGAAAACCAATGCTCCTTATTCCCCAGAAATACTCGAGGGCAGCACCACAAACTATTAAAAAGACAAGCCATGCACCAATGAGTGTTAAATAGGTCATATAAAAATGAGTTTAACAAAGTGTGAACTTTTTTTCGCATAATGTCTTTAACTTACTTACAACTATAAAATCTTTAGGAGGATTTATGGCAAAAATTACATTCAAAGGAAACCCACTTAATACCAAAGGAGACCTTCCCAAAGTTGGGAGTAAAGCTCCTGATTTTGTGTTAACCAAAACTGATCTTTCAGATGTTTCGTTGAAAGATTTCTCAGGTAAAAAAGTCGTTCTTAATATTTTCCCGAGCATTGATACCCCTGTGTGTCAAACATCTGTTCGTAAATTCAATGAAGAAGCTTCAAAATTAGCCAACACTGTTGTTGTATGTGTTTCTGTTGATTTGCCATTTGCGCATAATCGTTTTTGCGGCGCTGAAGGCATCAAAAACGTTATTTCTACATCTGAATTAAGGAATAGAAGTTTTGGTGATACTTATGGCGTGAGAATCGCTGAAGGTGCTCTTGCCGGTCTTCTTTCTCGAGCTGTGGTTGTTATTGACGAAACAGGGAATGTGAAGTATTCAGAACAAGTTCCAGAAATCGCCCAAGAGCCGAATTATGTTAACGCTATAGGCGCGCTCAAAAACTAAAGTTTCGCATTTGTGATGAAAATCCGTCATCCCCGTAGCGTTCAATTGTTTTTGTCGAGGGATGACGGAGGTTTCATCCTGTTTCTGGTAATTTAATGATGTTGACACCCCAACTGGTTAAAAAATTTAAAGATATATATTCCAAAGCCCAGAAGTGTGGTTTGAAAGAACCCACGGCAGTAACTCTTTCCACTTGTTCTTCTCAAGCCAAACCCAGTATTAGAACTGTTTTATTAAAATCATTTGATGAGAACGGTTTTATATTTTTTACAAATAAAGAAAGTCGAAAAGGATCTCAGTTAAAAGAGAATCCATACGCGGCCATGTGTTTTTATTGGCAACCGCTTGAAAAGCAAGTCATTGTTGAAGGGGTCGTCAAAGAAATCAGTAGCCAAGAATCAGATGAGTATTTTCAGTCAAGACCCATCAATAGTCAAATTGGGGCGTGGGCATCGAAACAGTCAAGATCACTTCAAAGCCGCTCTCAATTTGTCTCAGAAATCCTGAAATTAAAAATGAAATTCTTGGGCAAACCTATTCCGCGGCCGGATTATTGGGGTGGATTTTGTTTAAAGCCAATACGCATGGAATTTTGGACGATGAAACCATTTCGGCTTCACGAGCGAAAACTTTATGAATTTAGTAAAGGTGATTGGAAAGAATTGTTGCTTTACCCTTAGGAGAAACACATGAAAAAATTACTATTCGGTTTACTATCTTTTAGTTTTATAGGTTTTCTTTTCTCAGCTGATGTCACCATTTATAACGATAATCTCGGTCTTGTTCGGGAATTGAGAAAATTTAATTTTAGATCAGGTCAAAATGAGATAGTGGTGAGCGATGTTCCCTCTCATATTGATCCTACTTCAGTTCATTTTAAATCTCTTGTTGATCCTGACTCTGTTTCTGTTATCGAACAAAATTTTCAATACGATTTAATCAATCAAGAAAAAATTCTGGAGAAATATTTAGGCCAGGAAATTGAGCTGGAACGGTTCACAGGGGTTAATGGCGATCGCCGCGAATTAATGAAGGGAATCCTTCTCTCAAAAAATGGAGGAAAAGTACTGCAGGTCGGAAAGAAAATATATTTGAATCCGCCAGGAAACCCCATTCTTCCTGAACTCCCAGAGGGATTATTAACCAAGCCCACGTTGCTTTGGCAAGTTCATGCAAAAAAAGCAGGAGAACAGAATTGTGAATTGAGTTATTTAACTTCAGGAATGGGATGGTCTTCTGATTATGTATTGGTCAGCAATACCAATGACGATAAAATGGACTTAAATGCCTGGGTGACCATTACAAATAATTCAGGGGCATCTTTTAATGAAGCCAAACTAAAACTTGTTGCTGGTGATGTGAACAGGGTTCAAAACTTAGAGCGGTCTCACCAGACAAAAAGAAACGTGATGATGGCAGATGCTGTTATGGAATCCGCCGCTCCTCAATTTTCTGAGAAATCTTTTTTTGAATATCACCTTTATACTTTGCAACGGCCTGTTACCCTAAAACAAAATGAAATAAAACAAATCGAAATGGCTTCAGCCGCTCATGTGCCTCTTAAAAAAATATTTGTTTACGATGGTTCTCAAGGCTGGTATGGTGGTTACGATGAATATCGTCGAAGTGATTTTAATTATGGTACAGGATCCGATACCAAGGTTTTTGTTGTATTAGAATTTAAAAATTCCAAGGAGAATAATTTGGGGTTGCCACTTCCCAAAGGACGAGTCAGGGTTTATAAAAAAGATACAGATGGATCTGTTGAGTTTATTGGCGAAGACTGGATTGACCACACCGCTAAAGATGAGCGCGTTAGAATTAAAATGGGAAATGCTTTTGATGTGGTAGGAGAAAGAAAACGTACAAATTTTGTTACCGATAAAAAGAGTTCTACAGAATCATTTGAAATTAAATTGCGCAATCACAAAGCATCGGATGTGGTTGTTACAGTGGTGGAACATTTATATCGTTGGAATGAATGGAAGATTTTAGATGCTTCTCACAAATGGGACAAAAAAGAGTCGCAGACCATGGAGTTTCAAATACCTGTCAAAAAAGACGGAGAGGCTACCCTCGCTTATACCGTTAAGTACACCTGGCCATAATTTGTTGATTGTCACGCAGTTGTAATATTCATTTTACCCTCAGAAGATAGGATATTTCCCTTTTTGCCATTATGCTGTATTTTGTATGGCTGAAGAAATAACTGTCAAACAATATAGAACCATTTGGATTTCTGATATTCATTTGGGAACCCGCAATTCCAAGGCCGATTTTCTCCTGGATTTTTTCAAATATAACGAATCAAGATATTTGTATCTCGTCGGTGATATCATTGACGGATGGCAACTAAAAAGTTCTTGGTATTGGACACAAAGCCATAATGATGTTATTCAAAAAATTCTTCGAAAAGCGCGTAAGGGAACAAAAGTATTTTATGTTCCGGGAAATCATGATGAATTTTTAAGACACTTTGGAAACATTCGATTTGGAGAGATTTCTATGTCCTCAAAAATGGTTCATAAAATGGCCGATGGTAGAAAATTTTTGGTCATGCATGGGGATCAGTTCGATGGGGTCATGCAACATGCCCGGTGGCTTGTTAAATTGGGTGATCATGCTTATGAAATTGCACTTACTTTGAACCATTGGTTTAACGTTATCCGCCGGTTTTTAGGTTTCGATTATTGGTCTATTTCGGCTTATCTGAAATCAAAAGTGAAAAATGCCGTTAGTTTTATGTCTACCTATGAGCAGACTGTTGCCGACTCTGCCAAACAACAAGGTGTTGATGGAATTATTTGTGGACACATTCATAAGGCTGAAATCAAAACCATTGATGGTATTCTTTATTGCAATGATGGTGATTGGGTTGAAAGTTGTACGGCATTGGTCGAACATTTTGATGGAAAATTAGAACTCGTACAATGGGCGAGTGTTGGAAATGAAGAGTTTGCTCCCTCGACATTAGTCTCTTTTCCTTCTCCGGTATTAAAAATACCCATTTGAATGTATGAATTTAATCTTCAAAATCGTTTTGACTTTTATTTTTATTGCTGGTATTCCTCTCCTGTTTTTATTAGCACACATATTTCATCGACTTTTTAAAAGATCCTCTCACTCTCAGTCCCTTCTTTTTTATTCATGAGAGTGCTTTTAACCTCTGTGTCCACTGGCGCTGGGCATGTTAAAGCCGCGGAAGCCATTCAAGAGGCATTTATAAAATTTTATCCCAAAGTTGAGGTCAAACATGTCAATGCAATGGATTATGTGACCCCTTCTTTTCGAAAAGCGTATGAAGCGGGATATTCATTAATTGTCAAAAATGTCCCCCGTTTTTGGGGGAAAATTTATGAAGTTACTGAGAAAAGAAATCTTAAGGGGAAAAACTCTAAGTTCATTCGTGCTATTCAACAGTGGAACTCCGCTCGTTTTTTTCATTTTATAGATAACTACAAGCCCGATTTGGTTTTAAGCACACACTTTTTTATCCCCCAAATTCTTTCTATTAAAAAGGCTCATTCTATTTTAGGTATTTCGATTCAAACAGTTATTACTGACTTCGATTTACATCCAAGTTGGGTACATCCTATCGTAGATAGGTATTTTGTTGCTCAGCCTGGGATTGTGGGGAAATTGTTGAATTTGGGAGTTGAACCTGCGCGAATATCTGTCACGGGAATCCCGATTTCGCAACAGTTTTTAAAGCAAGTTGTTAAGAGTGATATTTTCCATCAACTAGAGATGAAAGAAAACATCCCCGTCCTTCTTCTTCTCTCAGGAGGAGAAGGTTTCATTTCACTTGAACAGATGGTGCGGCAAGTCATTAATTTAAAAATTCCCATTCAAATTATTACTGTCTCGGGAAAAAATGTTGTGATGAAAAAGAAAATTGACCAACTAAAAATCCCAGCGCCTTCAAAATTAATCAGTTTGGGTTTTGTCAATAATATGGATGAGCTTTTAACAGTTGCTGATATTGTTGTGACCAAGCCAGGGGGGTTGACTCTTTCAGAAAGTTTGAGTAAAGGCGCTATGATCCTTATGATATCGGCTATTCCGGGTCAAGAAGAAAAGAATGTTGAATATATTCAATTAAACCATGCGGGGCTTTCCGTTTTTAATATAGAGGATATGGTTAATGAAATAAAAAAGCTGCTGACCTCTCCTGATACGCTAGCTCATTATAAAGAACAGGCGCTTAAACTATCACGACCTCAAGCCGCTTTTGAAATTGCCAAAAGCGTTGTAAGTCATATTCAAAAAGGAATTAAAATTAAATGACTACTATTTCATATATTTTGTTTATATTTTTCGCTTCATTTGTTTGGGCAAAAATGGAAATTGAAATTGAAGGGAAAGATGGATGGGCCGCAAATTTGCCAACTTGGAGAGTTGAAAAACATCCGTTGTTAGATTGGTTATACGGAGGGCGACCTTTAACAGGATACCATGTGTGGGCATTTACTTTTGTTTTTGGAATGTTCCATCTCCCTTTTGTTTGGAATGGGTATTGGAGTGTTAGGCAAGAACTGAACGTGATTGGAGCTTATGATTTGTTTTGGGTGTCCGAGGATTTTTTATGGTTTGTTCTTAATCCACATTATGGTTGGAAAAAGTTTAATCGGGAAAATGTATGGTGGCATAAGCGTTGGTTTTTGGGTTTCCCTTTAGATTATTGGATGCTTTCTTTATTTGGTTTTATTTTATTGTTTGGTATTTGATAGAAATCATTTCTCCTTCGTCTCAAAGATTGCTAAAACACGTGTCTCTTAATTGATATGTTCAGCCAAATTACTTTTCACATCATGGAAGCCTTAAAGACGCATGGCCCGATAACGGTTTTTGTTGGGGTTATTATTGAGTCTGTTATTATTCCGATTCCATCCCCACTCATCATTATGGGGGCTGGTGCACTACTCATTGACTCAGGTTTAAGTTTCGTTCAAGCTTTTGGCCCTATTTTTTTAAAAATTGTTCTGCCTGGTGCGGTGGCATCGACCATTGGCGCTTATTTCACTTTTTTTATTGCTTATTATGGCGGAAAACCTGTGATTGATAAATTCTCAGGGTTTTTAGGTTTTACCTGGGATAATTTAATTAAACTAGAAGGTAAACTGACAAACAGGATGAGTCTGATGATTTTTTTACTTCGAGCGTTGCCGATTGTTCCGCTTTCTCTCATCTCGGCTGCTGCGGGCGTTTTGCGAGTTCCCTTTATACAATTTACCTTGTGGACTTTTCTCGGTTCTATTCCCAGATGTTTAATTCTCGGATATTTAGGTTATTTAACACGAGATTCTTTCCAAGGTTTAGCCATGAGTATTAATCATATGGAGTCACTGTCATCAGTTGCTATTGTCGCTGGCACCATGGGACTCATTTTATGGCTCAGACACAAAGTTCGTAAAACACTCTCATCCTAAAAAAGAAGAAATAAATCCAATGACTACTAATAGAAGACACGATGTAAGAAATATTGCCATTATTGCCCACGTTGACCATGGAAAAACAACCTTGGTTGATGCCATGTTAAAACAAACGGGCGAGTTCAAAGTTAAAGCAGATGAAGCGCAAGAAACTGTTATGGACTCAAATGATTTAGAACGTGAACGCGGTATTACCATTCTTGCGAAAAATACATCTGTCGTTTTTGATGGATGCACGATTAATATCGTTGATACTCCCGGTCACGCCGACTTTGGTGGGGAAGTAGAACGAATCCTTAAAATGGTAGATGGTGTATTGTTGCTCATCGATGCTTATGATGGACCTATGCCACAAACTCGTTTTGTGCTCAAGAAATCTCTGGAATTGGGTTTATCTCCTATCGTTGTCGTTAATAAAGTGGACCGCGCCGGTGCAAAGCCACACGAAGCGCTAGATAAAACCTTTCAACTCTTCATGGATTTGGGTGCTTCTGATGGTCAGCTCGATTTCCCTACTGTTTATGCTTCTGGTCGAGATGGGTGGGCGACCCTGCATTTAGAAAATAAAGCCAGCGACCTTAAAGCGCTCTTCGATACCATTGTAAAACATGTTCCTGGGCCTACTTCGGACTTTGAAAAGCCACTACAAATGTTAGTTACCATTTTAGGTTATGACAACTTCGTAGGACGAATTGCTATTGGTCGAATCTTTGCTGGGAGCATGAAAAAAAATCAACAAGTCACACTTATTGATAGCACAGGAAAGAAAAAAGTTTATCGAGCTACAAAAATTTTGAAATATTCGGGTCTAAAACAAATTGAAATTGAAGAAGCGCTCGCGGGGGATATTGTGGCGGTTTCTGGGGTTGAAGAAGTTCATGTGGGCGACACCATTGCTTCCCTTGAAAATCCTGAAGCACTTCCACCGATGTTAATCGATGAACCCACTCTGGCCATGGATTTTATGGTCAACGACAGTCCTTTCGCTGGACAAGACGGCGAATTTTTAACCTCTCGTCATTTACGAGAACGGTTGATGCATGAGCAAGAGATTAACGTTGGTCTTCGCATTGAAGAAAATGGTGACTCAGGGACATTTCGTGTGGCGGGTCGTGGAGAACTTCATTTATCGATCTTGATTGAAACCATGCGACGGGAAGGGTATGAATTGGCTGTTTCTAAGCCTGAAGTTATCGACAAAATGATTGACGGCATTAAAAAAGAACCGGCTGAGTTTCTTGTTATCGATGTTGAAGACACTTATCAAGGTGTGACGTTAGAGTGTTTGGGATCTCGTGGTTCGGAATTAAAGAATATGCAACTTGAAGGAAATCGTGTTCGATTAGAGTATGTGATTTCCGCTCGCGCTCTTATTGGTTTTAAGTCTGAATTCTTAACACTCACTCGTGGAAGTGGCCTTATGCATCATAGTTTTTACGATTATATTCCCAAGACCAAAGGGGAACGAACACGATTAAAAGGTGTGCTTATTGCGCAAGAAAATGGAATTACAACTGGTTACGCGTTGGAAGGATTACAGGAGCGTGGTTCTCTTTTTGTTGGGCCTAATACGCCTGTTTATGATGGGATGGTTATTGGTGAAAGCGCGCGCGATACCTCAATGATAGTGAACCCTTGTAAGAAAAAGGCATTGTCCAATATGAGAGCTTCTGGTTCTGATGATGCGATTATGCTGACTCCTCCACGGGTTCTTTCTTTAGAGCAGTCAATTGAATTTATTGAAATTGACGAATTGGTTGAAGTGACGCCTAAAAATATTCGAATTCGTAAAAAAATACTCGATCGGACGATGAGAAAACGTTCAGAAAATTAGTTTTTAGTTGGAGTTGGAAGAGGCGGTGTGTTTATTGTTATTACCGCCTTGGGGGAGCTTTGAAACTTATTTTTTAATTTCTCTAGAAACTGGAACTTTAGTTGAGGAATAAAAAAGAGTGTAGAACCAAGAATAATGAGCCCGGCAAAAAAAAGAGAAATGCTTCCCCATGCGGTTTTTTTTAAATTTGGAGTTTTTGTCCCAAAGATTCCATAAATTAGTCCACCTATCCACCAAGTTAATAACATAAGCAACAACCAGAGAATTTTATTTTGTTTGGTTTCTTCTTCTGAAATGGCACAGTCAATGATGCCCCAAAATGGAATAAGCGCTGCCATCACAATCGATACAACGAAAGTGACGATCCCTAAGACCAATAAAAATATGAAAAATGAACTCATTGTATTTGTTAAGAGAGATTGCTAAATTACGGCCTCAATTTCAGAAATTTTTTCTAGATGTTATGATTTTTTAAGTAAAAACATAATTATTGAGTAAAAGTGCTCAATAAAATACGTTTCCGGGGGGATGTATGAAAAAGAAGTTAAGACTGCTATTGGCGGTCTTGATGATGCCAGTGATTTTAAAGGCATCAGATGGAACCACGCCGATTGATTCAGGGGCTGAAGCTTGGATGCTGACTTCCACCGCTTTGGTTCTTTTGATGGTGCCAGGGCTTGCCATGTTCTATGGCGGGCTTGTCCGAACAAAAAATGTCATTGGAACAATGATGCACAGTTTTGCCGCAATGGCTATTATTGGAGTTCTTTGGGTTGTGTGTGGTTACTCGATGAGTTTTGGGCCCAATGTTCTGGGTGGTTTTATTGGATGGAATTCCGATTATGTTTTTCTTAAAGGTCTCGATAATTCAATCATGAGTTTGGGTATTCCTGAGTACGTCTTTGCGATGTTCCAGGGAAAGTTTGCCATCATCACTCCAGCTCTTATTGCAGGAGCTTTTGCGGAACGAGTGAAGTTCCGTGGGTATTGCGTTTTCATTGCTCTGTGGAGTCTTGTCGTTTATAACCCACTTTGTCATTGGGTTTGGGCCTCAGATGGGTTTTTGTTTAACTTAGGACCTAAAGGTGCTATCGATTTTGCGGGTGGAACCGTGGTTCATATTTCAGCGGGAATCAGCGCCTTGGTTATGTCAATTTATTTTGGAAAAAGGCGAGGATATCCTCAAACTGCGATGCATCCGAACAATTTAGTCATGACACTCATGGGCGCAGGTTTGTTATGGGTTGGTTGGTTTGGGTTTAACGCGGGGAGTTCCGTTTCAAGTAGTTTGGACACCGCTCGAGCGCTTACAGTGACTCAAGTGGCCGCAGCTTCAGGTGCTTTAACTTGGATGATTATTGAAGCTTTACATCATAAAAAAGCAACAAGCCTTGGTGTTTGTTCTGGAATTTTGGCTGGCCTTGTTGTGATAACTCCTGCCGCTGGTGTTGTACAGCCTTTGGGCGCGCTTATCCTTGGGTTTATTGCTTCTATTATTTGTTATTTCACAATTATGCTTAAAACCAAACTTGGCTATGACGATAGTTTAGATGTGTTTGGTATTCATGGAACAGCTGGAATTGCGGGCGCTCTCTTTTTATCGTTCTTCATTCGAGAGAGTTGGATGATTGAAGCTGCAGAAAAAGCCGGAGGCAGTTGGAGTGCTTTTCAACAACTTGGTATTCAAGCCGCAGCTGTTGGAATCACGGTTGTCTTTTCAGTTATAACCACAATTATCCTGGTCATTTTGGTTGAAAAGACGGTTGGTTTTAAAATGGACGAAAATGAAGAAATGGCTGGAATGGATCATAGCCTCCATGGTGAACATGGATATGGCTTGATCAACCCAAATTAAGGAGGAACCCATGAAACTAATTACAGCTATTATTCAACCTGACCGTTTGGATGCTGTTCGAGAAGCGCTTATTGCCGCTGATATTTCACGTATTACCGTAAGTCGGGTTTCTGGACACGGGAGAGGAGTTGACGAAGAACTTTACCGAGGTCAAGTTATTGCGCCAAATCTCATTCCCAAAGTCAGACTCGACATTGCTTGCAATGATGAGTTTGTTAAAGTGGCCTGCGATGCTATTGTAAAAGCGGCCCGTCATGAGAATGGCAAAATTGGAGATGGAAAAATATTTGTAACTCCACTGGAAGAATGTATCCGTATTCGCACCGGAGAAAGTGGGGGGCAAGCTATTTAGTTAAGAATTTTTTACTTCTTTTCTAATTAGAGCAACAAATTTTTTAGCATAACTTAAGGCCTCTAGAAATTCTTCCGTTCCCATTTCATAGAGACCTTGGTATTCAAATTCATTTCGGCGTTTTCTTAATCGATCAAATCGCTTAATGAGTATGCTTGCGTCTTCTCCTAAAATACGACTGATGGCAGTGATGACACCTTGATGTTGGCGAGTTGCTCCTGGGCGATAACCATGCAATCGAATTAATGAATTAGCTGCGTGAAACATTCCGTCATAAGCCGCCTGCATGGCGATGGCCTCATCAAAATTTTTTATATGTTCTGAAGCGGCAAGATCTTTTTCAGCCCTTAATAAAAAGCGTGTTACTTGATCTTTTCCGATTGCTGGTTCTTCTTGAAGTTGCCCTGAGTTAATAAGGTCTTTTAAATTAACTTTTTTCATTCTTTATTAACTCTATTTTCTTTCCTTTTTTTAAGCCAAAAGTAAAACTATCATTTTGGTTCGTAACGTTTTTCCATTCTTTTTCTGTTCGAAAAATATATGAAATTTCTCGACCAATTTTTTCTTCTAATTCGGCTATTCCTTCAAGAATAGAATCTTGATTGAAAATATTTTTGTCCACAATAAGACACACATCTACGTCAGAATGAGATTTTTCAGTTCCTTTAGCAACAGACCCATAAATAAAGGCATATTTTATTCCTGGAATATTTTTAAAAAAATCTTTCAACAGGGCAGGACTCCCAATTGTTTTGTTGATTGTCGCTTGCATCTCTGTAAATAGCGGATAGTTTTTGTTTAAATAAAAATATTTTTGATGTCCACTCGTTTCAGATAAAAAAATACCCATTTCTTGTAGTTTTTTGAGTTCTTTAGATAAATTAGTGGGGTCAACTTTTATAATTTTTGCAATTTCTCTTACATAACGACGGCGATTGACGTCGTTAAAAAAATAGAGAAAAAGTTTCTTCCGAAGTTTTGAATTGTTTAATTGAAAAATTGGATTGTTCAGCATGGTAACCACATTTGTAGTTAATTTATACTACAAATGTGGTTATCCCTTCAAGCTGAATCACGAGTAATGAGTTCGCTCGGCATAAGTTTGGCTTGCGGCAGGATTCTTCATTCTCGAATCTTTGTTTGATATGATGGTCCCTCATTTTTCCAAGAGAGGAGCCATATGACACCTTCAACTTTAAAAGAGCGCGTTGTTAATTTTTATGCGGGCCCAGCGGTTTTACCGCTGTCGGTACTAGAAAAAGCACAGTCTGAACTTGTGAATTTTGGTCACTCAGGTATGTCTGTTATGGAAATGAGTCATCGCTCTAAAGATTTTGAAGACATTTTAGATCGCGCTGAGAATGGTTTAAGAAAACTAATGAATATTTCTTCTGATTACTCAGTTTTGTTTTTGGGAGGCGGAGCGAGTTTGCAGTTTTCAATGGTGCCAATGAATATTGCACTTAAAGGGCAACCGGTGAATATGATTCATACCGGTACATGGACCAAAAAGGCCATTGAAGAAACAAGAAAATGCGCTGAAGTAAAATTGGCGGCTTCTACAGAAAATGAAAAGTTTAGACGGCTTCCCAAACCAGATGAAATTAAATTAGATGTCAATGCATCCTATGCTTATCTTTGTTCGAACAATACCATTGAGGGCACTGAATGGAAAAAATTTCCTGATACGGGTGCCATTCCTTTAGTTGCTGATATGACGTCTGATATTTTATCTAAACATGTTGATGTTAAAAAATGCGGCATCATTTTTGCCGGAGCACAAAAAAACCTTGGCCCCTCGGGTGTGACAGTTGTGATCATTCGGAAAGATTTGGCTGAACGAGCCGATAAAAATTTACCAACCATGTTGCAATATCGAACCCATATCAAAGAGCGTTCACTTTATAACACACCACCCACGTTTCCTATTTATATGGTGGCATTGGTTGCGGAGTGGATGGAAAAAGAAGGCGGTGTTTCAGCTATTGAAAAACGAAATATCGAAAAAGCCCAACTTATTTATAATGAAATCGATCAAGATGATTTTTATTTTTGTCCAGTAACAGAAGTTCAGGATCGTTCTCGAATGAATGTGGTATTCCGAATTAATGGTGGAAATGAAACACTTGAGAAAGAATTTTTATCTATCGCAGAAAACCAAGGGCTCTTGGGATTAGAAGGGCACCGATCTGTTGGTGGTTTACGGGCATCGATTTATAATGCATTGCCATTGAAAGGGGTTCAACAACTTGTTGATTTAATGAGAGATTTTCGAAAAGATAAAGGTTAGGTTTCTAGGTGGCTAAATTTACTGTGCAAATAAGGCCCCGTAGGTTGTTGTTGAATAATTTTTGCTTCTTCCTCTAACATTTCTTCCCAGCGTTCCTTTAATTCTTTTTCACTGGCAATGTTTTTTCCTAGATCTAAAAAAACAGCAAAATGGCCGCGTTCAGATTTATATAAACTGCCGTAAAATTTTGCCAATTCTTTGTCCGGGCACATTTGACTTAAAATTTCAAACCGCTCACATGATCTTGCTTCAATTAGGGCAGATACCAAAAGACGATCTAAAATTTCTTTTGGACCAAGTCCTCTCCTGACCAATGTTCTTAAATCAGACGCGTAGGGACTTCGGTGCAGTCTGGCAAGTGTCCCACCTCTTTTTAGTAAAAGTTTTAATACCGCATTTAAGTGCATGGCTTCGTCGCGAACTATATTTGAAAGTGTGGCCGCCCAGTTTTTTGGATAGTTTGGTTCTGGCCAACGATTGAGTAAATCAAGCGCATTAGAGGCAGCTTTTCTCTCTAAATAGGCGTGATCTGATAGGAGTGCAAAAGGATCTGTAAAAACGGCACGGCCCCAATCTTCTGGTGTTTTATATTTTAGAGGGAGGCTTTCAGTAAGGGCTTTTTTTCGCACTATTTTTTATTGTCCCACGTTTTTTCAATAAAGGCGGCGCGGCCAGAACCAATTCGATATTGTTTGTAATGAAGTGGGTTTTTCAGATAGAAATCTTGATGATAATCTTCTGCCGGGTAAAAAACAGCTGCTTTTGTAATTTCAGTCACAATGGGCTTATCGAATTTTTTTGAATCAGCTAAATTTTTTTTCGACTCTTCAGCTTGTTTATGTTGATCATCATCGTGATAGAAAATTCCTGTTCGATATTGAGTTCCACGGTCCGCAAATTGCGAATTTATGGTTGTTGGGTCAATATTTCGCCAAAATACTTCTAATAATTCTTTATAAGAAATCGTTGCCTCATCAAATTCGACTTGTATTGATTCCGTGTGACCGGTGGAACCAGAACATACTTCTTCATAGGTAGGGTTTTCATTTTTCCCACCCGTGTACCCAGAAGTTACTTTTAACACTCCAGGCAATTGTTTAAAAGGAGGTTCCATGCACCAAAAACATCCTCCCGCAAATGTGGCATACTTTTTCATATAAACTCCTTATTTTATTCTCTCTTATTTTTTGTCCCTAATATAGTGCAATTCATGTGACAAAATTAAACGCCGATACTATCGATTTAAAATCGAGTCCTATTCTCAATCTTAAAAGTGAACACGCCAATATTTTGGAGAATAGCTACGCCAGTGAAGAGACCCTGCATTTCCGAGGGCAGAAACCATTTTCTCAGCTGTTGGCGGAGTTGGGAAATATCCAGAAACAATTTACATAAGAGGCACGATCATTAAGCAGAAAAATAAAAATTTATGGAGAGAGATGGAGAGAATCTGGGAGTAGAATAAAAGCTTTAGTGAAACGAGAATAGCAGTCGATGTCGACAAAACCATTAAGAAAGTCCGACGTGCGAGACAAAAAATGCGCCGTATTAACAACCACGCGAATACTTCGTCTTAATTCGTAAATGCCCGTTTTCGTCCAACAATTCTTTTAAAGTAAAAATAAACGTTTTTGCCGATCGTGCCATCTCCTTTTTTTGAGTTTCGCTGTACTGATCTTCGCAATCCATATCCCTAGGAGTCTCACTTCGGGCGTGAAGCCGGTCGCCTTCCACTTTTGTAAATACGACCGAAGTACCGGAAGTATCTGCCATAGTCAGTTGAACGATTCCAGCGTCTAAGAGACTACGAAACTTCAGTTCTTGACTGAAAGCTTCACCTATGTTTGCCCATACCGGTGCCACGAATGGCTCTTTTGGAAGTTTAACCCAGTCTCCTTTGGTAGCGAGCGCTGTGTGATAGAGATTGCCGTAACCGTAGTCTGGGTCAAAATCGTCCAAAGCAAATGACTGAGGTGGGACATTATCGCTCGGAGCAAACAAATAGCTGAGTCCTTGCTCCTTGTCGACGCGGATAAAAATTTTTCCAATTGATCGTGACTGTTTCTCTGGTTTTTCATAGAGATCAATTTGGTAGACAGCTTGACCCATCGACGATTCTAAGCAGCTCTCAAAATCTTGATGCATTCGGCGGGACTCTTCAATGGCCTTGGTTCTGGCTTGATGAACGTCTTTGAGGAGTGGATCTTGATGTGCAACTTCTATCCAAGCTGTGTTCTGGAACATGGGGCGACTCTTGTCTTGCGCTGAGTCCTTTGTTTTTTAAGTCAACTTCATCATGCCAATATTTATTTTGGCATTCGTTGCGAATTCGCTGTTCGTCATCCTCCAGCTTTGGAGGGAGAAGAGATACCCAATGGGGAATATCAAAAACAACTTCTTTCTCAGCACTTTGTTCAGCGAACCCGAAATTGGCCAATAAAATTAAAGTAAAAATAGTTACCGTAGAACGACAATTGGTTTGTGTCATGTGAAAAACGAGAGGACCATTTGTGCGATTTCTAAGCGTGCCCCTGTTCGACATGTGATCACTCGCTTCTAACTTACCCAGGGCTCCCTGGAGTGAGCAAGACCCGTTACGTATGTAACGGGTCGAGTCGAACTCCGGGACTAGGATTCGAACCTAGACGAGCAGATTCAGAGTCTGCCATCCTACCATTAGATGATCCCGGATCAGGTTAATGTATAGCAATTCTCTAAATTATTGAGAACCAAATATTTGGCGCTTAGCCAGACGCAGTAGTGAAAATATATTAATTGTTGACTGTCAGTTGTTTTCGAGTGGCAACAAAGTTGCATCTATTGAGTTTAGTTAAATTTATATTTTGTAGCGTAAGGAAATTTTTATGTTGTTCAATTCTCAAAATTTAGATGATATTTTTAAATTGGCTCATCAAATGTATCCCAAATGGTCAGGGTTTTGTGATGAACGATTTGTTCGTGATGAATTATCTTTAAAACAAGATTCAATTTGGAAAGCCCGAGAATTATTAAATCAGCCTAGCTTGCTTGCTTTAAAAAAAGAGGGTCGTTACTCTGAAATTTTAGATCGTTTTCATTTTGTTGGAAGAAGTAATGCCGATTTTACGCAAAACATGCCTTCGGATAATGATTTATTCTTTTTAAGAAGATCAAATATTGAAATTCCTTCTGTTGCCAATGCTTTTTATGAGCTTGTTTATGGAGAAGAAAAGTCTCATTTACGGATAGAGCAGTTTCAGCGGGTGTTGGCTCAACAGGGAATTGAAAGTAGTTGGACAGTTGCAACTTATTTTCTTGTCCTGTGTTCTCCATCACAAGAGTTCTATGTGAATCCAATAGTGATCAACTGGTTTTTTGAATTGACGAAAAATTCTTACCAAGTAGAAGAAAAGATTGATGGTGAACTATATCGAAAACTTTTGGGATTAATGAAAGAAGTGCAGTTTTTATGTCGACAGCAAGGTGAAGGAGAAATTGATCTCTGGCAAGTTCAAGCACTCCTATGGGTTGCTTATAGTGTAAGATGTGTTCAGGCCACACAAGTGATAAAACAAGAAGAACCGGAGGAAGAAATGGTTCATCAAAATGTTGACTCGCTTTCAAATAGTCTAAATAGCAATGCCGACACTCTTACTCAAACGCCAGCGCCAATGGTAGACCCTCATCCTGAGTGTGTTTTTGGGTTTAAAACTTTTAATTTATTAAAAGAGTCTAGCCAGTACCCTTCCAATAACTTTTATTTACAGAATAAAAAAATATTTTTGCAGTTTTTAGAGAAACCTTTTGAAGATCTTGTTTTAAAAATTCATGATCGTTTACCCAGGGATATTCAACAAATGTTTCGACCAAGGCCCATTTTTCGATATGGAATTGGAGAAATGTCAGATTATTATTTAGCTACTTTTTCTTGTGGCGATAGAACAAAGCGTAATGGGCCAGAGTTATTTTTTTCTATTAATGGTGATAATATTTCTGTCGGATATAACATTGAATATTCAGATGCATCGTATTTGGGCAGATTTAAGAAAAATGTTCTTGATCATTCCACTATCTTTGAAAGGACCTATAAAGATGTTTTAGATGATGGTATTAAACTAGACACTTATAAAAAGATTACCTCTCATTTTCCATCCGCACAGGAAATATCAGATGCGGTTATAGACCCTATAACCCAAAACATTCGGTTATCGGTTCAAGTGAAACAAGATAATATTTTTAGATTTTCAGAGGTTGAATTGAGCATTCTGATCGCGGATATGCTCTCTCAGGTTTTTTCTTTCATGCTTTTTATAATTCAGGAAAAATTATCATTTACCGATACAGTTCAGTCAGAAAATAAGCCTCTTATTGAGGATTTGGTTGAAAATTTCCCCGTAAAAAGTGAGCCTGTTTTAACAAATAAAAATTTATTGAATGTGTTGGCCCACGAAGTGTTTGGAGAGACTCCTTCTAATCCCAGAATCGAAAACTTGGACAATTTGGAACCCTCTTTTTCGCAATCTTCAAATAACACAAAGGTAGAAACAGAATTCCAACCAAGTTTAACGCCTCTCACCAGTCCTTCACCTTCAGTTGTAGCTGAAGTTAAAAAAGAAAGCCCGCTTGAGGTATTAGATCAAATACATTTTTTAACATTGGATCGCCAAATTCAACCTGCTTACTCTTTGTCTGATTGTTCCCGTGAAACGGGCTTTGATATGGAAACTTTAGAATCATGGATTAAAAACATTGATCGAAAGGGACAAATTGTTTTTTCTGGTCCTTCGGGCACAGGGAAAACATTTATGGCAGAAAAATTGGCAAAAGTGTTGATTTCTGGAAGTGATGGCATGACTGAAACAATCCAGTTGCACCCTTCTTATACTTATGAACAATTTTTAATAGGTAAAGGGGATGTTAATGCTTCGCCAAACAATACAGAGACCAAGGCAACAATGAAACCTGGACGATTTTTTAATTTTTGTCGAGAAGCAGCAGGGCGCAGTGGAACTTGTGTTCTTATTCTCGATGAAATTCATCGTTCTAATTTAGCTCAAATTTTAGGTGAAACACTTTTTCTGTTGGAAAATAGAAATCGAGAAATGATTTTGCCTGGTGGTCAAGTTTTTCATATTCCATCTAATGTAAAAATTATTGGAACGATGAATAGCGCTGAAAGTGGGGCCTCTTCTATCGACCCTGTTGTTCGTCGCCGGTTTGCTTTTATTGATCTTATGCCCCGTTATGATGTGTTGAAAATTTATCTTGAGAAAATAGACTTTAAGTCAGACGGACTTATTGAAACATTAAAAGAGATAAATGACAGTTTTCTTGATAAAAAATTTGCTATTGGAATTTCACCTTTTATGCAAAAAGATTTGCATATTTCTATGAAAGATATTTGGACAACGGAAATTGAACCCATTGTCGAAAGCCAACTTCTGAATAATCAAGCTAAAATAAATAGTTTTAAATGGAATCAAATTAGTCGGAAAGTTCTTTCTTAAATCGTAAAATCAGCTGGTCCTCAGTTGATTTGAGAATCATTTATGAAAAAAGACATACTAAACCGTCGTACGTTTGCCATTATTTCCCATCCCGATGCTGGTAAAACAACGCTCACCGAGAAATTTCTTCTCTACGGAGGTGCTGTGCAACTGGCAGGTTCTGTTACTGCGCGTAAAAATCAAAGAGAGTCTACTTCTGATTGGATGGAATTGGAGCGCAAGCGCGGTATTTCCGTTAGTTCGACGGTTCTCCAATTTGACTATTCGGGTTACCACGTTAATTTACTTGATACCCCTGGTCATAAAGATTTTTCCGAAGACACTTACCGAGTATTAACAGCTGTCGATTCTGTGGTTATGGTTATTGATGCCGCTAAAGGAATTGAAACTCAAACTCGAAAACTCTTTGAAGTGTGTCGGCGTAGAGAAATTCCTATTTTTACATTTATGAATAAATGCGATCGTCCTTCTAAAGAACCATTGGCATTGTTAGATGAACTAGAAAGTGTTTTGAATATTCATGCCTATCCGATGAACTGGCCGCTTGGAAATGGCTTTCAGTTTAAAGGAGTTTTTGATCGTCAGTCAAAAGAAGTTCATTTTTTTGAGAGGACCACGGGAGGAATGTACAAAGCACCAGTGGCTGTTCACGATCTATCAGATTCCACTGTTAAGGAAACTTTAGATATTGATTCATATGCTAATGCTGTGGAAGAAATTGAGATGCTTGATGGGGCAGGGGCCACATTTTCTCAAGAAGCGGTATCGAAGGGTTATGTTACCCCAGTTTTTTTTGGTAGCGCTGCAAATAATTTTGGCGTTCAGCTTTTATTGGATGGGTTTTTAAAATATGGACCAAGTCCCATGCCACGTAAATCAGGTGAAGAACTCATTTCTGTTGAATCACCTTTCTCTGCTTTTGTATTCAAAATTCAAGGCAATATGGATCCCAAACATCGAGATAGAATTGCATTTATGCGTGTTTGCTCAGGGCGATTTTCAAGAGACATGAGTGTTTTTCACTCTCGCACAAAAAAGAACGTTAAACTTTCAAATTCACATAAGCTCTTTGGTCAAGAACGAGAAATTTTAAATGAAGCTTTTGCAGGAGATATTATCGGTCTGGTCGGTCATGACGAATTTCAAATTGGTGATACAGTGACAGAAAATCCGGAAGTGGTTTATAATGAAATACCACGTTTTCCACCAGAATGTTTTTCTTTTATTCATAATCCATCACCGGCAAAATTTAAACCTTTCCGAAAAGGACTAGATCAATTATTAAATGAGGGTGTAGTGCAGGCATTTTATATTAAGAACTCTCCCAAGCAGGTTCCATTATTGGCGGCTGTTGGTCCGCTTCAATTTGAGGTGGTGCAGTATCGTTTGGAAAGCGAATATGGCGCCGATTCAAGGTTGGAAGCGACCTCATGGCAACGTCTGAAATGGATTGATCCTAAGGTGGATTTGAAGTTAATAGACGATTTGCGTTTGCCCCCAGGTTCGCAATTGGCTGAAGATATGTTGGGTCGAACAGTGGTATTATTTGAGAGTGAATGGGCGATTAATTATTTTAAAGAATCACGACCCGAAATCATTCTAAACGATTTGTCTCCTATGGAATTTGGTTCACGCAATTAAAGGAATAAATATGAGTGAAAATGAAATTAAAAAAGTAATGGATGAATGGAGGGAAATTATTAAGGCTCACCCACACTTGCTTGAACCATTTGAACGGTTACAAGTTTTTTTAGATAAAAAAGAAATACGCCTTAATGAGCTTGAAAAGAATATACGTGTATTATCTCAACAAGTTATGGAATTGAATCAAGAAATAGAGAATGTAAAAATGGATTTCGGATCCAACCAAGGACGCTAATCAATAATGACCTCTCGATTTGAAAATGTCTTAAAAAAAATTGATTACCTAAATGCCCAGGACCCTTTTAAAAAAGAATTATCTTATTCTGAAGGACTGAGTCAGTGGGTTAAAACCTTAAATCCTAATGCTTCTGAATTGCTTCTTATTGTTGCGCGGGGTCAACATGTGGAGCGTTGGAAAAGCCCTCGTCAAAATTATCCCATGGATCGAGGAGGATATTTAAGATGGAGAGAAGATTTAAAGAAAATGCATGGTTCTATCATAACAGGCATTATGTCCGAAGAAGGTTATTCAACTGAGGAACAAGAGCGCGTAAGAACCATTATCTTGAAGAAGAACTTCAAAGAAGACTTAGATGTTCAAACCATAGAAGATGGTCTTTGTCTCATGTTTTTGGAACATCAGTTTTTAGATCTCATGGCCAAAACCCCGATAGATAAAATGTTAGAGATTGTCAGGAAAACATGGGGAAAAATGTCAGATGCCGGAAAACAATGCGCTCTTAAATTAAATTATTCCGATCGCGAAAAAACAATTTTGACTCAAGCGCTAAAATAAAATATACCTATCGTATGAAAACAAAACCTCTTGTCGCTGTTATTATGGGCAGTACCTCGGATTGGGAAACCATGAAGCACTCGTGTCTTGTGTTAGACGAGTTTAAAATTCCCTATGAAAAAGCGGTGGTTTCTGCGCATCGAACCCCCGAATGGTTAGCAAAATTTTCCACGTCAGCTGAGAAAAAAGGAATTAAAATTATTATTGCGGGAGCTGGTGGGGCGGCCCACTTACCTGGAATGACGGCCTCTTATACGACGTTGCCAGTGTTGGGTGTTCCAGTCCAATCAAAGGCTCTTAAAGGATTGGATTCACTTTTATCTATTGTTCAAATGCCAGCGGGTATTCCTGTTGGTACTTTGGCTATCGGTGAAGCTGGTGCTGCCAATGCGGGACATTTCGCGGTGTGTATTCTTGCGACTCAAAATTCCTCTATTCGATCTCGCCTTATTAAGTTTCGTCGAGAACAAACGCAAAAAGTAAGACGCGCAAAACTTCCATGAATCAAATTATTTATCCCGGTTCTCAATTGGGCATTTTGGGTTCGGGGCAATTGGGACGTATGTTTGCTATGGCCGCTCGCCAAATGGGTTACCATATTCATACCTTCTCACCAGAAAAAAATTCTCCTATGGGGCAAGTATCCGATGTTGAGTGGATTTATCCCTATGAAAATTTAGACGCGGTTAAAAATTTTTCAAGCGCAGTCCAAGTGATTGGTTTTGAATTTGAGAATGTCCCTTCGGCAACAGCTGAAGCAGCCGCTGCTTATTGCCCTTTAAGACCGGGCGCGCATGTATTGCATACCACGCAGCAAAGATTGCGAGAAAAAAGATTTCTCGAAATGCATCATTTCCCTGTCACGGTTTTTGCCTCTATTCAAAATAGAAATGATTTAGAGTCTGCCGCAGAAAAAGTGAAATTTCCAGCAGTTATTAAAACGGCTGATTTTGGTTACGATGGTAAGGGTCAAATAAAAGTTCATAATTTTGAAGAGTTAAAAAATGCTTTTACGAATCTTCAAGAAAAAGAATCTATTTTAGAAGCATGGGTTTCTTTTGACCGTGAACTTTCTGTTGTAGGTGCTAGGAGTTTAAATGGTGAATATGTTGATTTTGGTGTTTTTGAAAATGAACATACAAATCATATTTTAGATAGCACAACTTGGCCGGCTTCTTTAAGTGAATCTGTGGTTAAAGAAGCCCGTGAAATAGCTCGTGGTATATTTTCAGCGCTCGATGTTGTCGGTGTTTTATGTGTGGAGATGTTTCTAACAAAAGAAGGGAAAATTTTGGTTAACGAATTGGCTCCTCGTCCTCATAATTCAGGGCATTTAACTATTGAGGCTTGTTCCACCAGCCAATTTGAACAACAGGTGCGAGCGATTTGTGGTTTGCCCTTGGGTAAAACTGAAATAAAAAAACCAGCGGCTATGGCGAATTTACTTGGAGATTTGTGGCTTAAAGGCAACCCGAAATGGGACCAAGCGTTAAAAATTCCTAATGTAAAACTTCATTTGTATGGAAAATCGAATCCTCAAAAAGGGCGAAAAATGGGGCATTTAACAGCGTTAGCAGACACGGTAACCCAAGCAAAAGAGCTGGTTCTTAAAGCGCGTGCGGCATTACATTCTTAATTGTTATTCGAATTTTAATCCCATTCCTTGATAAGCCATGGCTTCCAATCGTTTGACTCTCTCTGCGGTGGAAGGGTGAGTACTAAAAAGACCAGCTAATCTTTCTCCAGAAAAAGGGTTCACAATAAACATATGAGCTGTCGCTGGTGAGCCTGCTGTCATTGGAATTTGTGTTTTCCAGCTTTCGAGTTTCTTTAAAGCTTCAGCCAGAGCTAACGGCTTTCCACAAATACGAGCTCCGGTTTCATCTGCCATAAGTTCGCGAGATCTAGAAATAGCCATTTGAATAAGTGCAGCTGCCATAGGAGCTAAAACCATTCCAATAATGGCGATGAGTGGATTTCCGCCCCGTTCATCATCCGAGCGTCTTCCGCCAAACATGGAGCCCCACATAGCCATACTGGCTAAATGACTAAGGGCCCCGGCAATGGTGGCAGCCATGGTTGAAATAAGTGTATCACGGTTGATGACATGACCTAGTTCATGTGCCAAAACTCCTTCTAATTCATCTCTATTGAGTAATCTCAAAATTCCCGAAGTTACCGCTACTGCAGCATGGTGAGGATTTCTGCCTGTTGCAAATGCATTCGGAGCTTCTTGAGGAGTGATATATACCTTGGGCATAGGAATATTCATTTTGGCAGAAAGATTTCTAACAATTGAAAACAATTCTGGTGCATCTTGCTCAGATATTTCTTTGGCGTTATACATTCTTAAAACAATTTTATCCGAGAACCAATATGAGACAAAGTTCATGACCCCTGCAAATATAAGGGCCATAATAACCCCGTTTTTTCCGCCCCACATTTGGCCAATAAAAAGTAAAAGGGCAGTTAAACTGGCTAAGAGCATCATTGATTTAAGTCTGTTCATATTTTTTCCTCTTAATTTATTTTTTGTTGTTGTCTTTAACGTTTTTCATCGTTAAAAGTTCGATAAATTTTACGCTTTTTTTGGCGGAAAAAGATAAGAAGCAATAATAGAGGCTGCTAATATCCCAGCAATAACTCCCAAGGATGTGACAATGGGAATATGGACATGGTGAGAAATGATCATTTTTATTCCGACAAAAGCCAAAATGAGCGACAGTCCATATTTGAGATATTCAAACATTTGCATGACGCCTGACAAAGCAAAGTAAAGCGCGCGTAATCCAAGGATAGCGAAAACGTTTGAGGTGAATACAATAAAAGGATCTCTTGAAATAGCCAAAATAGCCGGAATAGAGTCCATGGCAAATATCACATCTGTGGTTTCAATGACCAACAAAACAATAAACAGAGGAGTTGCCATCCACTTTTGGTTGTGTTTAACGAAAAATTGAGCCCCTTCTTTATGTTCTGTAACTGGCATAATGGCTTTGAATATTCGTAAAACAGGGTTTTTTGATGGTTGATATTTTTTATCTCCACCGGTAACCAATTTAATTGCGGTAAAAATAAGAAAACCACCAAAAAGATATATTATCCAGTCAAATCGATTAATAAGAGCAACACCCGTAAAAATGAATAAAACACGCATAATCAGGGCCCCTAAAATTCCCCAAAAAAGAATTCGATGTTGATGGAGGGGTTCTACTTTGAAATAATTAAATATCACAATAAAGACAAAGAGATTATCAACACTAAGAGATTTTTCAATAAGATACCCCGCTAGAAATTCCATTCCCTTCACCGGGCCTTCCCAGAGATAAATAACCATGTTAAATATGAGCGCAATTCCAATCCAGAAACCAGATAAAAGCATGGCTTCTTTGAATTTAACCTCATGTTCATTTTTGTGAAATACAAATAGGTCTAAAGCTAGCAAAGCAAGGATAAGGGTAATAAACCCTCCCCAGATGATAAATGGACTCATGAAGAGTAAGCCTCTTTATATATCTTGATGAAAGTTAAAACGCAGGCAACCAGCATAGGGCCCAAAATAAGGCCCACAAAGCCATACATTTTAATTCCGCCTAAAATACTGAAAAAGACAAGGATAAAAGGCATTCGGGTTCTTGAACCAATAAGAACTGGTTTTAGAAAATTATCAAGCCAACCAACAGGGATCGCTCCCCATAAAAGAAGGAATAGTCCCCATCCGGGGCTTGTCATCCACATGAAAAAGGCGGCTGGAAAAGTGATAAGAAACGATGCGCCCAATAGTGAAATAAATCCTGTTATCAAACCTAATAATACAGGGATTTTTGTTCCGGCTATAAGAAAGCCAATCATGGCTACAAAACCTTGCGCGGCTGCTGTGACAAAGACGCCCGTGTTCACGGCCCAAAAAGTTTCAAGCGCTGTTTTGGCCAAAGCATTTTTATGATTGTTCTCCATTGGGATGAGGTTTAGAATCCAACGAAACAAATTCTCTCCATCTCGAAACATGAAAAACAAACAAATAATGACGATAAGAAATTTAATAATTGTGAAAAAAATATTCTTGGCGATAAACCCACCGATGGCACTAATTTTCATGACCAATTCTCGCGCGTTATCTAATGCCAAATCAGTAAGGTTGATGTTAATTTGACTTAATTTTTCAGAAAGAAAAATAAATTTATTGGAAAGAAAAGCGGGCATTCTTTCTTGAAAGGCAGAGGTGTCTCCCGAATTAATAATGTTTATCATGTTTTGTACCAGAGGCATAATTTTGGAAGATTCTCGTATGAGAATATAAATGAATCCAGCCAGAGGAAGAAGTGCCGCTAAAATAACGCAGAGTGTTGTCAGCAAGGAAGCCATGTTTTTATTGGGGACCCATTTTTTTATTTTCATATAAAGCGGATAAAACATAGTGACCAAAAGACTTGCAATGAGAACAGAGGGAATAAAAGGTTTAGCTAAGAGAAATACTTGATAGAGAAGAAATAGGAAAGTTGAGAAAAAGAATATCCGCGCAATCCATTCACGGTTCCAGGTTGTTTTATTTGAATCCATAGGAGCTGATTCTATGTAATGAGGCGCCATTAATCAAAGATAACTGAAAAATTTAATAAGATGGAATGATGAGTTCGTCAATCAAAACTAAAAGAAAGCTGCTTGTTAGATCACTTTTGATCGCTATTGGTTTATTGGGTTTTAAATTGGTTGTTTTCTTTTTCACCAATGCCACTTCTATCTTGGCGAGTGCCGTCGATTCATTGATGGATTTTTTGGTGTCATTGGTTAATTTCCTGTTTTTAAAGTCGGCATCAAAACCTGCGGATCATAACCATCCATATGGTCATGGGAAAATTGAAAGCCTGGCGGGTCTTTTTCAGGGAGTAATTATCGCTGCCATGGCTTTAGGGCTCGCTGTCATGGCTGTTAAAAGGCTTATTTATCCTGAGTTCATTTCCAAACCTTTTTTAGGTGTATTGATTTCTTTTATTGGGTTGATATTAAGCCTTTGGCATATTCGAAACTTAAAAAAATCTGTCGAGCAAAGTAATTCACAATTAATGGCGAGCGAATACCTTCATTATGCTTCAGATATTCTTGCGTATTTGGGCGTGATGGTGGCTCTAATTTTATACAAGTTCACTGGTTCTCCATATTGGGACCCCGTTGTAACATTATTAATTGTGATATACATTTTGAGAGGTGTTACGGGTATTTTTCAAAACGCTCTTTCTGAATTATTAGATGAACAGTTGCCAGACTCCGTGCTCAAAGAGTTAGATCATATTATTCGCTCTTCTCATCCAAAAGTTTTGGATTACCATGATTTGAGGACTCGGCGTGTGGGTGAAGCAAAATTTATTGAGTTCCATGTTGTTATTAAAGAAGAGCAATTTTTTAGTGAAGCGCATAACATCACAGAAACAGTGGTTAAGAAAATTCAACAAACCTATCCGGAGGCTATTGTAACCGCTCACGCGGATCCGGAAGATGCCGAAGATATTCCAGGGAGACATTAATTATGATGACAGCGCTTCAGGCGAGTATTTGTCGTCGATTAAAAATTAAAGATTTTAGGTTCGTCGAAATCGAGGCTAAAAAAAGAATTCTTCCTTCCCAGGCGAAAGAAATAAAAGATTTCCTTTTGAGTAAGAAGAAAGTAAAGCATGTAAAAACAAACTTCTTTTTTGATCAATTTTTAGATACACCCAAGATGGATTTGTTTCGCTTAGGTGCCAGCCTTCGTTTGCGTTATAAAAGAAATGCTTCTTATGTTGTTTTGCAATATAAGGGCCCTGGTTTTATGGCCGATGGTCTTTTATATCGATCTGAGTTTTCTTCTGATAAATTAAAAAAAGTTATTTTAGAAGAGAGTCATCATGATATTGTTCATTTTTCTAAAAAAACGGTTCAACGCATTTTGGCAAGTGATGTGGATCTCCCCATGTTAAATGCCATGAAGGCTCATTTGGGAACGACAGTTTTATCTCAGATTTCCACGGGTCCACTTCTTTGTTTTTACCAAAAAGATAAGTTCAGTGTTGAATTAGGAAACGCGTTTTTAGAACCATCTATTGATCGAATTTTTGCTTTCCATATTAATAATAAGAGGGGAATGCACCCTTTATCGGTTTTTTGGGAATATGAAAATGAAATTAAAGCAGCAGGGCGGTCACTTGGAGCCAAACTTAAGCATATTCCCGATTTGTTGGATTTTGACGCAAAACTTTGTGAGAAGTTTGATTTAAAAATTGAGAAACTAGATAAGTACCACCGAACAACATCTATCTTTTTGCCACATATTTGAGTTGGCAATATAAGTAAAATATTACCAACTATGCTGGCACTTACTAATAGTTGCTTTTGATAATTGTTTTTTTCTTACTTAAAAGGTTAGAGAGGAATTTCTAACTTTACTTTGGGAGGGGGGAATTATCAGAAAATAGTTCTAGTTTAAGTGCGTGAAGCGCTTGATTTACGTCTCTGATAAAAAGTAAAAGTGCGCCGATTAATGATGTCATTCCTAAAATAAAAATTCCACCAAGAAGCCAGCCCAGTTCTATTTTCATTAGAACGGAAACAAAAATAAAAATAACCAATAAAGCCGCGCACAAAGCACTGGTAGATGCCAGTAAGATGGCTTGTCGTAAAATGCGAGCCCTTAAGTAAATGATTTTAATTTGCTCTTGGTTGTCATTGTTATTCTTGGCGTTGTTTGTGGCGATCAGGCGGGCGCGGTCAATAGCCCGGCCCAAACGGTTGGTCATGGTTAATAATAAAAGACCAATGCCTGAAATAAGAATAACGGGGCCAATGGCGGTTTGTAATGCTGAAATGAGCTCAGCTCTTAGAAAAGTTGGCATGATTTTTACCTTTGTGCTAACAATGTGTTTTCGTAACGTTTTTTAGCTAGTTGTTCAAATAAAAATTGAGATCTTACCTGTTTGTTGGAATAGGCGGGGGAAACTCTCCGATAGGTTCCATCTGGTTGGAGATTCCATCCTTTAATATTCTCAGCTAAACTTGTTGCTAAGATAACTTCTCTAATATATTTTTTTAAAATAGGATCTTTTATGGGAAAGGCAATTTCATGCCTGGCATAAAAATTTCTTGGCATCCAATCAGCGCTGGATAAGTAAATTTTCTTGG